>CAZWZB010000063.1:0-1740 GCA_964638835.1 uncultured Eubacteriales bacterium | reverse complement strand
AAATAAGAAAACAATAAAATATTGTTTTCTACTAAGTATTATTATTTAGTTAATACTTATAAATAAAGTTTAAGAAATTTAGTTGAATTTATTTTTTGAACTCTTGTTGTACTGGTTTTAAAAGTTTTAAATTCTTATCATCTTCTATGTGTTGTTCATATATTTTATTTAATAACATATATACTACATTATTAATACATTTTAGTAATTTTTCATCGATTTTTTGTTGTTTTGTTATATCTCCATTATTTGTATGTACTGCTCCATTACCAATATCCTTTAATGCTTCTAAAAGTTCAGTATCAATACTCATAGCACATTTTTTAGCTGTTCCATTATCTATATCTGCTTTTAAATCTGAAATTTTTTGTCCTAACATTCCTTTTTGGTAACCTTGTTCATATAAAATCCATTCAATAGCAGAACGATACATAGCAACACTAGCAGTAAATAAACCAACTGCTTTTGCTCTAAAAGCTTGATCAATATAATATTTAACTTCTTCAGGTGTATTTGGTGTTGTACAATTATCATAAGTGTTATAAATAACAACTAATTGAATATCGTTTTTAATTGCATAAATTAGTAATAAAGCTTCATTATAACATTGATTACAAGTAATCCCAATTAATAAAGGTAAACTATTCCAAATCAAATTACCATTAAAATCCATATAAACACAACAACTTTTAAGTACTTTAACCCTTCCTAAACGCTTATCACTACATTTAGAACAGTAATATTCAAAATCATAATTATTAATAAGAGTTATCACATCTATAAAACTTGTATAAAAATTATAATAAGGATAAGGATAAGTATTTGCATGTATATTACCAGCATTTTTTATTATTGAATGTAATCCATCTAAAGTATCTATCATATATTTTATCTTTCCTTTCATATGTAATTTGTTTTATATTTAAAAGTTGAATTTTATTTCAACTTCATCATCATTAATAATATTATCAATAACTTCATCAAGCCTAGCTTTTAAAACCTTTGCTGTTTTATCAAGTTGATATATTCCAGCACTTTCATTGTATTTATTATCATAATCTAAAAATGTACTAAGTGTAGTATCTTGTGGTTTATATTCAATATTTAAGTTATGATATAATTGTGCTAATTCTATTTGTTTTTGTTTTGGGAAGTTAGGAAAAATAATATATTCCCAATATCTTTGTGCTAAACTTCCTCCATTACCTCCAACAGCAAATAAATCAATAAGCCCTTTATATCTTAAGAAATCTAAGAAACATTTTACAAATATAGACATTGTAATATCCATGTTTTTGTGTTGTATAGTAATGCCATGAATATTAGTAATTGCTTTATTTCCTTCCTCTAATATTACTATAGAACGACCTTTTTCAAATCCTTCTGCTCCAAAAATTATATCTCCAACTTTTAAGGTTTTCAAATCTTTTTTGTTTCCTAAATATTCTACTTTATTAACAGTACCATATTTAGATAAAAATTTTGGTAATATTAAAGTGTAAAAGTTTTTATGTTTTTCAGAACTATAAATGCTTTTCCCAATATTGGATATTTGTAAATTTTGACCTCTACTTAGCTCAAATCCTAGTTCACTAATTTTTTTATACCCATTTTTATAATTTTGAAATAAGAAATATGTTTCTTTAAAGTATCTTGTATATAAACTAGTATCAAATCTCCCAATCTCTTTTATTTCATGTATTGTTGGATATTCAAATTTAAAAATATTCTCTTTTTGAT
>CAZWZB010000062.1:0-2024 GCA_964638835.1 uncultured Eubacteriales bacterium | reverse complement strand
GTTGACAATATACATAAAGAGTATACTAATTTAATTTTTATAGATTAAATTATAGTTTAATATGTTTAGATATAAGTAGAGTTTCGTTATATGTTTTGCCCATCATTTGTAAACGATTTTTAGCTAAATCAAAATACATTATAGAAGTTTCAGTATTACCCTCTTTTTGGGACTCTTCACAATAGTTATATAACATCTCAATATCTTTTAAATCATCATTCATTACATTAATAAGTTTTTTAAATTCATTATTTATATTATCCATTATAAACATCTCCTTTATTGTTTTAATTCATTCAATACGAATTTTAATTATTTATCTTTGTTTTTATCTTTATCTTTATTATCTTGATTGTTATCATCATTTTCACAATTATAACCAAACATATCAAGTATTAAAGAACTGTTTTCAAGTAATACATCTAACTTTTTACATATAGTACATAAACATTTTTTATCCATTAGTTGTAGCCACCTGTTCAATATATTTATATAAACATTCTAATTCGTTTTTATTTATTGTTCTTTCCATCTTAACAAAAGGTATAGTTATTTCAAATTCACCACCCATATCTTCAAGCCCATCACTTAATGCTTTAAATATATTATCTACATTCATCATATTATTTTCATCTATCAGATTTAGCAATTGGAAAATTTTATTTTCTTTAACTTTATCAATAATTGCATCAAATTCATTCATAACAAACCTTACAGCAGATGAAATTAAAAATCGTATAAATTTTTTATCTTCTAAACCTTTAGCATTAAAAAAATCATTTACATAATTTTTACAACCTAATTTAAATTGATTTATATTAATAATCATAAAAAACATCCTTTCTTTGTTTATTTATTATTAAAAGAGGTAGTATATTAACTACCTCTTTAATTTTTAGTTACTATTTAAATTATTATCATTATCAAAACAAATTTGACTAGCTTCTATTTTAACTTTTCCTCTTACATAATTTTGTGATTTAACAGCACACGCTACATCTTTATCACCTAACTTGCGTAATTCGGCTTCATATTCAATAGATTTAGATAAGCTTGAATCAACATTATCTATCTCTCTGTAAACAGCTTTCTTTTCAAGGTCTAATTTTTGTTTTAAGCATTCAACCTCAGCTTCTAATTTAGCTATTTTTTCATTTGTTTTGACGAATCCATTAGCAGTATCTTTTACAACATCAGCAATTTTTTGATCTTCAGCTCTAAATAATGTTACTGTTTCTTTAAAAGATTCTAAAGTTTTATTATCAGTGTATTTTTCAGATTCAAGTTTAGCTATCCTAGTTTTAGCTTCAGCTAATTCTCTATCATCTTCGCGTTCTTCTCTGACTCTGTGATGGTGTCCTTCATTACTGTTTTTACTAGCTACTATTAAAGGTGCTGCTACTGAAACAATAGTTTCTAATACACCTGTACCACAAGAATTATTATTGTTATTACTATTATTATTTTGGTTATTAAAACCTTCTTTAATGGTGCCTACTAAATCCTTTGCTGTTTCACTTATTTTAGAACTAACTATAGAAGTAAGGCTTGCACCACCTAATATTGTTCCTAAAATCCCTGTAATCTTTCCAGTGTTATCCTTATCATGTTTTTCTGTCCATTCTCCATTACCCATGAAATTCACTCCTTAATACATTGATATAATTTTTATTTATATAAATTATATCACAAATAAAATAATGAAAAGGGAACTAAAAGTGCATTAAAAGTGTATTAAAAGTGCATTTTAAATTAAGTAATTAACTGCTTTATTAAATCTAATAAATCTTTATGTATTTCTTTTATTCTTCTTTCACAATAACCAAAATTTTCAGCTATATCAATTATTCTTTTGTTATCTATATAAATACTATAAAGAATTTCTCTTTCAGTATTTGTACATTTTAATTTAGAGAGTAAAGAATCGAACTCTATTTTACTTGCTATATCTTTAAGTTTTTTTCTAGTGCTTTTTCTGTCTTCATTCAAAAGCTCCACCTTGCTTTTATAATTTATAAAAAGTA
>CAZWZB010000061.1:0-2428 GCA_964638835.1 uncultured Eubacteriales bacterium | reverse complement strand
TACTTTTTATAAATTATAAAAGCAAGGTGGAGCTTTTGAATGAAGACAGAAAAAGTACTAGAAAAAAGCTTAAAGATATGGCAAGTAAAATAGAGTTTGATTCTTTACTCTCTAAATTAAAATGTACGAATACTGAAAGAGAAATTCTGTATAGTATTTATATTTATAATAAAAGAACAATAGATATAGCTGAAGATTTTGGATATAGTGAAAGACAATTAATAAGAGTACATATAAAGTTATTGGATTTAATAAAACATTTAATTTAAAATTGCAATGTCATTTTTATGGCATTTTCATGTCACTTTTTACTATTTAATTTGTGATATACTTTATATAAATAAAATTTTAAAATAAAAAAAAGGAGATGTTATTATGGCTGAATTTGCAAGTAAAGCCCTTGCTGGTACTGCCTTAGGGCTTGCTATTCCAGGAACTGTTGGCTTTGTAAATCAAATGCTTGGTGGCAATAATGGTTGTAACAATGGAGGTTTATTTAACTTTGGTAACAAAAATAGTGAATGTTATGTAACAGAAAAAGAATTCGCATTAGCTGAAAAGAATAATGCTCTGGCTTCAGAAAATTCGTTTTTAAAGTCTGAAAATTTTACACGTCAAGCTGCTACAAAAGCTTTTGAAGATAGTGTTACATTTACTTCAAATCTTAATGATAAAACTACTGCTACATTAAAAGAAGTTATTGATGCAGTTATTGTTTTACGTGAAAAAAATGCAAAAATGGAAAGTGAAATAAATTGTCTTAATCAAAAAATGAACTATGAAATAGATGCCGCAAAAAAAGAATGTCAAGGTGCTATTGCATTAGAATCTGAGCGTAGAAAAAGTGGAGATGAAAATATGTACCAATATGTAAATGGTACTTTCGTACCTGGTAAATTAATTATGCCAGCTAGTAACATTTGCCCATCTATAGAACTCCAACAATCATCTAATACAGGTAATACCATAGATATAAATATTATTACTAAAGTTGTAACAAATGCTGTTACAGAAGGTGTTTCACAAGCAATTACTCAATTAGTTGGTAAACAAAATAAACAAGCAGCATAAATTAAGGCGACAAAAGTCGCCTTTTTAAATACTATTTTATAAAGGAGGTAATTTTTATATGGTAACTTTAAATCAAATAAAATTAGGTGTTGCAGAATTTATAGAAAAAGAGATAGCAATTCATGCAACTGGATTACAAAAATTCGGCATGTATTCTTTAGCATTTGGGATTGTAAATGGGCAAGTTACAGTTATAGATAACTTTCTATATTCTCTTGACCCACAAGCAACAACATTAATAGATAACGAAAAAAATATAGATTTAGATGGTTTATATAATATGTTAAAATATGCTATTCAAAAATCAGGTAAAACTAATATTTACGGTATTATTGTTGATGAAACTGATGTTGAAAAATTATATGCTTATATTAAAAAAATAGGTTAAATAAATTTCATTATAATAAGTAAAGGTGATTTTAATGGGTGAACCTAAATTAGGAATGGGTGCATGTATTTGTCCTTTGATTGATACAAATTCAATGGATAAAATTTATGAGGAATTAAACAATGAAAAAAGTGTAGGGAAAGATTCTATTAAACAAGAAAAAATTAATAAGCTTCTAGAGACTTATTTTTTACATAACCAAAATCAAAATAAAGGTTTTATTTAAAGGAGATGTTTATATGCAAAATGAAATGGACAAACTTGTTAATATTGTAATGGATCATATAAAAGATATTGAAATGATTTTTAATTATGCTATTGAATCTAAAACGGAAGACCATGAACAAATGGCTAAATTTTATATAGATTCGGCTAAAGAAAGATTTGAAATGTTAACAAAGACACAAAACAAAATTCATAATCTATTTAAAAGTTTAGAAGAAAATGATAAAGATATTCATAATAAAAATAGTTCTATGCCTAACAGAAATGATTATATACATAAGTATTATTTAGAAAAAACTTGTGAATTGAACTATAAACTTTCAAATTTTAAAGTTTGATATACTTATTAAATTATTATATAAATAAGCTGTTGATAAACTAACTATCAACAGCTTAAAAGTTTTAATATTTAATTCCTAAAATACCCGTGTTTTTTATAGCTTCTTAAAATATATAAAGATAAACTTTCAATATTAATTAAACTAAGAATGTAATCAAAATCTATTGATAAAAATGAACAGATTATTTTTAATTGTTTTTGATTCAAAATTATTTCATTACGTTCTGCTTTAAGAATATTGCTTTTTGATATTTTACATAGTTTACTTAATTGGTTTGAGCTTAGTTTAAGTTCCTCTCTTTTATTTCTTAATATGTATCCAATAGAAGTAATATCTGGTTTTAAATCTTCATATATGATAAGTTCTACTTTAAATTTAGTAGACGTTTGGCAAGTGTGGCTTT
>CAZWZB010000060.1:0-2708 GCA_964638835.1 uncultured Eubacteriales bacterium | reverse complement strand
ATTTTTTCTTTTGGTATACTTTAGTCATAAGGAGGGAGTTACATGGAGTGGCTTAAAAATATGAATAATGCTATTGACTATATTGAAAGTAATTTACAAGACAAAATGGATTATGAGAAAGTAGCACAAGTTGCTTGTTGTTCAGTTTATCATTTTCAACGAATGTTTTCATTCATAACAAATGTTCCATTATCAGAGTATGTACGTCGTAGGAAAATGACTCTTGCGGCTTTTGAGCTTCAAAACAGCAACATAAAAATAGTTGACCTTGCATTAAAATATGGATATGATTCACCAGAAGCTTTTACACGTGCATTTCAGTTATTGCATGGTATAACACCTACATTAGCACGTAAATTAGGCATGAATATTAAAGCTTATCCTCGAATTTCCTTCCAAATATCAATTAAAGGAGCAAGCGAAATGAATTATAAAATTGTAAAGAAAGAAGCATTTCAAGTTTATGGTATCGAAAAAATTTTTGGAACAAAGAATCAAGAACATTTAAAAGAAGTACCAGAGTTTTGGCAAGAAATAATTGATAATGGTGAATTTGATAAATTAAAAAATTCTGCAAACTACCCAACTATTTTAAATGCTGTGTGTGGGTATAAAACTACAAAAGAAACAACATTTCCTTATCTGATTTGCTGTTTAAAAACAAATTTAAGTGATACAACAGGTTATACTGTAATTGATGTTCCATCTGCTACTTGGGCAGTATTTGTTAATGAACCACATACATTTGAAGAAACATCCAAAGAAGTACAAACATTAATTTCTCGAGTTTATACAGATTGGTTACCAACTTCAAATTATAAAATAATTCCGGGATTTGAATTTGAAATGTATTATTATACGGTTGATAATAAATGTTATGAGGAAACTTGGATTAGAGTTGATGTAAAATAATAAAAAAGAACAACGTTTAGTTGTTCTTTTTATTAATTAATTGCAATCATTAAATAATCCCAACCATCAGATGTAAAAGCTTTATTAAATCCAAAATGTAAAAAAGCTTTTACATTCTCACTATTTTTGCTTTGAGGTGATATAAGAGTTGAAACATTCATCATTTTACATTGTCTTTTCATTTCTTCTAACATTTTTTCCATAATAATATCTTCATCACCACCAGTAAGTACATAATTATTATCAAATAAAAATCCAATTGGAAGCCAATATGGCTTTAACATTGGTAATGCCATAACTACTTTCCCATCAACTTGAGCAACTAAATGAATTCCTTTTCCATTATGTTCATTTTCTATAGCAGGTATAATATAATCTTCTGTAATTTGTCTTGGTGTCATTGCACTATAAACATTTTCCCATAAATCTTGAATATCATCTTTACATATAGGACGAACAACTATTTTTGAATTTTCCATTATAATCTTTCCTTTTAAAATTTTTTTATTAGAATGTTCTGCAAATTGTTTAGGAGAACAACCAAAAAGAGCAACAAAAGCTTTTGTAAATCCTGAATGTGTATCAAAACAATAATTCATTGCAACATTACAAATACTATTTCCTTTTGCAATATCCTTTGATGCTTCATAACATCTTTGTTCGCGTACATATTCCATAACCGATTGACCCATTACGGATTTAAATTCACGTGCAAAATGATATGACGAATACCCAATAAATTTTGCTAACTCATCAAGTGTAAAATCTTGTTTCAAATGTGATTTTACAAATTCTTTTGTTTTGTTAATTGCTTCGTTATCCATACAAGCACTCCTTTTTTGTAAGGTGATTATATAATATCAAAATTAAACTTATAAGTCTTTTCTTTAATTGCTATTTTCAATTATATCTGTTGAAATAAATGGTTCATACATCATCATAGCATGATTTTCGGCAACAAGTTTTTCACATATAAAATTATTGTTTAAATCAAATGTTTGTTTATAAAGTTCATTATGACGACTATATCCACCAAACCATTCGCCTACCATTTTATGATTTCTTTCAACTACCAAATATTTATAAATAGAAGTTTGATTTGAACGCCATTCACCTTCTAAATATTCTTCTTTAACTTCAACCCACAATTGATATTCTTCATTTGTTGGATTATAAATCATCAAATCATTATATGGATAAAAACAAGTTGCACCACTACCAAAAGGCTGTGTTCGGTTTGAATCAGGGAAAACATCATAACCATGACGATGACGTTCAATTACTTCAAGTGGTGTATGTAATGTAATCCAAAATATTAAATTAGAAAGTTGGCATAATCCACCACCACAACCTGTTTTAACTACTCCACAATTAAGAACCATACCATCTAAATAACCTTTTTTATATGTTGGTTTACCAATTAAACGCCAATAACTAAATGTTTCACCAGGTTTTATAATAATGCCATTTATTTTATTAACTGCTATTTTTAAATTTACTATTTTATTATATTGATACTGCATATCAACATCTTTTAATTTTCTTAAGAGAATTGTTTTATGATTAAAGTGTACAAATGATAATTTATTAAGGGATTTTGATTTTGCAAAAGATTTATGTTTTAATATCCAAAATATATAACGACAAAAAGAGTAATATGTTTTACCAAACGCTAAACGTAACTTAGACCTTTTAATTGTATTTAAACTATCTTTTTTTAAACTCATTCAATTACCACCTTTATAAAATATAATCAACTATATCATCTTTAAATTAAAATTACAATAGTGTAAAAA
>CAZWZB010000059.1:0-2741 GCA_964638835.1 uncultured Eubacteriales bacterium | reverse complement strand
TCCGCAACCTTGCTTTGAGTTTTCTGTGTTATTTCTTGTGTTGTTGTCATTTTTAACATCTCCTTCGTTTGTATTTTTTTTGTTTTTATTTCTTTCCCACTCATTTAAATAAGGTTCTACAGCAGAAAGTGTTGTTAAGCCTCTACATATCCAATCATTAACAGTGTTTTTTATGTAACTTAATTTTCTAACATTATTCATAACAGCCATCTCTATAGCCTTTATAATTACGCTTGGTTCAACCTCGCTTAATAGACTTTTTATTTCTTGATAAACGATTTGTGATGGTGTAGGTGCTATGTTGTTGAGATAACAATTAACAACCTCTGCGATTTTTTCTTCTTCATCATTTACAATAATACCATTTACACTTGAAGAAGAAGATGAAGAATTGTTTATGTTTTGGTTTGTATTTATATCTTGTTTATATTTATATATGTCTACGGTTTGGACTACGGTTTCTACTTCGGTTTGTACTACGCTATTTACTACGCTTTGTACTTCGGTTTGTACTTCGTATGTGAAACCATATTTTTCAGATAGGCTAATTAGTTTGTATTTATTAGGAGAACCTTTTTTACCTTTCTGGTATTCGATAAAACCTAATTCTATTAATCTATTTCTTATATCAAGAAAAGTAGCTTCTCTTTTAACTTGAATTAACGACATTAAACTTGGATTATCTATTGTAACCCATTCAGGCCAACCAGCTCTATTAAACAGTGCAATTAACTTGTACCATAATAATTGTGAGTCAGCAGGCAAATAGTTAGTTTCGACCCATCGTTCAAATGCATTAATTTCCTTTAAATAGTTCATGCTTTTCACTCCTAATTAATTATTAAATTTTCAAAGTTCAACCCCCTCATTTTATAGAGGGGATAATTCTAATTCCATTCCTTGTACTGCTATTTTAGTAGGTATACCAGTCATACCTATTACTTCATTTACTGCATTTTCAGTATTTATATTTTTATGTGATGTATGTAAAAGTAATATATTTTCACATACACTTAAATCTGTTTCACTCAAAAACTGTTTGAAATTTTTAAATTCAAAATGACTTTGTATAATTCGCTTTCTCATAAAAAGCGGTATTATACTTTCTTGTGCATTTTTATTCAATATTTCAATATCATAATTACATTCACAAAGTATATGATTCAAGTTTTTAAAACAATATTCTATATGAGTTGTATCTGTTGCAAATAATAATTTACCCATTTCAGGGTGTCGTATTAAAAACCCAACTGGCTCAGCTACATCATGATTAACCTTAAAAGGTAATATCTCAAATAAGCCTAATTTGAATATTACTTCAGAGCTAATATAATTAACTCTATGATTTGCCAAATCAAGTGAATTTGCAGTACCTTTTGTAGTGTAAATATCTACTCCCATATTAATAAGGCTATCTACACTTTTTGAATGGTCTTTATGTTCATGGGTTATAAGACACCCACGAACATATTTTAATTCAAAGTTTAATGCTTTTTTAATACTATCAATACCTACACCACATTCTAAAATTAGCACTTGTCCAACTTTATCTTGTAATATATAGCAATTACCTTTTGACGAACTACCTAAGACTTTAAGCTTCATTAAAACCACTCCTAAAAACCAGGGTCTTCAAAGAAGTCATCAAATGATGTTTGATTTTTCATCACAGTTTGTGGTTTAACTTGTTTGCTAGATTGTACATCATTAATTACTACTTCAGAAACTGACTCTTGAACTTGTACACTTATTTGTTTAGTAGATTCTTGAGGTTTTTGTTCTATTACTTGAGGAGCTGAATCAAAATCTAAATCTTTTTTAACTTGTGGAACTACCACTTCTGGTTCGGCTTGATATTCATTTTCTTGTGTATTATTAAATGAATAAGCAAGAATTTCACTATCATTTGAAGTGTTTATGAAGCTCTTACATGCTCTATTTATAACAGTCTTTTTTGCCATTTCTTCTGCAAAATCTGCATGCACTCCACTATCTTTTTTGTAATAACGATTTTTACTCCATGCTTTTTCTATTTGTGATATACTCATTACTTCTATATAAGGTGGCTCATTTTCTCTAGTTATAACAGCATATGCACCTCGTATTTTGCTATTATCAACATTCTCTAATTCTTGATTATGTATTGTTATCTCTTTCAAGCCTGTTTCTACATTTATTTTGTAATGAAATTCATCTGCTTCATAAATGATATTTGCATATACATTCTTCACATTTGAAAATCTTTTTGCTACAGCAATTGAGCCTGAATATGACCTCATTAATGTTAATTTATTACCATATGATACAAAATAACATTGTTTTTTAGCAGGGCTTAAACCTTGTATTACCATGTCAAATAAACAGTTGCTTATACTTTGCTTTGTACAACTTTCTAATACAGGGTTCTTATTTGAATCTTTTGTTTCCTGTAGTATTAGCCAAGCGCTTTGTAAGGCATTTCCTACACTATAATTATTAGGTATATTTAATGCATTTGCTTTTCTATACTCTTCTATTTTGTTATTGATAACACCTATAGTTTCTTCTTTCATCTGTTTGCTATTTATTAACTCTCCCATAATATTAAGCCTCCACCTTTTCAATATTTAAACTATCTTTACTTACTATTAAATTTATTATCTGACTTTCTGTAGGTATCAAGTTATTTACTGATTCCCTATTATCAATAAAGATTGGAGCTGTTATTTGGTTCTTATTACATATAGCATTTATTACATCTA
>CAZWZB010000058.1:0-2901 GCA_964638835.1 uncultured Eubacteriales bacterium | reverse complement strand
TCCGCAACCTTGCTTTGAGTTTTCTGTGTTATTTCTTGTGTTGTTGTCATTTTTAGCATCTCCTTCGTTTGTATTTTTTTTGTTTTTATTTCTTTCCCACTCTTTTAAATAAGGTTCTACAGCAGAAAGTGTTGTTAATCCTTTGCATATCCAATCATTAATTGTGGCGTCCATGTAACCTAAATTTCTTGCGTTTTTTATAACTGCAATTTCTATAGCTTTTATAACAACATCATATTCTACTACAGTTAAGAAGTCTTTTATCTTTTCATATGCTATTGGTGATGGTTTAGGGTCTATATTATCAAGAAAGCATTTCATAACTTCAGATATTTTCTTTTCTTCTTCTTCGATTCTCTTTTGTTCTTCAATTCTTTTTTGTTCTTGTTCTTCAGCTTCTTTTCTTTCTTCTTCTGAATAAGAAGAAGAATCTTTATCTAACTCTTTCTCTAAATCTTCTCTTTTCTTTTCTTCTCTAGGAGCGTTACAATTTGTTTCATCTTGGTTACAATTTGTTTCATCTTGGTTACATGGTGTTTCTGTAACGTTACATGGTGTTACATTGTCTGTTGTTTCACAATTTATATTTTCTAATAGCTTTTTGTTTTCCCTATGTTTTCTAACTCTTTCTGCACTGGATTTTTCTTCACCTATTACATCAATAACTTTCGGTAAAAAAATTTTATCTTGGCTTACAACTTCAAGTAGTCCATATTTCTGCAAAAATGCCCATGTCATCTTTATATTTTCAACATCTTCATCTAGTTCCAAAGCTAATTCTTCAGCAAAATCGTCTTCTACACCCTCAAAGTATAAAGCTCCTTTATTTTGAATACTTAGCAATTGTAATTTTAAATAAATTATTGTATAAGTATCTCCACCTGCTATCTTACGTAGTTTTTTAATCTCTTTTTGATTAAAGAAATTTACATTTAATTTTAACCAGTAATATTTTTTTGCCATGATTGACCTCCTATATTAAATTTTCAAAGTTCAACCCCTCATTTTATAGAGGGGATAATTCTAATTCCATTCCTTGAACTGCTATTTTAGTAGGTATACCAGTCATACCTATTACTTCATTTACTGCATTTTCAGTATTTATATTTTTATGTGATGTATGTAAAAGTAATATATTTTCACATACACTTAAATCTGTTTCACTCAAAAACTGTTTGAAATTTTTAAATTCAAAATGACTTTGTATAATTCGCTTTCTCATAAAAAGCGGTATTATACTTTCTTGTGCATTTTTATTCAATATTTCAATATCATAATTACATTCACAAAGTATATGATTCAAGTTTTTAAAACAATATTCTATATGAGTTGTATCTGTTGCAAATAATAATTTACCCATTTCAGGGTGTCGTATTAAAAACCCAACTGGCTCGGCTACATCATGATTAACCTTAAAAGGTAATATTTCAAATAAGCCTAATTTGAAGATTACTTCAGAATTAATATAATTAACTCTATGGCTTGCTAAATCAAGTGAATTTGCAGTACCTTTTGTAGTGTAAATATCTATACCCATATTAATAAGCTTATCTACACTTTTTGAATGGTCTTTGTGTTCATGGGTTATAAGACACCCACAAACACAATTTAAATCAAAGTTTAAAGCCTTTTTAATACTCTCAATATTTACACCACATTCTAAAATTAGCACTTGTCCAACTTTATCTTGTAATATATAGCAATTACCTTTTGACGAACTACCTAAGACTTTAAGCTTCATTAAAACCACTCCTAAAAACCAGGGTCTTCAAAGAAGTCATCAAATGATGTTTGATTTTTCATCACAGGATTTTGTTCTTGAGCTTTTATAATAGTTTGTGGTTTAACTTGTTTGCTAGGTTGTACATCATTATTTACTACTTCAGAAACCTGCTCTTGAACTTGTACACTTATTTGCTTAGTAGGTTCTTGAGGTTTTTGTTCTATTACTTGAGGAGCTGAATCAAAATCTAAATCTTTTTTAACTTGTGGAACTACCACTTCTGGTTCAGTTTGATATTCATTTTCTTGTGTATTATTAAATGAATAAGCTAGTATTTCACTATCATCAGTAGTATTTATAAAGATTTTACATGCTCTATTTATAACTGTTTTCTTTGCCATTTCATCTCCAAAATCTGCATGTACTCCACTATCTTTTTTGTAATAACGATTTTTACTCCATGCTTTCTCTATTTGAGCTATACTCATAACTTCTATATAAGGCGGTTCATTTTCTCTTACAATAACAGCATATGCACCTCTTATTTTACTATTATCAATATTCTCTATCTCTTGGTTATGTACTATTATCTCTTTTAAACCGGTTTCTACATTTATTTTATAATGAAATTCGTCTGCTTCATAAATGATATTTGCATATACATTCTTCACATTTGAAAATCTTTTTGCTACTGCAATTGTGCCTGAATATGACCTCATTAATGTTAACTTATTACCATATGATACAAAGTAACATTGTTTTTTAGCAGGGCTTAGACCCTGTATTACCATATCAAACAAGCAATTACTTATACTTTGTTTTGTACAAGTTTCTATTACTGGGTTTTTATTTGAGTCTTTTGTATCTTGTAATATCAACCATGCACTTTGTAGAGCATTACCCACACTATAATTGTCTGGTATATGTAATGCATTTGTTTTTCTGTACTCTTCTATTTTATTAGTGATAATCCCTATTGTTTCTTCTTTCATATGCTTACTATTTATTAACTCACCCATAATATTACGCCTCCACCTTTATATTTAAACTATCTTTACTTACGATTAGATTTATTACCTGACTTTCTGTAGGTATCAATTCATTAACTGATTCCCTATTATCGATAAAGATTGGAGCTGTTATTTGGTTCTTATTACATATAGCATTTATTACATCTA
>CAZWZB010000057.1:0-3035 GCA_964638835.1 uncultured Eubacteriales bacterium | reverse complement strand
ATAAAGATTGGAGCTGTTATTTGGTTCTTATTACATATAGCATTTATTACATCTAATCCACCATTTATTTTAGTAGCAGTGTTTAAATCATCATATGGCACACCATCTACAGTTATTTCGCAACATTCATTCATGTCCCCGTTTACTAGTTGTTCAAATAATTTAAATTTCACTATCTTAAACGAATCATTTATTTTATCTTCTAGTAGTTCAATTTTTGTCTTTATATATAAATCGCATAAGTTTTCAAGTTTTTCACCTTGAAGTATAAAGTTATTTAAGTTGCTTTCTCTGGTCTTTAATTCATTTATTCTAGTTAAAGACTCTTTTCTCATATCATTAAGTATTAACTTCTTGTCTAAAACTTGTATCTTATTATTAATACTTTCTTTTTCAGCTATAAATTTACTTGTGTCGAACTTATTTTCTTTGTTTCTTTCGGCTTCAAATAATTGTTGTAAGGCTTCAAGTTCTTTTTTAGCTGTTATGTATTCTTGATTACTTTCAATAGCTTGTATTTCATCAGGTATTATTGTACTTGCTAATTCTTCTATAGCTTTTTGTAGTTCTTCAATGTCTTTTTGTAAATCTATTAACTTGGTGTTTTCTTCTTCTAAAAGCTTTTGAAACTCTTCTTGTGTTTCCTTTGCTTTCATTCCTTTTTCTTTTATCAAGGTTAAAGCTTTTACTTTTTCTTCATTAAAGTTATTTAATAACTGAAGTTTTTTATTTTCTATATCTTCTGTTTCAAATGCTCTTTTACATGTAGGACATACACAAAGGTTATCATCAAATATAAATTGTTCTGCTTTTTTAGTAGCAAATTCATTCCTTAATACTTCTCTTTCAGCTTCACATTGTTGTATCTTACTTGTGAAATCTAAAATATTCTTTTCTGTAGTTTTTATTAGGTTTTCACCTTGTTTCAACATTGAAGTAAAGGATTGCTTTTTGTCTTGTAGCTCTGCTTTTTGTTGCTTTATTTCGCCTTTTATCTTGTATTTTATGTCATTAATATTACTTTTTGCTTCAAGTATTTGGTCATTTATTTCATGAAGTGTATCATTATTATTACTTTGGGTTTTAGTAGCTATATTCATATCTATTTCAGTAAGTTTACTCTTTAATTGTACAATCTCATTTCTTACTTCATCTTCATTTATTTCTTCAGATAAACCCTTATTTATTTCCTCAATTCTAGCAGGTATGGTTACTACTTCTGCATACATTTTTTTCTTTTTATACTGTACAGTCTTTTTGAATTCCTCAACTGTATTACCATTAATTTTATTTATTAATTCTTCTAATTCTTGATGTTTTGATAGTATTTCTTCTATCCCTATATCCCCTACTATATCTATTAAAATTGCTCTCTGTTTTTTCCATTCTAATCTTGGAAATTCAACAGTTGAAGTAATCATTTTAAAGATATTTTCTTCTATAAAGTTTTTTATTTTAGCCTCATATTCTGTCTTGTTTACTGGTGCTTCATTATATAGATGTTCTGTTGTGTGACCATTAAAAGTTTTTTCAACTTCACCCTTTTTTGTAGCCCATTTTTCTTTAAATATCTTAGTAAGTACAACTGGGTTACCATTTATTTTTAATTCAGCAGACACCATTGTATCTAACTTGTGTATTTCTTGACCATTTTCATCAATTGGTTTTATTGAAAAATTACTTTTCCCTAAACTATCTTTACCAAAAAGCACCCATGTAAAAGCGTCGAATATACTTGTTTTGCCTGTTCCATTTTCACCAGTTATGTTTGTTACAGAACCAAAGTTTAAATTTAGCTCTTTAATGCCTTTGAAGTTTTTAATACTTAATTTACTTAATACTATTTGCATAATAATCCCTCCATTGATTGTTCCATCATACGCCAATCTTTTATGACTGAATCCATTAATAATTCTTCTTGTTCTTCAGTAAATTTACCAAATAATCTTTCTTGTAGTGCTTTTTTAGACTCATAAAACTCAAATATTCTTTCTGTAATAGAATTCATATATATCCTCCTAATTTTCATTTTTTCATTGACAAACCTGCTAACTTTGGTTATAATCAAGCTAATTTATTTAGCTCGATACTTTGGTTTTAACTATGTGGTCAACTGCAAATTGTACATAGTTAAATTTGGTACTTAATTATTGTTTTTAAAACCTCTTATGTGTCCATCATGTATAATTGGACACCAGCCTTTTAAAAACATTTGTAGTATTTCAGCTATTGTAAGTTTTTCCATTGTAACACCTCGTTTCTGGGTTTTGACTTAGGTAATTTCTACCCCCTACCCTCTTTGCACTAAGAGGGTAACGCACTATGCCTAAAGGCGGTTTATACTCCCATAGTGGAGTTTTTTATTCCGTTTTCTCTCCATATACGTTCTAAGGTTTTTCGCGAATTTTCTAAGTCTTTTTTGGTATATTTCCTCCTATATTTTTTTTTCACTTTACCTAAACGTTTATTCAATTTTTCAATATATCTATATCTCAATCCTTTTTCATAGAATCGTATTGCGTATTCCATTAGAAAACAATAATATTCATGTGGAGTGTGTGTTATATGACACATCAAGTCTAAGCTATCTTTCTTTATATACAATAAGGGATATTCTAGTATATCATTGTATATTGTTGCTATTTCAACTTGTTTTTTCATTTCGCAAAATCTAGCTTCTATCTCCTCAAAATCATCTTCTTTATCCCAATTGACAAGACAAGCACCTTCCTGAATATCCCAAGACATACAAACGCACATTAAATCATCTCCTTTTTATTAATTTGAATTTGAAATATTAATTGATTACCTTTTTTATCTTGTTGTTTCATTTTCTCAAATAGGTTTACAAAGTGTACTTGTCCTTTTGGTGTTACTAGAGATACTTTATTTAAAAATTCATCTCCATTTGGATATGTATGTACTTGTTCTTCTATCCTTAATATTCCTCTTTCAATTGCTTTTTGTGTTGGCATATTGTAATCTCTTGTTTTACTACTAATCAAATATCCTTTTTGCCTCATATATTCAAATAG
>CAZWZB010000056.1:0-3930 GCA_964638835.1 uncultured Eubacteriales bacterium | reverse complement strand
TTTTTAAAGTTCATCAATTAATTTATATCTATCTTTAATATCATAATCACAAGAAGTATAACCTTTAATAATTTCTAAACGATTATTGCCCATAATTTCAGCTAAATCAATAATACTAGCTCCATTAATGTTTAAAAATTCTCTAGCAAACAAATGTCTTATTGCACTAGGGCAAACATGAGTTTGAGAAATACCTGAATAATATGCAACTTCTTTCATTTGTTTTTGAATTGTTCTTGTTGATATTGGAACTTGCCAATTTATAGGACTATAAAATATATATGTTCTTGGTTTATATTTACGAATATATTTAGATAATAAAATACTTAATTCATTAGAAATATATACATTACGTGTTCTTCTTTTGGAAGTGACTTCAAAACTTTTTAAATTATAATTATCAACTTTTAAAAATTTTAATTCAGAAACTCTCATACCTGTATAGTATAGTGTCATCATTATATAATATAACGTTTCAAATCCAAATCTTTTAGCATTTATAGCTAACAAATTAAATTCTTCTTTTGAAATTAAATTTTCAACTTTATTAGTTACTAATAATTTTTTTCTTTTGAATTTGTTCAAATGAGGATAATACTTTTTAATCAATTTATTTATAGATACTACAAATAAATTGTAAGTGCTGTCTTTGTAATTTCTATTTAGTATTTTTTTATAGTGTTCTAAAACATCGTTGTTAATTTCTTGATAATCACAAGCTTCAATAAACCTGTAGAAATGTGATAATTGAATTCTGTGTCGATTTGATGTTATTTCTGATTTGTTAGCAAAATAATCAAAAATAATTTCATTTATTTGTTCTTCTAATTCATCAATAAACAATTTAATCAACTCCTTTTAAAAAAAAATAATTTTATTATATTTATATACTGAAAAATTAAAAAAAATGTTGGTTCGCACTCCGTACGGAGTGTGAACCAACATTTTTTATTAGAAATAAATTAACATATTAATTTTAATAATTGAGTATTTATATTTAATTATATTGTTTTTTAGACAATATATGTTATAATATATAATAAATAAAACGTATACTGAGGTGTTTAAATGAACTTTGCAACTATAAAACAAGAATTTGATAAAAAATATAATTCAATTAAAGAATATGAATGTATTTTACCAGAACATTTAACATTTAATAAAATTGTAAGTTTCAAAAAAAAAGATGGAACCAATAATGAGCAATATTATAAATGGCAATTTTTATATTCTATTATTAATTCAGGTATGTATATTAAAGATTACATAGGTACAGAAATTAATTTTCCAAAAGGAAATAAAAATTCTGCTCAAATTAAAATAGATGCTTGTATCTTTGATAGTAACGAATGGTTTGAATATTACACCAAATATCATAATGACAATGATATGGATGCTCTTGATTGGCTTAGAAAACATTTAATTGTTGTAATTGAATTTAAAAAAGAAGACAGTAAAGATATAACTACTGTTTGGGAAAAACAATTAAAAGCTTATTTAAAAGAAAGTGAAAGAGAATTTTGTTTAGGAATTATTTATGATACCGAAAGATTATATTTATTTAGAAAAAATAACAATAAATTTTTAAGATACAGTGATGAATTTAATACACAAAACGAAGAAAGCACTACTAAAGATTTAGCCCTCCATTTGCCTGACCCATACATAAATTTACCTGATTTTGATAATTTAATAAATTGGGTTACTGGAAAAACTATCAATCGTTCAAAACGCACAATACACGAATTAGATATTATTTCTTCTATACATTCAACTCAAATAAATAATTCTATGTCTTCAATTCTTAAAACAATGGATAAACAAGGTATGGTAAATCAAAAAGGCTATGAAATATTACTTCAGATAATAGCTTTAAAAATATTTGATGAAAAGCGTAACGAAAATAATAACAGCAAATTTCTTGAATTTTATATAGAAGATAGTGAAAAAAATTATTCTTCTATTGGAGATGAAAAATTACAAAAATTTATACAAAGGATAACTAAAATTAAAGAAAATGCAAAAGGTATATATTATAGAATACTTAAAGAGGATACGTTTAATGTTAAAAATGAAAATCATATAAAAATAATTATAGAAATTATTACTCAATTTCAAGATTATTCTTTTGTTCGTTCTACTAAAACAGACTTATATCAACTTGTATTTTATAAATTTGCCTCTCAATTTTCCAAAGACCAAAATGCACAATTTATAACCCCTTTACCATTAATAGAGTTCTTAGTAAGCATTATAAATCCTAGAAATGGAGAAACAGTAATTGACCCAACAGTCGGTATTGCTGATTTTCTTTCTGTTGCCTATGTAAATTCTAAAAGTAAATTAGATGATAATAATATATATGGGTTTGATATTGATGAAGATATGGTAAAACTTGCAACCTTAAATATGTTACTTAATGGTGATGGAAATGCAAAAATTAAAGCAAAACCTGGATATGGCTCAATTCAAACTAAATTTGGAATAGATGGTGCATTAATAAATTTAGACCCAAACATTAATAAAAATGGTGATTGGGATACACGATATGACGAAAATCAATTAATGAAATTTGATGTAGTACTTACAAATCCTCCATTTGGAGAAGATAGAGCTTTTGAACCAAAAGATGATAAAGATAAAGCTATAATAGAATGTTATGAGTTATGGAATAAATACGGTGGTAAAAAAATTGATTTAGGAGTTGTATTTCTTGAAAATGCATATAGAATATTAAAAGATAATGGTAGATTAGGTATTGTTTTATCAAATTCTATTGCTTCAATAGATACACATAAACCAGTAAGAGAATGGATTATAGAAAATATGCGTCTGGTTGCTATGTTTGATTTACCATCTAATGTATTTGCTGAAACAGGAGTTAATACAACAATTATTGTTGCTTATAAAGCAGAAAAAGAAGAACTAGAAAAATTAAAAAAAGGTAAAGGATATTCTGTTTTTTTTAGAAGTATTGAAAAAGTAGGTTATGAAGTAAAAACTAAAAAGAGAGTAAATTATTTTGAGAAACTATATAGAATTGACAATGAAACTTTTGAAATGGAAATTAACGAAGATGGAAGTGCTAAACTTTTAGAGGATTTTACAGACACAATTAAAGATTTTAAAAAATGGTGTAGAGGACAAGAAGAAACATTGCAAAACCTCTTTATAAAGGAGAGATAAAATGACAAAAAAATATATTGATGTACCTTTATCTATTCCTATTGGGGAAGTAATAAAAAATAACTATTCTTTTTCATCTTCTCAGTATAAACAACTGATAATGAAAAATTCAAACTTTCTATATATAAAGGATTTTTTAAATAGAGAATTAAAAAGAAGTGATTTAGGGGAAGAAATTGGTTCAATAAATTATATTCATAAATCACCATATTACTTTATACGAACAAAAGCACTACAAGAGCATAGTTTTATACCTGAAATTACAGAAGAAACAGCAATACCAATTATGCCTAGAGTATTTAAAGATATGAATTTAAAGAAAGGAGATATTATTATTTCAAAAGATAGTAATATAGGAGAAGTAGTTATTTTAGATAAAGACTACCCGAACTATATGCTTTCTGGTGCAATATATAAATTACCCATAGAACATAGAAAATATTATTTATTAGCATTTATTAAACATCAATTTTTTAGACAACAACTGGACTTTTTAGTACCAAAAGGGGTTACTATTCGCCATGCTAAAACAATGTTCTTAGATTGTAAAATACCAATACCTAATTATAATAGTGATAAGGTTATAGAATATGTTGAAACTTTGATGAAAGCTATAATAAATAAAGAAATTCTTATAAAACAGAAACATGAGTTAATCTTAAAAACTATAGAAGATGAGCTTTTAAATAATCAAAAAGAGAATATTTTTAAATTTGAATATCCAACAATACATGAAATAAAAGA
>CAZWZB010000055.1:0-5045 GCA_964638835.1 uncultured Eubacteriales bacterium | reverse complement strand
CCAAAAGAAGCAAATATTACTCTTTCTGAATTACAAGAAATAGAAGATTTCATATTAACAATAGTTGGAAGACATTAAAAGAATAGGATGTGATTAGATGGAGCAATTTGGAGAAGATTTAGGTTACAAAGGAGAACCAGCAGAAACGGTTACATTACCTTATAAAGGAGATGAACCAAAAACTATTACACTACCTTACAAAGGAGAACCAGCAGAAGCTATTACATTATCTTCTGAAGAAGACTTACTTCCTTTTGTAGGACAACCTACAAATACAGAAGATGAAGAACATTTAACATGTGATGGTAAGTGTAAATATTGTTTTCATTATGATTTTTGCAAACATGAACTATTTGGTTGCGAAGACGAATATGAGGATTTTTAATGAGGAGTGATTAAATGATTACATATAGTTTAACTACACTACAAAATAAAATGAGTAAATTAGACAAGTTAAACCTTTCGCTAGAAAAGGTGAATAAGGAATTAACAGAAGCTAATAAGCAACTAGAAGAAGACCATAGAAACGTAAATTACATAAACAAGGTTGCAAAGTTAAATAGGGTAAGACAAAGAATTATAAGAAAAATATGTATTGTTAGGACAATAGGTTTTTTAAACTGAAAGGTGGTGAACGAATATGATTAAATGGGAAGATTACAAAAAATATGATAGAAAATGTTCTGAACTTAGTTTTAAAGGTGGATCATTAATTCTTAGTAATGATTATTATAGTGATGGTAGATATTGTTTAACTTCAGAGTTTTTGGGTTTACATATAAATTTACAAACTAAGGATTTTGATAACGCAAAACAAAAAGCAACCGAATGGATTAATGAATATTTAAAAGAACAAATAGAAATATACGAAGCAATAAAACAACTTATTGACAATATCGAGAATTGAGGTGATTTAAATGAACAAAGTAATACTAATGGGTAGGTTAACAAAAGACCCAGAACTAACTTACTCCAATAACATGACAGTAGCTAAATACACATTAGCAGTTAATAGCCAAAGTAAAGATAAAAAAGCTAACTTTATAGATTGTGTATGTTTTGGTAAACAAGCTGAATTTGCACAAAAGTATTTAGTAAAAGGTCAGCTAATATCTATAGTTGGAAGTTTGGAGGTTGGTACATATAAGACAAAAGATGGTAAAAACGTAAAATCAACAAATGTAGTTGTTAATGAACATCATTTCACAGGAAGTCAAAAATCAAATAATGATGATGATTTACCATTTGAATAAACCACAGTGACGGAAAGCGTGAGAGTTCGAGCCTCTCTCACTGTTTTAGAAATTAATTAAAAAAAGGAGGTGATATTATGAATTTCGTTTTAGGTGTTACAGCATGTGTTTTCGTAAATGTATGTGAGCATATATGTAACAAACTTGAAAAAGGTTTGCTTAGATCTTCAATTTTAATGATTCTTATTCAAGTATATGCAGTTATATCTTTTTGTTTCTATGCAATAATGATTTAAACAAACCACAGTGACTGGAAAGCATGAGAGTTCAAGCCTCTCACACTGTTTTAGTAATAAAAAATATATAAAAGGAGAGTTTTTAATGAAAGATAAGATAAAAGTTATTCTAATTAATGATGGAATACCAAGTAATTTAAAAGGATTTAGTTATCTTGTAGAAGTAATTTATGATACAGAAACTTTTTATAATATTAGCAGTAATAAAATAAAGTTTTGGTACATTTTGTTACATATTGAACATGCATTAAAGTTTAGCAAAACAATATTAAAATCTCTTAAAATAAAAAGTTATGAATATTATATTTCTTACTGCAAAACCCAACTTTATATAAATGTTTAAAAAGAGGTGAAAACAATGATTGATTCCAAGTGTTTTGAATGTACATATGAAGATTGTATTGATTGTATTGGTTTTGAAATTAAAGAACAGAAATCAGATTACAATAAACAATACTACAAAAAACATAGAATTAAAATTATTTTTCACAGAAAAGAAAATGAAGAACAAACAAAATTATATCAAAAATCCTATCATAAAAAATATAATCAAAAAAACAAAGAAGAAATTAAATGTCAAAAAAAGCAATACCAGCAACAAAATAAAGAAAAAATAAAGCAATGTAAAAAACAATACTATAAAAAAAACAGGGATAAACTTTTAAAATATCAAAGAGAATATTCTGCAAAAAAGAAACAACTCACAGTGAATGGTTAGCAGGTTCGATTCCTGCACACTGTTTCAGCAGTACAAATACATATGAAAGGTTGTATAAAAATATGAAAAGGTCAGATAGAAAAAAGATTATGAAGGAAGAAAGACCTACCCAAAATAAAGATAATAAAGATGCAAACGTTTTTAGACTTTTAGTAGTACCAAAGGATTTTGTAAGAGCTTTAAATATGTGGGAAGATGTTATTAATGAACTTCCTAAACCAGAAAGAATTCACTTATTGTTAACAACAAGTGCTGAATACTTGGGAGATGGTTTTTATTATGTTGTATGTAATGATATAACATCAATACATTTAGTAAAAAAAGAAATTAAGTTATTAACTGGATTGTTAAAAAATAAAACAGGTAAAGAATTTTCGATTAAACCTATATTAGAAGCAGATTTTAATTTTAAATACGAGCAAATTCATGGTCAATCGGATATGAAAAAAATCCATGTGGTTGAAGCAGCAGACGGAACATATTGTACAAACTTAACTGAAATATTAAGTTTTAGTGAATATATGCAAATAATTTCAAGTTTATCTAAAGATTTTGTTTTTATAGGAAATATGGAATTGCAGATGATTTGTTATCTTGATTTTGCAGAAGTGCATGTTGACTTACTGAACAATCCATCAAAAGCCTCTAAAATTAATGATTTTACAACTAACAAAAAAGGAAAAGCAATTTTAAGAATAGATAAAGAATTGACAAGATATTGGAAGATATAAAATTAAATAAATCACTCTCCCTATGTTAGATGTAGGGGGCAAGCTTTAACTAATCTTTGGGTTATCAGAACGACCTACAAGAAATGAGGTGAAACTTTGGAAAGGGAACAAATAACAATCCGCCTACCTAAGCAATTAAGGGAAGAAATACAAAGGCAGGCGGATAAAAAAGGTTTTACAACAAAAGACTTAATAATTTTTATTCTTCAACAGTATTTTCAAAGTATTGAGAGAGAATAAATTCAATTTCTCTACCAATAGCACGTTTATCTTTTTTAGCATGAAATTCGATTTTTTTAAATAATTCCTTATCTATTCGGAGGGTAAAGCGTTTATCACTTTCACGAGTATAAGCGTCATTTTGTACCATAGTAATCAACCTCCCTACTAATATAATGACGTCTATTTGACTATATAATGATTATAAAATATTTTTTTGAAAAAGTCAACAAAAACACTTGACGTCAAATATAAGATGTGGTATATTATAGAAGAAAGGAGTTGACGTCAAATATATGACTAACAAAGATGAACGATTAAGATTTACTTTTAGATTACCAGCAGATTTGCTTATGAAACTTAAAAATGAGGCAGATAAACAAGGTGTTTCATTAAACGCTTTAATACTTCAAGTAATATATAATTGGTTAGAAAAAAGAAATACTAAGGAAGATGGTGTTTCTAATGACTAAACTAACTGAAAAAGAAAAGGCAAATTATAGGGTATATGAAAATTTAGATACAGCAGCACAAAAACGAATACTCAAGTACATAGGTGCAGATATAGGTGCTAATGTAGGTCGTTTTGATATACCAAAGACAATAGTAAAAAAACTTATAGCAAAGAGGGTACAAATGGTAATAGATGAACAACAAAGTTTACAAGAATATATAAAAACTTTAGAGATGTTGAGAGGAGATAAATAAGATGATAAAAGAAAAAATTAATTTAATAGATAGCAGAACATTACCAAATAGTTTGAATATGGATATTGAAACTTACTATCCTATATTTGAAGAAATTTCTACCATCAAAAAGAATTGTAGCGAAAAATTCTTTGATGACAATTTCAAAAAGAATAACGACAAGTTTGGATTTACTTACTATGACATAACAATCACAGGTGATACGATGTTGAGGCTATGTATAGAAACTAACGCAACTTTTAAATTTAAATTTAAATTGAGCGAATATGTAATGCAATTGGCTAATAGTGTAAGAACACTACATGAAAAAAATTTAAATAAAACTCTATATAATAAATTTCAAAAATTAGATGAAGAGATGAAAAAATATTCAACATCTAACGAGTGGTTAGACGAAACTGGTAACTGCCTTGATTTACTAATGGAAAAAGGTAAAATTGGTTACGCTTTTAAAGAAATATTCATTCAATACTTTATAATACTGATAGAAATTACAGAAGAGAGGAGATTAACAGCATGAATAATATAATAAATTTAAACAGTACAATAACAGGAAACGAAAGTTCATTAGCAATAATGGTAGACCATGAAAGCATTAATCAATTTAAAGTAGATGGTAGAGAATTACACCAGTTTTTAGAAATACAAACAGAGTATACACAATGGTTAAAACGTATGGTTGAATATGGTTTTATTGAAAATGTCGATTTTTTATGCGTTTCCCAAAAATGCGAAACCCAAAGACAAGACGGACAAAAAGGAGCAACAATAAAAGTTAACCATAAACTAACAATAGAAATGGGAAAAGAAATAGCAATGATACAAAGGTCAGAAAAAGGAAAACAAGCAAGATTGTATTTTATACAGTGTGAACAAAAATTAAAAGAAATAGTACAAGAATTCAAATTACCAACTACATACAAAGAAGCCCTAGAACATTTAATTATTCAAGTAGATGCAAATGAAAAGCTTCAAATACAAAACTTAGAGCAACAACAGAAACTAGAAGAACAACAACCAGCAGTAGAGTTTACAGAGGCAGTAAAAAGGACAAATAAATGCATCTTGATAAGAGAGATGGCGAAGATACTTGCACAAAATAATGTAGATATAGGAGAAAAAAGGCTATTTGAATATATGAGGCAAAAAGGATATTTGATTAGTAGTAAAACAAGAGATT
>CAZWZB010000054.1:0-5356 GCA_964638835.1 uncultured Eubacteriales bacterium | reverse complement strand
CCCTATTACAATAGATATGCATTAAAATTTAGTATTATCCCTTAGTATTAAAATTGGATTTTAAAATTAATATTATGTTGATTTTAAAATTGAATGTAAATGAAAGTCATGTCGCACTTATAAATAAGTGCGACATGACTTTTATCTCTTTATGATATAAAATTCCTTTAAAGATGTAAATTTAATTTGAAATTAAATTATAAAACTTAAAAAATTGTATCATATTTATTATTAAGAGTCTCATGTGCAATTAACTATAATTGCAAATAAGAGGAGCAACAGAATCGTTGCTCCTCTTATTATTAAACTTAGTTATATTTATTTTTATTTTACCAGCAAAAAATTGAACTAAAAACATTTTTTACTCCACTACAAAAATTTTCTACTCCTGATTTTATAGCACTTCCAACAGATTTAATCACTTCAACCGTTTTTTCTCTAATTTTTTGAACTCCTTTAACAACTGTTTCACCAACTTTAGAACTTGCCATATATCCAAGTGTTCCACCAATAAAACCACCAACTGTAGCTCCAACAGGACCAAAAATAGCACCTATACTAGCACCTATCGTCATACCTTTTGCACCACCAACCAAACCTGCAACAGTTGAAACTCCAGTTTGTTCAATTTTATCAAGTCCCTCTTTTAAGGTTAATTCACCACTTACTATTTTACCTGCAACTTTTACAGTTTCTATTCCTACATATGCTATATTGGCGATAACTCCAGCAGGTGTACCTTTTGGAATAGCACTAATTACTCCTTTTTCAACACCAACTTTTAAAGCTCCAGCAGCAGCAGCTTTTATTCCAAAGTCTGCTCCAGTAGTTATTGCTGTTTCTATAATTTCTTCACCCTCAATTTTTTCACCATTCCACACTTTTTGAGCTATATTAAAACCAACACCAATAGCAACCCCTTGTAATGCAGAATAACAAGCTTGTTTTCCAACACCTATAGCTAAATCCTTTGTTTTATATTCATTCCAGTTTAATTCATTCCATTTACCGCTTTGAGCTTCTTTTTGTAACTCTATAGCATCTGCTTTTGTTAAGGGGTTACTTGTAGTTCCGTCTGGTGCTTTAATTACATCAGTAGCTTTTACATTTGTATCTTTAAGTACACCATTTTCCACTTGTTCAGCAGGTGCTAACTTTTGTTGCCCTCTATAATCTCCTTTTTCAAAAGATTCTAATGTACTATTTACATCTTTACAGTATTTAGATTGATAACGACTTACAACCTTTTGGTTATTATCAACTACTACAATATCAACAGAGTTTTTATTATACGCTCCCTCTGGTTGTAAAACTTTCGCCCTATATGTACTTCCTTTTGCTTGTGCATTAAGATTAAATGTTTGGGCGTGATACTGCTCAGCAATAAAACCATCTAAATTTGGATTTTGATTTACTGCTCCACTTTGTGTTAATATTGTACTATAAAGTGAGTTATTAGCCGATGCGACTGCTAAATCTAATTCTTTTAAATATTCAACTGTTTGTTTAGTGCTTAAAAATGAAATGGCTTTTTTTACTTCAGAAGCAAACCAACTTTCTTTACTTCTTCCATTAGCAATAGCTTTTGATAAGGAATTTTGCTTTTCAGTTGTTAATTCTAAAGTAGATATAATTTCAGAACTCATTTCTTCAATTTCTTTATCAGATTTGTCTGGTAGATGATTTTTAAACTCTAACTTTAACCACTCTAAAATAGTCATACTATCTTTGTTTTTAATGTAACTTTCAATAAAACTTTTTTGGAGTAGCTTCAACTGTTCTCCTTCATATTCTGTTAATAAAGGTACGTTTTCTTCATTAATTAATAAAATATTTTGCTCCATAGTTTCCCTCCTTAATAGTTTTACTACTCAACTTTTATCCTGCCTGTGCCATCTGTTTTTATTTTATATAGATAACCATTATCACTTCCATTATAATAATAAATCCAATTATCTACTATATTTATATTCTCATTTTTATTATCATTTAATTTAACTCTGTCCGTACCATCTGTTTTTATTTTATATAGATAACCATTATCACTTCCATTATAATAATAAATCCAATCATCTACTACATTTATATAATAACTATTATCACTATTTAATTTAACTCTACCTGTACCATTATTTTTGATTTTATATAAAAACCCACCATCGTTATAATTTTTATAATAAATCCAATTATCTACTGCGTTTATATAATAACTATTATCACTATTTAATTTAAGTTTACCCGTACCATTAGTTTTGATTTTATATATACAATTATCACTATTGTTTTGATAATAAATCCAATCATCTACTACATTTATATGATAACTATAATCACTATTTAATTTAACCCTACTTTTACCATCCGTTCTGATTTTATATAAATAACAATTATCACTATCATTTTGATAATAAATCCAATCATCTATTACATTTATGTAATAACTCTTATCACTGTTTAATTTAATCTTGCCCGTACCATCAGTTTTGATTTTGTATATATAATTATCATTATCATTTTGATAATAAATCCAATCATCTACCACATTTATATAAAAACTTTTATCACTATTTAGTTTAAGTTTATAAGTACCATCAGTTTTGATTTTGTATATATAACCATTATCATTAACATTACAGTAATAAATCCAATCTCCAGCTTTTGCAACTAAACCACCATTTATAAGATTACCACCTGTATTACCTTTTGTATTTGTTACTTCAATTTTTTCTATATTTACAGCTTTACTTGCTGGTTTAATATCAATTTTACCTACTGTATTTCTAATCTGTTCTATTTTTTCTTTTAGTGTACTTGAAATTGATTTTGTATCTTTTATTACTTCTGTTAAATCTTCTGTTGTTATTTTTAATTTATCGTCAATAAATGCGTTTTCAATAGTATCTTTTACAACTGCTTCTAAATCTGCACCATTAAAACCTTCTGTTTCTTTAATTAAAGAAATAGAATTAATTTCTTTATTCCATTTGTTACGTTTTTTAAGATGTATTTCAAGTATTTTTCTGCGTTCTTCTCCATTTGGTAAATCAACAAAAAATAATTCATCAAAACGCCCTTTTCTTAAAAATTCAGGTGGTATTTTTGAAATATCATTAGCAGTAGCAACAATAAAAACTGTGTTTTCTTTTTCTTGCATCCATGTTAAGAAGTGACCAAATAAACGAGTTGTTACATCACTTCCACCCCCATCACCACCAACTCCGGAGAAAGCTTTTTCTATTTCATCAATCCAAAGAACGCAAGGACTAATTGCTTCTGAAAGTTTTAATGCTTTTCGCATATTAGTTTCAGATTCACCAACATATTTACCAAGCAGGCGACCAACATCTAAACGCACTAAAGGAATTTCAAATAAACTTGCAGTTGCTTTAGCTGTTAAACTTTTACCACAACCCGGCATTCCTATAATCATAATTCCTTTTGGAATATCCACACCGAATTTTATAGCTTTATCTAAATTATTAAAAACTTTAGCTTTTTTATATAACCAGTCTTTTAAGTTTTCTAATCCTCCAATATTATCAATAGTTTCTTTAAAATTGACTATTTCTAACATACCTGATTTTTTAATAAACTGTTCTTTTTCTTTTAGAATAAGATATTTGTCGTTGGAATTAATATCTCCTCCATCTTGGTAAGCTAAGTTAAGAATTTGTTTAATTTGAAATTCGTTTAATCCTTTAAATGATAGGGCTATATCATTTATAACATCTTGTTCAACTTCAATTTCTAAAGTTTTAACAAATTCTTTAATAATCCTCATAATTTCATCACTTGTTGGCAGAGGAATATCAAAAACAGTAATATAATTTTCAAGTTCAGTAGGTATAACTACTTTGCTTGATATAATAAATATTGTAGTGCGATATTCGTCGTTATATAAATTATTTTCTGCAATTCTTTTTAAATATGCAATTACTTTTTGGTTGTTTAATTCTTCATGTATATCCTTTAATACAATATAAGTTTCATTATCAAAACCATCATCAACCGATAGTTGAAAGAATTTTTCTAAATTACATTCAAGCATAGGATTTTTTGTATAAAAATCAACAGAGCCTAAAGCATTATTAAACTCAACAATCTTTATATTTTGTCCTATTTTAGTAATGATTTCATCAATTACTTTAAAGTCAAAATGATTTATATAAATAATAGGGTGTAGAGCATCAATATAAGAGCTTAAAATATCTTCTGCTTTTTTTCGCATGATTACACCTCCAAATATAAAAGTTTATCTTTTGAGTTGTTACTTTTATAGTCAATTCCACTTAGAATAACAAATTTATTATTTATTTGGCTTGTGTCTAAATCGCCACCTTTTTTACCTGCTTCACGTACAAAATTACCTTGTTCTATTTTTAAAATCATGTATTGTTTATCTTTAGTTTCTATATCATCCCAATAACTATCAGTATCACCAGAAAATTCTTTTAGATTATCACTTAGAATTTTTACCAAATTCTCATACTCTAATAAATTACAAATATTATTATACATTGATTTTTTATCTTCATTAATATTTTCAGTATCGTCTTTTGGTAAATAACAATAACGCATATCCTCATTCATTAACATAACAAAAATAGCCATTGGTGCATTTTCTAATAAACGATAAAATAATTCCTTATAATTTAATATAAATAATTCTTTATAATTGGTAGCTATTTCTTTTATTGCTGATTTTATTTGAGCCATATTATCTTTATTTTCAACAATAGTATCTATTAATTCTTCATACTCTGAATGGTAATCACTTATTATTGATGATATTTCATAATTCATTTTTTTATATTCTTCTAATTTTGTTTCTTCCTCTTGTTTGTATTTTAAAATATAAATGTTCTCTTCTACTTTTTGTTCATCTGTTTCAACTTCAAAAATATTTATAAGTTTACGGATTATATCTAGTTCGTTTGTAGTACTAATAGCTTCTACTTCTTTTAGTTGTTCATTATATCCCCGAACATTAAGCCATCTATGTAACAGCTTGTTATTATAATAAATCAATACATCTTCAATACAAAAATTATTTCTTAAATCTTCTAATGTTCTAACTGGGTTTTTGTCACAAATTAAATTAAATTTAATAGTTTTCGCCATTATATTTCCTCCAATATTTTTATTTAAAGCATTTAGCTTTAAGTAATTATAACCGATAATTTGACAACTATTAAATTGGCAAAAGTAACAAATTTATAATCTATATTAGTTTAAATTGTGTACAAAAAGAAAATATAAATTATACTTAACAAAATTGAAAATCATTTACTAAACATAAAATATTTAAAGTAAGTAATATTTTTTTATATTGTAAAATACATTAATATAAAGACTT
>CAZWZB010000053.1:0-6893 GCA_964638835.1 uncultured Eubacteriales bacterium | reverse complement strand
ACTTTTACCTCTCAGTTTTCCCACAACTTCCGATCCAAAGTAACATCTACCTTAGATGCAACACCGAATTACATATCCCTCTTAATTACTTTGTGCATCTATTTCTTCTGTGCCCCACAGTGTGTGAGTTGACATCCCTTACATAAGAACCAAAAAAAAAAAAAAAAAAAAAAAATTTAAATATAAAAAATTAAAAAAAAATGTCGTTTCCCAAAAATAATTGCGTCCCCCACGACTTTAAATTAAAAAAATAGTAAAAATAATATTTTATTACTTTTTACTATTTTTAATTATTTATTTAATATTCTAAAACCTTTTATATCAATATAAACTTGCAGCAATTTAGATTTTTATAAAAATTTTTTTATTTGTTGTAGGTTTTCTTTTTAATAACTTTAAAATTATCAGCATTGTTATTAATCACTTTAAATATTCATTCATTTTTGCCGAACTATGATATAAAAAAAGCAATGTCCGCTATATAATTTTACAAAAAAAACATTAGTGATATGATAGCATATGTTTGTAATAAATAACAATCTAATTACATATAATATGGGCAGCAAATTTGTTACCCATACGTGAAGATGTAAAATTAAAACTTCATAAAGGGAGGTACGCTATGGAAAAAAGAGAAGCTTTTAAATTTCCATCTAATGTCAAACAAATAGGAAGTATAGATGAAGAAATAAAAATTTATGTGGAAGATTATGCATACACATATATATGTCAATATGCAAAAGCTGAATCATTTAAAGAAAAAATAGGAATCCTTATAGGGGAATATGTAGAGGTAGATGGAAAATTAGTTGTATTAATAAGTGGTTTAATACAAGGAAAATATAGTGATAATATTGGTGGAAATGAAGTATTCACAGAGGAATCTTGGGAGTACATAAAATCAAGAAAAGAAAGATATTTTGAAGAGTATCAAATAGTAGGATGGTTACACACACAATCTAGTAGTGGAACATTTATATCAGATGAAGATAAAATTTTTCATGAAGAATGTTTTATAGAACCATATCAAGTATTGTTTTTAATGGATTCAAATGAACGTATGGACTCATTTTTTGTGTGGGATGACACGCTTGAAAATTTAAGAGAAGCTCATGGCTACTTTATATATTATGATAAAAATAAAAATATGCAAGAATACATATTGGATAATAAATTAACTAGTATAAGACCAAATAATTATAATCCTGATGAAATGAGTAGCAAAGAAGATTCTTTAGTTAATTATAGGAAATATGATAGAATGAGAAAAGAAGAACGTCATCAAAAGAAAGTTGTTAATATGTTAGTAGGAACTAGTGGTGTAGTAATAGTTTTATGCTTTTTAATGGGACTAGTTTTAATTCAAAACTCAGAAAGAATGAATAGATTGGAAGAAGAATTAGTTAATATTAATAATGTATATAAACAAATTGCTGGTAGAATTCAAAGCGGAGATACAGCTGTTGTATTTGCTTCACAAGATGATGATTTAATTCAAAAGCAATCAGAACCATCAAATGAAGAAGAACAAAATATTGATTTAGTAGAAACAACTCCATCTACAGAACAGCAAACCACAGAAGCTATAGTACAATCTACAGAACAACAAACAATTGAAACTACAACACAACCTACAGAACAGCAAACAACAGAAGTTGTAACTCAACCTCCTACTAAAGCAACTGAAGCAGTAAAAAAAGAAGAAGAACTCCCGCAAGTTCATATAGTAAAAGCAGGCGATAGTTTAACACGCATAAGTACACTTTATTATGGAACAAATAAAATGGTTAATAGAATAATGGAATACAATAATATTAAAGACCCTGATAAAGTAGTAGTAGGTATGAAAATAAAATTACCTAAAAATTAAATTTATATTGTATAAATTCCTCTAAAGTAGGGGCAACCACAGGTTGCCCCTACAATATCTACTAATTATTTTTGGTTTTCATTTGTTTTGATATACAACCAAATATTTAATTTTAACTATTGTATAAAATTTATATTATAGGTAATAATTATATTATTCCCTTAAATTAGGGAATGAATTATTAATCCCCCCTCAGCCTGGTGCTTCATCCCCCGAAGCTCAGGTTATTTTTTACCAATTATTTATTTCCTCTAATCTTTCCATTATAGAAATATGTTGTGTACATTCACTTTCACATAATCCACATTTAATACATTTTCCTGCTTCAGATTTATCTACACTCCAATGATATTTTAAATTTGATATGGCATCTTCTTTACTTGTAAGTATTTTATTATTGTAAGCTTGCATAAATTTTGGTATTTGTATATCTTGAGGGCAACCTTTACAATATGAACAACCAGTACATAGAGTATTTACAGAACCAGTAAGTCTTGTTTCTATAGCTTTAAGTTTATCTTCTGAATATGGATGTAAATTATCACCAATTGATATATTTTGTAATACTTCTTCCATTGTACCCATACCAGCTAATACAGTAGTTATTTCTTTATGAGATGCATTAAATCTTAAAGCAGCAGATACAACATCTTTATCATCTTTTTCACGTATAAAATCAAAAAATTCTGCTTTTTGAGGAATAATCCCTCCACCTAATGGATTCATTGTAGCTACGCCTAAACCTTGTTCATAAGCTACTTTCAAACCAAGATTTCTATAAGATGAATTTATTATATTATAACCTAATGTAATACCTTCAAAATACCCTTGTTTTACAATTTCCTCTATTTCCTTACCATTACAATGAGTAGAAAATACTATATGTTCTATTAAGCCTTCTTCTTTAGCTTTCAATGCTGCTTCATAAGCTCCACCCTTAACCATTCTTGATTTATAATCTTCTAAAGTCATTATACACCATATATGAAAGAATGTAATTTTCTCTAATCCAAGCACTTTAAGAGAATTTTCTAATTGACTTCTTAATTCACTACCATCTCTTTTACTACTTTTTGTAGATGTATAAAATTCATTTGGCATATGTTTAAAAGCTTCACCCATTATAGTTTCGCTCATGTCATCACAATATCCGGGAGCAGTATCAAAATAATTAACACCTAATTCATTTGCTTTTATTGCTAAGCTTGCACATTTTTCAATATCATATTTTTCATTCTCTTTGTGAAATCTCATTCCACCATAACCAATAACAGATATTTTTTTACCTGTCTTTCCATAATCTTTGTATATCATATTTTTAACTCCTTTTCATTATTATATTTAAAGTATAACAACAGGAATTATAATAGTCAACCATTCTAATTCAATTACTTAATTATTAAAAATTTATTTATATTTAATTGTTTATTATTTAGATTTTTAAATTAATGTTGGTTCGCACTTAAAATTAAGTGCGAACTGGTTTTAATCTTAACAACAAACTTTTAGTTAATAAAAGTTTAAGTAATAAAAAAATCAATTTAAGCTAATGATATATTACATATCTAAATTTATTTAAGAATATACATTAAAACTCATTTTATTAGGAGGACTTATTTATGTCAGGAAATGCTAAAGAAACAAAAGTTGAAACCGAAATTAATGAAACAAAAAATATGATAGATAAATTAGTTTCTAATGCTCAAATTGCATTAGCAGAATATATGAAATTAACTCAAGAACAGGTTGACGACATTGTTAAAGCTATGGCATTAGCAGGTTTACAAGCACAAATGACTCTTGCAAAACTTGCTGTAGAAGAAACAGGTAGAGGCGTTTACGAAGATAAAATAACAAAAAACATATTTGCTACTGAATATATTTACCATAGCATTAAATATGAAAAAACAGTTGGTATAACAGAAGATAATGATGAAGAAGATTATATGGAAATAACCGAACCTGCTGGCGTTGTATGTGGTGTTACACCAGTTACAAATCCTACATCAACTACATTATTTAAAGCTATAATCTGTGCTAAAACAAGAAACCCTATTATATTTGGTTTCCATCCATCAGCACAAAATTGTTCTGCAGAAGCTGCAAGAATAGTAAAAAAAGCAGCTATAGAAGCAGGAGCACCAGAGCATTGTATACAATGGATTGAATTTCCTTCTAAAGACGCAACAAGTTTACTTATGAATCATAGAGGTGTTTCATTAATTTTAGCAACTGGTGGTTCTGGTATGGTTAGAGAAGCATATTCAGCAGGTAAACCAGCACTTGGAGTTGGACCGGGTAATGTTCCATGCTTTATTGAAAAAACCGCTAATATTAAACAAGCAGCTAACGATTTAATTTTATCAAAAGCGTTTGATAATGGTATGATTTGTGCATCTGAACAAGCAGTTATTATAGAAGAACCTATATACAATGAAGTAATAGATTTTATGAAAATTCATAATTGTTATTTTACTAATAAAGAAGAAACTGATAAAGTTGAAAAGGTTGTAATGGACTTTGAAAAAGGAGCTGTTAAACCTGATATAGTTGGTAAATCAGCATATGAAATAGCTAAATTAGCAGGGATAAAAATACCTGAAACAACTAAAGTATTATGTTGTGAAATAGAAGGAGTAGGTCATAATTATCTTCTTTCTAAAGAAAAATTATCCCCAGTTCTTGCAGTAATCAAAGCAAAAAATGCACAACATGGTATTGAATTATCTGAAAAAATGGTTGAAATAGGAGGTCTTGGACATTCATCTGTTATACATTCACATGATGAAAAAATAATTGAAGAATTCGCCAATAGACTTAAAACAGGTCGTATAATAGTAAATTCACCTTCTACACATGGTGCTATAGGAGATATATATAATACTAATATGCCTTCTTTAACATTAGGTTGTGGTTCATATGGTAATAATTCAACTACTTCTAATGTTACAGCAGTAAACTTGGTTAATAAAAAAAGGGTGGCGAAAAGAAGAGTGAATATGCAATGGTTTAAAATCCCTGAAAAAATTTATTTTGAAGCAGGCTCAATTCAATACTTAGAAAAAATGCCTAATATATCACGTGCTGTTATAATAACAGACCAATCAATGGTTAAATTCGGTTATGTAGATAAAGTATTATATCAATTAAGAAAACGTACAGATTATGTTCATTGTGAAATATTTGCAGATGTAGAACCAGACCCTTCTTTAGAAACTATTAGAAAAGGTACTGAAATAATGAATAACTTTAAACCTGATGTTATTATAGCACTTGGTGGAGGTTCAGCAATGGACGCTGCTAAAGGTATGTGGTTATTCTATGAAAACCCTAGTGTAGATTTTACAGCATTAGCTCAAAAATTCTTAGATATACGTAAACGTGTTTATAAAATTCCTGACTTAGGACGAAAAGCTAAATTAGTATGTGTGCCTACAACATCTGGTACAGGTTCAGAAGTTACATCATTTGCAGTTATAACAGATAAAGAAAAAAATATAAAATATCCATTAGCAGATTATGCTCTAACCCCTAATGTGGCTATAATAGACCCAGAATTTGTTGTATCTCTACCATCAGCACCTACGGCGGATACTGGTTTAGATGTATTAACACATGCTATTGAAGCTTATGTTTCTGTAGTAGCATCAGACTATACAGATGCTCTTGCACTTAGTGCAATACAAATGGTGTTTAAATATCTTCCTATTGCTTATAAAGAAGGTTCTAAAAATATGGAAGCTCGTGAAAAAATGCATAATGCATCATGTATGGCAGGTATGGCATTTACTAACGCATTCCTTGGAATTAACCATTCACTAGCTCATAAATTAGGTGGAGAATATCATATACCACATGGACGTGCAAATGCAATAATTCTTCCTTGGGTAATAGAATACAATGGAGTTACAACACCTTCAAAACTTGCAATATGGCCAAAATATGACCACTATATAGCAAATGAAAAATATCAAAATATAGCTAGATTTTTAGGACTTCCATGTAAAACTACAGATGAAGCAGTTAAATCTTTAGCTAATGAAACAAGAAAACTTATGAAAGAAATTAATATGCCAGCAACTATAAAAGAATGTGGTGTTTCTGAAAAAGATTTCTTAGCAAGAGTTGATTATTTAGCAGAAAGAGCTTTTGAAGACCAATGTACAACAGCAAATCCAAGATTGCCTCTTGTATCTGAATTAAAAGAACTTTATTTAAAAGCTTATTATGGTAAATAGTTATAATAGAAAAATCAACAATATATATGTAGGGGCGTGCTTCGCACGCCCTAAAAATTATTGAGAAATATATAATAATATCAATAATTTATTAATTCATCACGGGCGACCGCAGGTCGCCCCTACAGTAAATAATTTAGCATCTCCCTCTTATTTTTCTAATTCAAATCCATTTTCTATAAATCCATTAAATTCAGAAATATTATTATTAATAATCAAATATAAGATTTTTCGCCATTATAATAATTCATTAATTCATTTTTGGCTTTATTATAGGGATTGAAGTTATATATAACTTTAATTTTTATTTACACTATTTTTTTAAATAGTTTCTGTTTTATATATATATTATTAATTTATCCTTAGATTTACTATATTCCTTTACATTATCGAGAGTCAAAATTCCTTTACACTTTCGTTGCAAGTGTAAAGGAATTTTGAACTCTTATATTTTATAAAGTGTTAATTAAATTAAATTTTATATTTTTATATCTAAATTAATTGTAGGGAACACATAAATGCGTTCCTAATAAATATTCATGCTATTCTTTTTAAATCATTCTTAATATAAACCATTGTAAAAATTAAAAAATAAAGAATAGGTTTTCAACCTATTCCTAAAAATATAAATTATAAATTTAAACAAATTATTAAAAACAAAACCATAATTTAACATTTTTAATAAAATACTTGATTTATAACCTTTTTGTATACTTCTTATGTAACATACTACTATAAACTGTTACAAGACAACAAAAATACTATGAAAAGAGGTAATTTAATTA
>CAZWZB010000052.1:0-7650 GCA_964638835.1 uncultured Eubacteriales bacterium | reverse complement strand
TTAATTTTATAAAAACCTATCTTTTAGTAAATGACTCTCATAAATTTAATAAATTTTTATTTATAATTAGGCTAATGTTGTTGGTTGATAAAGTTTATATTAGATATAAAATTATAAAGGATGATATAAATAAATTTAAGTGAAAATAAACAGAAAAAAGCAATAAATTTATTTTGTAAATGATATAGTCAATAAACATAAAAATGGTTTATTAACTATATGAGTTAAAAGATAAAAAAGTAAAATATTTTAAAAATTTATGTATAAAAGATATTTACTATTTTTTAAAAAGTGTTATAATAGATAATGTATACAATATATTTATATTTAACCTAAAAAATATATTGGAATTCGAATATATTATTTCTAAGGAGGTCTTTAAATGGCAAAGAATATGAAAACAATGGATGGTAATACTGCTGCTGCTCATGTGTCATATGCATTTACAGAAGTAGCTGGTATTTATCCAATAACACCATCATCACCTATGGCAGAACATACAGATGAATGGGCAGCGAACGGTCGTAAAAATATTTTTGGTCAAACAGTTAATTTAGTTGAAATGCAATCAGAAGCAGGTGCTGCTGGTACAGTGCATGGTTCTTTAGCTGCTGGTGCTTTAACTACTACATATACAGCTTCACAAGGTTTACTTTTAATGATACCTAATATGTACAAAATAGCAGGTGAATTACTACCAGGAGTTATTCATGTTAGTGCTAGAGCATTAGCTACTCATGCATTATCAATATTTGGTGACCACCAAGACGTTATGGCTTGCCGTCAAACTGGTTTTGCAATGCTTGCTGCTGCAAACGTGCAAGAAGTTATGGATATAGGTGCTGTTGCACATCTTAGTGCAATTAAAGGTCGTGTTCCATTTTTACATTTCTTTGATGGATTCCGTACATCACATGAAATTCAAAAAATCGAAGTTTTAGATTATGATGATTTAGCAAAAATAGTTGATATGGATGCTATTAATGCATTTAGAAAAAATGCTCTAAATCCTGAACATCCAGTTCTTCGTGGTACTGCTCAAAATCCTGATATTTATTTCCAAGCTCGTGAAGCATCTAATCCATTCTATAATGCAATCCCTGCTATTGTAGAAAATTATATGAATGAAATAAATAAAGTTACAGGTAGAGATTATAAATTATTTAATTATTATGGTGACAAAGAAGCAGACCGTGTAATTATAGCTATGGGTTCAGCTTGTGACGCTATTAAAGAAACTGTAGATTACTTAAATGCTAAGGGTGAAAAAGTAGGTTTGGTAAATGTTCATTTATATAGACCATTCTCAATTGAACATTTCTTAAATGCTATTCCTAAAACAGCTAAGAAAATCGCTGTTCTTGATAGAACAAAAGAAGCTGGAGCATTAGGAGAACCTTTATATCTTGATGTTTGTACAGCATATTTTGAAAAGAATGAACATCCAGTAATAGTAGGTGGACGTTATGGACTTGGTTCAAAAGATACAACACCAGCTCAAGTTGTAGCTGTTTTTGAAAATCTTAAATTAGACAACCCAAGAAATAAATTCACAGTTGGTATTGAAGATGATATTACTGGTTTATCTTTAGAAGTAGGACAAGAAATTGATGTTACACCAGAAGGAACTACTAGCTGTAAATTCTGGGGACTTGGTTCAGATGGTACTGTTGGAGCTAATAAAAATTCAATTAAAATTATTGGTGAACATACTGACATGTATGCTCAAGCATATTTTTCTTACGACTCTAAAAAATCAGGTGGTATAACTCAATCTCATTTACGTTTTGGAAAACAACCAATACGTTCAACTTATTTAGTTAAAAGAGCAGATTTTGTTGCTTGTCACAAACCAGCATATTTAACACAATATGATATGCATTCTGATTTAAAAGATGGTGGAACATTCTTATTAAACTGTTCATGGAACAAAGAAGAATTAGAACAAAACATTCCAGCGGAAATGAAAAAATATTTTGCTGAACACAATATTAAACTATACACTATAGATGCTACAAGTATAGCTAAAGAAATTGGTTTAGGAAATCGTATCAATACAGTACTTCAAGCTGCTTTCTTTAAACTTACAAATATCATTCCTATAGATGATGCTGTTAAATATATGAAAGATGCTATTTATAAATCTTATGGTAAAAAAGGTGATGAAATAGTAAATAAAAATAACGCTGCTGTAGATAAAGGTATTGAAAATGTAGTTCAAGTTGAAGTACCAGCTAACTGGGCAAATGTAGAAGTAGTTAAAGCTACAGAAGCAAATGTACCGGAATTTATTAAAAATATTGTTTTCCCTGTTAATGCTCAAAAAGGCGATTTCTTACCTGTTAGTGCATTCAAAGGTCGTGAAGATGGTACATTTGAACAAGGAACTGCTGCTTTTGAAAAGAGATCAATTGCTGTAGATGTTCCAGAATGGATTTCAGAAAATTGTATTCAATGTAATCAATGTTCATATGTATGTCCTCATGCTGCAATTCGTCCTGTACTTGTTACAGAAGATGAACTTAAAAATGCACCTTGTGGATTTACTACAAAAAAAGCTACAGGTAAAGGTTTAGAAAACTATACATTTAGAATTCAAGTTGATACATTAGACTGTTTAGGTTGTGGAAACTGTGCTCAAGTATGTCCATCTAAACAAAAATCTTTAGTTATGAAACCACTTGAAACACAAAAAGCAGAAGTAGCTAATTGGGATTTCGCTGTTAAACTTCCTGAAAAAACAAACCCAATGAACAAAACAACTGTAAAAGGAAGCCAATTTGAAAAACCATTATTTGAGTTCTCTGGTGCATGTTCTGGTTGTGGTGAAACTCCATATGCTAAACTTATAACTCAATTATTTGGTGATAGAATGTATATAGCAAATGCTACTGGTTGTTCTTCTATTTGGGGTGGTAGTGCTCCTTCTACACCATATACAAAGAATGATAACGGACATGGTCCAGCTTGGGCTAATTCATTATTTGAAGATAATGCTGAATTTGGTTTAGGTATGCATCTTGCAGTTAAACAAATAAGAAATCGTATTAAAGATTTAGCAACAACTGCTATTGGAATGGATATTAAACAAGAAGCTAAAGATGCTCTTAAAGCATGGGTTGATAATATGAATTGTGCTGAAGGTTCTAAAGATGCTTCTTACAAAGTTATTGCTGCTCTTAAAGATGAAAATAACGATGTTTGCAAAGAAATTCTTGATAACAAAGAATTCTTAGTTAAAAAATCACAATGGATATTAGGTGGAGATGGTTGGGCTTATGACATTGGATTTGGTGGTTTAGACCATGCAATAGCATCAGGCGAAGACATCAATATTCTTGTATTTGATACTGAAGTTTATTCAAACACAGGTGGTCAATCTTCAAAATCAACTCCTACTGCTGCTATAGCTAAATTTGCTGCTGCAGGTAAGAGAGTTAAGAAAAAAGATTTAGGTATGATTGCTATGTCTTATGGTTATGTTTATGTTGCTCAAATTGCAATGGGAGCTAACCAAAAACAAACTATAGATGCAATTGTTGAAGCTGAAAAATATCCAGGACCATCATTAATTATAGCATACTCTCCATGTATTAACCATGAATTAAAATTAGGTATGGGTTGTACTCAACTTGAATCTAAACGTGCTGTTGAAGCTGGTTACTGGCATTTATACAGATATAATCCATTATTAAAAGAAGAAGGTAAGAATCCATTTATATTAGATTCTAAAGAACCAACTGCTGATTTCAAAGAATTTATATTAAGTGAAAATCGTTTCACATCACTTAGAAAAGCATTCCCAGATGTAGCAGAAGAATTATTTGAAAAAACTGAACAAGATGCAAAAGAAAGATATCAAACATATAAAGCTTTAGCAGATAGATAATATATAAGAAATAGTTTTAACAATCTCTTATATTAAAAGAGCGAAAATTAATTTTCGCTCTTTTTTAACTTTGAAATATAGTATTTAAGTTATTAAATAAATTTTTATTTTGATTTATAATATTTTCATTTCCAATTACTGCAATATTTTCTTGTTGCATAACTTCATTAAACATATCAATGTGTGATTTTATTTTATCTTTAGTCGTATTAAGAACTTCTTCTCTTTCTTTTTGAATTTGTTCTTGACTTACTCCTAGAATATATCTTATAGTTGCTGCTCTACCTTTATTATAACAACTCATAACAGTATCTAATGTATTTATAGTACCTATAATATATTTTCTCATTTCTCTTTCAGAAACTGAAAAATCCTTTAAATAATTTGATGAGTTATTATAAGTTTTTAATGTTCGAGTTAAATTTGGGTCTCTATAAGATGTCATTAGTATATATCCATTTTTAGAAATTGAAGCTGAAACTCCATAAGCACCACCTTGAACTCTAACTTCATTCCATAAATAATCTAAATCTAATATAGTTTGTAATACCATTAAGCTACCTTCAAATTTATAACCTGCTTTTTTATAATCAACAGCTTTAGCTACAAATTGTATTTTAGATGCTATTGAAAAACCTTCTTTATTATATTTTTTATTAAATTTATATTCTTGCTTTTGTAAGTTCTTGTTATTTAACTTTGTTTCAAAATCTTTAAATTTTTCTTCAAACAATTCTTTATTTTCTTTATCTAAAGTTACACTTACAATTAAATTTTGTTTGTTAAATATATATTCTGCTGTTTTTAATAAATTTTGCTTAATTTCTTCCATATTAGTCTTAAGATTTTTTTCTAAATTACATAAGAACTCATAATATGCAATATTAGTAATATACTCATCATATTCATTTCCTGGAAATAAATTAGATACTGCACGTTTACCAGCAGTTGAATGTCCACGTCCTAATAAATTACTTAGCATATTTGTTTTATTTTCTTTTATTATTTCTTTAATTCTTTTATCTTCAGTATAGATTGTATTGTTAATAATTTCATCTAAAAGTTCTAAAAGTTTAGGAAGTTTGTCTATTAAAGCTTTTGATGATATAGTAAATTTAGGATAATAATTATTTTCTCTATTTATATAAACTTCTGCATTAAAATTAATGCCACCAGTATATATACTTATTTCATTTGAAAGTTCTTCATAACTATACTTTTTAGTGCTTACACTACCTACCATGGTAGATAAAATTGATATATATGGTATCATTTCTTGTGGTACAGCAGTTGAATCAAAGATTAGATTTAAATATACAATTTTATTTGTATTCATAGTATGAAAAAGTAATTTATAATCTTGTTTTTCAACCACTTCTATTGGTAATACTTCCGCTTCTTTTTGTATATCTTTTAATTCAAGAACAGGTATTTGTTCTAAAGTTTCTTTTGTATCAGGTGTTTGGTGATATTTCTGTAGCTTATTTTCTCTTTCAACTATTGAATTTATTTGTTCATTTGTAAAATTATTTTTTATTTCTTCTAATTTTTGAGATATTCTTTGTTCGTTTTTACTTTCTAAACCTTTTTCAGGGTAAACAACAACTAAAGAACAATGATTATTTTGTAACAAATATTTATCTATAAGTTTTTCAAAATAATCTGTAGATAATCCTATTTTTATATGTTCAATATATTTACTAAAATTTAAAAATATCATTGGGTCGCCTTCATATAACCAACTACCCATTGCCTGAATACAATAAGCTAAACCTTTAGGTCTATTACCATAATCTGCTTCTCTAAAAGTAAATTCAAATAAATTTATAGTACCTTCAATTAATTTTTTATCAATACCATTTTTAACAAGCTGTGAAAGGGTTTCATATATAACACTCTTAAATTTATCTTTATCTTCTTTATTTGCATTTTCTGCTATTATAACAAATTGTGGTTGATAAATATTTGTATTAAGATAACCATATATACTTTTACCTATTCCTGAATCTAAAAGAGCTTTTTTAATTGGTGAAGCATGTGTATTAACTAACATATAATTTAAAATTTCTAATGCTAATCTTTCTCCTGCAGAAGTTGAAAGACCTGTAACAAAATTTAATGCAAGATATGTTTTGTCTTCGCTATCTTCTTCAACTGCTATAGAATATTTTGCAGTTTCCTCAATTAATTTTTCAAATGGTTTTTGAGCTTTTATTTCAGAGTTTACAGTTATTTTATCAAATGTACTTAAATATTCTCTATCTAAATATTCTAAATGTTTATCAATATCACCATTACCATAAATATAAATATAACTATTTGATGGATGATAATATTTTTTGTGGAATTCTAAAAATTCTTCATAGCTCAAATCAGTTATAAATTCAGGGTCACCACCTGAACTAAAACTATATTGATTATCAGGAAAAAGACTTTTATTTATAGTTTGATTTAATACTGTACTAGGAGAAGAAAAAGCTCCTTTCATTTCATTATATACAACACCTTTATATTCTAATGGAGAGTTAATATCAGAAAGTCCATAATGCCAACCTTCTTGTAAAAAAATTTCTGGTCTTTCATATATCATAGGATTAAATACAGCATCTAAATATACATCCATTAAATTCATAAAATCTTTATTATTACGGCTTGCTATTGGATACATAGTTTTATCAGAAAAAGTCATTGCATTAAGATAAGTATTAAGAGAGCCTTTTAACAATTCTACAAAAGGTTCTTTTGCTTGATATTTTTTTGAGCCACATAATACAGAATGTTCTAATATATGTGGTAATCCTGTATTGTCATTTGGTGGGGTTCTAAAAGAAACACAAAACACTTTATTATCATCTTCATTTGATATATATAATAATCTTGCACCACTTTTAATATGTGTAAATACAAATCCAGTTGAATTTATATCTTTTAATTCTCTCTTTTCTAAAAGTTCAAATCCATGTGTATTTTTCATTTAAAAACCTCTTTTCTAAAGTTTGTCAACTATAATAATCTTTATTAAAGATTTAACTATAGTATTTGCATTAATTCTTTTCTTAACCAACTTAATATTATTACTACAGTTTCTGTTCTTATTTGTTCTCTAGTACCAGTAAGATTTAACTTTTTAGCTTTTGTCTCACCATTAATATATAAACCAATATAAACAAGTCCGACTGGTTTTTCTAAAGTTCCACCAGTTGGTCCAGCTATTCCAGTTGTTGATAACCCTATATTTGTATTAGAAGTTTTAGCAATACCTTCTGCCATAGCAATAGCAGTTTCATCACTTACAGCACCATATTTTTGTAAAATTTCAGATTTTACGCCTAATCTTTGTATTTTTGATAAATTGCTATAACTAACTATACCTTCGATAAATATTTGTGATATACCAGGATAATTTATCAAAGTTGAACATAATAAACCGCCCGTACAAGATTCAGCAACAGAGAGAGTCATATTCTTTTTAATCATAGTTTCAACTATAAAATTTATATTCTCCAAATTTTACCTTCTTTCTTGAATAATATTTTTAAATAGAAATAGTTTATCATATATTAATTATTATTACAATGAAAATAATTATTTTACAATTAAATATTGAATTTATATTAATTATACAATATAATTTAACAAGAAAATTACTTTGTAATTTTCTTGTTATGAGTACCAATTTAAGATTTACAAATTGGTACGAATATAACTATAAATATTAAGCTTACATTAGGTAGAAAATTACTTTGTAATTTTCTTGTTAT
>CAZWZB010000051.1:0-7929 GCA_964638835.1 uncultured Eubacteriales bacterium | reverse complement strand
AGCAATAAAATATTATTTTTATTTTTTTAATTTAAAGTCGTGTCGCACTCATAAATGAGTGCGACACAAGATTGATTTTAAATTTATCATATAATTAATAAAAAAATGGTAGGAGGCTAACAGCAGTTAAACAAAAATTATAAAACATTATAAAATGATATTGACTTTTATAATGTTTTTCGACATCATAAATAAGATATGAAATAATTAAATAGAATTATAGTTATTTCGACCTATTGTATTTAAATAATTTATGGAGTAAAATTAAAACAAATACAAAAGGTGGTGATTAAGAATATGATACTAGCAAAGAAAATTAGATTATATCCAACTAAATTACAAGAACAAAAATTATGGCAATCTGTAGGTATTTCAAGATTTATATATAACTTTACACTGAAAAGACAAAAAGAAAATTATGAAAATGGTGGCAAATTTATATCTGATAATGATTTAAGGAAAGAAATTACGCAACTTAAGAAAACTGATTTAAGCTGGTTAAACCAAGTGTCTAATAACGTTTCAAAACAAGCTGTAAAAGATGCTTGCTTAGCTTATAAAAACTTCTTCAAAGGTATAACTAAGTATCCTAAATTTAAAAGTAAAAAGAAATCAAGACAATCATTTTATAATGATGTAGCTAAGTTAAAAGTTAATGCAAATTCTGTACTTTTAGAAAAAGTAGGTTGGGTAGAAATAAAACCTAATCAAATACCCATCTCACCATACAAATATTCAAACCCTAGAATAAGTTATGATGGGAAGTATTGGTATTTAGCAGTTGGTATTGAAAGAGAAGAACCAAAAGTAGAATTAACAGAAGAAATTGTAGGTATAGATTTAGGAATAAAAGACCTTGCTGTATGTAGCAATAAAATGATATTTAAAAATATTAATAAAACTAGAGTAGTTAAGAGATTAGAAAAAAAATTGTGTAGGTTACAACGCAAAGTAAGTCGTAAATACGACAAAAATAAAAAAGGAAAGGAGTATGTCAAAACTAGTAACATTATAAAACTAGAAAAGAAAATAAAGTTATTATATAGACGATTAACAAATATAAGAGTTAATCATATACACCAAGCAACGACTAAGATAGTGAAAACCAAACCATCTAAAATAGTTATGGAAACATTAAATATAAAAGGCATAATGAAAAATAGACATTTATCAAAGGCAATAGCTAATCAATGTTTATATGAATTTAAACGACAAATACAATATAAAAGTAAGTTGTATGGAATAGAATTTATAGAAGCAGATAAATGGTATGCATCATCAAAACTTTGTAGTGGTTGTGGAAATAAAAAACACAAGTTATCACTATCAGAAAGGGAATATAAATGTGAACATTGTGGTCTAGTTATAGATAGAGATTACAATGCAAGCATAAACCTTTTAAGATATATAGGCAACAAACTTTAAGAAAGCTTATTGCCTATAGGTCGGGGCGTTAAATTGAAACCTTTTTACAAACTTTGTTTATACAGTTTTCAATTTAACTAAATATAGGTTAACATAGTTCACAGAAACGAACATGTTAATATGTACCAAGCGTTGTGTGGGAAAGTAAGGCTCTGGACTATCAAGCCACCAAAGTAGTATATACTTGTATATACAAAATGGGATAGAAAGAATGAGCAATAAACTTTGTAGTTTTATAAAGTTTTGACAACGGAATTTGAATGATTAAACTTGTAATACCAGAATTTTTAAAAGAATGTGAAACTAAAATTAGAGAAACTATTAAATTAAGTAATAGAATTACTTTTAAACTTGAAGAAACAAAACCTTGGGATAGTAAATTAGGAGGTTGCCCTTACTTAGAAGATATTAAAAATTATCCTATGGATAGTGAAGGTAATCCGATGTTATTTATTGCACAAATAAATTTATCAGATTTAATTGAATTAAATGATTTACCAAGTAGCGGACTATTACAATTTTTTGTTGTTAACGATGATATGCAGGGACTTGAAAGCCCTATTGTTGTAAAATATATTGAAAATTATTCTACACAAGAAGAAAATTTAGTTAAAGAAAATCCTTTTGAAAATGATAAGGAATATAAAAATAATCTTCCTTTTATTAGAAATGGCAAAATATATTTTGAATTAGAAGAAGTAGCCATGTCATATTCATTAGAAAAAACTCATGAAATATTTAAAGAGGAAATTGAAAAGTTTAAAGGTGATAAAACTAAATTTGATGAATTATGTAATTTATTTAATTGTAGTGAAAGTAGAGTAGGTGGATATCCTTATTTTCTACAAGGTGATTTATTACTTGATGATGATACATTTCTATTATTACAACTAGATTTAGATGATACTTGTGATATAATGTTTGGAGATTCGGGAAATTGTAATTTCTTTATATCTAAAGAGGATTTAAAAAATAAAAACTTTTCTAATGTCATATATGATTGGCAATGTTGTTAATACTTATTAGAAATATGAATTCTTACAACACTGTTTAATTTATTTGCAGTATTAAAAATCCAATTTTATTATATGGAGGTATTTTTATAGATAACTTGCTTTTTAATTTACAGTTTTCAAATGAAGAAAAAAAGAATTGCCTTCCAATAGCACATAGATTAGTTCGTTTTGCGGACTCTGCACAAAAAAATGGAATTATTTATTTAGAAGATGAAATATTAGAATCGGAAGAAAATACCTATTTAAAAATGGGTATTTGGTTACTTTCAAGTGGTGTATCAGCAGAAATCATGGAAAAATCTTTTCTGTACTCTTTTGTAACTAATAAATCTACAGGAGAGGAATTACTAAAGCGACTACTTATATCTTCTAGTCTTCAGGCTATGTATAATCAGGGTGGTGCTTGTGTTGTTGCACATATTTTAGGTGTATTGTTAGGTGCAGAATATTTACCTGAACTTTTAGAAACCGTCAGCATAACAATCAATTTAGAAGAAATTATAGATACTCATACGCGATATATTCCTGAAAGCTTAGAGTTTGAACAAAAATTGTTAAGTCTTCCAAATTGGGAATTATTTCATGTTCTTACACCAGTCAGTTATTTTACTTTGGCAATAGCTTTTCAGGGTTGTAGTAAATCATTCATTAATTCTATGAAAGTTGGTATTTCACAAAATAGATTTATTCAAATGTGTGAAGCATTTAGCTCTTTTCACCATGACAAAGAAACAATATTAGAACATCAGAATTTAATTTTGCATACATTGGGATAAATAAATCCATTTGATGGTAAAAACATCAAATGGATTTATTTAATATCATATATAATTGGTAATGTTTCTAACTATAATAAAAATTGTACTACTACAATTCTTATATAATTTGACGAACTAAGTTTTATTAAATAAAATAGTTAAAGTCAAAATTATTATATAAGGAGAGAATTTTAATGAACACAAAAAAATTAGTAAGACTTGCACTATTAACTGCATTTTGTTTTGTAGGTACTTATCTACATATACAGTTGCCTATAGGTGGTAAAGATACCATGATACATTTAGGAACAACAGCAATATTTTTAAGTGCAATATTAGTAGGACCAGAAGTAGCATTACCTGCTGGAATAGGTTGTGCATTATTTGATGCTATGTCACCAGCTTATGCAATATGGATAATACCTACATTAATTATAAAAGCTTTAACAGGATATGTTGCTGGAAAAGTTGCTTTCTTAAATGATAAAAAAGGAAATAATCAAATTTATAATCTAACTGGTTTTATATTTGGAGGTTTAGTAAGTCTTTTTGGTTATTTTTTAGTAAATTGGCTTGTATTTTATAACCTTGAAACAGCTATTTTAAAATTATCATCATCAATTGTAACAACTAGTATAGCAATTATAATAACTGTTCCAATATCATTAGCTTTAAAACCAATAATGAATAAAACTGGTTTATTAGCAGATATTAAATAATATAGATAAGATTACTATGACTCCTACTAATATTGGTAGGGGTTTTTTACACACCAATGATTATATAAAAAAGAATAGGAGTAATTTTAAATGAACGATTATATAATAAGAGCAACAACAGAAGATAATCAAATAAGAGCATTTTTTGCTACAACAAAACAAATGGTACAAGAAGCTCGAGAAATACACAATACATCTCCGGTTGCTACAGCAAGTTTAGGTAGAACAATAACAGCAGGAGCAATGATGGGACTAATGTTGAAAGGTAATAAAGACCTTATAACAATACAGATAAAAGGAGATGGACCATTAAAAGGTATTATTGTAACATCAGATAATAAAGCTAATGTAAAAGGTTATATTTATAATCCTTACGTTGATATACCATTAAAGTCACAAGGAAAACTTGATGTAGGTTCTGCTATAGGAAATGGAAGTTTAAGTATAATAAAAGATACAGGTTTAAAAGAACCTTATATTGGACAAATAGATTTAGTTTCAGGTGAAATAGCAGAAGATTTAACATATTATTTTGCTCAATCAGAACAAACTCCAACTATAGTAGCATTAGGCGTTTTAATAGATGTTGATACATCTGTTAAGCAAGCTGGAGGATTTATTATACAGCTTATGCCTAATACAAGTGAAGAAGTTATATCAAAATTAGAAGATAAAATTAAAACCATAAAGTCAGTTACTCAAATGTTAGAAGAAAATAAAAAACCTGAAGATATGCTTAATTTAATACTTGGAGATTTTGGCATAAAAATAATGGAAAAAGTTCCTACACAATTTTTTTGTAACTGTTCTTATGAAAGAGTTGAAAAAGCACTTATAAGTATAGGGATTAAAGATTTAGAAGATATACTTGAAACCGATAAAAAAGCTAAATTAAACTGCCATTTTTGTAATAAAGAATATGAATTTAATAAACAACAATTAAAAGAATTAGTGTCAAATCTTAAAGTTAATAATTCTTAATTTATACCTTTCAATTTTGTAGTAACGAATATTCGTTACTATTTTTTATGTGTTAAATATTGTGTTTTTTAAAAAAAGTATGATATAATAATAAAAAGTATTAAACAAAAAAATGTGAAAAAAACTATCCCTTTGAATTTAGATATTCAAAATCTGTTATAATGTTGTTATTTAAGACAACTTAATATAAATATTAAATTTAAGAATAAATGTTATCGAAGTTTAGATTTATTAATAAAAAAACCGTAAATAAAAATATTTTTTAGTTAAATATAATTAATTAAAAATGTCAATATTTTTTATAGTATCATGCAAAATTTTTATTTTAAAATTATATAATATAATTAATATAAATACATAATATGGAGGTAATTAATAATGAACAAAAAAAACATTTTTTTTTATTTAATCTTATGCGTTACTATAGTTGGGTGTAATAAGGAAGAAGAAGCTATTACAATAACTAGAAACCTTACAGAATACGAGTTAAGATTAATAGGACAAGGAACCAGTAATGAACCATTATCGGTAATGGGTAAACTACAAGCTAGAGAAAAAGAAGAAAAAAAAATTCAAGCAAAAGATAGACCTTTAACTACTATAGAAAAACTACAAGAAAGAATGCAAAATCAAAATGAAGATACAAAGAAAGATGTAAAATTGCTTAATAATAATATAAATATAAATAATGAAAAAGAAACAACCTCAACAAAAGATAATTAAAATTACAATATATCATTTTTCTCATTTTATTTCTAATTAACAATAATCAAAAAAGAAAATCAAATTTCTCTGAGGGGTGAGAAGTTTGATTTTCTTTACGAAAGAAGGAATTTATCTAAAATGTTGACTTATAAGCATTTATACATAGTGAACTTAAATATATAATCCACTTTTTTTAAATTTGTTGATTATAATTAAATTTAAGATGCGGTTCTTTGTAAACCAGAATCTTTTAAAATAACAGTTACTGTTGTTTTTGAACTACCATTTCTTATTATTCCAATTGAAACTTTATCAGAAACTTTATATTTTTTTAAAAGTGATGTTAATTGGTCCATAGAAGTTATTTTTTCACCATTAAATTCAGTTATAATATCATTTGATTGTATACCTGCTAATGCTGCTGGTCCATTTGGAGTAACAGTTGAAACTAATACCCCTATAGGTAAATTATAAATTTGAGATAGTTCTTCAGTAATTGTATTTCCTCTTATACCTAAGTATGGTCGAGATATATAGCCATTATTCATAAGCTCTTCAATTATTGGTTTTGCAATATTAGTTGGTATGGCAAAACCCATTCCTTCAACCTTTGAATCTGAATATTTTATAGTATTTATACCTATAACTTCACTTTTTGAATTAACTAATGCTCCACCACTATTACCCGGATTTATAGCAGCATCTGTTTGTATCATTGTAAGATTTCTATCTTCAACTTGAATTTGTCTATCAATACCACTTATAATACCTTGTGTTACTGAATTGCTAAATGCTAATCCTAAAGGATTACCAATTGCTACAGCTAATTCTCCAACTTCAAGTTTACTAGAGTCACCAAATTTTGCTATTACTAAATTATCTATTGACTCTTGTGTCATATCAGCTTTATCTAAAGAAATTACAGCAAGGTCTGTTTGTCTGTCTCCTCCTACAATAGTAGCTTCAACTTTCTGGTCTCCTGATAATGTTACTACTACTGTTTTAGCACCTTCTATAACATGATTATTTGTTACAATATATACTTTTTCATTATCTATATTAAATATAATACCTGAACCATTTGAATCGCTATTATATGCTCTATTAAAAAAATCAGTTGTAAGAATTGTGCTTGTGATACCTACTACAGATGGACCTACATTTTTAGCTATAACCTTTGCAGGTGAAATTGATGTATCTTCTACACTTGTATTTATTTGTTTAATATTTTCATCAACAAAAGAAAAATTTTGTTTGTTTTCAACATTTCTTTTAGCTAACATTGGAGCTATGATATTTTCAGCAAATGGTTTTCCTATTTGCATACCAACACCAATCATAGGACCTCCTATTATGCTTGCTATAAGTACACCTGCTATAAATCTTTTAAAAGAAGAATGTTTATATGTTTGCTCATCATTTTTTATAGTTTCACTATAATATGAATTTCTATTTCCATTTGATTGATTTGTTATATCTACATAATTTCCTTCTATAATACCATCACTACCTATTGTAGGGATGTCTGTTTTAGATTTAGTATCACTTTCTTCAACAACTTTTTCAGTTGTTGTATCTATTTTTTCTTCATCTTTATCAAATAAATTAAAATCATCCATTATGTTCACTCCCACTTGTTATTCTGTTTCATTTATTAATATTATTATACATATTAGTTTTGAATAAAATATGAATATATTGTAAACATTAATTAACATTTTTTAGTAATAAATAAATACGTTCTTAAAAATTTAATATTATTCAGATTTATTTTTACGATATTCAAATAATTCTAATAAATCTGATTTTTGGGGTTGTTTAATTAGTCTATTTATTAAAATATCTATTTTATATTTATCTTCTTTAATGTCTTCTTTTTTATATTCTTCTTTATTACGATTTACAAGTACATCACCAATAATAAAATTATTTTCTAATTGTGAAATTTCAGCAATATAAATACATATTCCAGTCCAACTTCTATGAAAATATAGTTTACTATCTTCAAAATAAATAAACCATTTATCTTCCATTGCTTCTGGTATACTACCATATTGAATTAATTCAAATTCTTCTTCTGTTATTGTTCTATTTAATAAAAATGATTCCTTTTGTTCTGGTAAAGGTTTTGTTTTCCAACTATTTTTTGTAGCTTTAACTTTATTCATAAAATATAAAATCTCCTAATTATACAAAATTAAAAATATTATATATTAAAAATTAATATGATTCAATATTATAATAATTAAAAGTTTAAAAAATATTTAAAATTTTTTTAATTTAAAGTCGTGTCGCACATAATTTTAAGTGCGACACGACTTTGAT
>CAZWZB010000050.1:0-8715 GCA_964638835.1 uncultured Eubacteriales bacterium | reverse complement strand
GTTGTGGATTTACAGGTGTATTAATATCTGTTGAATGTGGTTGTATAAGACTTTTAAATTGTATAGGTTTACCTCCAGCTTGCCCATTAGGAAGTAGCTGTTGTGGTGGATATGGTTGCAATAATAATAATAACAACTGGGGTTATAATTGGAATAATGGTTGGGGAAATAACAACAATAATAATAATAATGATTGTAACTATGGCAATCCTTTTGGAGCTATTACCGAAATTCCTATTTGTAATATAGCATCCTTCACACACAATGCAATATAAAATTAAACTAATTTATACTATGAAATAGTATTATAATAAAATAAAAAAAAGAGTTATATTTTTATATAACTCTTTTTTTATTAAACTTAATTAAATGGGTTTTTTATTGTTATTTTTTGCACTTCACAATCCGAAACACCAACATATAAAGTACAAAATCCATTTTGTAAATTAACTAATCCACCACTAAACAAAACATCTTGTAAATCATCTCTTTTACTTGGTCCATCAACAAAGTCTATTCTTTCAGCAATAATTTTAATATTAGAATATTCTTTTCTTTCTGGATTTATTGTAAATACCATAGGATAGTAATGTCTAATATCATTTCCAGTGAATTTTGCAATATGACCCAATACACCTATTCTACCATCTTCTAATAATGTTGGTTCATTTACTCCTCCCCATTCTAAATCATCAAATTGATTTAGTAAAGGAGCGTCTTGTATTATATCACCATTTAAAGCAAAAATATTAGGAACAGTTGTAAATCCTATTTTACCACGTCCACCTTTTTCACCTTGTGGGCGACTAAATACACCAATTGTTTTATCTTTTAATTCAACAATACGAATATCTTTCATTCCTTTTGGTCCGGTTACAAGCTCTTTTAAATCTTCTAAAGAAGTTCCATAATAAAATTTAGCGTGCCACCACAATTTAGTATTATCGTCAGGGTGAGGGAATATTTCTGTTCCACCAAATATATAATACTCACCTATTTTAGTAATGTAAGGGTCTTGTAATTCAAATCTTTTTATATTTTCTAGTGGATAGAAATGATTTTTTTCTTTTTCATAAAAGAAAATAGCTTGAGAATGTTCACTATCCCTTTTTTCTACTCTAGCACAAATAACATTTTTACCATTGTAATTAAAAACTGATGTTGGATTGTAAACATCATAACCGTAAACTTCTTCAAATATAAGTTTTTCAGGTTCTTTACAGCATTTATCTTTTCTATATTCTTTTAATAAATCATCTACAAGTTTAATTGCCATATAAAATCTCCTGTTCTATACTTAAAACTTTATAAATTTAGTGCTTTATAAAGTTCATCTAATTCAATACTTGCAACAGCGATTTTATCATCTGCTGCTCCATAATATATATTAACTATTTCATCTTCAACATAAGCCCCACAAGTAAATACAACATTGTTAAAAAAACCTTCTGTTTCGTAAATACATTCTGGTTCTAAAATTGGTTGTTTTGTTTTTGCTATAATTTTAGAAGGGTCTGAAAGACTAGTTATAAATGCTCCTAAACAATATCTATTATCTTTGTCAGCAGCATGATATATATGTATCCAACCTTTATCACATTTAAAAGATGGTGCACCTCCACCAATACGACCACTTTCCCAGCCATCTTCACTAACTCCTATAAGATGTTTATGTTCACCCCAATGAATTAAATCTAAAGAACAAGATATCCACATATCTGGATTACCAATAGCATATGGAACAGGGCGATGATATGCATAATATTTTCCGTTTATCTTTTCAGAGAAAATTGAAACATCTTTATTTTCAGGAGGAAAAATAACTCCCTTTCTTTCAAAGTTTTTAAAATCTTTAGTTATGATTAATGATGTAGATGCCCCAATTGGTGATACAGAAGTATAATTGATATAATATGTATCATCTATTTTTGTAATTCGTGGGTCCTCTATTCCCCATACTTCATCTTGACCATAAGGAAAAATAGTAGGTTTGTCATCTAATACAAAGTTAACTCCATCTTTACTTCTAGCAATTCTTAAATGAGAAATTGAAGTTAAGTATTCAATTTTTTTAACTCCATTTTTAATTTTCCAAACACTTCTTGTATCTGAAAAGTCATAGCCTTTATCACAATTATTTTTGTCAATTTCAATTACTTTTATTTTATAATTATTTTCACTATCTAATATTGGTATATAAACAATATCTTTAGAAGATTGTTTTATACTTTCTGCAACACGACATAAAATAATCACTTCATCGTTATATTTTACAACCCCACAGTTAAATATACCATCTACTTTTAATGTTTCATTAGATGGTTTTACATCTGCTGGAATAATTAATGGATTTTTAAGATTTCTTTTTAATTTCATATACTACTCCTTTTCTAGTTATTTTAATATTAATTTGGTTATATTTATATTTACTGTAATAATAATCGGATATCTGTTTTATCCATTAATCCACTTTCCATAACTACTTTAATATTGAATGTAGTACTCCCGCTTCCCAATTCACTAACTTTAAATTTTATATCTTTTAAGTTATTAAAAGAATAAGTTTTATCTTTTACATCAACAATAATTTCTTTTACTTTATCATTTTCTAATGTAGAGATATAATCAACTACTAATTTAAATTCACCATTCACAGTATCGTTGTTTTTATAATTTGTAACCATAATTGTCATATGGTCAGTACTAATAATTTTATCAGAAGTTTTATATTCAAGCCCATCATGTGTTATATCAAAACCAGCTTTTAATTCTGTTATAACAACAGCTTCTCCTGCTCCTATTGTGATATCACAATCATTATATACATTTTTAGCTATAACTTTATTAGTTACACTGTCAAATAAGGTTGCTCCATTAAATAAATCAACAGAATTTTGATTAATTACGTTATATTTTATAGTTTTACTTTCTGTATAAGGATTGTAGATTAAATAAGCAGGATATTCTTGATTAAATAAATCTGCTTTATTTAAATCTATTTTTAAAATTTTATCTATATTTGTTTTTTCTATAATAGAAGCAAATATTCCTATATGTGAGCCACTATATAAAGAAAAATCTGTTTCAGCCCAACCATAAACAGTTGGGTCACCACCAAACCAAGGTGTTTTTGAATTATAACTTTTTCTAATACCTTCAAAAGGTATTACAGCCGTATTTTCCCCAAATATTTTGCTTTTTTCACTATAAGTACTAGATTGATTTTCTTTATTTGTTTCATCAACAAAGAAATATCGTGAATTAGAAACTAAATTTAAATACCATTTTCCTAAACTTGAAGCATATCTTGCATCATACTTTGCAACAGGTGATATTGCATAAGCTGCTGTAAAAGTATTCATTGCAAAAGCATATCCTCCACCATCTGTAATACTTCCCATTAATCCATTAACAGAGTAATCTCCCCATACTCCAGAAATAGCACCCCAACCTCCCCTTGGAATGGAATTTCCATTAAAAATATCATTGATGAATTTTTCTGTATCAAAAGATGTATTAAGTTTTAAATTAAACATTGAAGATAAATATGGAGCAAAATATAATAATGCTTCATACATTGGACTACCATAATAAGAACTTAAACATTCAATAGATTTAATTGCTGAATTTAAATACTTTTCATCTTGTGTTAACTCATAGCCATAGTACATTAACATTGCAATTCCAATAGCACTATCTGGTTCAGTCCATATCTCATTTCTATATGGCTCATTTGCTATAAAATCAAATCCTGTAAAATCAAAACTATTTTGATTAATCATTATTTCAGCTGCCTTATACCAGCTTTCAATATTGTTTAATGCATATTCACGAATTTTTGTTTGTTCAGGATAATGTATAGAAACTTGCGTAAAAAGAATTGCAGGATAAAGCAAATACCACATTGAAGTATTCTTAGAATTTCCACTTGGATTATTTAATATAATTTTTTCTGATTCTGAATAATATGCTCCTAATGTAGATACATAATCACTTTTATCAATTCCTACTAAAGTTGCACTTAATGTAGCAGCAATAGTAGTAACTGCTTCTTCCGAACCATCATTATGCATTCTACCATCACCAACATAAGCTGGTATACCAAAAGTATTAAAAGTTTTATCTTCCCAAATTAGTGGGAAGTAATCACCCTCTTTTGATATATCAAAAACTAATTCATCATATCCAATTGCTTTACCTTTATAATCTATATATTTATAATCTTTAGGAAGATTAAATCTTTCTATTCTGCTTATATTTTTTTGATGAGTTACTTTTACTTCTTTATTTTCTACTTTACTATTATTACACCCTGACAAAGAACCAAGCATAATAAAACTAAGTATAAATGCTATGCATCTCTTTTTCATTCTCATAAAAATTCCCCATTATTATAAAATTTCAAATTATAAAAAACTATGTTAAATATAGGGATGATTGCAGGTCATCTCTGTAAATTAATTATATTTTAATATCCACATAATTTTTTATTGATTAAAAACGGACGACCAAAGGTCGCCCCTACATTAAAAAATATGTATTTATTATTATTTATAAATTTATTTTGTATTAACTAATTTAATTTCAGAAACAGAAACTGTTCCTTCGTTTCCACCTGCTGCATATACCCATAATTTAGCTTTTATTTTAGTACCATAAATAGCTATAAAATCTTCACCAAGTGTACTTTTTACATCAACACCAGCGTATTTATTCCATTTTAAATTGTTGTCTGGAACTAAATATAATCCCCATTCATGGTCACTAATTGGATTTTCAGGAAGTAATTTTAATCCCCATTTATAGTTATCTGGATTTTCAAATATTTGAATTAAAATCATAGGGTCTTTTTCTAAATCTATTTCAAAATAATCAGATTCAACTCCACCCCAACCATCATCAGCAGCTTTAATTGTAGTGAATTTATCAGTTGTGTTTGTTTCGATTACACTACCACTACCACTTCCTTCATTAGGTGTTTTCATTGCTTGCCATTTTGAAATATCATTATAAGTAAAAGTCTTTTGTAAACTCCAACCAGAAGATTTATTTCCTCCTGAATTAGAACATGATGTCATTGACATCATCATTATAGTTAATAAAATTAATGTTACTATTTTTTTCATTTTTATTTCCTCCATTTATAATTATTTTATATTAATTCTTTATATTAAATAGAAAGAATTATTAACTTATTTTACCCTTTAATTCCTGACATTTTTACTCCTTCTACAAAATACTTTTGTGCATATAAAAGAAGCATAATTATAGGTAATAAAGCTACAAAAGAAGCAGCCATAAGAGGACCCCATAATACTTCTCCAGTCATACTACTAAAAGAAGCAAGCCCTAATTGAATTGTTAATTTCTTTGGTGAACTAATATAAATAAGCTGACCTAATAAATCATTCCATGTTCCCATAAAAGCCCACAATGCAATTGTGATTAAAGCAGGTTTTGCTAAGTTAAGATATATTTTTCTAAATATTTGAAAATAACCTGCTCCATCAATTAATGCTGATTCTTCATAATCTTTTGGAAATGTTTCAAAATACATTTTAAGGAAAAATATAAAGGATGCAGAACCAAAGTATGCAGGTAATGTAAGAGGAACATAACTATCTGCAAAACCAAGTGAAGACCAAACTACAAATGTAGGTATCATAGTAACTTCATATGGAAGCATCATAGTCGCAAGTAATATCATGAATATAAAGTTTTTACCTTTAAATTCAAATCTTGCAAAACCAAATGCCACTGCTGCTGAAACAAATACTTCTCCAAATATTTTCATAACTGCTAGTAATAATGTATTACCCATATATCTTACTAATGGTACTACAGTAAAAGCACGTTTAAAATTTTCAAATGTTAATACAGTAGGAAACCATTTTATTGGTACTGAAAAAATGTCACTTTCTGTTTTTAAGCTAGTACTAATCATCCAAATAAAAGGAAGTAACATAATAAAAGAACCTAAACTGAGTAAAATATACCACGCTATTTTACCATATTGGATATTACTACTTTTTGCGTTCATATATTTACCTCTCCTTTATTCTGTATGTACCCAATGTTTTTTTGTTGCATTTACAATAATAGTTAGTGCTAATATAATTGCAAATAATATCCAAGCAAGTGCTGTTGCATATCCCATACGATAATGCCCAAATGCTTCTCTATAAAGATAAACCATAATAAATTCACCCTCTTTACCAGCTCCACCTAAAATATAAGCATCTGTAAACTTTCTAAATGCTCCTATAATACCAAGTACCATATTATAAAAAATAATAGGCGTCATTAAAGGAAGTGTAACATATTTAACTTTTTGAAATCCATTAGCACCATCTATCATAGCAGCTCCATATAATTCTTGTGGTATATCTTTTAATGCTGCTAGATAAGTAAGAATACCTCCACCAGCACCCCATGCAGCCATTATCAAGTAAGATGGTAAAACCCATTTAGGGTCATATAACCAGTCTGGACCTTTAATACCAACAAGACCTAAAATAGAATTTATCAAACCGTAATTAGGGTCAAGAATCCATCTAAATACAATTGCTACTGCTACACCTGAAACAATTGCAGGCATATAATAAATAACACGATAAACTCCAACTCCCTTATGTCCTTTATTTAATAAAATTGAAATCATAAGAGAAGTAAAAATAATTAAAGGAACTGCTAAAACTGCATATCTAACCGTAACAATAAGACTTGCATAAAAATTTTCTGATGAAAACAATTTTATATAATTATCTAAACCTATAAATTTAGCATTTCCTACAATAGACCAATCAGTTAAACTTATATATAAAGCAGCAACCATTGGTACTAGAGTAAATATTACAAAACCAACTACCCATGGAAGAACAAATAGAAAACCAATTCTTTCTTTTTTCATATTTATTTACTTCCTTTCTGAAATTAATTTTCTTGAATACTCTGCTAACTCCTTAGCTTTACTTTCATAATCAAAATTTGCATCATTTAACATTTGAACATATAAGTTATACCATAATTTGTCGTTAATATCTGACCATTCAGGTACATAATGTGCTGAACGTGCATTATTAAGAGTATATTCAATAGTATTCATTGCATTAGCTTTTAATGGTGCAATTTTTACTATTGAATCAAGAGAACTTTTAACAGGAGGTGCAACTTTCCAGCTGAAAAATTCTAAAGTTAAATCTGTTAATGCCCTATATGCTAATTCATTACCTTCTAATGATTTTGCCATAACAGTCGAAGCTGTCCAATCAAATGACCATGATTTACCGTCATCACATACCGGTAGAGGAGCATATCCAATTTCAAATTGAGCATTTTTATCTAATTTACTTATTTTTTCTTCAAAATTATCTTGTAATCCGCCCATATACATAGCTACTCTTTGTTTTTCAAACCATACATTATTAGAGCCTAAACTTGCTATTTCTGCATATTTTGGTGTTAAACCTTCTTTAATAATAGTATTTAAATAACTTAAACCTTTTATTGTTTCTTTAGAGTCAAGTAATATGGTAGTTCCATCGTCAGCGATAATATCTCCACCGCCTGCCCAAATAAATGTTTCAATATTAGGCCAACCATCTACAATATAACCATATAAATTTTCTCCCTTTTCATTTGTTAAACCTGAAAATTGTCTTGCTATGTCAATAAATTCACTCCATGTCCAAGTATCTGTTGGTTGTGGAGTTTTTATATTAAGTTTATCAAATAATGTTTTATTATAATAAACCATTATTGGGTTCGCAATCCAAGGAAGCCCAAAGTACTTATCTTTATATGTAGCTGAAGCTAGTACACCTTCATAATAATCATTTGGTTTTAATTTATCAGAAGCATTAAATTGTTCTGTTAAATCGGAAATAGAACCTAATGTTGCATATTTAGAAATAAGTTCTTGAGTCATCCAAAAAAAATCAGGTGAATTTTTTGCTGCAATCATTGTTGAAAGTTTTACATAATAATCAGATGGAATACTTAAAATTTCAATTGTATATTCACCATTAGCATTATTATTTACACGTTCAACAATCTGTTTAAATTCATCTAGTTCTGTTCCTGCTGCCCATGTAGCAAATACAAACTTATTTTTATCTTTATTATCTGATTTACTACAGCCAGCAATAGCCATTACTAATATGCATAGTAAAAGTAAAAACCTAAACTTTTTCATTTAATCACACTCTTTTCTTTTCTGTTTGTAACTTTATTATATATCTAGTAACTATTATTGTCAATGCTTTTTAAAAATATTTATATATAAAACCGTTTTTTTTATTATTTATAAAGCAATATTTACAAATTATACAATTAAATTTTATTTATTTCTAGTATTATTGTAGAAATATTAAGAATTAAATTTTAATTATATAATCAAATTTTATATATAAAGATAATTTTGTAAAGTTACAAATTTAAAATAATATAAAATTTATATAAGAACTTTAAATAAACAATAATAATTTTTTATGTGAATATAGGCAATAACAATTTGAGAGTTATTAATAAAGTATTTTGAAATATTTTAAGAATTCGTCAAATAATTTTATTTTATTTATATTCCTTGCTTAACCCTGTAATTTTCAAGCTTTAAAAGAATCCATTACCTTCACACTATTTTTAGAGTATAAATGTTCTTCTTTATTTAAAACCTGCGAATTCATTGTAAAATCAATAAAAATAGTATCAATAAAA
>CAZWZB010000049.1:0-12295 GCA_964638835.1 uncultured Eubacteriales bacterium | reverse complement strand
AATGATAAAAATTTTACTACAGCTTTATTTTCCTTTTCACTTACAAAGCCCATTATTTTATTACATGTGGGAGGGTAACGCCTGTCAAAAAAATTTTCATTATAGTGATATTTTACAGAGAAAAAATTTCCCTTTACCCAACCTGTAAATCTTTCTATTCCAAAATTACATGGGCTATCTAAGGATTCTTCTATAGATGATAAATATTCTTTACGACTTAATTCAGAAATAAATCTCAAACATTTCACCTCATAAAATTATATAAATAATCTATATATTTACTAATTAATTTGAAATTATAAAAAAATTGTTTTTTATTAAGTATACTGTAAATTTTATTATAATACAATGATTTTTCTATATATCTAGTGGCTAAACAATTTCTGCTTGGTAGTTTAAATATCATTTGTTAGCTTGTTTTAAAATTCTACAAACATAAAAATAAAGGTAGAAAAAAATCCACCTTCACATAAATAATATCTTTACTTTTTTTACTCTATTTTTATCAATACTTTCTGCTTTTATTATAATTTTGTTATATTCAACAGTTTCATTAAGTTCTGGTATATGCCCTAATTCACCTATCATAAATCCACCTATAGAATCATACTCATCAGATATAAGCTGAATTCCTAAAGCTTCATTTACTTCTTCTATTTTTGTACTACCATTAACTATAAATTCTTTTTCGTTTATTGCTTCTATTTCTTGTTCATATCCATCATATTCATCTTCTATTTCACCTAATATTTCTTCTATAAGATCTTCTAATGTAATAAGTCCTGCTGTTCCACCATATTCATCAACTACTATTACCATATGAGTTCTATTTTTATTAATTTCTCTAAAAAGTTCATCAGCCATTTTGTATTCAAATGTAAAATAAGGTTCTCTTATATATTTTTTTATATCAAAATTTTCCGAAACATTTTTAGCAAAGAATAAATCTTTTATATTTATAATACCAACTATTTTATCAATACTTTCTTCATAAACAGGCATTCTTGAAAACTGTTCTTTATAAAATATATTTACAAGCTCTTCATAACTAATATTAATATCTACTGCTTGTATATCTATTCTTTGCACCATAACATCTTTTACATAAAGGTCAGCAAAATCAAAAACATTATAAATTATTTCTTTTTCATTTTGCTCAAATACACCTTCTTCTTGACCCACATCTACTATAGTTTTTAATTCTTCTTCTGTTATAAATGGTTTGTTTTCACTATTTCCACCTAAAAGTTTAACAATGCCACCTGCTATTAGATTAAATAGATTAGCAATCGGACTAAGTAGTTTAAAAATAATAGATATTGGTTTAGCAACTTTTAAAGATACTTTTTCAGCATTTTGACTAGCTATAGTTTTTGGAGTAATTTCTGAAAATATTATTACAAGTATAGTCATTATAATGGTTGCAATTCCAACACCTTTACTTCCAAATAGTGATATTGCTAAATTAGTTGCTATTGCTGATGCACCTATGTTTACTAAATTATTTCCTATTAATATAACACTAAGTAATTTACCTGAATCTTCAGAGACTTTATTTACAATATCAGCATGTTTTACTTCATCTTCAATCATTTTTCGCATCTTTATTTTGCTAAAAGATAAAAGAGCTGTTTCTGATGATGAGAAAAAGCCAGATGAAAGTAAAAGAATAAATAATATAAATATTTGTATTCCAACACTTTTTGTATCAATATTTGAACTCATTAATAATATACTGCTCGGGACTACCAAAAAAATCACCTCATAAATAATTATGACTTAACATATTTTTATATTTTTTTAGGATAACAAATATTTTAACTAATGTCAATGATATAACATTAGTTTAATTTAAGCTTTTGAACAAGGAAATTAAATATATTCAATTATATTGCGTAATACAATTTTTTATTAATATTCAGCTTAAGTATTAGGATTTTCAAATAAACTTCTCATTATTTTATAATCTCCAAATACAACAACAGAATCATTTTCTTGAATAATAGTATCTCCATTAATTTGAGTACTCATAATGCCATCTCTTTTTATAAGTATTATTTTTAGATTGTAGTTTTGACTTAAGTTCGATTTACCTAAAGGAATGTCTTTTAATTCATTTGGTATAACTGTAAATTTAATTTCAGCCATCACATTACTTCCATATGTATCTAATATAACAATAACATTTGATTTATCACCAAACATAATTTTATTACCTATTTTTTCGATTAAATTGTCAAAGTTTTTTTTAATAAAGTTGAAGTTTTTTAACATATACAATATAAAAAATGAAATTAATATAACTATTGCCGTTTCCCATAGATGTTCAAGTTGTGCTTTAGTTAAAGCAAGAAATATATTAACGATTATTGATACAATTGTAACTGTGAAAGAATATCCAAAAAGCATTGTTAAACGTGCAAGTTTACGACGTATTTTTGATGAAGTTATTAATTCACTTTCTGCCGTAGTAAAACCACTATTTGTAAGCATAGAAATTACTTGAAATCTTGCTTTTTCTTCTGTTAAACCTGTTAAACGAAATAATACCGTAAAAATTTCAGCTATTGATACATAAACCAATATAAAAACTATAAATAAAATTAATGCATGTGTAATACTTATTTTAATCACTTCCTTTTTATTATTAAATTAATTTATGTTTAGCCAAGTTGGCTATATAACAAAAAACAGAAGATTAACTCTTCTGTTTTTTGATTACTTGTTTTCTTTTTCTTCACTAACAGCAGGAGTATCATATTTTTTAACTGTAAGATTAGGTTCTTTTATTCCTGCAATTTCAGATTTTTCTACAGGAATACGAATACCTTTGTTTGTTCCAAATTCAATTAAAAAACAACCTTCTGTTACATCTACAACTTTACCATAAAATCCGGTATTTGTTACAATTGAATCACCAGGTCTTATATTCTTAACCATTTCTCTAAGGTTTTTTTCACGCTTTTTTTGAGGACGTATTACTAAAAACCACATAACCCCTACTATAAAAACCATATAAGCTATAAAAGATACTGTGCCAAGTATTCCTCCACCTGCCCCTACAGCAGAGGCAGTTCCTGTTACAGTTTCTGCTATAACTTCACCTTCTGGTGGCTTAGTTACAGTTGATAATAACATTATAAAATTCATTTAAATTTCGCTCCTTAATATTTTGAATTTTATAATCAACAAAATACTTCAAAATTTGTTGACCAATAAATATAAGTAACATTATAATTGTATTGAATAATTACGTCAAGAAATTATTAAACTTGTTTAAAATTTTCTAATTTTGATTTTTTATATTGAGAGAAATTTCCTTCATCAAGAGCATTTCTTATTTCTTCCATCATGTTATTAAAGAAATATAAATTATGAAGTACACATAAACGCATAGATAACATTTCTTTAGCTTTAAACAAATGTCTTATATATGCTTTTGTGTAATTTTTACAAGCAGGACAATTACAAGTGCTATCAATAGGTGTATCATCTAACTCATATTTTGCATTCATTAAATTTATTTTGCCTTTGTTAGTATATACATGAGCGTGTCGACCATTTCTAGCAGGTAACACACAATCAAAAAAGTCTATTCCTCTATCAACTGCTTCTAGTATATTTTCTGGAGTACCAACACCCATAAGATAAGTAGGTTTATTTTGAGGTAAATAAGGAACTACTTCTTCTAATATTCTATACATTTCAGCATGAGTTTCACCTACAGCAAGCCCCCCTATTGAATAACCCGGCAAATCAAATTCAGATATTATCTTAGCATGTTCAATTCTTATATCTTCAAAAGTTCCACCTTGATTTATACCAAATAGCATTTGTTTTTTGTTTATAGTATCATCTAATGAATTAAGTTTATTAATTTCATCTACACATCGCATTAACCATCTTGTAGTTCTATCTACTGAATTTTGAATGTATTCTCTACTTGCTGGATATGGAGCACATTCATCAAATGCCATAGCTATTGTAGAAGCTATATTAGATTGAATCTGCATACTTTCTTCCGGTCCCATAAATATTTTTCTACCATCTATATGAGAAGAAAAATAAACACCTTCTTCTTTTATTTTTCTAAGTGAAGTTAAAGAAAATACTTGAAATCCTCCTGAATCTGTAAGTATAGGTCTATCCCAATTCATAAATTTATGAAGTCCGCCTAATTGTTTTATAATTTTATCACCCGGTCTTAAATGTAAATGATAAGTATTTGATAATTCAACTTGACATTTTATTTCTTTTAAATCCATTGTAGATACAGCTCCTTTTATAGCAGCTATTGTACCTACATTCATAAATACAGGAGTTTGTATTACACCATGTGGTGTTATAAATTCTCCTCTTTTTGCTCTTCCTTCTACTTTTAAAAGCTTATACATAATTTACACCTACTAATTTATATTATTGACTATTACTATTTACATATGAATTTTAACATATTAGTATTAATTGTCAATACAATTATTATATAGAATAGAGTTTTTAATAGCTTTTACATATGAAAAAATAAAAAATAAAGTATGTTTAGATTTTATTTGTTGTTTGTGAGAAGTCCAACAAATTGTTGATAACTTTTCTTTTGTCCCTACTTGTGCTTAATAGCATATTGGGGAAAGTAGAGCTATTCTATTTACACTTAATAAATTTTATGTTACACTTTTAAAAGAAAATCATCAAATTAATTTATTGTATAACCTTGTTATCAGTAGCCCCCTATCTTGAAGGACAAGAGTTATACGTTTAATTTATAAAAACTACATAAGGGCTCTCAAATTTAATTTTTTATATAAATAATATTCTAATAAAAAAGAGCATTAATGCTCTTTTTTTATTTTTACATTTCGGTAATTATTATAATGCTATTAAATTTGAGAGTGATTAATAAAAGATAGGTTTTTATAAAAGTAATTTCAAAATCTCTTTACACTTGCAACGCAAGTGTAAAGAGATTTTGTGTCTTGATTTTATTTTATTAATACTATTTTTATTGATTTTACAATGAATTCGCAAGTCTTAAATAAGTAATTAAATGTGAGAACATTTATAATTAAAAAATAGTGTGAAATTAATGAATGCTTTTAGAGCTTGAAAATTACAGGGTTAATCAAAGATTGTAAATAAAATAATGTGATGAATTCTTAGAATATTTGAAAATATTTTTTTTAATTAACCACTCTCTTAAATTTTTTTTGAAAATTTACTAACTATAAAATTAATCTTACTTAAACTTTACATATATTTAATAAAGATTTGACAGAATAATTTTATTATATAAATTAAAATTATCTTAGGAGGAATTTTATGAAAAATAAATATTTAAGTAGTCTTTTAGCATTAACTATGGTAACAGCTACTCCAAACATTTCGATATTTGCAAACGAAACAGACCATATAATAATTAATCAAATTTATGGTGGTGGAGGAAAAGGAGATACACCATTTTCACATAGTTTTATTGAATTATATAATCCAACAAATAATGAAATTAATTTAGATGGATATAAAATTACATATTCAAGTAGTAGAGAAAATAGCAATTTAGGTTCAACTGTACAGGATGGCGAAACTAAAACTATTGAACTTACATTATCTAATGTAAAAGTACCAATCAATACTTCTTACTTAATTAGAGGAGCAGAAGAAACAACATCTGTATCATTATTTAATATTACAAAATTTGATGCTAATTGGGATAGAGTAATTGATAATAATAATTATACTCTAAAGTTATTAGATAATGGTGGTGTTGTTGTAGATGCTGTATCAGTAAAAGAAGAAAATATTGAAGGACCAGCAACTACAAGTATATCAAAACAAAAATCAATACGTAGAAAAAACTTTCTTGATACAAATAATAATTTAAATGATTTTGAAGTTATAGATTTCAAAGATAAAACACAAGAATTTTTTAATTATTACCGTCCTCGTAGTCTAACAGATGGTTTGTGGACTAACGGAACTACATTACCTGATGGTACCCCATCTGATAAACCAAGTACAACAGATGATATACTTCCGAATAATGTTCCGCAATCACAAAATAAACTTAAACATATTGGTAATTATTCAACCGGATTTTCAAATAAAGATGGGGGAGTTGCTGAAATTGTTAAGTACAATAAAGATAATGGAAAAATGTATATTGTAAATGGACAATTACAATCAATTGATATTGTTGACATTTCAACTCTTTCAGCAAATGGAAAAACAGAATTACTCCTTGAAAAAAGAATTGATATAGCTACTATTGGAAATCAAAATAATTTTTCTTGTGGTGATATTACAAGCATTGATATAAACACAAAACGACAAATCATAGCAATAACGGTTCAACATGAAAACTATTTAGAAAATGGTTATATTGTAGTAGCTGATTATGATGGAAATTATATCGAACATTTTGAAGCTGGTAATCAACCAGATATGATTGTATTCACACCTGATGGTAATTATGTTTTATCTGCAAATGAGGGAGAGCCAAGGGAAGGTTATACTAAAAATGAAGTTTTAGACCCTACTTTAGACCCAAAAGGTTCTGTTACAATTATAAATTTAGAAGATAAAACAACAAAGACAGCAGACTTTACTAAATTTGATTCTGAACGTGAAAAACTTATTGATAATAAAGTAATTTTAAAGAAAGATTCTTTACCAAGTGTTGATTTAGAGCCAGAATATATTGCAATTGAAGATAATAGTAAAATAGCTTATGTTTCATTACAAGAAGCAAATGCGATAGCAACACTTGATATTGAAAAAGGTGACTTTACATCTGTTAAAGGATTAGGCTTCAAAGACTATAATCAAGAAAAAAATGCTTTAGATGCTATAAAAGATGGAAGAATAAATATAGAAACTCAGAACCTATATGGTGTATATATGCCAGATGGACTTGCTACAATTAATATAGGTGGTACACAATATGTTTTAACTCCAAATGAAGGGGATGCAAGAGAATGGGGAAAGAAGCCTGATTCTTATGCAAATATTACTTCATATACTTTCCCTGGTACTACTTATAAAATAGATTCATTAATAAACAGTGAACATGATGGTTTAGAAGCTGATAAAGTTTATACATTAGGTGCTCGTTCTTTCTCAATTTGGAATGCCAATACTATGGAATTAGTTTATGATAGTGGTAGTGACTTTGAAAAAATAACTGCAACAAAGTTTCCTGAATATTTCAATATATCAAATGATAAAATAGAAAAAGATGCTAGAAGCAGTAAAAAAGGACCTGAACCAGAAGATGTTAAGACTTTAAAAGTTTTAGATAAAGTTTACGCTTTTATTGGATTAGAACGTATTGGTGGTATTATGATGTATGATATAACTAACCCATCAAATGCTACATTTTGTGATTATATAAATACAAGAGATTTTAGTGGGCTTTTTAATGGAGATTCTGGACCAGAAGGTTTATGTACAATTGAAGCAAAAGATAGCCCAACAGGATATCCTATTGTACTTGTAGCAAATGAAGTTAGTGGTACAGTTTCAGTAATGCAAATTAATGAAGGATATAAACCAAATAATCTTGAAGAAAGTATTCAAAGTGCAAATTTGGTTTTAAAAAGTGAAAACGCAACAATAACAGAATTAGTTCAAACAATTTCAAATTTATCAGAAGCTATAATAAAATGTAAAAAATAAAGAATTAATAAAATAATTAAATTTAAAATCAAAGTTGTGTCGCACTTAAAATTAAGTGCGACACAACTTTGACTGAAATTAATAACATAAAAGTAACAATAAAAAAGGTGCAAAATTATCTTTCACAAATAATTTTACACCTTTTTTATTTATAATACAGACTTTAGTACTGCTTTTTCTTGATTTAAAATATGTTTTCTTATTGTTGTAATAGCCATATCAATATTTTTTTCTTCTATAGCAATAATTATTTCATTATGTTCATCTTGTATTGTTTGCAAGTATGTTTTATCATTTAAATAAACTACTCTATAGCGATATATTTGTTCCCTTAAGTTATTTATTATTTGTGTAAGTTTATCATTATCCGCAATTTTAAATATTATATCATGAAATTCTACATCCTTATTTGCCATCATTTGAAGGTTTTGTTTTTCTACAGCTATAGAAAAATCTTCATTTATTATTTTAAGATTATACATTTGTTCATCAGTAATTTTTTTACATGCTAATTTTACAGCCAATTCTTCTAAAACAGCTCTTACTTCCAAAACGTCCTGAATATCTTTTTTAGTCATAGATGCAACTTGAGCACCTTTTCTTGGAATCATTTCCACAAGTCCTTCTAATTCAAGTTTTCTTATAGCTTCTCTTATTGGTGTTCTGCTTACTCCTATTTTTTCGGCTAATTGAGTTTCCATAAGCCTTTCACCTGGTAATAAATCGCCAGATAATATTGCTTCCCTTAAAGTATTAAACACTATATCTCTAAGAGGAAGATAACCATTTAAGTCTGTTTTAATTTTATTAATTACTCCCATTATTTTCCTTCTTTCTTGAATAAAAATATTCTAAAAAATGGTGGTGATGAATGAGTCTTTAATATTTTTATCCAATTTCAACCTATAATATGCTTGAATTGCTTTGGTTTTATTATTAAATAATCCAAATACAGTAGGTCCACTCCCACTCATAACCGCTCCAAGTGCACCCAAATCAATTAAAAAACTTTTTAATTCATTTATAATCGGATATTCTTTTGCTGTAACATTTTCCATAACATTATACATATTTTTAGCTATTATATGTATATCATGATTTTTTATAGCCTTAGTTACCAATTTAGTGTTTGGTCTTTTATCTATAATATTCATATCAAGACTATTATATATATGTGCTGTAGATACACTTATAGGAGGCTTTGCAAGAACTACATAACAACTAGGCATGGGAGATAATCGAGTAAGTTTATCTCCTATACCCTCAGCTTTTGCTGTACCCCTCATTATACAATATGGAACATCTGCCCCCAACTTACAACCAAGCTCCATAAGTTCTTGTATTGTAATTTGAATGTTAAAAATATTTTTCATTCCTATTAATACTGCTGCTGCATCACTACTTCCGCCTGCTAATCCCGCAGCTACTGGTATACGTTTCTTTAGTTCTATAAATATACCATCATTTATATTATACTTTTCTTTTATAAGAGCTGCTGCTTTATAAGCTAAATTTTTGTCATCACATGGCAACCATTTTAAATTTGTTATTAATTTTATATTTTCCTTATTAGTTTTTTTTATAAAAACTGTATCATATAAATTTACAGTTTGCATTATCATTTCTATATCATGATAACCATCTTCTCGTTTGCCTAATACATCTAGCGTTAAGTTGATTTTAGCTCTTGCTTTTAATACCATCTGATTCATAAAAATTCCTCATTTACATTAGATAATAGACGTTATAATAATTCAATATAAATAATTTTATTGAACTTTTAATAAAAACATATATATATTTTAACAACATACTGTATACAAGTCAATACATGTCTAATTTAGATTTTGAAATTTGATATATGTTCTTTTAATGAAGTTGTTATTTCAGAAAGATGTTTTGATAGACTAGAAAGTTGTTCTGACACTGCATGTTGTTCTTCCACTGTTGCCATAACCTCTTGTGCTGCTGATGCTGTTTGTTCCGAAACAGATGCAATATTTTCAGATGATATTATTACTGAATCTTTCATATTAGAAATTAAAAACATTGCATTTTCTAATAAATCAATTTGTTCTGTAACATTATTTAAAGCTTCGTCTATTTCTTTGAAAGCTATATTAGTATTATTTACAGCAGACACTTGCTCTTTAAATGTAACAGTCCCTTTCTCAACTACATTAACAGTTAATTTTGTTTCTTTTTGAATATTAGTTGTTATTTCTTCAATAAGTTTATTAGCCTGTTTAGATTGTTCAGCAAGATTTCTAACTTCTTTAGCAACAATTGAAAATCCTTTACCGGCTTCACCTGCTCGAGATGCTTCTATAGTTGCATTTAAAGAAAGCAAATTTGTTTGTTCCGTTATATCTTCAATAATTTTTGTTATTTTAATAATTTCTTTTGAACGTTTATTAAGGTTTATAATATTATTATTTATTACATTAAATGTTTCAATACATTCTTTAGATTTTGAATTTAATATATCTACTATAGTTGTAGCATGATTTCCTATATCTTTTGTATTATTTATTATTTCTTTAAATAGATTTAATGAATTAACTCCATTATTAATATTATCAGCAAGAATATGTATATCTTCATTTGTTCTTTCAGCAGAATTTGCTTGTTCTATATTACCCTTTGAAATTGATTCTATAGCTAATGAAACTTGTTGAGATATTAAAGAAGATTGAGTAGCAACTGTGTTAACTATATTAGTATCAGTATAAACTTTCTGTACTGTATCATATCCCGTTTTTATTAATAAATTTATATTAGAAATCATATTATCAAAGCTTTGAGATAATTGACCAAGTTCGCTTTTGCTATTATTATTTGATTTAACAGTTAAATCGCCTTCTTCTGCTAATTTCATAAGATTCATTATTTTTTTTATTTGTGAACATATAATATTTGAAACAACTACACTTAATATAGAAGCTATAATTATACATATAACAGAAAGAATTATTGCAATAAATCCTACTTGTTTTATTTCAGATATAAGATTATTAACTGGTATTCTTACAATACTAATCCATTCATTTTCACATATTCTATAAGATACAAGTTCATCATCTAAAATAAAAGAAAATTCTGCACTTTCTGATTCAATTCTCTCCTTGATTGTTTCAAAAATATGAGAAGATTCTGTTTGTCCAACATTTTCAATATCATTACTTATAATAATTGAATTTTTATTTGAATCAACTATATAGAATTTTGCACCATCACCTAAATTAAAATTTTGCATAATATCCGAAAAAGAAGAAGTTTTAATACTTAATAACATTATCCCAAGATCATTTCCATAAGTAATATTTGTTACATTTCTCATAAGATATAATCTTTGAAATTCATTATTAATACTAGTTAACCATTTCATTCCCCTTTGACCAACGAAGTCTATATATTCTTCTTCTTTTTTGAACTTTGAATTTAAATATGCTCCATCTTTTGCAGAACCTGATGTTACAATAGAATCATCAGCATTAAGATAAATTTGTATAGCATCAATATAATCATTTGCTAATAAATATAAATTTAATGCACTTATAGCTTCTGTTCTTTTAAGATATTTTTCATATGGGTCAATATCTTTAGGATAAGTTAAATTTTGATAAATAGTTTTATTAGCAAATATTTGAGAACTTATAGATTCTATTTCTTTAATTTTAAGATTAAGGCTTGAAACTGCTACATTGGAAAGTTCATCCGTTATCATTCTAACTTTCGATTCTACAGTAGAAATACTATTATTATAAAAGAAAATAACTACAACTGATAAAGGAATTGTTAATATGCTGAAAAAAGACAAAATAAGTATAGTTCTTATTTTCATATTTTTTATAATTCCAATTTTAGATAATATATTAATTTTATTTAGTATATTAGTGGTAGGTAGTTTATATTTTAATTTATTAATCTTTATTTGTGGTAATTTTAAACCTTTTTTTAATTTCACTATAACACCCCTTAATATAAAATTTTAGTTAAATAATTATTATTTCTCTAATTAAAAAGCAACACCTCTTTTTATATTAAACCCTTATGATGTTATTTTAACATAAAAAATTAAAATTAACAATATAAATTTAGATACATTTTACAATAATAAATATACTATTGGAATTATAATTAAAATGATATATAATATTTACGTTTAATAATTATAAGGAGCGAGATAAATGAATTATATAAGTACAAGAAATTCAAATAATATTGTATCACCATCACAAGCTATTTTAAAAGGGATATCTGAAGATGGAGGTTTATTTGTACCATGTGATATGCCAAAACTTAATTTTGATATAGAAACAATTGTAGATATGTCGTATCAAGAATTAGCTTATAATATTTTAAAATTATTTTTAACTGATTTTACAGATGAGGAATTAAAATATTGTGTAAATAATGCTTATGATTCTAAATTTGATACTCCTACTATAGCACCATTAGTAAAAAAAGATAATTGTTATTTCTTAGAATTATTTCATGGAAAAACTTTAGCATTTAAAGATATGGCATTATCTATTTTACCTTATTTATTAAAAGTATCATCAAAGAAAAATAATATAGATAAAGAAATAGTAATTCTTACAGCAACTTCAGGAGATACAGG
>CAZWZB010000048.1:0-14523 GCA_964638835.1 uncultured Eubacteriales bacterium | reverse complement strand
CAACTTTTTACATTGAGAGTATACTAAATTTCATAAAAAATAAAATAAACTTAATTTATTTTCTTTTTTATCATAAACTATTTTTGATACTATTCCTCTAATGAGATTACGCTTTTCTTCCACAGAACTTTCATTATCTATTAATACTTCATATACCGTTTTTAATTTATCTAAATAATCCTTTGGTTTATCTTCACTAATATTAATTATTTCGTTTAACTTAGAATTTAATTCGCTTTCTTGTTTTATTAACATTTCTTTGTTTTGCTTATATTCTTCTATTGTATCAACTCCAGCTAAAAACGCTTCTTTCGCTCTTTGTAATTTATCTTTTATTTTAACTATTTGTTTTTGTAAATCTTCTTCTTCCGTTTTTCCTTTATTTATTATATTTATATTTATAACATAATTTTGATTTGAAAAGTTATCTATAGTATTTTTTATTTCATTTATTACTGCTTTTTCTACTCTTGAAACTGCTATAGAAGATGTTGCATTGCATTTTCCTTTAATATACCAACTACATCTAAATAAAGGATTTTTTCTATTTGCCCAATAATTTAACACTGCTCCACAATTACTACAATGTATTAATCCTGATAACCAATGTTTATATTCATTACATGGTCTTGCATGAGGTTTTGCAGTCATTTTATACAATTTATATTTTTCTTGCACTTTTTCAAATACTTCTTCTGAAATTATAGGTTCATGAATACTTTTTGATATTATTGTATTTGGATTATTAAAATTTCTTAATGTTTTTCCTGTTGGGGTCCATCTTACTTTGCCCACATATACAGGATTATTTAAAATATATTCTATAAGGTTTCTTTCAAAAAAATCTGCTTTTTTTGTCTTTATACCCCTGTTATTTAAAGTTTTTGCTATATCAAGAAAACTTTTATTATGGTTAAGATATTGGTCAAAAATATATTTTACTATTTCTGCTTCTTCAGGTACTACTTCAAGTTTTTTATTTACTGATTTGTAGCCGTAAGCAGGACAAGCTTGGCTTTCCCCTCTTAATGCTTTTTCTGTCATTCCTTTTTTAACTTCTTCAGAAAGATTTATACTATAGTATTCTGCTAATGTTTCAAGCATACTTTCTAATATAATTGATAGCTTATCATCCCCTATATTTTCAGTTATACTAATAACTCTTATATTGTACTGTTTTAATAGCATTGATTTATATATTATACTATCTTCACGAGAACGAGCAAACCTATCAAATTTATGTACTAATATCACATCAAAAGGTTTAGGCTTAATTTTAGCTTTACCTATCATCGACATAAATGCAGGTCGCTTTTCAGCACTTCTTCCCGATATTCCTTCATCTATAAATATATTTTCAGAATCTACAAAAATATTATTAGCTTTTGCATATGCTAATAAAGCTTTTTTTTGGGCATTAGGGCTAAATTCTAGTTGGTCATTTGTTGATACTCTAATATATAATGCTGCACTTTCCATTTTATCAGCTCCTTTTAATTAATAAATTAGAATTATATATTTTTATGGTTTATTATGGTGAATTATTAATGTAATAACATAAACAATAATTAATAATAACCTAAAAAAGATAATTTTTTAAAGCTATCCTTTTTATAATTTAATCTATTATACTCTATTAATATACAAATATAGTAAGTTATCTTTGTTGATATAAAACTAAAAAAATCTCTGCTTTTTCAGGCTAAAGAAAAACACTCTTGGAAAATAAATACTTAAGAGTGTTTGTAAAGCCTATATTATAAACATTGAACTAAACAGCTTTAGCTTGTGTAGCGGTTCAACTAGTGTTATAATACGATAAATCCATTATATAAGGGAAAACTATAACTTCCCCACAATGGTTTTGTTTAATGATAGTTATCCAAAGTCAGCTCTACTCTCAAGTGTATAGTGATTTAAAGACGTACATCCACAAGTTTGTAAATATATCCCTCATTACGATTACGAAAATTTAATATATAAATATTGCAACCCAATTTTCAAATGAAACTGTTTTTTTCAACAATTCACCTTATCATGATAGTCATTTCTTATAAAACACTTACCATTTAATTTATTATTATAGCTAATTTTAACATGTCTTTTAGAAAGAATTTCAACAAGGTATCTTTTTGGCATACTGTAAGAAGCTATTTTTATAATGCTATATATTGTATTAATTGCTTTAATTTCCTTTTAATTGTCTGTTTTATATTATCGAAATGCACAATCAAATGGATGATTGTTCCAGTTTTACTCTCTTAAGTCTTCAAGGTAACTTGATTTTTGTTTGTCACTTGTTCTTCACAATGCATAAAGAGGTTATTTAATGACTGTGTTTCCTTTTAAAAACTATCAATCACTTAAACTAAACTCATCTTGATTTTTCGACTTAAAAACATCATAGATATGTGATAATAAATCTTTATATTTAACCATTTCTAACAAAGGACACTATTTTTTGTTTCTCTCATTATAAAAGTATCAGAAGGGATATCCTCCTTTTGGGGTTTTTCTCTATATGGGGTGAGCAATACATATAAGTTAGCCTTTAATGTATCTAAATAGACAGATTTTTCTCACTCTCACTAAACAATTCGACAACAGAAATCTCTTTAGATTTATCACTAGTAGTTTTAACTGATATGTAAATATTATGTCATTTTATAACTTATGTTAATAAATTGTTTTTTACCTAAATAAAGTTATAATCTATTTATGGTTTAAAATACCTATTAATGAGGTTACCGAAACGTGAAATTAAAGTTCTTTTTTATCTAAATTCTTTCCAAAATGTACGAACAAATTGGTTCTTATGAAGAACCTTTGAATAAACATTTTTATATTTTTCAAGTTTTTTTATTATCTTCATCATTTCAGGTGAAGCTATAGGTGTTACAATTTTCAAAAATTCGTCAACCGTACTTTCAAATAATTCTTGTGATTTATTTATTCGCTCCTTTTCAGGTAATTGATTGATATATGTTAGAAACAGCTGCAAAAATAGTACTTGTGCTTTATCTGTATCCGTAAAATAATCAATGCAACATGAAGAAGAATTATGTTTTTCACTTTTAGGTGCATCGCTATTACAAGCAATTGAAACGGCCATATTGTATATTTTTTCTTGTGTCAAGTTTGGAAACACTTCTTCTTCATTAGTTATTTTATCTTCTAAACCAAAGAGAAATGCAGAATATTCACTATCATTGAATTTGTAAAAGATGTTCAAAGCATCTATTTTTCTAAGAATAGATTCACAAACATCACGGTTATTATCTCCAAATTCGTCCAAGTAGTCTTGCCATATTTTTAATGCAATATGGCTTTTGTCCTTATCCTCTAGCATATTAAATAAGCGATACAAATCTGTTTCAAAATCATCTTCATTATTATTTTCTTCAGAATATCCAGCACGTATTAACGCAGATATCATCATCATGTTTTGTTCAACCGTTGGTGCTTCATAATATAAATATAACAAACATGCTTCCAACAGAGTGGTTTCACCATGTGGAGAGATACTTTTTCCACCAGAGGCTGTTGATATAAATAATTCAGAAATGAGATGATAACGTTGCTCGATGGATAGATTAGACAGATTCTCTGCGACATCATCACTTAAATCATTATGATATGGTAAAGTAACTAAATTAGGGATTATACCCGTTTTGAGCCATTCAGGCAGTTTCCCATTAACAATATGTCGACCTGTGTAAACACTTTTCAAATGATCGGGATAGTATTTTGCCGAATCAAATCCTGTACAATATTTTGTTTTCTCAAAAGACATAGCAGGCACAGCCATAGTTTTAATCTCTTTTTTAGGTGAGTAACAATGGAGCTTTCCATAATAATCCCCACTTAAAATCACCTCATGATTGTTTGCAATAATACCTTCATTGCTAAAACGGAAATGCTTCATGTGTATTAACGTATCTTCTTTGTCATTGCCAAATGAAATCTCATTAATAAAAATACTTTTTCCATTATTAACTGTCACATAAACCAAAGTACCATCATGTGAATACTTGCATGAACTTGCATTTACAGTATCGGTTGATGTAATTTCTTTTTCGCAAATTAATACATTGTTTTCATCTTGCCATTGTGTTTGCCATTCTCTTATATAGCTATCTTCGCCATAACTAATAAAACGTGATTTATTAGGGGATAACGCCAAACTTAAAATCCTTTCGCTTGGATGGGCTGATTTTACTAAAACTAAGTCAAGTCTTCGGTCATCAATACTTATACGATATATTGACAAATTACCTTGTCTATCACCTATGACTATCCTTTTTTCATTTTCTGTTTCATAATACAAACAGCTTGTGATGTAATGATTGTGTTCAAAATAAAACAAAGGAACTTCGTCATTCCCCAGCACACTCCATACTGAAATAATACTATCTCCTGAAATAGCAATGATATATTTATCATCATATGAGAATGAATTTACCCATGCAATGTCAGCAAAGCCATCCCATGTTGTGTCTGTAAACGATTCAACATTTCCAATTTTACGTACAAATCTCTTTTCATCAAAATCATATAGCAAAATGTTTCCCATTACATCTCCACAAACTAATAAATTCTCATCATGTGCGACTGCCACTGACGTTAGACAGGTCTTATATTTTTTGGGATAAGGGTGGAATGTACCGCTGTTATAATCCCATTCCCTCAAATAGCCATCTTCATATACTACAAAAACATTTCCATTAACATGTGAGAAAGCGATAGATTTTACGAATGGCAAGTGATTGTCAAGAAACGTGCAACCATAGTAAGATTTATCATCTTTTACTACGCAATCAACTTTTATATGAGTGTAGTTTTCTACAAAAAATATATAATTTTCATATATAGTCAAAGTTGAGATATCTGATCGTCTTGACAAATTGGAGTTTTCAAGAGGCTGTTCAACAAATTGTTGGCATAATTTGTGGTACACTAAAACACTTTTTTGCTCATTCATATCATTTGTTGCTACAAGGAGATAATTCCCTCGTGATGACATACTCACTACAATATCTAAAAAACTTCCGTTCAACTTGACCAATTGTATAATATTGTTATGTATTCCTACAATAGAGAAACTATCTACAAAAATAATACCCTTGTCATTCTTCTTAAAATTTGATATGACAAAATAGCTTTTATCACGAGAGATTTCAACCGTTCCACCTGTATACCTAATGCCGTACTTACGGATGACATTAAGCCATTCGTCAACAAGTACAAATTGATTTTTATGGTCACAAGCTAAGAATTCATTGGGATTATATGTTGGTGAAATAATAAATATATCATTATTGCTCTGTATAATTTTATCAGGAATAAGATGGTCTTTACGCCATCGTAAAATATTTCCATTTTTAGCCAAAGCAAGATAATATTCATTCTTGGCATCGTCAATTGTTGCGAGTATTGAGGTTATTGGGGCAGTAGGGTTAATATATTCTGTTGTTTGCTCAGTCTTAAAATTATAAACAAATAATTTACTTTCATTGGTATAAAGTGCCGAATCATCAGTGGAGTTGAATGCAACTTGGTTAATGTTTTTCTCTTGTTCTCCGAAAATATCGGCATAATAATACAATTCTTTGTCGACAGTTCTATCACCAAAGTTCCATAATAACACTTTATCTTTTCCGCAAGACAGTACTTTACGACCATTGCTAGAAACAGCAATACTTGTTATTTTGCGGGCATGAGCAGGTAGTTTAAAAGTATCCTCTCCTATAATTGCACCTGAAAAATTTGCACCCTTCATATAGTCATTATCCGAAACCTTGAAATCGGTGAGTTCACAATGCTTCAAATCAAGATTGCTGAAGTCAAATCTTGTGAAATTTCCATTTAATAATAATTCTTGGTTATATACCAACAACAAATTCTTAATGATGTTGTTACCCTTGTTAATGTTGCGACCTCTTAATGCATTTATAGCAATATCTAGAATTTCCGTTATATTAAATGATACAATCAATTTAGTGAGGTGTCTAAGCATATAAATGTTTTCTGAAAATAACGAACCTTTCCATTCGTTTGAGAATGGATTTTCTTTTGTCGGATGAATGTTAATCAAATGTATAGCAGCTAAACAATCACGCATTGATTGATGCATAAATTTATATTTAATTTCCGTAGTAGTAGGCTTGCCAGAAAAAAAGCTTTGTTCAGTAGATAATTTATAAATAAGATTAGTGATATCGATTTTATCTACAATTTCTTTAAGGACTATAGGATTAACACCAAAAATATACGCCTCTTTTTGGAAACGGTTTAATTCATAATTACTATTAAGATTCTCCCGAACCCACTCAATAGTATTATTTACACAGTTAAACAACATTTCTCCGTTAATGAGAAAAGAATTTTTGCTCTGCATAAAAAATGCTATTTGTGGCCAAATAAATTGGATTGACAAATAATTCAAAACTAATATTTCTTTGACATTATGGCTGTTCATATTTATTTTCATTATCTCGCAGCACAAATAATTCCACAAAATTGAACTGTCAAAGAATCTGTCTTTACTTGAAATCCATTTGCACAATTTTTTTTTATCTTCAAATCGGTCTCTACTATCTTTCAAGGTATTTATTATTCTTTTTCTACTATATTGGGATGTTTCAGAATAAAGCGTTAGAAGTAATGGATTCACAAGCAAATTTAACAATTCTGCATTCAAATCATTAGCCTTCTTATTCTCACCATATTCTAAATATGATTGTATATCTTCTGGAGTCAATGGACACATGCTTGTTCTTATAATGTTTCTAAAAGAATCTCCTTCTAGAACATCTTCATAGCGTGAAGCAATTATCAATTTCACATTCAAATCTTTTTGCAATCTCAAAATTTGTTTTCCATAAGTTGTACGGTTTTCGTGAGGTATCTCATTAAAACCATCAAGGAAAAATAAAATCTCATCTCCATTTCTCGAGTTGTATTTATTCTTCCAATCTAATCTTGAGAATATCTCGGTTTTAATATAATTTTCTATTGTTTGCTCAGAAGCGAAATTAAGCTCATTTAGTGCGATATAAATAAAATTAAGTTTGTTTTGCTTGTCACTTCTCAATTGCACTATTTCATGCAATAACATAAAAGTTTTTCCAGTTCCGCCTGCACCAGAAATTAGCATAATTTCGTTGCGAAGCTTGACTATTGCTTCTTTTAATTCTATTATTTCGCTATCAAGCTCCAATTTAGTAATAAGCCTTTTAGCCTTTTCATTCAAAGCAGACTCATCCTTAATTTTTTGTTCAGGGATGTACTTTTTATCGGTGTGATATTTGATAATTGCTTCATAATATTCATCTGCTTGTACTACACACTCATTCATAAAAATTTTTTGTTGAAAAACATAATGGCATAACGAAACTGCATTAGAGGCAGCAAGTTTTTGATCCTTTTCTTCTTGAATCCTATCTTTATTCTTGCAACCATCACCAAAATCAGAAATAGCTTTAACTAAAATCCATTCGGTAATGCCCTTTTCGTGACAGGTACGAAAAGCCGATGCACCCTCCATTTCATACCCTATAGCTCCTTTCCCAAATTTTTTAGACGCCTCATTAAATATTTCAATTTTTAAATTTGGATTGTTTAAAAGAAAACTTCCTGAAATTACACCACCAAAGTAAGTTTTTGTATAATTGTATCCTTCCCAATTGTAAGAAAGTCCATGAAACAAACCAGAAACTTTAGGTCCGCTTGGCACATCAACTCCTCTTAAAATAATTTTTCTAATATTTTCGTTCGTATCACCTAACAGAACATCTTCTTTTCTTGCATCATAGTCCAACATGCGCTCGGAAATTAAAATCTCCCCAATCTTTTGTGAATTTTTATCAGCACCACAAGCAATTCCAACAAGAATTACAATAGATGGATTCACAGCTTCAATAGCATTTAAAATTTTTAATTCTGCGTCTCTTCCTTGCTTTGGTAAGTGGTAATGAACAACATTATATTTACCAAAAATACCACAATTGCAAACTGTGCCGTTAGGGTAAGTTTCCACTTTTTGATTTTCTAATTTAGAAAGGAAAGCCTCTCTCTCATTATTGTTTGCAGTAATAAACAAACACATATCACTCATATTTATCCCTCTCTTTTAATTTCATATTAAAGTTAAGCCCAACATATTGATAATTTCCCATTATTGCTATATTGGCATAGCTGTTTTAAACATAATTGGCATCTAAAAAACTATAAAATGCTTCGTTAGTGTGGATAATGGGAACAAATAACTATTGTTTAGAGATATGCTTAATCCCCAAGCTGAAGATACTGACTTACTCAGCAATTCAATGATTTTGTATTTATATTCCATAGATAAATCAACAAAATCCTTATCTGTCAATCAGGGTTTATTCTTGATGAGAAATTGATTAAGTCTTGCATATTTTTCAGTTGTTTGACTTTTCATATCAATTATCTTTCTTTCCATTGCTTGTGGTATCCATAAAGTATATAGAATAAACTCAAAAAACCATTTTTAACTTGGCTAAGAAGAGTTTTTATCCATAATATGCATGAATTTGGTTAAAAAGCTATAACTCATTTTATTATCTTTAGTTCCTAAACCTCTGTATTGTTCAATTTTAGACAATATATACTTATTATAATTCTTATGCTTGCAGTTTATATTAGATTTTAATACTTATTTCAAAAATAAGCTGATTTATATTTGTGTAATAGCCGAATTTAGTCTAATATTATCATCTTCGTCCACAATCATAATGATATAAACATGAACCTAAGCCTAAACCACTAACATTATTGTTATCTTTATGTCCTCCATTTGAATCAGTTCTACCACTATGACCAGATGTTATAATTAATATAGACATAACTGTACATAAAGCTAAGTTTGTAATTCCTGCTTTCACTTTTTTATTTAATTACATTTCATTTTTTATATTTATAAACATAATATTATTACACTATTTTGGTTTTTTCAACATATTTTTTCATATACACAAATAATGGGTATGAATATTATTGTAAAAAATTGTTGAATTTTATTAAACTATAATGTAAACTTAAATAAAAAAGCAGGAGGAGTTAAATGTGTTTAAATTACTTAAAGAATTATTTGATTTAAATCGAAACTTAAGTAAAAAGAAAAAAGAATTTGAATCAATAACGGAAGAACAAAAGAAAATTTTTGAAGAACAGCAAAAACATTTTGAAAATCTCATACTTGAAAGACAAAAGGAGCTTTCAAATATAAATGGTGAAATTTCAAAGAAGGATGAATATGTTCAAGAATTAAAAGATTTAAAAGAAGAAATTGAAAACCAAAAACAGAGAAGCTCAAAAATTAAAGATTTGCTAAAAATCAAAGAATTATATAATGCTATGGAAAATTCTATAAACAAATATTTTGAAGATGAGAAAATGAGAAATGTATTTTTTATTAACAAAGATGAAAGTATGTTATTAGAACAAATTGAACCAACTGTGAATGTAAATTTAAAGCTTCATTGTATGGATTGCAAAAAACTTAGAAAAGCCTATAATGATAATTTTAAATTAATTGATACAGTACTAAATAGATATAAACAGCGTTATACTACTAAAACTAATGCTGCTATATATAAACTTATGGTTATAGCTTTAAAAGCAGAATTACAAAACATATTGTATAATTTGAAGTATGAAAACTTAGATAAATCTATTTCTGATGTAAAAGAAATGACAGAAAAATATTTAAGTATTGCTTTTGATGGGAATCAGGTTATTGCTAATACATTAGTTAAATTTATTGGTGAAATAGAATATTTATTTATTAATGCAGTAAATATAGAATATGAATATTATTTAAAAAGACAACAAGAGAAAGAAGAACAAATTGCTTTACGTGAACAAATAAAACAAGAAGCAGAAGATAGAATACTATTAGAAGAACAAAGAAGGCAAATAGAGAGAGAAGAAGGTAAATATAAAACAGAAATAACAAAATTACAAGAATTGCTTAATCAAAACTATAGTGAAAAGAAAGTTGAAGAATTAGAAAAACGAATTCAAGAGTTAGAAAATCAATTATTAAGGGTTGAAGAGAAAAAAGACGAAATTTTTAGTTTACAAAATGGCAAAGCAGGTTATGTATATGTTATTAGTAATTTAGGAGCTTTTGGAGAGAACATATTTAAAATTGGTATGACTAGAAGGTTAGACCCTCAAGAAAGAATTAATGAACTCGGAAATGCAAGTGTTCCTTTTTCATTTGATGTACATAGTTTTATCTTTTCTGATGATGCAGTAGGATTAGAACAAAGAATACACTATATGCTTAATAATAAGCGTGTAAATAAAGTAAATATGAGAAAAGAATTTTTTAAAATTAGCATAGAAGAAATAGAAAGGTTAGTGCATCAAATTGACCCATCAGCAGAATTTACAAAAACAATGTTAGCAGAACAATATAGACAATCTTTAAAAGTAAATTAAAAATATTAAGATGTATACTTTTTCATTTAGTATACATCTTATATTATTAAAAGTATTTTATAACATCAAATTCTTTTTTCTTTCTGCAATTAATTCTTCAAGCTCTTTTATATCCTCTAACGTTGCTTGCTTTTTAATGAAATTTCTACTTTTTGACCTATTTCTTAAATAAGCATCTCTTTCTTTATTCTTTTCTTGCCATCTTTTGTTAGCTTCAGTTTGTTTATTGATTTCTTTTTCCATAATTTTCTCCTATTTTGTTATTATAAAAAACAAAAATGCAACAACTCCAATGAGTTCCAAAACAACAAATAACAACTTTAAAACTGAAACAAATAATTCTTTTTTATCATTCATATTGATATTAAGGTGGATTTGTGTTATTATTTTATTAGGGGGAGTTAATCCCCCTCTTATTAATTAAACATGCTTATCACTGCAAAGATTGCTTCTAACACCATCTTGAAAATTGCAATTACAGTACTAAGCATTAACAGGAGTTGACATATTGACGCTAACAATTTTGTCAACTCTTTTATTTTTTTATCCATTTTTTTAAAATCCACCTTTCATCACCTCCTTTCTACATACATTATACTACGCGTAGTATAAATTGTCAAGTCATTTTTAAAAATTTTTATATTATTTTTTAAGTTTAAAACCACATAAAAAAATAGTAACGAATATTCGTCACTATAAAAATTAAATTAATTATTAGTTAATTTCAACTCTCTTTTTGTTCCATCCCAAGATGATTGCATATTTAATTTTTCTACATTTACTATTGTTTTGCCATCTATATTGTAACTTTCAACTTCTATATATTTATCTTCAGCAGGTATATATAACATAGCTTTAATATCTGTAGTTAGTATATCATATTTTACATTTGGGTTATTCCCTTTAACACCTACTACATTTTTATCTACTTTTTTTATAGATAATGTTCTGTTTGTACCATTCCACTCTACACTGTAACCATAGGAATCTAAATCTTCAGCCACAATATAAGTTGCATCTTTATAATTAAATGATGGTATAAACACATTATCAATGTATGTTTTTATATCTGTTACACTTGTTTGTTCTTTTACAGTCACAGTAGCAGGAGTTGTATTTGATTTTGAGTTATTATTACTTGAATTATTGTTGTTAGAACTATTATTAGAATTCGATTTTGTAGAATAAGGACATACTCCATTAGTATGTAAATGTGGTGGATTACCGCCACAATGATAATGATATAAGCCTAAACCACTAACATTATTGTTATCTTTGTGTCCTCCATTTGAATCAGTTCTACCACTATGACCAAAAGTTGTAGTTGATATAGACATAACTGTACACAAAGCTAAACTTATAATCCTTGTTTTTATTTTCTTCATTCGTCTTCAGCTCCTATTTTATATTATGAATTTATTTTACGATATTATTCGACTTTTTTCAAGCGTAAATTAACAAAATATATAAAAAATAATAGAAACGAATATTTGTTAATATTAATAATTGAATTTAAAATCAATCTTGCGTCGTGCTTTAAACAAAGTGCGACATGACTTCGAGTTTAAATTTCATTGTTTTATTAATAAAAAAATAGCAACGATTATTCGTTACTATTTTTTATTTGGCATTTTCGCTGTTTAATAAGTAATAATCGCTACTAAAAAGATAAAAAAAATAAATAATAATTTATTCTGATATAGGTCTATGTTTTTGATAAGTTTTAATTAAATCTAAAATATAATCTTGTTCTTCTTCTGATAACTGTTTGGCTAATATATATATTTCTGATAAAATTTTAGTACTTTTATCTATTACTTTTGGTTGTACATCCATTTCCCCTTTACCTGTCATTAACCATTCTTTATTAATATTTAAAACTTCACATATTGCATTTAACGCAAGTGGTTGAGGTTCTGTTACTTTTCCGTATTCTATATTTGTAATTACACTTCTTGTAGAACCTATTTGTTCTGCTAGTGAATCTTGAGTTATCCCCTTTGATTTTCTTGCAAGTTTTAATCTTTCACCAATAGTATTCATATTGCACCTCCTTTCTTTTTTTAGTATTATATTTTATTATAAAAGCATTGTCAATACAATTTAGTATTAAAAGTACAAAAAAATTGTCTATAAAAGTGTTGACAATATTAAAATATTAGTTTAAAATGTATTCATAGTACAAAATGCAAAAATTCAATTTAAAGAGGTGTTTAAAATGAACTCAAGTGTTTATTCAGAAATACACAAAGAAAAAAAATCAAATCAAATTCTTGAAGAAGCGGAAAAATTGCCTGCAATATGTCAAGAAATGATTTTAGCAACTATGAGAGGAATGCTTTTTGCTAAAAAAGTGTTAGAGGAACAAAAAACACAAGTTAGTTAACTTGATTAATTGCTATTTAAAACTTTTTAACTATAGTGCTTTCCTTTAATATTCATAACTATAAATACAAATTATATTTTAAACAATATTATAAAAAAACTCTATAGTTAATTTTTTACAATAATAGACATTCAAAAAGGAGAGTTTTAATATGAACAATTTAATTCAATTTCAAGGAACAGAAGGAGTAAGTAATAAAAATCAACAAAATATTACATAAATTAATTCATAGTACAAAATCCTATGCACATAAATTTTATAAAAGGGGGTTTAATTATGAAAAAAGAACTAATAGTTGAATCTTTTATAAGATTAAAAGGAAGTCAAGAATTCATAAACATTAAAGATTTATCAGAAGAAGAACATAGAAAAATCGCAAGACAATTAAAAGATAACGCTTTTGCAGCTATAAATTATTTCCCTGTTAGAGCAGGTTGAATTTTAAAAAACCACAGTGAATGGTTAGCAGGTTCGATTCCTGCACACTGTTTTGCAGTATAAATACATATGAAAGGAGGTGAAGAAATGATAAATATTGAAAGAAGGTGAAGAAATGCAAAACTCACTAGAACAAAGAGTAGAAAACTTAGAAAAAAAGTTTGCTGAGTTGGAAAAACCACTAAAAATCCCAGCAAACTTTAGAGAAATAATCAAAAAAAAATATTGAAGAAGTTATTGAACATCGTCAATCTTCAGAACGCCTAACTCTCTAAGAACTTTGAGTGTAGATATAGTACTAAGTTCAACAGAAGTTGATAATGATGTAATTAATAATGAAGATAATGATATGATTAATTTAGACAAAGATTCAGTTGAATTCAAATTGTCATTAATTAAAATTTTTAAACTTTTTTCCAAAGAATTATTAATATCATTAATTATAACTTCAGTATTTTGTTTAGTAGCTTTATTTATACAATCATACATTAAAACATCAAGTTCTTTTGTAGTAATAGTAACACCTCCTTTACAGTAAATTTCAGTTGTAGGAAAACTGATACATTCATTGTAAAGGAGAGCATAATAAAAATCAACAAAATTTTACATACATATTAAAAGGAGTGAAGTTAATGGAAAAGGACTCACAATTTATTGATTTTGCAACAGGTAGAAAAATAGCAGACGAAATACTAGAAGTTGCTAATAAATATAATCTAAGTATGGTTGAATTAAATTATGTATTAGGAATAGCTTCTAGTACAGCACATTTTGAACATATGAAGCAATATTATTACTTGAAAGGATGATAATATGACTGAAGTAAGAATAGAAACAAAAAGAAATAAAACCATATTAATTATAGATGGTAAACAAATTGATGGAGCAATGAACATTGATTATATCGTAAGAATAGGGCAAGCTCCAGTGTTGAAGTTTGAGTTATTCCCAGAAAAGGTTATTATCGATTCTGAAATGATACAAAAAGAATAAATAGACAATTTAAAAGTTTGGGAAAGGAAGTAGAAGAAAAATGAATATAAGCATAGATTCTGAAAGTATAATGTTTGTTCTAAAAATTATTTTATTAATATTTGTTGTTTCGTCAATTATGTCTGTAGTTGGATTTCTATGGTTTAAGAATAAGTTTAAGAAATGGTAATATAAACATCACAGTAACTGGAGTTAAAGGGGAGTTCGATTCTCCCCTACTGTTTAAGTAACAA
>CAZWZB010000047.1:12200-15432 GCA_964638835.1 uncultured Eubacteriales bacterium | reverse complement strand
GTATAGTGGAATAAATATTTAAAATCTATTTTCTTACAAGTTTAGAGTTTTGTATATATTAATATAGGAGTGTGAAAAATACACTCCTACTAAAGTTTATTTTAATAATACTTGTGCTAGCATTTCTGCTAATGGTTCTACTGCATTTCTTGCTTCTTCCATAGTATTAGTTTGTGCTCCTAATTCTACTAATAATGAACGTGGTTTCATGTGTAAACTAAATCTATATGCATGAAGATAAATTTTTCTTGTAAATTCGGGGAATAACTCTTTAGATTTTAACTGCATTTGAAAACTAAGAGCTAAATTATCTTTAAGATATGGATTTTGAGCTCCTGTAACAAGTTCTCCATTACTTAAGTATTTACATAATCCATTAAAAAGCATTATTTGGGCAGTTGGTTTACCATTTATATTTTTAACAAGTCTTACATTTTCATTTACACCATCTCTATGTAAATCTATAACAACTTCAATGCTTGGATTATCTTTTAAAACTTTTTTAATAGCAGGTTCCATTCTTTCATATGCACCTATTATTTGAGGTTTACCATCTACATAGTCATATCTACCTTCATCATGTAAAGTGACTATACCATATTTATTAGTTAATGTTTGTGCTAATAGTTCACCTACACCAAAAATACCATCATATTTATTATTAGGGTCACTATCTACAAATCCTTCATATGAATGAGTATGGAATATAAGAACTTTAGGTTCTTTAGTAGATGTATCTATAGATAAATCTTTATTTAAAAACTCTTGAACAGGAAAATCAGATTCTACAAATCTTGTCCTGTTGTCCACAATATAAAAATTATTTCTTAAATATTCGGGGTCATTAAGTCTAGTTATATCATAACTATATGTTTGAGGAATTGTTTGTTTATTTTCAACTTCAGAAGTTTGTTTATCTCCTTCATCTTCATAAGTTATATCGTTAATACCTAGTACAGAAATAATTTCTGCATTATTTACAACATTTATATTACTAACCGTTTCAGATATATTTGAATCAACTTCTAAACTTTCATTATAAAATAAAAAATCTAATAAATTTATATTATTTTGACTAATAAAATTAATTGTAAATATAATTATTAATACAGCTAAAGCTGATGTATATAATTTTTTTAAATTTATAACTTTTATATGAACTTTTTTATTGTTATTCTGTTTTCTGTACTTTATGCGTTCTGAATACCTTGTTTGTTTTCTCATTAGATAAACCCCTTTAACATAAAATTTGCATTTGTTATAGTCTTATCTATGTATATTCATTTGATTTATCTAATATGAAATTAATATTGTTAAATTATTAATTAAACAAGGTAATATAATTATTATCTTCTATTGTATTTGCAAGTTTTTAATTCATTTATATAAGCATCCAAACAAGGTAAATCTTTTATTTTATACGCATCGCAAACAGCATTTTCAATATTATAAGGAACTCTTACAAACTCAATTGAATATCCAGAAGGAATTTTACTATCTAGTTCACCTGTTAAAATAACATAAGAACATAATGGCATATCTAAAGGATTGCCAACACTTCCAACATTAAAAAGCATTTTACCTTCTACCATTTGCATATATGGTGTATGAATATCACCATAACCTGCTATATCTGATACTTTACCTGTTATATTATCTATAAATAATAATTTTTTTTCTTCTAATGTTCCATGTGTAAATACTCTTGTAAAATCATTAGGATGAGAATGAAATAATCTCATAAATTTTCCGCTTATCCACATTTCTTTAGTCATATTTATAGAACGTATATATTTTAGTCGTTCTTCTCCTATTTGTGCTTGCACCCATATAGCACTTTCTTTTGGTGTAAAATTAGCAACATATTCTTCCCAATTACCTTTTATTATAGTTTCACATCTACATCTACATATATCTAATGCTTCACAATTATTAGGTCCTTTACCTATAACATCACCAAGACATATTATTCTATTAATACGACGATTATCTATATCATTTAAAACTGCTAAAAGTGCTGGTAAATTTCCATGAATATCAGATATTAAAGCTAATTGTCCCATTACAAATCACCTTTTCCGAAATTAAATAGTGTAAGTTCAATTGAACTTTTGATTATATAATAACATAATTTTTATCATTTGTATACTTAGAGTAGCTGTTTTCAAGTACATTAACTATAATACAAATTCAAAAATTTTAATTCATACTATAATCAAAATTTAACAATTTGACGATATAAATTTTAGAAACAAATATTATTTAAATATCATATTTAAGGGGTGAAATTTATGTCAATATCAAATGTTAATAGTAATCCAAGTACTCAAACTTATACTAGCAGTACACAATCACAACCTAAGACATCTGAACAAACCACAACTACTGTAAATACTTCTGTTCAAGCTGATAAAGTTGAAACTACTAACAGTACAAATTCAAATAGCAATTATAAACAAGATATAAATGCTGTTAAAAAGGCTATTCAAGAAGCTGAATCTAAATATTCAAGTATGCAAAATTTAGTAGAGAAGTTACTTACAAAGCAAGGTAAAACAGGCTTAGAAGCCAATTGGGATTTCTTATCTAAAAACGGTAAACTTGGAGATGTTCTTAAAAATATTAAAGTTGATGAAGAAACAAAACTTAAAGCACAACAAGATGTTTCTGAAGATGGATATTATGGTGTTAAGAAAACTTCTGAAAGAATAGTTAATTTTGCAAAAGCTCTTACAGGTGGTGACCCATCAAAAGCTGATAAGATGTTAGAAGCATTTAAAAAAGGTTATCAAGCAGCTGTAGGTGCATTTGGTGGGAAAGATAAAATGCCTAAAATAAGTCAAGATACATATGATGCAGTTGTAAAAGGGTTTGAAGAATGGAAAAATGGAAAAGATACTATAGAAAGTGATATGGAAAATGTAGCTAACAAAGAAATATTAAATCAAGGTGCTACAGGAAATATTACTAAATAAGTTAAATAAACTAATTAAGGAATGGATTTTATGGATATAACAATAAAACAAAAAAAATCAATAAATGGTGTCTTTAGTGTTCCGGGTGATAAGTCAATATCTCATAGGGCAGTAATGTTTGCTTCTATTGCTTCAGGTACTACAGTAATAGAAGGTTTTCTTATGGGTGATGATTGTTTATCTACAATAAGATGTTTTAGACAACTAGGAATTGATATAGAAGTAAATAATGATAAAGTAATAGTACATGGTAGGGG
>CAZWZB010000047.1:0-12100 GCA_964638835.1 uncultured Eubacteriales bacterium | reverse complement strand
ATCTGATAAAATAGTATCTCACAAAATTAAACAACTTCATGCTAAAAATATACTTGTTCCGGGAGATATTTCTTCAGCAGCTTTTTTAATTGTAGCTGGTTTAATAGTACCTAATTCAAATTTAGTGATTACAAATGTTGGTGTTAACTTTACACGTACTGGTATTATAACAGCTTTAAGAGAAATGGGAGCGGAAATTGAAGTACTTAATAAAAGAATGCTTTGTGGTGATTATGTTGCTGATATATCTGTAAAATCATCAAACTTAGTTGGTACAGTTATAGAAGGTAAAATTATACCAAGACTTATAGATGAAATACCTATAATAGCTATTGCTGGTTGTTTTGCAAATGGTACTACTATTATAAAAGATGCTGCTGAACTTAAAGTTAAAGAATCAAATAGAATTTCTGCAATGGTTACTGAATTAAAGAAAATGGGAGCTAATATAACTGAAACAGATGATGGTATGATTATAGAAGGTGGAAATCCTCTTAAAGGTGCTATAGTTGAAAGTTATGATGACCATCGTATAGCTATGTCAATGGCGATAGCAGGGTTAGTAACAGAAGGTGAAACAACAATTAAAAATGGTAATTGTGTTGATATATCATTTCCTGAATTCTATCAGTATTTAGAAAATCTATAAAAAAAGGCAGGTTTATATCCTGTCTTTTTTTAATAAAGATTTATTTCTTATCAACATTTATAGCAGAATTCTTTCTATATTCAGTTGGTGAAACTCCAACTACATTTTTAAATACTTTCATAAAGTGCTTTTCATTTTCATAACCTACTTTATTACTTATTTCTGCTATATTAAAATCTGTTTCAGATAATAACTGTTTAGCATTATTAATTCTAATAGTTTTTAAATAATTTACAAAATTCATTCCTGTATAATCTTTAAATACTTGAGAGAAAAAAGAATAATTAAGAGAAACATAATTAGCAACAACTGCCATAGTTAAATCTTTATTATATTTTTCATTAATATATTCTATTGCCACTTTCATTTTTTGTTTATTTCTAAAATCTTCATGCTCTTTTAATATTTGAATATTTATAGTTTCAATATATTTTATAAATTTTTCTATATAATATTTTAAATTTAAGTTTTTATAATAATTATTTATATTATCTAATATATCTTGCTCTATAACTAGACTATATGTATTGGTTATCTTTTTTTGCATTCTATCCATTAATAATTCAAAACTTTCATAGTGGATACTTTCTAAATTTTTTGAATTAAATATATTTATAAATACTTTTTTAGCTTCTTCTATTTTATTAGTCCCTAACATTTGTATAAATTTATCTATATCTAATTCTGATAGTAAAGTTTTTATATCTTTATTTAAATCTATATTATATTCTATATAATTTTTGTTTTCAATATAAGCATATTTTCTAGCAATAACTGCTTCATTATAAGCATTTCTTAAATTATATAAACCTTCTTTTATAGTACTTATACCTACTGCCTTGTTATATAAAATTTCTGGCATTTGTTTATTTCTTGGTATAATTAATATATTTTGATTATTTATATCTTCAAAATATAAAGATTCATTTTCATTAAATTCTATATGTATACTAAAACAATATATTTTATATTGTTTGTTTAAGAAAAAATTTGTTTCTAATGTTATGGCTATACTTTCTAATTCTTCTTTTGTAATTTGTGGATTTATAAGTATATATTTTATTTGCTGTTCTATAATGTTTTTAATATTTTGTTCTTTTAATTCTTCTTTTTCTTTTTGATTTATTATATCTTCTAATTTTACTAATATTTTATTAATTTCATCTCTATGTATTGGTTTTAAAATATATTCTCTTGCTCCATATCTTAACGCAGAAACCGCATAAGAAAAATCATCATAACCACTAATAATAATAACTTCTGGTTTTGTTTTTAATTCAGATATATTTTTAACTAAAGTAATACCATCCATTTTAGGCATCTTTATATCAGTAAAAAGAACATCTATTTTTGTACTATTTATAATATTTAATGCTTCTTTACCATTTTTACATTCTATAATTTCACTATATGTAATAGGAGCTCTTTCTATCATTGCTTTAATACCTTGCCTTATAAGTTTTTCATCCTCAGCAATTAGAATTTTATTCATTTTTACGCCTCCTGATTTGTTAATTATTAAATATCTTTGATTAGTGGAATTTTAAATCTTACTTTTGTATAACAATGTTCTTTACTGATTATTTCTAATTTATATTCTTCACCATAACAAAATTGTAATCTTTCATTTATATTTTTAAGTGCTATACCATTACTATGGGTTTTTGAATTATTTATTTCTTGTCCATACAATATTTTATTTTTCAATTTCTCCAATTCTACTTTATTCATTCCTTTACCTGTATCTGTAATTTCAATATAAAAATAATCTGGATAAAGAATTGCTTTAATATATATATTGATATCTTCTTCATTGTCATCATGACCGTGTAATATAGCATTTTCTATTATGGGTTGCATACACATTTTAGGAATGTTTTGCTCAAAAATAATATTAGGTATTTTAAGACTAAGTATAATTTCATAATCATATCTTAAATTTAATAATGTAATATAATTTTTTATGTAATCAATTTCTTCTTTAACCGTTACAGTTTGTGATTTCCATCTCATAGTATACCTTAATAACCTTGCTAATGCAGTTACTGAATCAGATATATTATACATACCTTCTATTTCTGCCATCATTTTTATAGCTTCTAAAATATTATAAATAAAATGAGAATTAATTTGACTTTGTAATGCTTTAATTTCAGTATTTTTAAATGCAATTTCTCTTTTTAAATTTATCTCCATTAATTCTTTTATTTTAATAATCATCTCATTAAGTTGTATTCCTATTTGTGCTACTTCATCTTCGCCTAAATCAGGAACTTGGATATCTAAATTTCCTTGTTGAACTTGTTTTATAAAATCCATAATTTTATTAAAACGACTAAGCACTAATTTAATTAATCCACTCATTATAAAACTAATTAAAATTATAAGGATTAACCCAAAAATTATAAATGTGTTTTTAATTTTTTCAATTTCTTTAAGAGTATCTTTTAAGGGTTTTATTTTTACTAAATTTACATCTAATGATTTAATGTACATATAACCTATTACTACTTTTTCTTTACCAAAATTATCTACAAAGACTGTTGGGTGTAATTGAGTATTATTTTTAACCTTATTATTAACTATCTCCAAATAAGGCTCTATAGTATCAATATTCAATTTTTTATTATAATAAACATTTTCATTATCAAATACAATCATTAAATTATTATCAAGACTTTCATATATTTCAGGAAATAATATATTCATAGGCGTTGAAATTTCTATAATACCTATGTTTCTATTATTTACATCTTTTATTGGAGATATTAATGCTGCTAAATATTTTTTTTCATTTAAATATGTATCATGTAAAAATATTTTATCAGTGTAATTAAATACCCACTTAGTATTATTAAATGAATTTTCAGAATACCAATCTTGCCTTTTTAAACGCTCTTTATTATATAAAATAGGCCATATTTCAGGTATAGTATTATCCTCCTTATATAATCTTATTTGATATAAATATGGATTACTATTAATTATACTATAAATGTTTGCTAGTTCTTGTTTATTAAAATTTATAAGTTCATCAAGTGATATGTTTTTATTTTCATATACTTTTGATAAAAATTCTTTAATTTGACGATTATTTAATACTATTTGCATTGACATATTGCAAAGCTCAATATTTTTATCTACTTGAACAAATGTTTTTTCTAAATTTTTTTCCATTTCATCTACTTGTAATGAGATAATGTTTTGTTTAACTAAATAAAAAAATATGCTAGCTAAAAAAACAACAAGTAAAATTAATATAAGGGAATTTATAAAACTTATTTTATTTACCAATTTGTCAGATTTAATAAAGTTAAACATTCAATCACCTCATTATTTGTTTAATGAAAATATTTGTACTATTTTTATAAAATAATAACTGTAAATATTATATATTATATCACAATATAATAAAATAAAAAACAACCAAAATCTAAATATACTAGATTTTAGTTGTTTTATTTTCTTCAATCCTTTTTGTTCTATAATTAAGATAATTATTATATCCTAATTCTTCTTTTCATTTTATATAATTCTCCCATATTTTATTATTAATTTTCAAGTAAAAATAAATTAATGCAAATTAATATTTCATATACTTACTTTCTATTTGAATATTGCTGAATAAATAATTTAGAAATATAAATATAAAATTTAATTATCACTCTCTAAAATATCTAGCTCAAAATCTCTTTACACTTGCAACGAAAGTGTAAAGAGATTTTACATATTGATAATGTAAACAAATACCATAAATCGAAGGATAAATTAAAATTATATATAAAAAACAACAATATTTTTAAAAAATAGTGTAAAAGAAAATTAAAACTATATATAACTTCAATCACTATAATAAAGCTAAAAATGAATTAATGAATTATTATAATGACGAAAAACATTATATACTGCTACATAATTAAATTTTAATTTAATGAATTTATAGAAATAGAGGGAGTGCTAAATAAATAATTGAGGGTGGTTACTATAGAATGATTTATAGTTTTTTTTTGGCGACCAAAGGTCGCCCCTACATTAAATTATAACAATATCATTCTTTGATTAACACTCTCAAATAATTTAGTACTCCCTCTATTTTAATACTTGACATATATTATGATATTATAATATTATTTTTTTATTAAGCTCAAAAGGAGAGCGTTTTTATGAATAGAAAAATAGAAACCATTATTTTTATAATTTTTTCGTTCTTTTTTAATTATTATTCCTATGGTATAAGAAGAGATATTTATTACATATTAATAGGATTTCCTATATATATTTTTGGTAGTTATATGATTTTTTATACAGGTTCAATTATTAGAAAAAAACTTAATAAATAATAGTTAAATTAAACTTAATTATAAAAACCACCAGCTTGGCTGGTGGTTTTTATTTTATTTTATTCCTAATTTAGCTTTATTTTCTTCAACTTTTTTTGATTTATATTCAAACAATCTACCATATCCTAATTCTTCTCTTTGTTTTATATAATTATCCCATATTTTATCAAATTCTGCTTCTGTTGGGGCTAATAATAATTTTGGTAATTCTTTACCAAATAAATTAGATACCTTAAGTCCTATTATTTCTTCTTCTGTACCAGTTGGAGGATTAAGGTCATTATATTGAGATATACTAATTGTATATGGATATGTCCATTGTTCCATTTGTGCAAGTGCTTCTGGTGTACCTTGTGACCAATTAGCTTGCATTGGATTATCCATAAGCATCCAGTATGTATCATCTCCACCATATGTAGCATCATATTGGGCTCTATCAGTATTTAGCATATTTAATACATCTGGTTTTACTACTGGTTTACCATCAACGTTATCCCAAGTCACTCCCTCTGGCCCTAAGAATACCATTTTTTGACCATGTTCACTCATTAAATAACTCATAAATTGAATAGCTTTATCTGGTCGTTTGCAATTTTTAGAAATCATAGTAACAGTCCAACCTTGTATTCCTGTACCACCTAATGTAGGATTATCTTTATTTGAATTTTTAGGTCCATCTACTGCCATATAAATACTGTTTGGGTCTTTATCATAAAGTATTTTTTGTTCAGCTGCTATATCAGTTCTTTGATACATCATAGCAAAGTATCTTCCTTGTGCAACCTTTTCACCCATTTGAGCTCGTTTATCAATAAATATATCTTGTAAAAGTAATCCATCTTGGCCTGCTTGTCGTAATACTTTTAACCATTTTATATATTCAGGGTCTGTTGACCTATCATAGAATTTTCCGTCTTTTTCATATGGAATAGCTAAAAAATCTTGTAAATATTCTTCTAAAGACCAATTGCCAACTTCACCAAATTCAGCTAAACCTAATGGTATAATAGGTTGATTATTTACAGTTGGAAACATTTCTTTAGCTTTTTTCAAAGCATTTAAAAATCCATCTGGTGTACTCATCTCAGGACTTCCTATTGCTTCATATATATCTTTTCTTACTAAGAATACTTTGTTTGATGCAATATTATCATATTTTTTATAGTCATCTGGTGAATATGATGCATTAGGATAACCATATATATTTCCGTCTGGCTTTGTGTACCAACTTACACGTGTAGGGTCAGCAACTTTAAAAAAATATGGGTCATATTTGTCTGCTAGTTCGTTAAGTGCATAAATTAATTCACCATCAATCATTGAATTAACTTGACCCTCATACCAACCCAATGTTAATAAATCAGGTAATGTATTAGATGCTATCATTGTATTTAATTTTTCAGCTTCACTACCAGCAGGTACAATAAATTCAATATCTACCCCTGTTTCTTCTGTAATAGTTTTAGAAGTTATATCTTTTCCCCATTCTGTAGGAAACCAAGAGAAATTTATATACCATTGAAGTTTTACTTTATCATCTGCTGTTCTCATCCAACCCGGTTCATCTGGGTTTAATGAACTTTGGTCTACAGTTGGTATTGTATTCTCTTTCTTTGAATTATTATTTGAACAACCAACTGCAGAAAATATTAATGTACTTGCCATAATTGCACTTATAAATCTTTTCATAAATTTTTTCCTCCTATTAAATATTAACCTTTTACTGCTCCAACCATCATACCTTTTACAAAGTATTTTTGTAAAAAAGGATATACACATACTATTGGAAATGTTGTTATAACCATTGTAGCTAATTTTAAAGATAAAGATGTTGTAGTTCGAGTTACTCCTACTGAAGAAGATGCTACCATTTGATTTGAACCAGTTTCTGCTACTATTCTATACAAATATGTTTGTATTGGTTGTAAACTAGGTGTATTTACAAAAATAACTCCTGCAAAGTAATCATTCCAATGATATACACCACTAAATAATGCTATTGTTGCTAATGCTGGTTTAGCTAATGGTAATATAATCCTTATAAATTTAGTAAAGTCATTAGCACCATCTATACTAGCTGATTCTTCTAAAGAAGCTGGAATTTCTCTAAAAAAGTTCATAAAGATAATTAAATTAAAGAAACTAAATAATGCTGGAAATATGTAAACTCCAAATTTGTCTAATAAATTCATATTTTTATATAATAAGAATGTTGGTATAAGTCCACCACTAAAAAACATTGTTATTGTACCAAGCGTTAAATATAATTTTCTAAATTTTAATTCTGGTTTTGAAAGAGGATAAGCTACCATAGCAGTAAAAAATACTCCTGATGCTGTTCCTATTACTGTTCTTGCTATTGTTACAACAAATGCTTGAATAATACTAGCATTTTTAAATACAGTTGCATAATTTTCTAATGAAAATACTCTTGGCCACCAAAATATACCACCCATTAAAGCATCTGTACCTTCATTAAACGAATTAACTAATATATACCATATAGGATATAATGTTATGAAACAAATAAATGTCATTAATATCCCATTACAAGTATCAAATATAATTTCCCCTTTTGTTCGATTATTCATTGTAACCCTCCCTTAAAATAATGAAGTTCCTTGTAATTTTTTAGTGGTAAAGTTTGCACTTAATAATAATATTAAAGCAATAACTGATTTAAATAATCCTATAGCAGTAGCATAAGAATATCTTCCTGCTCTCATACCCATACTAAAAACATAAGTATCAATAACTTCACTTCTACTTATATTCAATACATTTTTAAGCATAAATATTTGGTCAAAATTTGAATTCATCATATTAGCTACTGCTAATATAAACATAATAGTTATTGTTCCTTTTATAGATGGTATAGTAATATTTATAATCTTTTGAAATTTGTTTGCTCCATCTACTGTAGCAGCTTCATACATTTCTTGGTCTATACCAGATATAGCAGCTAAATATATAATTGCTGACCAACCCAATTCTTTCCAAACATCAGATATAACAGTTAATCCCCAAAAATATTTTGGTTGTGCAAGAAATACAATTGGTTCTTTTATTATTCCAAGTTTTACTAACACTTCATTAATCATTCCTGTATCACTTAACCATGTAATCATAATTCCGCCTAAAACTACCCATGATATAAAGTGTGGTAAGTAAGAAATAGTTTGTATTGCTTTTTTAAATTTTGCTTGTCTAATTTCATTTAATAATATAGCAAATATTATAGGTAAAGGAAAACCTATTAAAAGTTTTAAAATACTTATTCCTAAAGTATTAATCATAATATTAGAAAAATTAGCATCTTTAAAAAATTCAATAAAGTGTTGAAATCCTACCCAAGGTGCTGCACTAATTGATTTGGTAATATTAAAGTTTTTAAATGCTATAACAATTCCACCCATAGGAATATAATTAAATATAAGCATCCATATAACGCCCGGTATTACCATTAATTGCAAATATCTTTGATCCCAAAGTTTATTAACTACTTTTTTTGTACCCATATAATCCTCCTTTATTTTTTATTATTTTGTTAGTTTTCTGTTATTTTAATATTATCTAAAGTAATACTATGTTCACCTGATGGTGTTTCAAAAGTTTCGTTAATAATATTTCCAAGTAAAAAGTTTAATTTTAAGTTAATATTGTTGGTTGGTTGTAATGTTGCTGTATAAGTATTTGTATTAGCATTTATATTAAATTTGAGTTGATTACCTTCTATACCTACATCTACTAATTCAACAGCAATAGGTCTAGCAACTGTACTACTTGCATCAAAACTAAGATTATATGTTTTATTTGCTTTTAACTCTATATTTTCTTGGAAAAATTGAGTTGACCAACCTATTGGTATATTCCATTCTGGATGTATACCACCATTATAATTGATTTTAATTAATGCTTTATTATTTCCTATAAATCTTTGAGAATAATCTTGTTGTTCATTCCAAAATCCCCAATTATCAAAACCATTTGTAAAATCACCATTTAATATAATATTACCATCGCTAGATTTTATAATTTGTTTTACTTTACTATCTGTATAACCATTAGATTTTACAGTAATATTATATATACCATCTAAATTAAATACATTAGGTTGAATAATTAAAGTATCTTTTGTTAAAGAATATTGATTTGATGATAACGGAATATTATTAACTTCAATAGAGCTTATATTATTTATCCATTCATCACTACCTAATACCTTAATATTTATAATATCACCTAAGTTATTATTTTCTTCATTAGGAATAAGTACAATTGGTCTTTTTAAAGGAGCATTCTTTACACTTATATCAACATTATCAATATAAACTGCTGTTGTTTTTGCGTTGTTTGTATTTCCTAATAAAAATTTAAGTGATAGTATGTCGTTTGTTGGTTGTCTAAATTCATATGTATATTTCTTTTTAGTAGTGGTAAGATTTATTTCTTCTGCAAATGAAGGAATATAAGATGCATTTTCTAATTTCACTTCAATTCCTCGTGCTTCATCTGCCCACATATCAAATTCAACAATATATGTAACCCCTTGAGTAAAATTTAAATTTTCATTCATAAGCATGACATTCCAATTATCATTACCTAAACTTGTTATATCAACTTTAGTTATTTTATCATCATTAATTATACTAGTATTTGCTAATCCACCAAACTCCATATATTTAGTCCAGTTAGTAAATCCAAGTGAGAAATCACCATTTTTTAATGGATATAAATCTATTCCACTATAATCTAAATTATTATCTGTTGTTCTAATTAACACTACATCATCTAAGTATAATGTTCCTGATGTATCATCTAATAAAAATTGAAGTATACTTTTTATATCAGTTGCTTCTTTCATATCAAATAACATTTCATAAGTAGCCATATTTGTTGTAATACTAAAATTTTTATTTCCATAAATAGTATTATTATCTTCTGATACAAAGTTAATATTTATATTTCTTGGTTGTGATGCCCTAGCTTTAAATATAAGCTTATATGTATTTTCTGAAAGAAGATTTATACCTTTTTGATATAATATATCTCCACTAGAAATTGTATTAATTTCAGCTTGCTTTGTATGTTTATTTGATATAAATGTTGATAAGTTAGTTTTAAAATCCCAAAATAATGTTCTATTAGGACCTTGAGAAAAACTACCATTATATATGTGATTACCATTATTAAGTGGTTGTTTTGGTGCATCTAAATCAAATGGTTGCTCTACCTCTTCTACTTTAACATTTTTTATATAAACAGGACTTGTATTTAATCCCATATTAAATTCTAATCTAGCTAATGAATCTGTTTGAGCATTCATAGTAAAGAAATAAGAGTAAGTATTAAAGTTTGTATTCAAATTAGCTTCAAAGCTTTCTGAGTATTTAACCCAACCTTTTTGTTCTCCTGCACCAAATTGAGCTAATAGTTTTCTTTGTTCATTTGATTTAGCATCAAAAGTAAGTTTATAACTTCTTCCTTTTGCTAATGGCATATGGTCTATAAGCTGTATTGAATAAGGTTGTGTTCCTTGATTTGATATATTAACTTTAACACCACCTTCAATATTTTGTGTAGTAGAGTTTCCGCCTTCAATATTTATATGATTCCATTCATTAGTACTTAGTGAAGTTGGTTTTTGAATTATATTATTAAAATTAGTATCTAATATAAAGTTTCCATTAACTGGCTGTCTACTACCTGAAGGGTAATTATCTTTTTGAGTTGGTTGATGTTCTGGATACTCACCTTTTAATTCATAAACTCTTACATAATCAACTTTCATTTCAGCAGGCATAATAACTGTTTCATCAGGTACTTTATTTCCGTCATATGTTCCACCAACAGCAAGATTTAATAAAATGTAAAACTCTTGGTCAAATGGTGCAGGAAAAGTATAATCAAACATTTCATTATTACCTTTTGAATACCAATTGTTTTCTGTATGATATAAGTTACCATCTACATACCATCTTATTTCACCGGGTTCCCATTCTATAGAATATATATGCATTCCTGTTATATCTTCACTTTGTGGAAATCTATAACTTGAGCCACTATACACATTATTAGGCCATTGCTTACCATAATGAATAGTTCCATCTACTTCATATATATTTCTACCTCTTGCTTCCATAATATCTATTTCACCACTAGCAGCCCATACTCCATACTCTAATGATTTAGGAAGCATCCAAAAAGCTGGCCATAAACCTTGCCCTTCTGGAAGTGATATTCTTGCTTCTATCTTTCCATACTTTTTAGAATAAGTTGGTTCTGTCCATAATCTAGCAGATGTATATGATTTACCTCCCATATCCTCTCTTTTAGCACTTATAATTAAATGTCCGTCTTCTACTCTTGCATTATCTTTAGTGTAGTATTGAAGTTCTTGGTTTCCCCAATCATCGGCACCACCATCAGCTTTTGTTCCTTCTTGAAATGCCCATTTACTAAGATTTATACTATCACCTGCAAATTCATCGCTCCATACAAGTTCCCATTTAGTATTTAAGTTATCAGAATTAAAATTTGTAATTGCTTTTGATAAATCAGATATTTTTAAAACTATATCTAATATGTTTGAATTTTCATTGTCGAGTGTATTTTTAGCAGAATCTATAGCTTCTTTTAGGATATATGTATTTTCTTGTTCCGTTTGCTGACTAAATATTTGAGTATTAAAACTTGTAAAGCTTATAGCAAGTGTTAGAGCATAAAATCCTAACCTTTTCATTTGAAAACCTCCTGTTTAAAGTTTTATTATAATTTAATCATTTTTACTATATTTGAATTATACAATAAAATTTTATTATATATAATGCATTATTTTTTATATTAGGTGTTAAATTTTTATTATTTATAAATAATAAAAATTTGAGATTATTAATTAAATTATTATTTTTAGATAAATATAAGTTATTTTTTTAGATTTAAATTTATAAACAAACCTGTTTAACAATTTATTTTACTTTTGTGAGTATTAATTAAATAATTCAAAGTCGTGTCGCACTTTAAAAAAATTGCGACACAACATTTAATTTTATTTGATTATTAAAATTTTAAAAAAACAATATTTTTAAAAAAATATTATATTTAAATATTT
>CAZWZB010000046.1:2713-16376 GCA_964638835.1 uncultured Eubacteriales bacterium | reverse complement strand
TTGGTATATTAGGTGCTTTATTAATATTTTTGATAGGTATATTAGGTTTTACGGTATTTAAATTTGCAAGCTTATCTGTATGTATAAATTTATTAAATTCCATCTGTGTTTTAAATATTTTACTTTCAATTTTATTTCCATTTATTCTAAAAGCAATATATAATCCATTATTGTGATTAACTCTAAGATAATAATATTTATTTTTTATATAATTTTTAAGTGGAATTATAGATATTAAATTTTCTTTTGTATTTAATTTTATTTCACAATCAAATATATTTCTATCGCAATCTATTATTTTAAAATCAGTTTCTTTATAATTAAATTCTTGTATTGATGTAGGGAACCTAATTTCCCACATAAATAAATCAGTTGGTTCTTTAAGTTCGTTTTTAATTTCTCCTTTAAAATTTCCTTTATCTATCTCAATATTTGATTTCAATTTTAACACCTTCTTCTTGATATTTAATATTAATTATATTAGATATTATATAATTATTCAATGAAAATACTTTGATTATAAATTTTAATTGTTATTTATTATAAATTATGATATAATTTAAATCGTATTTTATACTTAAAGGAGAGACTTAATATGTGTGGAATTATAGGTTATGTGGGGAATCAAAATGCTGTCCCATTAATACTTGATGGACTTAAAAAACTTGAATATCGTGGGTATGATTCAGCAGGACTTGCAATATATTCTTCCGATAAATTTAATGTAATTAAAAGAAAAGGGCGATTAGAAGTTTTAAAAAAAGAAGTTGAAAATTCAACTATATCAGGTAGTATTGGAATAGGTCATACACGTTGGGCAACACATGGTGAACCTTCAAATGAAAATTCTCATCCACATTTAGGAAGTAAAAATAAAATTGCTATTGTGCATAACGGGATAATTGAAAATTATAAAACTTTAAGAACTAAATTAGAACGAAAAGGAATAGTATTTACTTCTGAAACTGACAGCGAAGTTATAGCACAACTTGCAGAATATTATTACAAAGGTAATATAATGGATACTGTAATTAAAGTAATAAATGTTATTGAAGGTTCTTATGCATTAGGAATTATGTGTTTAGATGAACCAAATAAAATAATAGCAGTTAAAAAAGATAATCCATTAATTATTGGCTTTTCGGATGATGGTAATTTTATAGCTTCTGATGTACCAGCCATTTTAAAACATACTAATAAAGTATATTATTTAGATAATAAAGAAATAGCAATTTTAGATAATAATAATGTAACTTTTTATAATATAGATAAAGAACAAATAGAAAAACAAATAGAAGAAATAACTTGGGACTTTGAAAGTTCTGAAAAATGCGGTTATGAACATTTTATGTTTAAAGAAATTATGGAACAACCAAAAATTTTACAAGATACAATTTCTTCTGTTGTAAATAATGGTAGTAATAAAACTACACTAGAGGGCTTAAATATTTGTAACTATGAAAAAATATTAATTACTGCTTGTGGTTCTGCTTACAATGCTGGAATGGTTGGAAAGTATGTATTTGAAAAACTTACTAGAATACCCGTTGAAGTAGATTTAGCAAGCGAATTTAGATATCGTGATGCAATAGTTAATAATAAAACATTAGTTATTTTAATCAGTCAATCAGGAGAAACTGCTGATACTATTGCAGCTATGAGAGAAGCTAAAAAGAAAGGAGCAACTACATTAGCTATTGTAAATGTAGTTGGTAGTACTATTGCTAAAGAAGCAGATTATACTTTAAATACTCTTGCGGGTCCAGAAATAGCAGTAGCTACAACAAAGGCATTTAGTGCTCAATTAGTAGTTCTTTATTTAATTGCTATAAAATTTGCAGAAAAAATTGGAACTTTAAATGCTGATGAAGTTAATAATTTAATTGAGGAAATTGTTTCAATACCTAAAAATGTAGAAGTGCTTTTAAATAAAACAAATGATATTCAACTTTATGCATCAACTACTTTTAATAGTAAAAGTATATTTTTTATTGGTAGAAATATAGATTACTCAATAGCATTAGAAGGCTCTTTAAAATTAAAAGAAATTTCTTATATTCATTCAGAAGCATATGCTGGTGGAGAATTAAAACATGGTACAATTTCATTAATAGAAGATGAAACTTTAGTAGTAGCTATTTCTTGTTGCTCTGATTTATATAATAAAACATTTAGTAATATTGAGCAAGTTATAAGCCGTGGAGCAAAAGTTTTATTTATTACTAATAATGAAGAAACTAATATTAATAATAATAAAATATTCACACTAACAATACCAAAAATAAATAAACTATTTTCACCATCACTATCTGTAATACTATTACAACTATTTAGTTATTATGTTGCAGCAAATAAAGGTTGCGATATTGATAAACCAAGAAACTTAGCTAAAAGTGTAACAGTAGAATAGATAATAATTGAGGGTGTTAATAAAACATTCAAATAATTAAACACCGGAGGTAATTTTATGGCACTTGATGGGGTAGCATTATCAAATGTAACATATGAATTAAATAAATTATTAGTTGGGGGTAGGGTAGATAAAATATATCAACCTGAAAAAGATGAAATTATTATATCTATTAGGAGTTTAGGAAATAATTATAAATTACTTCTTACATCAAATGCCAATCATGCAAGAATACATTTAACTCAAACTCAAAAAGAAAATCCTAATACTCCACCTATGTTCTGTATGTTACTTCGTAAACATATTGCAGGAGGCAAAATAATATCTATAGAACAACCAAATTTTGAAAGAATTTTAAATATTAATATAGAGTCTTTAAATGAGATGGGCGACAATACAGTAAAAAAATTAGTAATAGAAATAATGGGTAAACATAGTAACATAATGCTTGTAGATGAAAATTCAACTATACTTGATAGTATTAAACATATATCACATGATACAAGTTCAGTAAGAGAAGTTTTACCTGGAAAAAAATATGTACTTCCGCCATCTCAAGATAAATTGAATATACTTAATTTAGATAAGACATCTTTTATTGAAATAATAAATACAAAAAAAGGACTTAAACTACAAAATGTTTTATATCAATCATATACAGGAATAAGCCCAGCTCTTGCTTCTGAAATTTGCTTTAGAGCTGATATTGACAGTAGTATGTATCCTGAACAATTAACTAATAGTAATATAGAAACACTTTTTAATATTTTTTCTGATTTGAAAACTATCATTTTAAATGGTGATTTTAAATCTGAAATAATTATTGATGAACAAAATAAAAAAATTATAGATTTCTCACCAATAGAAATGAAACAATATAGTAATTTTAAAAAAGAGAATTATAATTCTATATCAACCCTTTTAGAAAATTTCTATAAAGAAAAAGATAATTCAACACGAATAAAACAAAAATCACATGATTTACACCGACTTTTAATGACTAATATAGAACGTTGTTTAAAGAAAAAAGAAATTCAAAATAAAACATTAAAAGATATAGCTGATAGAGATAAGTGGAAGAATTTTGGTGAACTAATTACTTCTAATATATATTCCATTCAAAAAGGAATGACTAATTTTGAAACGCAAAATTTTTATGAAGAAGATATGCCATTAATTAAAATAAAACTTGACCCTGAACTAACACCCGTTGAAAATGCTCAAAGATATTTTAATAAATATAATAAAGCTAAACGTACATTTATAGCATTACAAGAACAAATAAAACAAAATGATGAAGAACTTATATACCTTGAAACTACATTATCTTCATTAGAAAATAGTTCAGATGAAGTAAATATTATAGAAATACATGGGGAGTTATCAGAAGAAGGTTATATTAAAAAACGCAGATTAAAAAAAGGTGAAAAACTTAAAAAAACTAAACCATTACATTATATATCTTCTGAAGATTATGATATATATGTAGGAAAAAATAACAAACAAAATGACGAATTAACACTAAGATTTGCATCTTCAAATGATATATGGCTTCACACAAAAGATATTCCTGGCTCACATGTTATAATAAAAACAAAAGGTTCTCAAATTCCTGAACAAACTATATTAGAAGCAGGTTATCTTGCTGCTTTTTATAGTAAAGGACGCAATTCAAGTAATGTACCTGTTGATTATGCATTAAAAAAACATGTTAGAAAACCAAATGGGGCTAAACCTGGAATGGTTATATATGAAGAAAATAAAACTTTATATATAACACCTGATGAAGAATTTATTAAAACTCTTAAAGAAATAAAATAATTATATGATTAAATGTATGTACAATTTTTAATTATTATAGTTGACATAACTGAAAATAACTAAATAAATTTTAGAATGTTTGTATTGGTATGATAAAAAATTACCATTATAAATTATTATACTATGTAGGGGGACGGTATTGTCCTTCCTATTATTGTTTAATAATTTATTTATAAATATATACTTTAAGGTAATATAACAATCTACAAATAATATTTTTAGAGAGGTTTTTATATTTAACTCCGGAGTTTTTGTTTTAACTTTAAATGTTACTCTTTCTTCTTTAGTATAAATAGTAGTGTTTATAACTGTTTTTATCTAATAATAACTTATTCTTTAAGTAAAGATTCAATGTAAATAAATATTTATATTAAACACTTCTAACATAACTGTGGTGCATGCATTCAATTTCCACAAATTATTGTCTATTGACAACTTCAACAGTATCTAGAATTTGTTGATTCCATCAATACACTTAGTAAAACAAGTCATTACCGACAATATTATTTCAAGTAAAATAAATCAATTAAAAAACTACAAATAACTACAGATAAGTATTCAAGAAAGTTTTAATTTCATGTTATAGCATACAGGGTAGGGTAGTTAGGATTAACGCACGAGAAATAATACATCTAAAAGAGCCTATTACTATGCCGTGAACTAAATTAACAACAACACTTGAGATACTTAATTTATAATATGCACTACTAGTAAAATGGTGAATACAAAAACCAATAAATTTTAAAAAATTATTGAGTATAAATAATATAAATTTAAATCCACAATTATAAATACATTACTACTTTTTTATTAATTTTAGTAGTATTTATAGTTGAGTTATGTTATACTCTTTTCAAGTTAATTAAACTCAAAATTGTAAAGGGGTGAATTTTGTGATAAATGTTATAATTGCTGATACAGATAGTAATACTCTTAAAAATTTTAGAACTTATATACATGCATCTCATCCAGAATTTAGAGTTGTTGGCAATGCTTCTACTGAAGCAGAAGTTTATTCACTTTTAAAAAATAATAATCCTCAACTTATTCTTTGTGATATGAAGTTACAAGATATTACAGGGTATCAGCTGTTTAAAAATATAAGTTTAGATTATCCTAAAACAAAAATGATTTTGTATATGTCGTTTAATGAACTAGAATATGGTAAACGTGCTATGGATGATGGACTTATAAGTTATATGATTAAACCAATAAAGCCTACAGATTTAGAAGAATGTTTAATAAAAGCTAAGCAAGTATTTGATGAAATAGAGCAGAAAATTAAAGCACGTGAATGGCTTTTAGCACAATACGAACAACGTTTGTCCCTTTTTGAGGATAGATTTTTAATTAATCTTGTACATGGACATTTAGAAAATGAACATGAAATATTAAGAAATATAAGCTATTTTAATATGTCCTTAACTACAGGTTACACAGCTTTTATAATAAAAATTAGTCATTATGATAAAATCGCATTAACATTTGATGAACGTGAAAAACAAATATTTATATTCTCTATACTTTATATAGTAAAAGGAATACTTGATGAATTAAAAAATGGTATTGCATTTATAAATCATTTTAATTCTATTGCTGTAATATTAGGTGATAATTTAATTTTAGAACAAATAATAAATATATGTAATAGAATTAAAGAAAAAATTCAAGAAAGTGAAAATATTACAGTTACTATTGGTATAGGTAAAACGTATCTTAATGCAAATGAAATAAGAATATCTTATTTACAAGCTAAATCTGCTTTAAGATATGAATTTCGTTTGGGTGTTGGTGCTGTAATACCTATAAAATATGTAGAGCCAGATAACCATATAACATATAGATATCCATTAAAAAAAGAAGAGTTGCTAGTCTACAGTGTAGTGGTTGGAAATTATGAAACATCAAAAAAATTATTAGATGAAATTTTTGATGCATTAAAAGATTGTGGTAAACTTCCTGAAAAGTTATTACCTAAAATTATATTAGATATACTTGTATCAATAAATAGATATGCTAGTGAACAAAATGTACCTATCAATGAAATATTTGCTAAAGCTTTTTCTGTAAGTATTATTTCTCAGAAAGATACACTTGAAGATGCTTATGAATATTTAAAACAAGTAATAGAAGAATTTTGTTCTCATATAAATAAAACTAAAAAATTAAAAGATGAAAAAATATTTGAAGCAGGTAAAAAATATGCAGATACTTATTATTTTGAACCTATATCTTTATCAAAAACAGCTCTTTTTGCGGAAACAACACCAGAATATCTTAATGAAATCTTTATATCTAAAACTAATAATACATTTTATGAATATTCAATTCTTGTACGTGTTGAAAAAGCAAAATATTTTATTCTTGAAACTAATTTAGATGATAGAGAAGTCGCAAAAAGGGTTGGTTATGATGATGCAAGACACTTTTCACGAATCTTTTATAAATATGAACATGAAAGTTTAGAAAGTTTTAGATTAAAAAACAAAAATTAAGGAGGAACTAAAATGTTAACATTATATTTTTCAGGAACTGGCAATTCAAAATATATTGCTGAAGGCTTTTCAAAAAGATTAGATGCAAAATGTTATTCAATTGAAGAAAAAGTAGACTTTGAAAATTTAATAAAAGAAGAAAAAGAAATCTGTTTTTGTTACCCAATATATGCTTCAAGTGTTCCAAGAATTATGAGAGAATTTGTAGCAAGGTATAAACAATTATTTGATAAAAAGAAAGTTGTAATTTTATGTACACAGCTTATGTTCTCAGGTGATGGAGCAAGAGTATTTACAAACTTACTTAAAGGTATAAAAACAAAAGTTATTTATGCCGAACATTTTAATATGCCAAATAACATATGTAATACTAACTTTTTTAAAGTTACAAATGGTAATGAAAATAAGAAATATATAAAAAATGCTAATAAAAAATTAGATAAAGTCTGTAAGGATATTAAAGATGGGAAAATATTTAAAAGAGGGTTTAATAATTTTTCTAAATTCTTAGGTTCATTACAAGGCTCATCATTCCCTACAATAGAAAAACATGCTCAGGATTCAGTTAATGTAAACGAAAATTGTATAAAATGTAATGCTTGCATAAAGTGTTGTCCTATGCAAAATTTAGAATTAGTAAATAACAAAGTAACACAAAAAAATAATTGTACTCTTTGTTATAGATGTGCAAATTTGTGTCCAGAAAAAGCAATAAATCTAATATTTAAAACACCAATAAAAGTACAATACAAAGGAATTAAAAATATATGAAGATTAAAAAATTAGAGGATGTCATCCTCTAATTTTTTAATCTTCATATATTATCACAACAAGCACACAAAACCTAATCCCAAGATTATCTAAAGTCGTGCAGAAATCTTCCCTGAAAGTTAAGCCCAACTGCCAATTCAATCAATGTATTGCCCAAGGCAAGCAAACAAGGATAAATTAGAAAATTATCCAAAAAGATGTAAAAAGGAGATTTCAGACAGGTTCTAAGTCAATTATTATTATGATATTTAAATTCAGCTAAAAAAATACTTAATAATCGTATTATTAATTTCATCTGCAATCTCGTGATTTATACCATGTCCCACTTCGTGAAAAAATTTTACGTTCATATTGTGTTTTAATAATACATCCTTACCTCCTAACTTTGCAAACGGGTCATCCTCACCCACAAGATAAAGACATTTATCCCGAATGGAATCTATTTGTACAGCATTAAAACTTATTAATTTATGATAACGCATAGCCATGTTATTAAAGCCTTTAAGTAAGTGGTTATAATGTTCTAACACAATTAAGTTTTCAGTAAATACACTGCTATTTTTGCCGCATAGTTTTCGTAACAGCTTAATGGTGTTGTGTTTTGTCGGGAATAATGCTTCAGGCATGAAAATCTTAATCATGACTTTCATGGGATTGAAATTATCTGTAGGAACTGTGCCTGCCATACACACTATTTTTTCAACCCTTTCAGGGCGGTTTATTCCATAATACTGTGCCAGATAAGCACCATACGATACTCCGGCAATATATACTCTGTCAAGACTAAGTGATTCAAGGACTTGGTCTATCCATGTAGCACTGTCAAAGCTTTTATTATAGTTTTCATTCGGACAACTCTTTCCAGGACCCCCAATCGTATCGATTGCAATCACTCTAAAATACTGTGCAAGGGCATGGGCATTGTACAGCCACATCAATGCAGAGTTATCTCCTACACCATGAAAAAGTACAAGTGGTGGGTTGTCTTGATTCCCGCACAATATGACATGAGTTGCACCATATTTTGTTGGGATATCTCTTTCTTCCATTATAATGTTCCAAATGGCAAGTAACCGGTCATATGTATCGAAAATGTTTCTTTGAGCTTTGACACTTTTATATACTTTCATTTATAGTACCCTCCATTGTTGATTTTCTACTACAACTTTTTCTAAACAAGTATTCCAATTCCTATACTCAATATTCAACCCTTGAAATCAGAATTGTATGACTTGCTTTAAAATGGCTATTTCAATTTTAAGCTATTCCTGTGATTATAATCATACATACACAACTGCTATATTAACTTAATTTTAAGTCAATTATAACAAGGTTCTTAATAAATTTCAAGGAACATAGTTTTTGAGACAAGGGCAAATGCATATGGAATTCTTAGAACCTGTATAAGAATCTGTTTACTATATCAGAGGCAAAAAAAACACAATTATAAACTTTATTTTATTCCCAATAATGGTATATAGGCACACTCAGAGTTTCTGAAGAAGCTCTGTGACAAAAAACAAAGAAGATGTAAAGGTTATTTATTTACATCTTCTTTGTTTTTTGTTTGTTACTTTTTTTAGTGCGTTTGTAGTGATATATTGTAAAAATATATTGACAAATTTATTATTTTAATGTATAGTATTTAGATATAAAGATTTGCCGTTGTGGCGGAACTGGCAGACGCGCTAGACTCAAAATCTAGTATGGGTGACTATGTGTGGGTTCGAGTCCCACCAACGGCATTATATTATTCAATTCAAATATTTTTTAAAACCAAAAATAATCTTCATAATATGATTTTAAAGTTTATCTTAGTATTTATTTTAATCAATTCTAATCATTCATTTTTAATTTCCATTTCCTCCTTATATTTAATATTAAAAACTTCTATAATTTTGAAAGATAATTCTAAATAGAATAAATCCACCTTTTCAACTAAAATTTATGATAATATAAAAAAGAGGTGAAAACAATGAAAAAAATTTTAATTGTAGAGGACGATGCAATTATAGGTTGTGGACTTTTATACGCACTTGAACAAGAAGGGTATTGTGTTATTCACAATAATAATGTTAGTGAAGCTATAAACACAATATCAAACAATAAAGTTGATTTGGCTATACTTGATATGCAACTACCTGATGGCACAGGCTTTGACATAAGAAAAAAGCTTAAAAACACAGATACTGCTATCATATTTTTAACAGTTGTTGATGATGAAAGTAATATAGTTAATGCATTTGAAAGTGGTGCAGATGATTATATAACAAAGCCCTTTCGTTTACGTGAATTACTTGCTAGAGTAAAACGTACTTTAAATATAGAGCGTTCATCATTTTTAACCATTGGTAAAGTAACTATTGATACAGTTGCAGGAAAAGCATACATTAACGAAACATTGCTTGACCTTACTGCCCTTGAATACCGTTTGCTTTTAACTTTTGCATCAAACAAAGGAAAAATGCTTAAACGTACACAAATATTAGAAAATATTTGGGATTCATCAGGTAATTTTGTAGAAGATAATACTTTGACTGTATATATAAAGCGTTTACGTGAAAAGCTTGGAGATGCTGTAAATATCGAAACTATAAGAGGAGTTGGCTATCGTGTTGATTAAAAAACGTGAAATCATAAAATTATCCGATAATATTCGTAAAATTATTGATGGACAAAAAGTTGACCTACGTGATAATCGTGAAGGTGTATGGGGGATATTGAAAAATGATATTCATACTCTTGCAACTCTTAAAAGTGAACAAGCTAATTCATTCCAATATGAACGGGATTTGATGGCAGATACACTTGCTAACATTTCACATCAGCTTAAGACACCACTTACATCAATGATGATTATGGCTGACCTGCTTGATGATGTGCCACCTGACAAACAAGCAGAATTTATCTCAAATATAAGAATAGGGCTAACACGTATGGAATGGCTTGTTTCCTCACTACTTAAAATGGCAAAACTCGATGCAGGCTCAATACAGTTTTCAAAAGAGAATCTACAAACAAGCGAACTTATAAACCTTGCTCTTGAACCATTACAAATTTTACTTGATGTAAAAAATCAATATGTGGAAATATCAAACAAAATAGAAATACTTTGCGATAAAAGATGGACTGCTGAAGCATTAACAAATGTAATAAAAAATGCTTCAGAATATTCTCCAACAGGTAGTAAAATCTTTATAGAATGTGGTATGAACCCTATTTGTAAATGGATTTCTGTTACCGACAGTGGTTCCGGAATATCTAATAATAAAATTGCAAATCTATTCAAACGATTTGAAAGTTCACAAAGTGATAAAGGCTATGGTATTGGTTTGTCACTTGCTCTAGCAATTATGCGTAATCAAAATGGTGATATAGATGTAGATGGTGGAAGGAATGGTTGTGGTGCTACATTTACATTGAAATTATTTAAATGACTAAACTGTCACTTTCTATAGATAAATAGTCACTGAAAATTCACTTTGGTTTGTTATAATGGTTTTTATAAAAGAATCATGGAGGAAAAATAAATGGCTATATTACAAATCAAAGAATTAACAAAAATATATGGCAAAGGCAATACAACTGTTACGGCCTTAAGTGGAATAAATTTTAATATAAACAAAGGTGAATTTGTTGCAATAATTGGTGCATCGGGTTCTGGTAAATCTACTCTTATGCACTTAATAGGAGGAGTTGACCGTCCAACGTCAGGAAGTGTAATTGTTGATAATAATGAAATTTACAAATTAAATGAAAGCGAACTAGCTATTTTTCGCCGTCGCAATATTGGTATAATTTATCAGTTCTATAACTTAATCCCCACACTTACTACAGAAGAAAATATTATGCTACCACGATTACTTGATAACCGTAAACCGGATAAAGATAAACTTAATTCAATTCTTGAAACTATTGGATTATTGGAACGTGCAAAACATTTGCCAGGTGAACTATCTGGTGGTCAACAACAAAGAGTATCTGTTGGTAGAGCATTAATTAATGACCCAGCGTTGATTCTTGCTGATGAACCAACTGGCAATCTCGATAGTAAATCAAGTCGTGAAATTATTGACCTTTTGAAATTAGCAAATAAACGTTATAATCAAACATTACTTGTTATAACACATGATGAAAAAATAGCACTTCAAGCAGACCGTGTTATCACTATCAGTGATGGTCAAATCCTTAGAGATGAGGTAATGAAATCATGAACCTAGCAGCAAAATTAGCTATACGCCAATTAAAAATAAATCGTTCACGAACTATTTGGACGCTTATAGGTATTATTCTCTCAACAGCATTGATAACGGCTGTATGTAGTTTTGCAGCAAGTGGTAATGTATTACTTATTAATTTATTGGGCAAAAATTATGGTAACTATAACGGACTTTTTTCTACTTTGCTTGTTGTTCCAGCGGGATTTCTAAGTATGATAATTATTTCTATGTCTGTTGTTGTAATCTCAAATGCGTTTCGTATAAGTGCAAGTGAACGTACAGCACAATTCGGCATATTGAAAAGTGTTGGAGCTACAAAACAACAAATAATGGTTACTGTTATATATGAAAGTGTATTGCTTTCTGTGGTAGGAATTCCAATTGGAATTATAACTGGATTAATTTTAGCTTTTGTTGGTGTTCAAGTTGCTAACTATTTTCTTAGTGAACTTAATAGTCTTGTTTATATGATGATGAATAAATTAGTAATAGTTATTGATTTTGTAATTGCATGGCAAGCATTAATGATTGCTACAGTAATTTCATTCTTTACAGTTTTATTTTCAGCATGGCTTCCTGCTTATAAGGCAGCAAAAATTACTGCTATAGATAGTATTCATGGAGCAGGTGAAGTCAAAATAGAAACAAAACCAATACATATAAACCTTTTTGTTGAAAAACTATTTGGTTTTGAGGGTACACTTGCAGCCAAAAATATAAAACGTAATAAGCGTAATTTCCGTGCAAGTGTAATTTCTCTTACAGTTGGCATTGTATTATTTATTAATCTTGCTGCACTTAGTAAGCAGGTAAGTTTAATAGAGAGCATGATATACCCTGATGTTGACGCTACTGTTATAGTTGATTACACTTCATTACGTAAGTCCGTTGTTAATGAGGTTACAGGCAGAGAAGAAACCATTATCGTTAATCCAATAGATAGTAAACTTGCAGATATAACAACTGAAAAATTGCGTACTTTTGAAAACACAAATATATTTGGTTTAGGTAGTGATATGCAAACCTATAAAGCTATTATTCCAAAAGAAATAATATCACCTAATATGATAGAAGCCATTAAAAATCAATATCCTGAACAACCTATGTATAGATTTTCTGTTGACATTATAACAATAGACTCGAAAAATTATGCTCTTTTATGTAAACAAGTAGGTGTTCCTTATGGTTCAAATATTCTCATCAACCATTATAGCTATAATGATAATGGTATATTGACCATTATACCACCTTTTCTTTATGATGAGGTTAGTGAATTGCAATTAATACAAGCAGATGACTCTATTCATCAAATACCAATACATGGTGTATTGACACCAGATGATGTACCTAATGAACTTTTAGGTATTAATACACATATAGTTCGAGTAATTGTACCTGAAGGAAAAATGCGAAGTTATGATTGGTTTGCCAATCCTACTAATATAGATAATTTTATAGAGTATGCAAATATGATTATGGGTGAAATATTTCCATGTGATACTAAATATACTTATGAAGAACTTGGATTTAACACTCGTGTATATAAAACTCAAGACTATATGAAAATTATGAATATTCCTATTGTTATTGTGACAGTATTTGCTTATAGCTTTGTAGCATTATTAGTATTAATTGGGCTGACAAATGTAATAAGTACAATATCTACAAATGTACTTATGCGTTCACGGGAGTTTGCAGTTTTGCAGAGTATAGGTATGACCCACAGTGGACTCAAACATATATTAAATCTTGAAAGCATTTTATGTTCAGCTAAATCACTAATTATTGGACTGCCTCTTGCAATTATACTAACTTATTTAATAAATTTGCCTATTCGTGCAAAACTTCCTGTTCCATATCAACTGCCATGGTTTGCAATATTATGTTGTATAATTGTAGTATTTATGATAACATGGATTACTATACAATATTCAGCGTTTCAGCTT
>CAZWZB010000046.1:0-2613 GCA_964638835.1 uncultured Eubacteriales bacterium | reverse complement strand
GCGTTCCTAATTTATTTTCCGGTTATTTTTTTCAAAAGAGTTGGTCTATGAATTGAAACTGCTTTTTTAGGACATAATTCTTGACAGCAACAACAACGTATACAATCTTTCAATAAAACAACGGGCTTTTTATTTTTCATTTTAATAACTTTAGCAGGGCAGTTTTTAGCACAAACTTTACAACCAACACATAATTCTTTATTAAAAACAGGTTTAGGTTGAAGATAGGTATTAAAAAATTTTGAAAATATTGGTGATGATAATATTTTTAAACTCAACATACTAGTTTCGGGGATAACAAAATCTTTTATCATTAATTTTTCAATAGGAATCCCTTTAAGCTCAACATCTTTTAAACCATCACAACAAATACCTCTTTCAATACAACTTAATATTGTAGGAACTTTTTTTAAATCAAGTCCAATTAAAGTACATGCAACCTTATCTAAATGATATGGGCTTTCAGAAGCAATAATTGTATTCATTTTTCTAACTGTTCCAGCAGCAGGACCTTCACCTTCCATAGCTTCTATACCATCCATAAACGATAAAACAGGATTGGCACACATACAAACATCAACTAATGCAGAACCAAAAGTATTATAATCTTTCATATTTAAATGATATTCTCCTTTTATTAATCCGGGAACAATACCAAACATATTTTTAACAGCACCTGTAAATGTCATCATTCTATGAGTTTTAAGTTTTGAAACAGAAATAATTTTATCAACATCATCTATCATTGAAGTAACAGTTAAATTCTTTAATAAAAGTCCATGAGGATTTTCTTTTTGTTTAGAAGCAACATTAAAATTTAATTTAGCTCCTGTTTTTTCTGCTACATCTTTAATTCCAGTACCACTATAAAGGCTAGTTAATATTTTTTCAGTAAAAGGACCTCCAGGACTATCACCAATTAATACTTGATTTCCATTTTCAATAAATATTTCAGCTAATGCTCTTACAAAAGCAGGATGCGTTGTTACAGCTTCTTCAGGTTTTCTTTTTGCTAATAAATTTACTTTTAGTAATACTCTTTCACTTTTATTTACATACTTATCTAGTCCGCCTAAATCTTCAATACTTTTTAATAATATTTTTTTTATATTTTTATAATTATAGTTAGAACACTTTAATACAGAAACTTTTTTCTTCAATGTAAATCCTCCTCAAAACTTCAGTTATTATAATTAACTTTATTCTAAAGAAATTATGTATAAATGTCAATATAAAGTAAGTGAAAATAATTTAAAATCCTTTTTTCTTTAAATCATTAACAATTAAAACATAAATTTTTCTAATATTTATATTATAATAATCTGTTCTAACTAAATCTATAATTTCAGCATGTGAAATTCCTTTTTTATCTGTTCCTTTTATTACGCCTCGAAAAGTTCCCCATTTAGCTGAATCAACTGAAACTAAGCCATCATTTTCACCATCAAATAATTTAACTATAAAATGAGTAAATAATAAAAGTATGTCATTAAATGAATTTTTCATTATTGATGCATAACTTTGATAATAAACTTTATCAGAATTTATAATTTTTTCATTAAATTCTTTACAATGTTTAGTTGTAACCTCTTTACAAGTATTATAAAAATCAGGTTTTTTATCACCTAATAATTTAAAAAAACTATTAACAAAAAGACCAATAAACTTTAATAGAAATTTGGGAAACATACAAACAAAATCCATCGTTTTTGAACCATGATGAGGAGATGAAATAGTAGTTAGTGATGCTATATATTCATCCATTTGTAAAGCAGAAATCATGTATCTTGAATCTAACCCACCTTTAGAGTGAGCAATTATATTTACTTTTTCATAACCTGTTTTAGATAATATATTAAGTATAGTTTGTTTAACAACTACAGCATTTTCTTCAATAGTACCCCAAGCGTCTTGATTACAACAAAAAACTTTAGCACCTTTACTTTTTAATGCTTTTGGTATTCTCCCCCAATAGCTTAAAAAAACAGTAGTGCGAAACCCTATACCATGCACAAGAACAATAGGATATTTTGTTTTACATATAAAGGAATTAATTTTCATCATTACACCCCTTTTAACAATTTATAAATAATAAATTCTATATTATCATACATTAACTTATATTACAATAAAAAGTTATGGTTATAACTCTATATTAAAAGTATTTGTTAGATAGTTGTATCAATCAAAAAAGCAAAATAAAAGACCACCAACTAGACTATTATGTCTAATTAGTGGTCTTTATTTTTATGAGCCACCCGGGACTCGAACCCGGGACAACTGGATTAAAAGTCCAGTGCTCTACCAGCTGAGCTAGTAGCCCCTATAAATATGTATCTGAAGGGATTCGAACCCCCGACCCACGGCTTAGAAGGCCGTTGCTCTATCCAGCTGAGCTACAGATACAAAACCATATAGCCCTAAAAAATCGGGGTGACAGGATTTGAACCTGCGACCTCCTGATCCCAAATCAGGCGCGCTAGCCAAACTACGCCACACCCCGAAATTTTTACATATTAACTATTTAAAATTTAAAAAACTATACACTCAAAACTGACATTAAATAGTAGTATCATTAAATTACACTTTGTGTAATCATTCAGATTAAGCCCT
>CAZWZB010000045.1:0-17732 GCA_964638835.1 uncultured Eubacteriales bacterium | reverse complement strand
AAATATTAAAAATACAACATTAATTATTAAATTGTTATATTGAACAAAATATTTATCAAAACTTAGAGAGTGTTTCTGATAGAATATAGAATGATTTAAATAAATTATAGTAATAATGTTACTAAAGATGTGACATTATATGAGTTGGATATAAAATCATTCTTTATTTAACACTCTCAAATAATTTATCACTACCTTATTTTTTGTAACTAATTATACATAATTATTTATAATTTAATTGATAATTTATAACAATTGACAATTTATAATAAAAGTATATAATTAATATATGATTTTTATTATTTAATAATCGTAAAACCCCCTCCCCAACTTTTTTTAGTTGGATATGGAGGGGTTTTTACGATATTAAATATATTAATAATTAATATTATTAAATAATTATAACGATTATTACAAAAAGGGGTGTTATTATGTTTAAAAACTTATCAATATCTAAAAAATTAACTATTTCATTTACAGTTTTAATAATTTTAACAATATGTATAGTTATGATATCTCTTACTGGACTAAAAGATAGTAGAATTAATCTTAAAAGTTTTATCAATACTTCATACAAAGCAAATGTTGCTATAAAAGATTGCCAAATATCAATTCTTAAGATAGCTAATAATCTTACAAATATGAATTTGCAAACAGATACTAATAAAAAACAAGAATATATTAATTTTATTAACAAAAATAATCAAGAAATTATTAGTAGTTTAGAGGTGATTGAAACTATATATAAAGATAATAAATTAATAGAAGATTATAAAAGTGCAATTAATGAATTAATTCATATAAGTGATAAAATAATTTCAGAAGTAAATAAGGATAATATTGTATCTACTGAATTAATTTTAAATGATGGTAATAATATACTTGAAAAAATTAATAAAATACAAAAAGATTTAGATAATTTAACAGATAAAGATGTATTCAACAATATACTTGATACTATTTATGAAATAAATTTTGTATCTATTTTTTGTTTGATTTTACTTGCTTTTATTATAATATTATCTATAATATTATCTATGTCTATAAATAAAAGTATCTCTATACCAATTATTGAAATTGAAAAAACTTCAATAGAAATGTCTAAAGGTAATCTTAATTCAGAAATATTATATCATTCAAATAATGAACTTGGTAAATTAGCACATAGTTTACGGAAATCTATCCATACATTAAAAATTTATATTGAAGATATTTCTAATAATCTTAATAATATCTCTGAAGGAAATTTAACAATATCTATGGAGACAGAATACATAGGGGATTTTATACCAATAAAACAATCAATGATTAAAATACAAACTTCACTAAATACAATACTATCTAAGATGAATAAAACATCAACTTTTGTATCAAATAGTTCAAAAGATATATTGAATATATCACATTCCCTTGCTCAAGAAAGCAGTAAACAAGCTAATTCTATTAATGAAATTTCAAACTCTATTTCTCAAATATCAGGACAAGTAAACAAAAATGCTAATAATTCCAATAAAGCATTACAAATGGCGACTGGTGCAACAAATGCTATTGAGGATAGTAGTAGTAGAGTAAAAGAAATACTTATAGCTATGAATAAAATTAGTATTTCTTCAAAAGAAATTGAAAAAATAATAACAACTATAAATGATATTGCCTATCAAACTAATCTATTAGCACTTAATGCTTCAATTGAAGCTGCTAGAGCAGGAGAAACTGGCCGTGGTTTTGTAGTAGTAGCGGAACACATAAGAGAACTTGCTAATAAAAGTGCTGAAGCAGTAAAAAATATACAAGCATATATATGTACTTCTAGTGAAACTATTGAAAATGGTGTAGGGCTTGCTAATGATACATCAGAGTTTTTAACTCAACTTGTAAGAAATGCTATTGAAACAACAGAATTTATTAAAGATATAACATTATCAACAAATCAACAAGCAAGTAATATTTCTCAACTAACTAAAGAAATAGAGCAAATATCTAATATTATACAATTAAATGCTGCTACTTCTGAAGAAAGTGCTGCTACTAGTGATGAATTATCAAATCAAGCTAGTATAATGAAAGAGTTTATTGGGAATTTTAAATTTATAGACTCTTAAAATTTATAAATAATGAGGACAAATTATTATGAAAGATAAAATATCAACATACTCAAAAACCAAAGAAATAATTCAAAAATATGATTTAGTTTTAAAAAAGAAATTTGGTCAAAATTTTTTGATTGACTTTTCAGTATTAGATAAAATAATTATTTCATCTAATGTTACAAAAAATGATTGTGTACTTGAAATAGGACCAGGTATAGGAAGCCTAACGCAAATATTAGCTGAAAATTCAGGCAAAGTAATAGCTGTTGAAATAGATAATAAACTTATACCTATATTAAGAGATACTTTACAAGATTACAATAACATAGAAATTTTAAATGAAGATATATTAAAAGTAGATATTGATAAACTTATATTAGAAAAAAATAATAATCAACCTATTAAGGTAGTAGCAAATTTACCTTATTATATAACTACACCTATAATTATGGGATTATTAGAGAAAAAATCAAAAGTTGAAAGTATAACTGTTATGATACAAAAAGAAGTTGCAGAAAGAATGCAAGCTAAACCAAGTACTAAAGAATATGGAGCTTTATCTTTAGCAGTACAATATTATTCAATACCAAATATAATTACAGAAGTATCCTCAGAGTGTTTTATACCGAAGCCAAATGTAGACTCCTCAGTAATACAATTAAAAATATTAAAAAATCCTAGTGTAAATGTATTAGATGAAGAGTTTTTATTTAAGCTTATAAAAATTGCTTTTAGCCAACGGAGAAAAACATTTATGAATTGTTTAAGAAATAGTAATGAAATAACTTTATCTAAAGAAACTATATTGGAAATATTTAAATCTTTAAATATAAATGAAGCAATAAGAGGAGAAGCATTAACTTTAGAACAATTTGCTAATTTAGCCAATCAATTTTCCAAAATAAAAATTTAATTTTTTAAAGCAAATTATAAAATTATATTTATACTATATAAAAAGGCGGTGTACTAATTTAATGTTATTATTTAAACCCAAATTATTGTATCGAAAAAGAGTAAAAAAAATGTTCGAATATATATTTGAAAGACCCCTTTTTTTAATTGTAGCATCTACCGGTTATGGAAAAACAACTTCTATTCGCAGATTTTTAAATACTAAAAAAAATGTTGAACAAATATGGTTCTCTTTAAATTCAAATGAAACAGATATTATATGGATTTGGAATAAATTATGTTCTATTATATATAAAACATATCCTGAATTATCAAAAAAACTTTCTAATTATGGTTTACCACAAAATAATATAGATATTCAATATTTTATTAATGCATTAAAAGATTGTATAAATAAACCTACTGTTCTTATATTTGATGATTACCAAGAAATTAACAACCAAATTATAGATAAGTTTATAGAAAATATAGCTTATGCAAAAATACCCAATTTACATATGGTTATAATAAGTCGTGTGTATCCTGATTTTCCATATAATGAGCTTATATTAAAAGGATATTGTTATATAGCAGAACAAAAAATGATTGCTTTTACACTTTCTGAAACTAAAGATTTTTTTGCTTTAAATAATTTTAAATTGACAGATGAAGAATTAATGACTTTATTTGATTATACTGAAGGTTGGATATCTGCAATGTACCTTGCAATTCTATGTTATGAAAAAGATAGAAATTTTAATAACTTAAATGATTTTCATGAACTAATAAAAACTACTGTATATGATAAATTTGATGATGGAACAAAAGAAATTATTATGAAGCTTTCACCCCTAGATAATTTTACTTTAAATCAAGCAGTAGCTGTTACAAATAATAAAGCCGCAATTTCAACTATACGGAAATTAAATTTTAATAGTTGTTTTATAAAATACGACCCTAAAAATGAAATTTATATTTTGCATACAATTTTAAGAGAAGTTGCAAAACAATATTTAGAAAATTCAAATATTGATATAAATGAAATATTTAAATTATCTGCTAAATGGTGTTTTGAAAACAAACAGTATATATCAGCAATTGAATTTTATTATAAATGCAGTGAATTTGAAAATATATTTTACATAATCGAAGAAAATTTAGATTATGAATTATTTACAAAAGCACCTATAATAATTGTTAATGCATTTAATAAAATGAGTATTGAACAAAAATTATCTCATCCATTAGCATATATATTATTTATAAAATTTTATATATTTAATATAAATGAAGATAAGGGTATTGAGATGCTTTATTATGCAAAAGAAATGTATACAATAGATATAAATATTGAAAATAAAAATGAAATTTTAGGAGAAATTGCTCTTATAGAAAGAATAATTAACTATAATGATATAAACAAAATGAATAAGTATTTAGATAAAGCATATAATCTTTTTAATGGTAAAACCTCAAAAATATCTAATTCAAATACTATATTTAATTTTGCATCTCCTAACAATTTACTTATATTTCATACTAGGCTATGTAATTTGAATTATATTGTAGAAATTACAGAAGAAAATTTTTGGAAATATAATAAAATTACAAACAATTGTGGTGCAGGATATGAGTATTTAATAAAAGCAGAATATCTTTATGAAACAGGAGAGTTAGAAAAAGCAGAATTACTGGCATATAAAGCTAGATTTAAAGCTAGAACTCAAAATCAATTAAGTTTAGTTTGTAGTGCTACTTTTTTATTAATGAGAATAGCCATAATTAATGGAAAAAAAGAAGATTTAAACGATTATATAAATGAATTATGTCAACATATTTTAATTGCTGGTAAAATGTATTTAATAACTCAAATGGATATTATGCTTGGGTATATATATAGTTGTATTTTGCAAATAGAAAAAATCCCTTCATGGTTAAATAATTATGATACAGAAGTATTTGATTTAGTAGTTAACAATATGAATGTTAGTATTGTTACTGGTAAAATTATAATTGCAAAAAAAGATTTTATCAAATTAGAAGAATTCTCATATAAAATGTTAGAACTTTTTAAAAAGGGTAATCATATTTTTGGAATTATTATTTCTAAAATATATCTTTCTATAGCCAAATATAATTTATATGGATTAAATGAAGCATTACCATATATTCTTTCAGCCATTGAATATGCTAGATATGATAATATTTATATGCCTTTTGCTGAAAATGTTATAGAATTATTACCTATTCTTTATAATGTTGATGATGAATATGTAAAAAAAATATTACCGTTCTGTGAAAAAGCTAATAATTCAATAAAAAAATTAATTAGTAAAAACTTAGTTAATTTATTGACAGAGCGTGAATTAGAAGTTATGGATTTAGTATGCAAGGGGTATAAGAATACTGAAATTGCCGAAATTATATCTATTGCACTTGTAACGGTTGAAAAAATGCTTTCAAATATATATAAAAAATTAGAAGTTAAAAACCGGATAGCAGCAGTAGCTGTTATAAAAAGTTCATAAAAGAGGTAAATATAATGTCGGAAATATTATTTAAACCAAAACTTTTATATCGTAAGAGATTAAAAAATATGCTTTCTAATATCTTTCATAAACCATTATTTTTACTTATTGCTCCTATAGGATATGGTAAAACAAATGCTGTTAAAAATTTCTTAAATACACAAAATAATTTTCAACAAATATGGTTTATAATGGGTGGTGATATAACAGATGAATTATGGGTTTGGAATAAACTATGTGAAATCATTGAACCTGTATTTCCTGAAATAGCAAATAAATTTGTAAAACAAGGATTGCCTAAAAGTGAAGAAGAAATATTAATAATTATCAAAATATTAAAGGAAAATTTAAAAAGTCCACTTATATTTGTTATTGATGATTTTAGTGATATTAAAAGTAAAAATTTAGATATACTTGTTGAAGCTATAGTAAATGCATATATATCAAATTTGCATATTGTTATTATTAGCCGAAACTACCCTGAATTTTCATATAAAAAATTATGTAAAAAAGGTAGTTGTTTTTTAATGAATAAAAATGATATATCATTTACTTTAGAAGAGCAGATTTTATTTTTTGAACTAAATGGATTTAAGTTAAATGAAGAAGAACAAAACAAATTATTTAAACAAACTGATGGATGGACATCAGCCATTTATCTTTCTATGATTTATTATTCACAAGAACATAGTTTTAATAATTTTACTAGTTATACAAATTTAATAAAATCTACCATGTTTGATAAGCTTAATAATGACACAAAAAATGCTATTATGAGCTTATCTATTTTAGATAGTTTTACATCTGAACAAGCATTATTTATAACCAAAAATTTAGAAGTTATTCATAATATTCACAAAATTGCAATTGATAATTGTTTTATAAAATATGATAATAAAACTGATACTTATAGATTGCATACTTTATTAAAAATAGTTGCTTTTGAAGAATTAGAAGAATCAAATATTAATATTGAATTACTTTATAATTTATGTGGTGATTGGTATATTAAAGAAAATGAAATTATTCTTGCGATAACTTATTATCACAAAGCAAAAAATCATGAAAAAATTTTATATGTAATAGAGCATTATTCTAATAAAATATTTTCCATAGCTCCCATGGTAATTTTAAATGCCTTTAATGACATTCCTAAAATTCGTGGACTTGATTATCCTTTAGCTAATATAGTATTTGTACAGTTTTATATTATAAATATAAATATTAAAGAAGGTATAGATATGTTATATCGAGTTAAAGAAGGATATCAACGTATTACAAATCAAATTGAAACAAAAGAAAAAAATTTACTTTTGGGTGAAATAGCTATACTAGAAGCATTTATAAATTTTAATGATATATCAAAAGTAATAGATTATTTAAAAGAAGCTTATAGACTTTTTAATGGTGGACATTCAAGATTACATTATGATGATTTAATATATACACTTGGGGTTCCATATACATTATATTTATATCATAAAGAAATAGGTGAATTATCAAAAGTAGTAAAAATACTTCAAAATGATTTTTGTTATTATAGTAAAGTTATTTATCCTCATGATTTAGGATATGAATATTTAATACAGGCAGAATATTATTTTGAGATTGGTGAATTTAATAAAGTTGAATTTTTTGCTTTAAAAGCAAAAAACAAAGCTATTGAAAAAAGTCAGTTTAATATACTTATAAGTTCCTTATATGTTTTAGCTAAAATATCTATATTAAATGGTGATATCAACGAATTTACTAAATGTATAAATCATGTTAATAATATCAAAGGTAATATAAGTACCTTTCTAAATAATGACATAGATTTATTTTTGGGATATATTTATAGTTGTATTGAGCAGATTGATAAAATACCTAAATGGATAGTTGATTATGATTTTTCACAATGCAATTATTTTGTATGTGAAATAGGTTATACTGATATTATATATGCTAAAGTTTTATTTAGTCAAAAAAAGTTTATAGAACTTGAAATATTTGCTGAAGCTATTCTTAAAGCCAGTCAACAAAAGAATTATATTTTAGGACAGATTGTAGCTTATATTTTTGATTCCATAGCAAAATATAATTTGTATAGTTTAGAAATTGCTAAAAATTCTATGATTGAGGCTTTAAAGCTAGCTGAACCAGATAATATTGTAATGGTATTTGTTGAAAATATATATGATACAACAGATATATTAAATGATATTGAAAATAATCATGCAAAAAAAATTCTATATATATGTGAAAAATTTAAAAGAGGAGTTAATAAAATAAATATTATAGAATCTATAAATACTTTAACTACAAGAGAGAGAGAAATAATTAACTTAGTTGCTAATGGGTATAAAAATTCTGAAATCGGAGAACAGCTTGGAATTGCTCCTGTTACAGTTGAAAAAATATTATCTAATATTTACAAAAAATTAGATGTTAAAAATAGAGTAGCTGCTGTTACTAAGGTAAAAATACTATAAAAAAGCTTTAATAATATGGTTTTCCATAATATACATTACACAAAAATATTGTTATTATAATAATATATTTCAGCAATATATTTCAATGCTTATTTCAGTAATTTATATAGATTCAACTTGGGATAAATCTCCCCACAACCCCTATATGGTTTGTTCCAAGTATTATGTTATACATACAAAACAATTTTGTATGTATTTTTTTGTATAATTACTTCCTAAACTATAAATACATATATATTCTCAATATACTATACGTAAAACACAAATAAAGTTTAACATAATTTTATCTAATATTACTATAAAAATATATATAATATCAAATAAATGTTCTTATATTAAACTAGCATATATAAAAAACTTTATATAAACAAGATTTAATTAACGAATTTTTATTTATATGCACTAAAATTTATATAAAAAACTATGTTTAATTAGTAATTTGCATAAGGTTGTTAATATTAAAATTATATGTTATAATTACTTTAACATATATTACTCAACAAACTTTAAAAAAGTTTACTAAAGTATAAAAATAAATTTTGAGGTGAAACCATTGAATAAAAATTTAAAAAGATTAAGTTCATTAGCAATTGCATTTTTATTAACATTGTCAATGTCAGCTTGTAAAAATGATTCTAAAGAAACTTCACAAACAACTACAACTACAACTCAATCTACAACAGAAGCAACTACTGTATCAGACGTAGAATCATACAAAAAAACTGTTGAAGACCTTTCTACTGAGATTGAAAATACTAGTTTAAGCATAATGCAAGGATTAGATCCAAATGATTATGAACTTGTAATTAAAACCACAAAAGATTTAATTACAACTATATCTCCTCTTTATGAAGAACTAGGAAATTTAAAAGCACCTACAGAATATGCGGAAGCTCAAGAAAAAGTTAAAAATGGTGTTACAGCTTCTTTAAAATTATTAGAATTATCTAATGATATGATGGAATTAGCTTTAAATGAAAGCGAAGAATCACAAGCTAAAGCAGAAGAATTGATGGCTGGTGTTCTTGAATTACAAATACAAAGTCTCGATTTAACAGAAGGTCTTAAATTAATCTTATCAGAATCTGAATCTGAGTCACAATCATAAGAAAATAATAAAAACCACCAGTTTATCTGGTGGTTTTTATTATTTTTTACTATCTGCCCTAGAAGTATTCCAATACTCCTTGAAAAATACTATAAATATTGCTAGCATAAATCCTAATATAGCGGAAATCGCTAATATAAGAACTTTACTTATATTAGTTGGCTCTTCAGGTGGAACAGCAGGAGATGATATTTGTATAGTTACACGTCCTATATCTGATGCTGCTGTTATATTTGCTTCTTTATATTTTTCTTGATATGTGTTATAAGTTTGCTCTGCTAGTTCATAATCTCTTTGAATAGCATTATACTTGTATTGTTCTTCTGCTAAATTTGATTGAAGCTCTGATAAATTCTTTTGCATTTCGTCTATTTTAACTAATATAGATTGTTCTTGTGCTAAACTACTATTAAGTCTAGTTTCAGTGTTTGTAATTTCTATAGTTAATAATGAACCTTGTAATCTATTTGATGAATCAATATTAAATTGGAAGGTTGAACTTCCTCCAGTTTGTGGTATATTTACGGAAATATCTGATGTAATACTAGATGAAGTTAAACCAGTTTTACGTAAATTTTCTAATGCTACTTTATCAGTTTCTATTGCAGTTTGAATATTATTTAATTGTGTATTATATGATGCTATTTGTGCTACTAAAGCATCTATCTGACTTTTTAAAACTTCAATACTTGTACTTTCGGATAAATAATCTCTTAATTTTTGAGCTTCTCTGTCGAGATTTTCTTTTTCTATTTTCATTTGTTCTTCAATAGCTTTAGCTGATACTAAGCCTTGTTCTCTGCTTAATTCGGATATAAATGCTGAGAAATATTTACATAAAGTATTTGCCATTTTTGCTGCTAATTCAGAATCTTTATCGGTTACAGTAACATTTAAAAGATTTGTTTTATCTGGATTTTCTAAATTTACTTTACCTCTTAAAGTTCTTGGTGATATATAAGAACCATCTTTATTTGTTAAATTTAACTCTTGTATGGTTTTAGTAACTACATCAGAATTTAAAAATTGCTCTTGATAAGTAGTTATATCCATTTCAGGATATTGACTTATAGAATTTATTATTCCCGAAAGACTTGTAGTTGAAGTGTTTGCATTTTGATTCATTGGATTTGTTAATAATATTGCGTTAGCTTCATATTTTTTGGGTTGTATAAATCCAACAACTAATCCTAATATCATACAAATTGCTGTTATAAGTGCTATTAATTTTTTACCTTTTAATATCACTTCAATATATTCTCTTAAGCTTATTTCTTCCATCTTTTCCTCCTAAAATTTGTTTATGTGTTAATTATAATATTTGACATTATATACTAACTCATTATATTAATTTTTAATTTGAGTTATATTATAATACATTTATTAATATATTTCAATTGAAAAATAATATTAAATATATTATAATCAACTAAAGTTTATAGTTTACTAAGTATAAATTTAATATTTAGGAAGGATGTGTGAAATATGATAAATGGTATAAAGGTAAAAGATTTATATAATTTAGAAGAAACAATTGCAAAAGAAATATTTAATGATTTAACTTATCCTTGGGAAGTATTGCCTAGAATAAATTCATTTATAATTGAGCTTGGAGATAAATTACCTAAAGATGAATATGAAGAAATCGCTGAGCATGTATGGGTAGCAAAAGATGCTATTTTAGCTCATACAGCTTATATAAGTGGTCCTTGTATAATAGATAAAGGTGCAGAAATAAGACATTGTGCTTTTATACGTGGAAATGCAATTATCGGTAAAAATTCAGTTGTTGGAAATTCAACTGAGCTTAAAAATGTTATATTATTTAATAAAGTTCAAGTTCCACATTATAATTATGTTGGAGATTCTGTTTTAGGATATAAAGCACATATGGGAGCAGGGGCTATTACTTCTAATGTTAAATCTGATAAATCATTAGTTACAACAAATGTAAATGGTAAAAAAATAAAAACTGAATTAAAAAAATTTGGTGCTATGATAGGTGATAATGTAGAAGTTGGTTGTAATTCTGTTCTTAATCCGGGAACTATCATTGGTAAAAACAGTAATATATATCCATTATCAATGGTTAGAGGATATATACCTTTAGGAAGCATATACAAAAATCAAAATGAAATAGTTTATAAACTTTAATTTTTATAATTATTTAGTCCTAATTTATTTAGGATAAAATACTTATTAACAAACAATTGTTTTAGTGATATAATATTCATCAGTTAGATGATTAAACTTTTAATATGTTAACAAGTTATTTTTTATATAAATGCTATATTAGGAAACCTCTCTTGCCTAATATAGCACTTTTTATATAATCGATTTTATAATAAAAATTGTAAACCACTCTTAAAAATTAATTATACAATTTTATTGATTAATATATCTAAAATTATAAGAAAGCTTTTTTTATTGTAGTTATTTTAGATAACATACTTTGAAAAATATAATCAACTAATGTTATTGCTACCATAGATTCCACAACAATTACTGCACGTGGTACTACAATTGGGTCATGTCGTCCTTCTATTTCAATTTCTATATTTTCATAGGACTTTGTTATTGTTTTTTGTTTTGTATGAATAGAAGGAGTTGGTTTAAATGCAGCTCTTAAAATTATTTCAGAACCATCACTTATTCCTCCTAATATACCACCTGAATTATTAGTAAGTTTTGCTACCTTTCCATTAATAAACTCATACTCATCATTATTTTGCGAACCTAACATAGTTGAAGAATTAAATCCAGCACCAAATTCTAATCCTTTAACTGCTCCTATAGAAAATATAGCTTTACTCAAAACTGCATCAAGTTTTTCAAATACAGGCTCACCAACACCAATTGGCATACCATTTACTATACATTCAACTACTCCACCTACTGAATTGCATTCTTTTCTTTTTTCATCAACAAATTTACTAGCAAGCTCGTAAGCTTTTTTATCTGGCATTACTAATTCATTAATCAATTCATTTTTATCAAAATTAGTTTTATCTATTATTATATCTCCTATTGATAATGTATAAGTTAATATATTTATACCTAATTCTAATAATATTTTTTTAGCTACAGCTCCTGCTGCAACACGTGAAACAGTTTCACGACCAGAAGAACGTCCTCCTCCTCTATAATCTCTAAAACCATATTTTTCGTCATAAGTATAATCTGCATGACCGGGACGATAATAATTAGCTATTTGAGAATAATCTTTAGAAAGTTGATTTGTATTTTTTATTATAAGTGATATAGGAGTACCTGTTGTTTTACCTTCAAATACACCTGAAAGAATTTCTACAATATCATCTTCTTTTCTTGGAGTTGAAAATTTAGACATACCTGGTTTACGTTTATCTAAATCTTTTTGTATATCTTCTTCACAAAGAGCAATACCTGAAGGGCAACCATCTATTACAACGCCTAAAGCTTTACCATGTGATTCTCCCCAAGTAGTTATCTTAAAATTCTTACCATATGTTGAACCTGACATTTAAATATCTCCTTTTAATTTTATATTCAAATTTGCATTCTATACTTAACAAATTTTAAAAAGTTTGTTAAGTGTTTTAATAAAATAATTAAATTTAAAATCAATCTAGGTTCGCACTTATTTTTAAGTGCGAACCTACTTTAAAATAAAAAATAAAAATAATATTTTTTATAAGAATAACAAATTTAAGATGCATAGTCAACATATTCGAAAACAAATACATTTAGGAGAATAATAATAAAATAATTGGTTTTTATTAAATGATAGATTTTGTTATAAAATTAATGCTTATATATTAACTTTAAAATCAATCTTGTGTCGCACTCATAAATGAGTGCGACACAAGATTAAATTATAAAATAAAAGTAGAGAGTAATAAAAATATTACTCTCTACTTGATTATTATTTCTCTTTTTCTTTATCTTTAGATGATGGCATTGATTTTAAGGCTTCTTTTGGATATGCTATTCTTTCATGATACATTCCTTTAAATACATTAATAAATGAATTTTTAATAACTTCTAAATCTTTTATTGTTAATCCACTATCTAATAATTGTCCATCATCAAGTTTATCTTTTATAAGACTTGCAACTATAATTTTTATCTCATCAATATTTTTACCTTGGTTGTACATAGAACGTACAGCCGCTTCAACTGTATCAGCAAGCATAACTATTGCTGCTTCTTTAAATTGTGGTATTGAACCAGGATATCTATATTGTTCTTCCTTTATAATTTCATCAGGAAAATCTTTTTTAGCTTTATAATAGAAATATTTAACTAATGTATTTCCATGATGTTGCATTATCATATCTCTTACTGCTTTTGGTAAATTTTCATTAAGTGCATAAGCATATCCACTTTCAACATGGTCTATTATTATTTTAGCACTATCTAATGGCAATAAATAGTCATGTGGATTTTCTCCAACTTGATTTTCACTAAAATAATGTGGATATTTTAATTTACCTATATCATGATAATATGCTCCTGCTCTTGCCAAAGCTCCATTAGCGGAAATATCCATAGCAGCCATTTCTGCTAAATTAGCAACAATTATACTATGATGATATGTTCCAGGTGCTTCTATAATAAGTCTTTTTAATATTGGTTGATTTGGATTTGTAAGCTCTAAAAGTTTTATAGGTGTTATAGCATCAAAAGCTACTTCCCAAAATGGTAAACTTCCTGTCATAACAATTAATGTTATTATACCATTTAACATTGATAATAAACTTTTAAATAAAAAATCTTCATTCCATGTTTTTTCAAATAAAAGTTCTATACCTAACATAACTATAGCATTTACAAAACTTATAATTAATGTTGTTTTTATAGTATTATTTCTTTCATATGTATGTTTAGTTGATATACATATAAATGTTCCTGAAATAATAAAATATATTAAAAATTGAATATCACCATTATATATTAACATTCCAACTATACTAATTACTATATTAAGTAATATGGCTAAAGGTAATTCTATAAGTACAGCTACAAGCATTCCTAATATAGTTATAGGAATAATCATATAATATTGTATACTTACCATAACTCTTATAATTAAAATCATAAGACAATACATAGTAAAAAGCATTGTTTTTTCTTTTGTTCCAGTCCATAGTTTTCGATTAGTTGTTCTTATATATTCATATACAAATGCTTGTAATAAACATATTATTATTACTAAACCTAAAAGAGGAATACTTTTTTCATAACTCCACTCTTCTTTTTTTACCAATCCTAAATTATCTAAAATACCATAAATTTCTTCTGTAATTATTTCATCTTTATCTACTATTTTTTGTCCTTTTTTTATCATTATATCATTTACTTCAGCTATCTTTTTATCAATTGCTTCTTGTGTTGCTATTTCATCAATTATAACATTAGGTACCACTACTGATGAAGCTATAGTATTAACTATATTACTAATCTCAGAAGTAAGTTCAAGTTTAGATATTGCATCTTGAATATCACTTTTACTTTTTGTTATAGAATTTATATCTTCTTTAACTCCTGCTTCCATAATATCTGTTACTATATTGATAATATGATTTTCTAAGGTATCTATTTGATTGTATTGAAGTGACATTATTAAATCAATTTTTCTTGGAGTTAAAAAAATTGGTTGACCAGAATTAGAAATACTACTTTCACTTTCAACTTCTTGTCCAAACTCTGGCATTAGTAAATCTGAATCATCAACAATAATATCCATATTGGAATTACTTTGTGATAATCTTTTTTCTTCCTCTTCTTTTATTTTTTTATCAATTTTTATAGTGTTAAAAAAAGTTTGAACTTGTTCAACAGCATGTGTTAATATATTATTATCTAATATATAAAAAGGTGGCTTTTTAATAGCCTCTTCTTTTACTAAGTTTTTAGCTTTCTCTGTAGCTACTATATTTACTACTTCTCTATCTGCTACAAATCTTTCTGGAGAAATAGAACCAACTGTTATATCATGTGTTTTTGATATATAAGTACCTGTAGCTATTGAAATAAAAGTTATAAAAAAAATACCTATGCTCATTAATATATTTGGCAAATTTTCTTTTTTAAAAAAGATTTTTTTTGGTGATTTTTTTTTCATTTATATTTAACTCCTTTAATGACAAACTATTTTTTATTAATAACTTTATTTTCATATTTTTCATATGCCAATATTATTTTTTGTACTAAAGGGTGTCTAACTACATCTTTATTTGATAATGTTATAAATCCTATTCCTTCTATATCACGTAATATTTTAACACACTCTTGCAGTCCTGATTTTTTTCCATCTGGTAAATCAATTTGAGTAACATCTCCAGTTACTACTACTTTAGAACCATAACCTATACGTGTTAAAAACATTTTCATTTGTTCAGGTGTTGTATTTTGTGCTTCATCTAAAACAATAAAAGCGTTGTCCAAAGTTCGCCCTCTCATATAGGCTAAAGGTGCAACCTCTATTGCACCTTTTTCCATATTTCTTTGATAAGTTTCTGCTCCCATTATTTCATAAAGTGCATCATATAAAGGTCTTAAGTAAGGGTCTACTTTTTGTTGTAAATCACCCGGCAAGAACCCTAATTTTTCTCCTGCTTCAATTGCTGGACGTGTCATTATAATACGATTTACTTCATTATTTTTAAAAGCTGTTATTGCCATTGCCATTGCTAAATATGTTTTTCCAGTACCAGCAGGACCTATACCAAATACAATATTATTGTTTCGTATAAGTTCTATATATTTTTTTTGACCTAATGTTTTTGACTTTATTGGTCTACCATTTACAGTCATACACACAAATTCATCATATCCTGAATTTATTGCTTTTTCATTTCCATCTTCTATTAAGTCTATTAAATATTGTACTGTTTGAATTGTTATTTGTTCATTTTTTTCTGCAAATTTAACCAATCCATTAATAACAATGTTTGCTTTTTCTATTGCTTCATTACTACCATTAAGTTTTATGCTATCGCCTCTATTTATTACACTTACATTAAAACTTTTTTCTATTTTTTTTATATATTCGTCGAATTCACCAAATATATTTTTTATATATTTATTTTGTATTTCAATTACTTTCTCCATTTGTTCCATTTGCGTTACTCCCTTCAATTTGAACCTCTGTATCTATTCTTTCAATTGTTGTTATAATAATATTTGCTTTTACTTTATTCCCCTCTGTTTGGTAATTTATACTTCTATCCAGTATTTGAATATGTTCATCTAACTGCTCCTTTAGTATATCATTTAATTTCAAATTTATTGCTTCCTTTATCTCGTCTGCACTTCTAGTTTTCTCATATAATAAATACTCACTATATTCATGTGTAATAATAGATAATGGTAATGTGAAATCTCCACCGAAGTTTAATTGCTTCACATTACTCATTTTATCATAACTACTATATGGAATGCTAGTATTTAATATATTAAATTTTTTATTTAATACATCTACTGTATAAGATTTCTTAGTTTTACCTGTATAAATCTTTTCATTATACTTTATATCTTCTTCCAAATTAAATTCATACCATAACTTTGCTTTTACTTCTGCTTTTGCATGAACATATTCTATTCTTTGAGAACCTTCTTCACCTATTACTAATTGACCACTTACTAATATATCCCCTTTTTCTACAACATCTTTAGCTTTTACTTTAGGAGTCCCAATATTTGTTGCTATACTAACTATAATTCCATTTTTATTTGCTACTATATCACAAGGAGTTTTTGTATCAATCATTTCAGTTTTTGCAATAGTTTCTTTAAGTTCAACTTTAATTTTAGTACCTGCTGAACTTATAGCTATCCAAGATATATCATTAAACTTTTTCATGAAACTTTGTTCTAATTCTCTTAAATTCAAATTTCCTTTGTATACTCCCGGTTTTAATCCTAATTCTATACTGTAATCTATAATATTTTGCTTATTAATTCTTTCATTTCCAATTATTTCGATTGACCAAATAAAAGAGGATAAAAAATAAAGAGTTGCTATAAAAAATAATGTACCTGCAACTAATACTTTTCTTTTACGATATTTATGTACTAAAAAAGGAACTCCTTCTCTATCAATAATTTTAATATGACATCTTGTTTTTTTTGCACAAGGTTTTAACATTTTAAATCCTTTTATACTAACTTTTACATTTATACCCTTATCAGTTCTATTTATATCCCATAAATAAATATTTTTATACGCACAAAGATTTAAAAATCTTTCTACAGAAAAACCACTTACTTCTAGTATTACATAACCTCTTAAATAGTTCCATACACTTAGAAACATTTAATCACCCTAAATTATAAATTCTATTTTTATGATAGTACCTGTTATTTCTATATCATCATCCGTTATTTGCTTTAAAAACATACCTCTACCATCTATTTTCATAACTCCTTTTGCTGTATTAATTCTTATTCGCTCTTCGTTGTATTCTATAACACCTTTGTAATTTTCTATTGTTAATTCTTCATTTCCGGTCATAGTTATAAGTGGTAGGTCTATTACTATTTCTTTAGGTATTTCTAAAATTTTACTAAAAATATTTTTTATATTTTTACCCATAAATAAAACCTCCCTATTACAATAGATATGCATTAAAATTTAGTATTATCCCTTAGTATTAAAATT
>CAZWZB010000044.1:1402-18790 GCA_964638835.1 uncultured Eubacteriales bacterium | reverse complement strand
TATTTAACATATGGAAGTTTTCCATATGTTATTTTATTTATTTACTAATTACATGGCATAACTTTTCATTACGCAACGTGTCGCACCTCTACTTACATCTAATCCAATAAAACAATCTGAATGTAATCTATTTTTTAAAACCCATGGTTGAATACCGCTTTTACCATATATACCTAACAATATATTAGAAAAAACATATTTTTCACCTGCTCCGACACTTTTTAATACTGTATTAAAACTAACTCCTTGTGTAGCTATATTAAGATAATAACCAAAATTTCTTTTGATAAAATTATAATACATTTGCATATACTTTTCTTCTAATATAAATATAGTAAGTCCTTTATACTTTTTAGAAATTTCTTTTATTTCAAATTCAAATTTATCAGGGTTAGTAATATCTATTGTTCTAAAATTTATTTCTTTATTCATTGGTATACAATTAAGTGATACACCTATTTGTTTAGAATAACTTTCAAGATTTTTGCAAAATGTTACTAACTTTTGAGATTTATTTTTATCTAAAAGGATTGTACCATCTATAAAATAGTATATATCTAAAGATTGTCTTTGATATACTCCATAATTTTTAAGTCCTTTAAAAATACTATCAGATATATTATTATTTCCAAATAGCAATTGAGGAGCATTTAATCTAAGAAGTTCATAATTTAAATTAGTTATAACTGTATTTTTAGGAGTAACTTTTATATATGGAGATAATTTCAGTAAACGTATAGCTGTCCCAATTGTAAATCTAACTTTTTCATCTGTTTTAAGCTTTACAATTTTATTAAAATCATTGAAGGCATCAGAAGGTAAATTATCAAGTGAAGTTGTTCTAAATAATAAAGTGGGACTAAAAGGATAAATTTTTTTGTTTGAAGTTTCAACTAATACAGCTTTTAAATTATCATTAACTTTTTCTAATATATTTATTTTTTTATCAGCATAATACTGTTTAATAGATTTGTTTAAATAAGAGTTTACTTCACTTATTGTAAAATCAGCTTCTTTAATAAATTTATATGTATATCCTAAATAATCTTTTACTTCATCATCTTTTTTTAAAGAACCGTTTTTTAAATCATTAACAATATTTTCAACAGATTGTATTTCATGTTTTGATTCAAAACCAATAATTATTTCTCCAAATTCATTTACATTTACATCAAAAGCTAATCCTCTATTAAATTTAAATTCTTTATTTTGTACTGGTACTGGCTCTTTTAAATAAATATTATTTTTATGTTCTCTATATAAAGATTTATCCATATTAAAAGCTATACTTTTTAAAATTAATTTTTCTAAAATTTTTCGTTCATGACCAAATTCACAATTTATAATTCTATTTTCACAATTTATATATTTTATATCATTCCAAATTTCAATTTTTTCAAAAGAAGCAATATAATTTTGATGAAATATAATAACTTGAGGTTTATTTATTGTATTTAAAAGTCTTATTGTATTATAATTCTCTGAATATTTTTCATCAATATCATTTACACCTAAATCATACATATAAATTTCAATATCTTTTGCATTTAAATCATTTATTATTTCCGTAAAAATATAATTATCATTCATATAAAAACCTCTATTTCAATTAAATTTAAAAACTATTTACATAATAACACCATAAAAAATAAATTTCTACAAAAAATTATATAATAAAAACTTTAAAAATGCAATGGATTTGAAAAAAATCCATTGCATTTTTAAAGTTTTTATAATTTGTTAACATCTAAACAACTTTATCATTATAATATTGTGCTTGAGCATTCCACAATTCATAGTACTTACCTTTTATATCATCAATTAATTTATCATGACTACCATATTGTATTAGTTCACCTTTATTAAATACAGCAATATTATCACAGAAGCGACATGATGATAAACGATGAGAAATATAAATTGCTGTTTTATCTCCAATAATTTCATTAAATTTAGAATAAATTTCAAATTCTGCAATTGGGTCAAGTGCAGCAGTTGGTTCATCAAGTATAATAAATGGTGCATTTTTATATAATGCTCGAGAAAGTGCTATCTTTTGTGCTTCTCCACCTGATATTTCTACACCATCTTCTTCAAAATTTTTATATAAGTAAGTTTCTATTCCTTTTGGCATATTTTGAAGACGTTCATCAAACCCAGATTTTGAAAGACTTTTAACTACTTCATCACTATTATAATTTACACTTGCCGCAACATTTTGACTTAGCGTAAATGATAACAACTTGAAATCTTGAAATACAATACTAAAAATATTCATATATTCATCATAATTATATTTTTTTATATCAATACCATTTAAAGTTATAATTCCATCTGTAGGGTCATAAAGACGACATAATAATTTAATCATAGTAGTTTTACCACTGCCATTCATACCAACAATAGCTATACGTTCACCAATACTAAATTTAAAGTTTAAATTTTTTAAGGCATAAGTATCACTTGATGGATATTTGAATGATACATTTCTAAATTCAATTTCATATTCATTATCATCACGTTTTTCAACACTTAATGTGCCTTGATACTTTTTATTTGGTATATCAAGAAACGTAAAAACTTTATCTAAAAACACATTATTATTTATGAGAGTACCCACATTTGTAAGAATTGAAGCAAAGCCTCCTCCGAACTGCGTTATAGCTCCTACATACTGCATAATACTACCTACTCCAAATGCACCAGCAAAAGCTTTTAAAGCTACAAAAAGATATATAAGCCCATTTGATAAGTGTGACACTGCTGTACTAAGTGCAGTAAATTTAGCATTATACTTTGCATATTCAAGGCGTTTTTTATCAGTATAATCTCTATCCTTAATAGCCGAATCAATAAGTCTTTCTTGTTCATATATTCTAATATCTTTAGCTTTATCACTTCCTCGTATCATTTCAAAAAAGTAAAAACTAAATGTACGATTACCTTTATTATTATCATTAGATGCTTTTGTCCATATTTTACCTCCAATTATTGTTAAATATGGTGAAAGAAAAATAGAACATAAAAGAATTAAAATTATTACAGCAATTGCAATTGGTGAATTAAGAAATAAAAGTGATGATTCATTTGGAACTTTTAATGTAAACAAAGAAAACGCCATAGTAATAGACAAAATAACTTGGATTACTCCTGATATTATCCCATCATATGTCCATATCAATCGAACTAATCCAAATCCCATACCATTTTGATGTTGACGTATTTCAGAAAACTGTTGTTGAATTTTAGGATTTTCAATATCTATATAGTCCATAGAAAGTAATTTATCTGTATAAACTTTATCCCTAGAAAACCATGTAGTAGAATCACAATACATCCTCCATCGTTCAATTATACTTTTAATAATCATAGCTATAAAATTAAAGCTTATAGTAATTAAAACAAGTGATATAAGTTTATCTTGATTTCTTTCTCCTGAAAGTTCATTTATAATTTGTGCAGGAAAGTAAATATTAATAAATGGAATGGCAGAATTAAAAATAGTTGAAATTGTTTTTGAAATAAAAACATTGTTAGGAAAAGATTTCAATAACTTATATCCACGTAAAATTAAATTAATATTTTCTTTAAAAGTAAATTTATTTTCTTTTTTCATTGTAATTCACCTTCTTTATAATATTTACTTTGAATTTCAAACATTTCTGTATATTTGCCACCAAGTTTTAAAAGTTCATCATGTGTACCACATTCGCAAATAGTTTTATTATCAATTAATACAATACGGTCGCAAAATCTTGTAGAAGCAAGACGATGCGAAATATATATAGAAGTTTTATTTTTTGATAGTTCGTTGTATTTATTATAAAGTTCGCTTTCAGCAATTGGGTCAAGTGCTGCTGTTGGTTCATCTAATATTAAAATAGGTGAATTTTTATAAACTGCACGAGCAAGCATTAACTTTTGAGTTTCTCCACCTGAAAGCTCTATGGCATCTTCATTAACATCTTTAAGCATAGGAGAGTTTACACCTTGTGGAAAAGAATTTATTTTTTCTTCAATATTGGCAAGAGCTAAACATTGTTTAAGTCTGTTTTGGTCAATATCTTGTGTGGGAAGTTGCGATACATTTTCTGCTATTGAAATAGGTAAGATATTAAACTCTTGAAATACAGCTGTAAATAAGGTATAGTATTGTTTCCTGTTAAATTTACATATATCTTTACCATTTAATAAAATTTGCCCTTCTGTTGGATTATAAAAACCACATAGTAATTTAACAAGAGTAGTTTTACCCACACCATTTAAACCAACTACAGCTAGTTTTTCACCTGAATTTATTTTAAGATTAATATTTTCTAAAGTATTTTCTTCTGCACCACCATAACGAAAACTTATATTTTTAAGTTCAAGTGAATAAGTTTTGTTTTCTTCTTTAATAATTACTTCCCCTTGGTCATATTCAAATTTATTAGGATATTCTAAATATGAACGTAAATGGCAATAATTTAAACTGTGCATAGATAATGTTGAGTATTCTCTTAAAATACCCATAATCCAACCTGAAAATCCTCCAATTGCTGAAAGTAAAAGAATACAGTCTTCTACGGGAAGTCCATAATACAACACTTGCCAAGCAAGATATGTATAAGCTAAACCTTCTCGCATAAATGTAGTTATACAATCTACTATGTCAGCAATTAAATATCTTATTTCTACTTTCCTTTTAAAATCTAATATAAATTTTAAATTTGTATTATAAATATCTTTAAGCCAATCTGTCATAGCAAAAAGTCTTATATCCTTTGCCATTGTGTAATCTTCACTAATGTCACGTATATACCAAAGATGTTTATTAAAAGCTGTAACTTCACTATTATGGTCATGTTGCCACCTGTTCGCCCATTCTCTAACTACCACACCGAAAATAGTTGTAATAGCAGTAATAATTAAGATAAGTGGATTTACTGATACAAGTAAAATAATATATACAACAAATCCAAGTAAGTTAGTCCCAATACTTGCAAAACAACCATATATAGCCTCGGTACTAGCATAATTATTATTTGTTACATCATGAGCTTTTTGTTTTGCATCAGTAAATTTTTTATCTTCTAAATTTGCATAATCAGTAGTTAAAGCTTTTACTAAAATATCCTTACAAACCCTAACACGAAGTCTTATTCTTTTAGGTTGAGAAGTATTATCAAAATAATTTTTAACCGCTTGTAATATTACTGTTGTAGTGGTAAACATTAAAATAGTAAATATAAGTGTTTTAACAGGTACATTAGAAGTTATTTGTGATACAACAACCTTTGGCAAATATAAAGAAACAACTGAAATAGCAATTGATAAAAATATTTGTGCTAATATAACAAATAAAACAGATTTATCACGTATCCACGCATTTTTAATAACATAAACACTATTTTGCCATACATTATACATCGGTTTTTCTTTTTTCAAAATAATCATTTCCTTTCTGTTAAAATTGTATAGTTAACAAGTTTTAAAGAATTTCGTTAACTATATCTAGGAGAAATAAAATCAATCTTGTGTCGCACTCCTTTATGAGTGCGACACGACTTTAAATTAAAAAATACCAAAAACAATATTTAATATTTTTAATTATTTATTTAGCACTACTTTAATTTTAATAACTATAACATAAAAAAGATTACAAAAATGAATTTTAGCATAGAATGTTATTTTAAGTACGTGAAATGTAATCAATAAAACAAGGAACGACATAGAAGTCGTTCCCTACAATTAACATATATTAATTTTTCCCGACAGGAAGTAATATTTCAGTTGAAAATGCACCGGGTTCACTATTTCTTTTACAATAACCATCATACTTTGTACAAATTTTATCAATGCGAATAAGTCCAAATCCATGTGAATCACTATTTTTTGTAGATAAAAAATGAGTACCGACTTTTTTTATACTACTATAAACTGTATTTGTAACACAGATATATAAATGATGTCCTTTCATTCCTATATAAATTCTAATAAATGGATGGTCAAATTCAAATTTATTTGTACCTTGTTTTTTTATACATGCTTCCATAGCATTATCAAGTAAATTTCCAATTAATACACATAAGTCTACATTTGAAATTTCAAGTTGTTTAGGTACAGTTGCTTTAATATTCACTTTGATATCTTTATGTTGTGCAAGTGATAACTTACTATTAAGTATTGCATCAAGCATTACATTACCTGTTTTTATAATATTATCAACTGATTGTAAATCTTCATCAAGTTTATCACAATAATTATTTAATTCATCAATTTGTCCTAGTGCGACATATGCTTTAATAGCTTGTATATGATTATGATAATCATGCTTCCAACTACGCATTTGACGATAGATATTTTCTACCTCATCACAATATTTAGACATAAGTTCATTTTGATATTCAGCAATTTTTTTATTCATTCTTCTTTGAAACATAACACACCTCTTATGGAAAAAATGTAATGATTGCTTGATTTATAGTTTCATATAAATTACGTGATAATGGTATCTCTGTCATATTGTCTAAGATAACAGTAGTTTTTGTAATTTTACGTATATATTTAAGGTTAACAATAAATGAACGTTGACAACGAAAAAATTCATTTGAAAGAGTAGTTTGTATTTCAGACAAATTCATTTTAGTTTTAAAAGAGTTAGATATAGTATTTACAATAATATAATGACCTTGTGCTTCAATATACCGAATTTCAGAAAGAAGTATTCGATGCATTTCTCTATTAATTGTTAGGAAAAGTGACTTTTCAGTTTGTTTTAAATTTTTTTGTGCTTTATCAAGTACTTCAAATAACTTATCTTCCTTAACGGGTTTTATTAAATAATGTAGTGCAGACACATCATAACCTTCAGCCATAAAATCTGGATAACCTGTAATGAAAACAATTTGCATATTTTTATTTTCTTCTCTGATTTTATGAGCAAGTTCAATACCATCTATTTCTTTCATTTGTATATCAAGTAATAAAATATCAATTAATTTATTTTCCTCATAATTAAATAAAAAGCTTTCAGCACTTTCGTAGTGCGATATATCAATAAAAGTATTTGATTTATCTGCCCATTTTTGAACAATTGTGGTAATATAATTTCTTTGTGTATATTCATCATCACAAATTGCAAAAGCTATATCATCTTTATTGTTAGTTATTTTATTCATTACAACTTCACCTCAAATATATGCTATTATATTTTATATCTATTAGTCAATATTTTTTATTTTGTTTCTAAAGTCATTGTGTCATATTTATTATTTAAATAATTTGAAATAACACTTTTTTAAAATCCTGCTTTTTTTGCTACATCATTTATTATGACACTTTGTTTTTTCATTTTATCAGTCCATTTTGAATTTATAATAATTATATTATAAACTATAAATTGTACTTATAAATAAAAACTTTAAATAATTTTTAAGATATAACAATAAAAAAATAGAGAGTGCTAATAAAATAATTACTGCCTTTTATTTTCAATTATTTTATTAGCACTACCAAAAAATAAGTAAAAGAATAGCTTTATTGAACTAATTCTTTTACTTAAATATTTATTCAGTTACAGTAATTTTACTTTTAATCATACCCATCCAACAACTATAAGGAATAACTCCAACTTCTTCTGGTATAAATTCTATAATATTTTCACCTGGTGTAAGTTTTTTAGAGATATTATATTTTGGAATAATAATTTCATTGTTACAACCATTAATATCTTTTTTATCTGCTTTTATTGTCCATTTTACGGGAACACCTTTTTTTACTGTGATTGGGGCATAACTTCTTGGAGTTATATCTATACTTACCATTTGAATTTCCTTTGTGATGTTTTCATTTTCAACTACAGAGTTTTTATTTATATTAAATGCAAAACCGGATAAAGTAATTCCTGTATCAAACATAGATACACCTAAAACAATAACAAGTACTGCACTAACACTCATCATTTTAGTTGTAAACTTTTTAGATAATAAAGAACTAATAACTCCAAAACTAAACATTAAAGCTACTGTACCTATACTAAAGAAAAACATTGATAAAGCACCTTTTATTATATTTCCTGTTGAAAGGGCATATAGTTGCATTGCTTGTAATGGTCCGCAAGGCATTAAACCATTTAATAATCCTATGTAAAATGGACTATTGTTTTTTTGAGTTCCTTTATTTATAAAAATCTTTGGCATTTTAATATTAAATTTGCGTAACCAAGGAAATATATTTAACATATTTAAACCCATTATAATCATAAATAAGCCGGCAAAAATAGCTATTATACCTTTGAAAGCTCCTGAAAAACTTAGTACAGAACCTATACCCCCAACAATTCCACCAATTATTGTGTAGGAAATAACACGACCTAAATTGTAAAGAAAGCTTGGCCTTAAATTATCTAATTTGTTTGAATTTGATAATTTAACATTTACACACTGTGATAAATTAATACCTCCACACATAGCAATACAATGAACAGATGTAAGTAAACCAATTATAAATAAAGTAGTGTACCCCATTCCTTCTTTTGCTTGTGGAAATGAGTTAAATATATCAAATCCACCAAAATGATTAATTATAATGTATAATCCAAAAATAATTAATGAAATATAAACTAATTGAAATAAATTTATATTATCTTTTTTTATTTGTTGACTTCCTGTTGAATATCCTAAACTATCTACAATTTTTTTTATTTTAGATAAGTCTATTTTATTTTCATCAAAAGTTATATTTAAAGTTCCTGTATTATAATTAGCTTTACATTTTATTATGCCCTCTGTTGATTTTAATTTTTTTTCTATTTTTAATTCACACCCACTACAACTCATACCATTAATTGAAATTTGTTTTGTCATAATTTTAATTCCCCCTTTTAATTAATTTTAACTTCAATCTATTATAATAAAATTTTAATCTATTTTCAATATATAAAAAAGGAATGTTTTAAACATTCCTTTAGATATTTATTTCACCTACAAAATTTGTTTTAAATATTTCTTCAACTTCATTATTATTTTTGGAGTTTCCAATAGCCCACATAAGTTTTGTAATTACTGCTTCTGTAGTCATATCATAAGCTTGAATTACTCCTTTTTCTAAAGCTTTTTGTCCTGTTTGATATATTGAAAAATCACTTGTTTCATATAAACATTGACTACAAACTACAACATTAATATTTGCTTGAACCATTTTTTCTAATTTGTTTATTAAATTTCTTCTATTAAAATGTATTCCTCCTGCACCAAATGCTTCAATTATTATTCCCTTATATTTCATATTCATAAGCATATCAAATATTTCTGGATTTAATCCGGGAGTAAGTTTAATTAAAAATACATTACTGCAAACCTCAGATTGCAATTTAAAATTTCCTGTAACAGGTTTAATTACATTATGATTAATATTTAAACCTTTTGCATCTAATGTAGCAGCATATGGACAATTTATACTTTCAAAAGCATTAAAATCTATAGTATGAGTTTTTACAGCTCTTGTACCTAATATTACTTTTCTGTTGAATGCAAGAAATACACCTGCTACATTTGAACCAGCCATTGCAAAAGCACAACGTAAATTTTCGATAGCATCTGTTAATGTATTTAATATAGGTAGTTGTGAACCTGTAACTACTACAGGTATAGGTATATTAGTAAGCATAAAAGAAAGCATAGAAGTAGTATATGCCATTGTATCAGTACCATGAATTATTACAATTCCATCATAATCATGATAATTTTCAGCTACATTTTCAGCAATAAATTTCCATTCTTCAGGTTGCACATTTGAACTATCCATATGAAGTATGTCTTTTGTAGTAACATCATAATTACTTGTAATTGTATTAATAATAGATAATATTTTTTTACTATCAATAGATGGTGCTAACCCTTCACCTGTAATTTCTGATGCTAAAGTTCCACCTGTTGTTAAGAGCAGTATTTTTTTCATATAAAACCTTCTTTCATATTTTAAAGTATATTATTTACAACTTTAATATTTTTATTTATACTTAATCATTTAGTTTAAATAAAATAAGAGTGCTGTAGAATATAAGCACTCTTACTTAAAAAACTATAATTAATTTAAATTAATACTAACAGGTAATTTTCCTTTTGCATTTATATCACCTTGTAATACTTTAATTAAGCTCATCATAGATAAATTTGTATATTCATAAGGTAATACACAAGCATTTACTTCTGTAACCTTTTCTATATCATAAGGATTTCTCATAGGAATTAAAATAATATTCTTATTAATTTTACAAACTTCTTTAATAAGTTCAATTTGTTTTGGTATTAAACTTGCATTATAAGTACATATAATTATTGTTTCATTTTTACTAGCTAATACTTTAATTTCTTCTACTTGTTCATCCTTTGGAATATTGTCTATTTCTACAGCAGTTACATTTTTATATTTACTTTTTTCTTTAAAAAGTTTTGCAAAGTTTTGAGTGTTTTTAATAGCATCTGCACCTGTAAATACTTTAGCATTAGGAGCTACTATTAAAATATTTTTATCTTCTAGTGGTATAAGTCCATTATTTTTTACAATAGTTATACTTTGCTCACTTATTTTTTGTGCTAAAGCTTCCTTTTTAAATTGATAATTAAAACCTTCTTTAGCTTTTAAAATTTTATTTACTGAATTGTCTATTCTTTCTAATGTAAGCTTTCCATCTTTAATATACTCTTTTATTTTTTCTATAGATTCAATTTGTGTTTGTTTTGTATGAGATACACATACCAAATCAGCACCAGCACATATTGCCATACTAACCGCATTACTTGTTCCATAATAAGTTGCGATTGCTTTCATTTCCATACAATCAGTTATTATTAAACCATCAAAACCTAAAGTTTCTCTTAATAATTTAGTAAGTATATTATAAGATAATGTAGCTGGTAAATTCTCTGTTTCATATGCAGGGAATTTAATATGTGTAGTCATAATAGCTTTTACACCAGATTTAATTAATTCTTTAAATGGGTAAAGTTCAACTTCTTCTAATTGTGCTTTATCTGAATTTACAGTTGGTAAATCTAAATGAGTATCTGTACTTGTATTTCCATGCCCCGGAAAATGTTTTGCACATGCGTAAATGCCTTCTTCTTGAATACCTTTAACATATGCTTTAGCACATTCTGCTACTTGCCCGGCTGTTTCTCCATAACTTCTTACTCCTATAACTGGATTTAAAGGATTATTATTAATATCAACACTAGGAGCTAAATTAAAATTAATTCCTAAAGCTTTTAAATCTTCTCCTACATATTTACCTAATAAATATATTTCTTCTAAATTAGCACCAGCAGATTGTGCCATATTACCCGGAAATACAGTTACTCCATCAAAAATACGTGTAACCATTCCATTTTCTTGGTCAATTGAAATAAAAAGAGGAACTCCATTACTTTCTAATGCTAACTTTTGTAACTCATTTATTAAAGTTTTAATTTGCATATAATCTTTACAATTTTTTTCAAAGAGTATAATGTTACCAACATGATATTTTTGAATCAAATATTTAATATCTTCTGTTACTTCTGTACCATCAAAACCTACCACTAACAATTGTCCTATTTTTTGTTCTAAGTTCATAAAAACATCTCCTTAATAAATATGATATTTACTTTTTAGTAATTCAAACTCTTTTGCTTCTTGTTGCCACTTTATATATGTTTCTTCAGGGTCAAATTCGTTTGTACGAATATAATCACTTCCTGTATTATAATCTATCATTGGTTTACCCTTTTCTGAATAGGGTGGTAAAAACTCAAAATTTTTGCCTGCTTGTTTTTTTACTTCATATAAAAGATGAAGTGCAGTTTTGGTTGCTATAAAAGTATGTCTGTTTGTAATATGAACTTGAACTCCTTTGCAAAGTTCCTCTTTATGTTTTGAAAAGGTCGGAGTAAAATATACTGGTCTAAATATAACACCATCTAATTGTTTATCATTCATAGTATCAGTTAGTTTATTAGCATCTAAAAAAGGTGCTCCTATAAATTCAAATGGTTTAGTAGTTCCTCTGCCTTCAGAAATATTTGTACCCTCAAATATACAAGTACTATTGTAAACAAAAGCAGCATCTATTGTAGGGATATTAGGTGATGGTAAAATCCAATTTAATTTTGTATCTTCATAAAACATATTTCTATTCCAATTATCCATTTTAATAACTTTTAAATCACAATCTATATTAAATTCTTTATTGAAAAATTGAGCTAATTCTCCAATAGTAAGTCCATATCTAACACTAATAGGATATAAACCAATAAATGATGTAAAACCTTCTTTAACTATATTTCCATCAACTACTTCCCCACCAATTGGATTAGGTCTATCAAATACTACAAAGGTTTTATTATAATCTTTACATGCCTGCATACAATAAGCCATAGTATATATATAAGTGTAAAATCTTGAACCAACATCCTGAATATCAATTGCCATTACATCTATATCTTTTAATATTTCTTCAGATGGTTTTTTATTTTTACCATAAAGAGTATAAACTTGAATGTTTGTTTTTTCATCAACATAACTATCAACTTTTTCACCTGCTTCTATATTTCCTCTAACGCCATGCTCTGGTGAATATAATGCTACAAGATTTGTTTTTTCTGATAAAATATCAATTGTACTTTTTAAATTGCTATTTACCCCTGTTGGATTTGTAATAAGCCCTATTCTTTTATTTTCAAATAAACCTAAATTTTCATCTATTTTATCAATACCCAATTTCATATAACCCACTCCTTAATTTTTTTATAATTAATTTACTAAAAATCCATATATCTCAATCTCAACATAATATTTTTTATCTTTTGTATGAAGTATTATTTTATTTTTTATCATTTGTGAAGTTATAAATATTTCATTATTAAATTTAACAGGTGTACCTTGCTTTAGCACAAACGATAATTCTTTAAGCTCAATATATTCAAAATCACCATTTTTATAATAATTATCTTTTTCATCAACTTCATCATACTCAAGTTCTTCTTCTGCACTTAAGTTAAAATGTAAACCTAATTCTTCAAGACTAAATTGTTTAATAGTAAAATCACCACTTTGAAGAATAAGAAAATTAAATATTTCATCTGTTTCTAAAGGTTTTTTTCTTGCTAATTTAAATATAACTATAAAATCATCTCCTTTGTAATTAATATAAGTTTAATTTCATTTGTATAAAAATTTTTGTAATAATCATTTGTGATTATATTCGAATAATGCTTTTAAAACTGCTCCATATGCTGAATCATATTTCATATCACAAATATCAATATTAGGAAATAAATTATTTATTTCTTTAATAAAACCACCTCTAATAAGTTTATTATTAACTATAACACTTCCATTTGTAACGAGTTTAACTTTTTTATCTACAAAATTAAGCTTATTAACAACTGGTATTACTGATTGAACTAATTCATTAATTGTTTGATTTATGATTTCTAATGCTATACTATCATTTAAATTACATGCTTGTTCTATAAGTATAGCATAACTTGCTATATCCTGTTTTTTAATATCTTTGTTATAAATATAAGTTATAATTTGTTCTTCATTATCTAAATTTAGATGTTCAAGCATTAATTTTGTTAGTACAGTTTTATTATATCTGCCATCATAAGCTTTCATAATAGCAGTAATTATTTTTACACCAATATAATAAGCACTACCTTCATCACCTACAATATGTCCCCAACCACTTACTCTATGAGTTTCACCTTTTTCATTTTGTCCATAACAAATACTACCAGTACCTGCTATTATTAATATCCCTTTTGTTTCACCAGTACCACCAATAAGAGCTGTCTCAGCATCATGAGTAATAAATAATTCTCCACTATATCCATATTCTCTAAACATTTTGTTAAGTTCAATTTTGATGCTTTCTCTACCTGCTCCAGCAGTACCTATACATAAATATTTGCAATTTACCAAATTCTTTTCTTTTAATTCATCCAACACAGTATAGATTGAATTTCTAGCAGTATCTATACCACTAGATAAAATATTAGTAGCACCAGATGTATAAGTGTTTAAAATTTCTCCTCTTAAGTTTGCTTGTACTAATTTTGTTTTAGTTCCCCCACCATCAATACCTATTACATATTCCATAAATGTCCTCCTTATATTTAATTATCAATTTGTATAACAATTATTGTTATCTTTTTTAATATATCTATATTTATTATAAAGGTTTTTAATAAATTGTAAATCACAAAATCATTATTTTAAAGTATTTTATACTATGAAATATAATTAATTTATTATAGATTTTAAAAAGTAAACAAAAAAACAACCTACTTAAAAATTAAGAGGTTGAAAAAATTCAATATAATTTTTATAAAATAATTATTCCACAATAAAAATTGGCATAAATAAGCCACTATTTAACAAAAGATTTATTATAAATTTTGTACCATAAATTATTTTGAAGATAAAAAAACACTTAATTATTACTTTACCTGTATTCTCTCAATTATTGTTTAACTTTTCGCTAATAAATTTTATAATGTTTGCAAAATCTTTTTTTGGTAAAGAATAATATTTTCCATCTACTACAATTATATTCCTGTCAATAAGAATACCACAATAAGAATTAATATCCTTAATACCAAAATAAATTGAAGGTGAATCTTTTTTTGTATTTATTATTAAATTCCATTTTTTAATATTTAAGAGTTGAGAAAATTCCCTAGAATCTTTTACACTTAAATAAATAGTTTTATTGCCCAATTGTTCAATCCAAAATAAATTGTCGCTTGGCTTAAGCCATTTTAACGATATATATTGAATAAAAATATATGTAAAATATATTAGAACAAAAAAGATAGGTATACTTACTTTTAATTTTTTTTTCATATTTACCTCTGTTTAAATTAAGTATTTAAACGAACATAAGTCATTCCTACACATATATTAGTAATATTTTATACAGACTATTTCTTTTTATTTTGTTTATAAAAATATATTGAAAGGAAAATCATCAGAAATAAAAGAGATAACATTCCTATATTTATGTGAATTTTCTTTATTAATACTAAAAAATTAAGTATTATAGTTATAATACAAAGAATAAAAGTAAATACTCTTAAAGTTTTCAAAGATTATTCTCCTTTATATTAGGCGTAATATTCCCAAGTACTACTCTTTCTTTTGCACCTGTAGCAGATGGTACATTACTTGGTATTTTATTTATAGTTTCATTTGCTAAAATAGCAAATGCTATTGCTTCTTTAGCAGAAGAATTTAAACCAATATCTTCTTGAAGAAGCACTTTAGTATCTGGCAATAAGGTTCTTATCATACTTACAAGAGTTTTATTATAACTTCCTCCTCCTGATAAAATAACTTCATCTATTTTAAGTTTAGGCATAATAAAATCTTTATAATTTTTAACAATACTTTCTGCTGTATATTGTGTAACAGTTGCTATTAAATCATCTTCTTTAAAATCTTTGTATTTATTATAAAAACTTTTAGTAAACTGTAATCCAAAAAGTTCACGTCCTGTTGTTTTAGGTGGCTTTTGTGAAATATAATCTATATCCATAAGCTCATTTAATATTGATTGTTGCACCATACCACAACTTGCAAAATATCCATCTTTATCATATTCAACACCTTTAGTTAATTTAACTAGTTCATTTATAATCATATTTCCGGGTCCAGTATCAAAAGCAAATACATCTTCTAATTTACAATTAGCAGCAATAACCGTTACATTTCCAATTCCGCCTATATTTTGTAAACATCTATTTTTATCTGATTTATAAAGTAAATATTCTGTATATGGAACAAGTGGTGCTCCTTGTCCGCCTGCTGCCATGTCCATTACTCTAAAATTTGATACAACCATTGTACCTGTTTCATAAGCAATAACCGCAGGTTCTCCAATTTGAAGTGTTGACTTAAATAATTTATTATTTGACTTAGGAATATGAAAAATAGTTTGACCATGTGAACCAATATAATCAAGTTTAGTTAGTGGAAAATTTGCTTTATTACATACTTCTTTTACTGCTTGTGAAAATAAATAACCTAATTCAAAATTAAGACTACATATATCTTCTACATTTGAACAATTTATATCACAAGCATTTTTAATTCGTTGTTTTAAGTTATCATCTATAGGTAATTCTATAAATTCAATTAAATTTACTTTTGTATTTTCAGAAAAGCCATTTATTTCAACTAAAGCAGCATCTACACCATCTAAAGATGTTCCTGACATAAGTCCTACAACATAACACATAAATTATTTACCCCTTTTAAATATTTTTCTCCATAATAGCCCATTGTCTTACTACTTTAAAACCTATTCTTGAATATATTTTATAAGCATGATTATCACTACTTGTAAATATAGAACTGAAATCTGCTCCTATATTTTTAAATTCACTCATTAACAAGTTAAACATAACAAAAGCAATTCCTTTTTTTTCATATGATGGGTCTACACCAATACCTTTAAACCAACCCCTACCACTTTTTTCTTTATCAATTGGACCTGTAAAACCTATAATTTTATTATTATGAGTAGCAACTATTACAGCTAATGGGTTTTCTAATGTATAATTATCTTTTATATCTTTTCTCCAAAGCTCACTATTTAAATGGTCAAATAATTCATCATATCCATACATAGTTTCATTATAAAACCCCACATATATATCTTGCTTATTTAATTCATTTATTTTTTCTTTAACTTTATCTGAAATCTGAAATTCTTTTAAATCGAGATATAAAGAAAGCTCAATTGATAATGTGCTATAATTCTGATGTTCAAAAAAGCTATATCCTAAGCCATCTATATCAATTCCTGGTGCATTATTATGGTCATGATTAGTATTAGGTATATACCATTGTAATGGTATTGGGTTTGTGTAAGCTATTTTAATACTTTTCTTACCAAGCTCTTTATATGTATTTTCTAATTTAGAAAGTAATTCTTTACCATAACCTTTATTCCTATATTTAGGCTCTATAATTAACATTGAAATGTAAGCTGGTGTATTTTCAAAGGTTTGTTTTGGTAAATAATTTGTGTTAATAACACCTATAATATAACCTATTACTTTATCATTATCAATCATTAAAAAAATATATTTATCAAAAGGATTATCTAAATATTTTTGCTTGAAGCTTTCTTCTGTAAATGGTTTATAAAGTAATTCACCACATTCACAAGCATCATTCCATATTTTAATCATTTGACTTATATATTTAAATTCAAAGTTTACTATATTCATAATTATTCCCTCCAGTTTTTATTATAATAATATTAAAATCACAAAAAGGATTTAATCACCATTTTAGTTTTAAATAATACTAATTAAAAAAACTATAACATTATTTGATTAGTAAGTCTAACATTTT
>CAZWZB010000044.1:0-1302 GCA_964638835.1 uncultured Eubacteriales bacterium | reverse complement strand
AGTGCGAACCAACTTTAAAATTGATATTAAAAACAATACATAATAATTTTTTATCATTCTACACATTTATTTTTTAAACTGTGGAAGATAATCTTTATGAGCTTCTAAAAGTTCATCCAATACTATTTTAGCATATCTTTGAGAACCTACTAATGGATTAATCATCATAGCTAATAAAGCTTTATTATAATCTCCTGTAACTGCTGCTTCACAAGCTGCTATTTCAAATGATTTTATTTGTTGTATTAATCCTTTAACTGCTTTAGGAAGCTTACCAACAGAAATAGGGATAGGACCATTTTTAGTAATCATACAACTTATTTCAGCAACCTCATTATATTCTAGTTCTTGTAAAACTCCTTTATTTATAGTATCAACCACTTGAATATCTTTTTTATCATTATAAATAGAACAAATTAAATTACAAGCAGCATCACTATAATAAGCCCCTCCTCTTTTTTCAAGAAGTTTAGGTTTTTCTTCTAAATTTTCATCTTTGTAAAGCTCAAAAAGTTCATCTTCTGTCTTTTTAACAATTTCAGCACGTGTACCATTTGCTTTAAATTTTTCAATTGCTTCTTCTAAATATTCCTTTGACATATAATAATATCTATGGTATGAAGATGGTATAACGCCTAACTCTTTAACAAAATCATTACTCCATTCAACACCTGTAATATTATTAACGCTTTGAGTTCCCCAATTATTAAGTATATATTCTGTTTTGTCTTCACCATCAGCATAAACACCAGTTGCATAAACCATATGATTAAGCCCACCAAAAGTTACATGAACATCTTTAATATCTTTCTTTAATAAATCTGCTATAGCTTTATGCATTCCAATTGGTACATTACAAAGTCCAATTGCTTTTTTTATGTTACTATATCTGTGGATAGCTTCTGTAACCATTCCAGCAGGATTTGTAAAATTTATAAGCCATGCATTACTACAAAGTTCCTCCATATCTTTGCATATATCAAGAATAACAGGTATTGTACGTAAGCCTTTAAATAATCCACCTGCTCCATTTGTTTCTTGACCAAACATACCATGTGATAGAGGTATTCTTTCATCTTTTATTCTTGCTTGTAATAATCCAACTCTAAGTTGGGTAGTTACAAAGTCTGCGTTAACTAAAGCTTCTCTTCTATTTAATGTAGTATGTAATGTTATAGGTAATCCTGATTTTTTAATCATACGTTTTGCTAAATTACCCACTATTTCTAATTTTTCTTTTCCTTCTTCACAATCAACTAACCAAAGTTCGCTAATTGGAAGTTCATTATATCTTTTTATAAA
>CAZWZB010000043.1:14830-21524 GCA_964638835.1 uncultured Eubacteriales bacterium | reverse complement strand
ACTTTAAATTTATTTTTCAATCAAAGGGGCAAACCATTCCATTAAACAATAATTATCATCATTTAATGATGTATCTATTTTTTCAAAGTGTAAATGTATATCTGACTTATACTTAGTTTGTTTATTAAAAAATTCAAATATAGAGTTGTACATTTTACGTGCTACATTAGAATTAATGTCTAAATAACTATGCTTACCAATATATTTAAATTTAGCACAAATAGAAGTTTCAAATTTATAATAACTAAAACCATCTGGAATATTTTTAAGATTTTTTACTTGAACTGATGGAAGATAATATGTCCAATCTGTAAATACTTCAGGGAGAGTTGTTAATCCTATATATATTTCTGGATGTATTTGATTTTGAATTTTTTCACGTTCATTGAAAAAAAAATCTTTAGCAAGCATTGGAGCCAATGTTGAAGATTTATTAATATTTACTTTATGTAGTTTGCCAATAACAAAAAATTTAGGGACTATTACGATATCAGGATAACTTAACATTCCATTATCCAACTTATTTGAATTGATTAGATTAAAAGGAGGTATTATTTTTAGAATTGTTCTATTTTTTCTTACTTCTCCGGGTGTTACATTATATTCACGTTTAAAAGCTCTTATATAAGTTTGTTCATGCTCAAAACCATATTCATAAGCTATATCAATTACATTCATATTAGTATTTAATAAAAAATTTATACTACTTGCAATTTTCCTTGAACGTATATAACTTATTATTGGAATATTAAAGGTAAATTTAAATATCCGCTGTAAATGTACATCTGAAATATTAAATTTATTTGCTAATAAACTTATATTTAATTTAGAATTTAGATTTTGTTCGATATATGATAAGACTGTTGATAATAATTCATATGGTTCCATAAAAATATCTCCTTAAGATTATAATATAAAAATAAGATATTTATTAGAACTTATATTCAATAAGCAATAACCTGACTTTTTTAAATATGGGCAACTCATTATTGAATACAAATTCTAACCTTGTTTCATATTATCAAAATGCAGACATTTTTTTATAAGTCTTTAAAATATGTCTACATGAAGTGTAGATATAGAAAATTACTTAACAATTAAAATAATGTAAACTAAGATTTATGTGCTATTGAATTAATTCATATACTTTATCTAAAGCTTTTTCAGGTGAACAAGGATAGTCTGGCATTGTGAAATCCAAATTTCCAGATTTGTCATCCCAAAAATATTGCTTGTTTGAAATACAAATCAAAATATGTGAATTGGGTACAGAGAATGGGAGTGATTCACCAAACTCTTGAGAATTACCACTTTGTTCCCCAACTACTTTTGCGAGATGATTTAATTTTAATATAGCCGTAAACGTAGTTGCTGCACTGAATGTTGTGACATCCGTCAATACATATATATCACCATTAAAAACCAAGTTCATTATCTGCTCATTTTTTGATGGAGTCAAAGTTCCTTTGATTATAGAAGAGCCATATCGTTGATGCCCCTGTGAAGTATTATATGTTTTTACTGGTAAATATCGCATAAACGTATCTACAACGAATGAAGCTCCTCCTCCGTTTCCGCGTAAATCTACAACAATATGCTCTATACCATTATTTTTAACTTCCTCAAAAAATTCACGTATTACTTGATTATATTCTTCATTCGGATTACATTGTGTTAAAGTGAAAATCCCAAGGCTACGTTCATTGTCAATATCAAAGTATACAAATGGCTTTGTGTCGGATTGTTTATTATTTTTTTCTATAGTAACAAATTGAAAATGAATCTCATCGTTTTCACTTCTAACTGTTATTCCATTAGAAGTGTCAATCCCAATAAGCCTTAAATCATTCTCACGAACTAATTTTATTGAAAATGCAACCTTCGCGTAATCCTCTATCTCAAAAGAATATACAGTTTTAAATTTATTAAACAAATCAGCAACCATGCTATCATTGATTGCTACAACTTTTGTTGTGTTTTGTTCATTTATTAGATATAGTTCATCTTCATGCCACTCAAATTTTATTTCGGGAATATAGCGAATGGGAGAAGAAAGACGCAATTGAACATTTGTATGACTATCTTTCATAAGTGCAAGAATATGACTTGATGCGTGATATAGTTCTAATACAGTTACTTTATCACCAAAAGAGGCGATTTCTTCGTCATATTGCTGACGAATAATATCAGGAATTCCATTAATGGTTGCAGGATGTCGTTCACCCAATTTTTTTATTATAAAATCTAAATCTTCAACTGCTTGTTTTTTAGTCAATTCATGTTCAAGTGCTAATGTCGCAGGGTTTCCGTTATTGAAAGCTTCATAGTCAACAAAACGGTAAAAACGATAAGGGTCAAAAAATAATGCATATACCCCATATAAAACCCCCACAAGGATTATCATAGAAATAATAATAACTGATACATGAACAGTCTTTTTTCTGAATAACTTCATACTTCCCTCGTTTCATTAAAATTTAGATTATCTTCTTCCAATAATAAATTAATATCTAGGATTTCATAAACACCCTTTTTCATTTGGAGGATTAATAATCTATACAGTTTTCTATATTTTTATACTTAGAAGTGGTTTAATATTTACATTAACTGTAAGAAAAATTTACACAAAATCTTATCTTTAGTTTTGCAAACTTTACATAATTTATATTATAGTAATTTAGGATGTTGAATACAAGTTCTTACAAAATAAAAAATTAATCTTCAATATAAATCACTTTAAAGTGCGTTTTACAATTATATTATAAGTTTATATAAAAGTAAAGTGGTATTTTAAATTATTGTACTAACTAATTTTGATGATGAGTATAGTAAAGTATGTTTGTGAAATAATAATTTTATAGTTAGTACTTATAGTCAATAAATCGAAAAAAGTTTGTAAAGAGTAATCTCATAAATATTTATTATAAAATAACGATATTTATTGTAAAATAGAAATAGATTTGTTATACTATGTAGAATAAAAAATAAATCTCATGGAGTGATAGAAATGAATTTTAATAACAAAAAAGATCAAAAGAAAAAAAAGTTCTTAACATACTTTTCAATAGCTTTTGTTTTGTTATTTTCAGTAGTAGGAATTGCTTATGCTATGACATTTGCAAAGGCATTGAAAAATGAGCCTATTCAACAACCACCAGATAATAATATAGGTGCTGGTAGTAGTTCAGGAGGAAGTACCCAAGAGAAAAATACATTAATGAATACATTATTTGGTCCTAAAAATATAAATATTAATGTAGCTGTATTTGGTACAGATGATGGAGATTATCGTACAGATACAATTTTTGTTGCTAATTTTGATAGTAAGAATAAGAGAGTAAGTTTATTATCAATACCTAGAGATACAAGAGTAGTTATGACAAAAGAAATGCAAGATAAAATATTAGAAAGTCGAAAAGCAGGAACAGGTGGAGCAATTCCATATAATGCAACATGTAAAATAAATGAAACTCATGCTTATGCACCTAAAAATCAAAGAAGCGAATTTTCTGTAATGCAATTAGAAAACTTATTAGGTATAAAAATTGACCATTATGTAAAAGTTGATTTAGATGCTTTTGTAAATATAGTTGATGCTTTTGGCGGAATTACAATAGAAGTACCTCAAGATATGAAATATGAAGACCCTTATCAAGATTTATATATTGATTTAAAAAAAGGACTTCAACATTTAGATGGAAAACAAGCAGAACAATTAGTTCGTTTTAGAAGATATCCTGAAGGCGATGTTGCTAGAGTTAAAATGCAACAAGTTTTTATGAAAGAATTTATGAAACAAATTCTTAATACAAAAAATATTATATCTAATTTACCAACTTTAATTAGTGCTTTATATAATGATGTTGAAACAAATGTTACAATAGCAAATGCTTTATCATATGCAAAGTATATAAAAGATGTTGATTTAGATAAAGTTACTATGGAATTATTGCCGGGAGAAGGGCAATATGTAGGAGATATATCTTACTTTTTACATGATGTTAGTGCAACTGTTAAAGTGATAGACCGTTTATTTTATAATACAGAAGAAGTTGACGAAGAAATTATAAGTAGTAAATCAAAAAATATAGAAATTTTAAATGGTAGCTCTACAGGTGGGATTGCTGGTAAAACTCAAGATAAATTAAAAGCTGAGGGTTTTAATGTAGTTTCAATAGGTGATTATAATGGTACTAGAGAGCAACAAACTGTTATTTTAGTAAAAGACGATAGTTTAGGCAAAGATTTAAAAAAATATTTTAAGGATAGCAGAATAAAGGTTGATACAGGAGAACTTACAGAAGATATTGATATAAGAATTATAATTGGGAAAAGTGAACTATAGGAGGAATATTAAAAATGAAAAAAACAAATATTATATTATGTTTAATATTTATTTGTATAATAAGTTTTAGTTTAATAACTCATAATATATCTGGTAATACAGACCCTGGAAGTATTAATGACCCAGTTGTTACTAAAAGTTATGTTGATGCTCAGATAAATGAAATAAAAAAACTTATATCACCAAATACAAATGGAACATCTACTCTTTCAAATTCGTCAAAAGAAGAGATAGTTGAAGAAGTACTTGCGATAATAGATGCAATATATGAACATAAATCTACAAATGATAATATTACTAAACCTAGTGAAGAAGATTTTGCTTTTTTACCTGTACATGTTTTAAAAGGTAAAAAGTTAATTGGTGGAGAAGGTGCAGAAATAATATTCAGGTCAGGTAAAGCAACTTCACATTCTGAAAATTCAATGGGTGTTATAGATGTATCTTCTGGAGTGGAGTTATTTAATGGTGCTAGTATATCTGTAAATCATTTAATAATAGTACCTCGTAGTGATGGTAGAGGGATAAATGCGTTACAAGATTCTTGGTTTATGGTAAAAGGAAATTATACAATAAAATGAGTGAAAATAAAAGTATGATAAAAGATACAATAATATATATGTTTGCTAAAATAATAGAAGGGTTAGTTGGAATTATTACAGTTGCTTTATATACAAATTATTTTATACCTGAAGAATATGGTATTATAAATATTGTGAATTTAACAATTGTTACTTCAGCTATGATATTTATGAGTTGGTTATCACAATCAGCTATGAGGTATATAAATGAATATATCAAAGAGCAGTCTAATTTTTATTCAACTATATTTGTTATTTGGTTAAAAATTAATATCTTAATTGTAGGTATTACTAGCATTATTATATTTTATTATACTAACTTCATTAATAATAAAATCTCTTTTATTTTATGGCTTTCTTTAATTATGTTTATTACATATGGTACAAATTTACTATCTATAAATGTACTGGTTGTAAAACGAAGAATAAAATTAAATTTATCTCTTTCTTTAGGTTTTACAATTTTAAAATTAGTTACTACATTAATTTTAATTAACTTATTTAATGCTAAAATAGAATGGATATTAATACCAAATATAATATTTGATTTAATATCTACTTTAATTATTATTGTTAAGTTGGATATTATCAAATATATTTCTTTTTCAAATTATTCTAAGGATGTAGTAAATAAATTTATTAAATATGGAGTACCTATAATTGGACTTACAATTAGTACATCAATATTATATAATGCTGATAGATATATTATACAGTTTCTTATAAACTCTGCTGCTGTTGGAATCTATTATGCTAATTATTCATTAATATCATCAGCTTTTAGTATGCTATCAAATGCTATTATGAAAGGAAGTTATCCTTCTATATTAAATGAATGGAATAATGGTAATAAAGAACAAACAATAAAACTTATAAGTCAAGCAGTAAGACATTATTTATTAATATCTATACCAGCTATAATTTATGTTATAGTTCTTGCTGAAAGTGTTGCTAATCTTATATTAGATATTGAATATGTAGAAGGATATAAAGTTATGAAATGGGTAGCTATAGGAATGACTTTTTTAGGACTTACAGAGTATAGCAATAAATATTTTGAACTTTCTATAAATACTAAAGCTATTTTTAAATATAGTTTATTAAGTGGAATGGTAAATATAATTTCAAACATAATATTAATACCTATATTTGGTTATCAGATTGCTAGTATTACAACAGCAATCGGATTTTTTATTTACTTTTTATTATCATTTTTAAAAAGTAAGAACTATTTTAAGTGGACAATCATGCCAGTAACTTATTTTAGAATATTACTTAGTGCAGTTTTAATGGGAATTATATCAAGATTTATTTTAAATAATATAAATTTATCTTTGTTTAGTCTAGGTATAGTTGTAATATTAGGTGGTTTAATATATATTTTATTTTTATTTATAACAGGAGAACTTAATTCAGAAATAAAACTTTTAAAAGAATTTATCAAGTATAAAAAATAGAAAGTTGGTATTATTATGGAACAGATATATAATTCAGAAATTTGTTCAGCAACTGTTTTTTTAAAAGGAGCAGAAATTGAGCGTAAAGCACAAGTTCACCTAAATGTAGGAGAAAATAAAATTACTTTTGCTCCTTTATCTGAAAATATTCTACCAGATAGTATTATAGCTTCAGCAGATATTGGACAAATTATATCAGTTCGATTTGATAAAACTAATTTAGTCACTGCTGAAAATTCAGAAAAAATTAAAGGACTAGTTATAGAGCGTAATATCTTACAAGATGAAATTGATATACTTAATGATGAAAT
>CAZWZB010000043.1:0-14730 GCA_964638835.1 uncultured Eubacteriales bacterium | reverse complement strand
TAGTTATAGAGCGTAATATCTTACAAGATGAAATTGATATACTTAATGATGAAATTGATATACTTAATGATGAAATAGAAGTTTATGAACTTCAACTTAATATGTTATCAGCTAATTGTAATTCAGGAGGTCATAAGCGTTCCTTAGATGAAATCAAAAATCTAGCAAATTATTATATACAACAAAATACTTTCATTAAGCAAAAACTTTCAGCTTTAAAAAAGCAAATAAAAGATAAGAATATAAAACTTGAAATACTTAACAATGAAATTGGCAGTTCTGATGTTCATGAAACACCTACAGGAATATTAACAATAATAATTACCTCTGAAGAAGATACAATTACAAACTTAAATATTACATATGTAAATACAGAAGCAGGCTGGACACCGTTTTATAATCTTCGTGTAACTGATTCAGATAAACCTATTATACTTCATGCTAAAGCTGTAGTTTGGCAAACAACCGGTGAAAATTGGAATGACTTACCTATAACACTTTCATCTAGTAATATGCAATCTGGTAAAGTAATCCCTGTACTTTCTCCTTTAGTTTTAGGGAAAAGAGATGAGCTTTATCCTTTCAATTTAGCAAAAGTAGATGAGGATTGTTTTATAGAAGATAATATGGATAGTGAAGAAAATATGAAAAATTATGATACACCATGTATGAAAGCTCCTTCATTAGTAGTTGATATAACAGAAAATCAAACAGCAATTGAATTTAAACTACCTACTAAATGTACAATAATATCAGGAGAAAATAATATTCTTGATATTATAACACATACTATCAATGCTGAATTTACTTATTATAGTGTTCCTAAACTTGAAGGGGAAGTTTATTTAATTGCAAGAATTTCAGAATGGGATAAGTTTAATATTTTAGCTGGTAAATGCAATATTTTTCTTTCTGGAGTTTATATTGGTCAAACTAACATTAATCCATACTTAACAAATGATAATATAGAAATATTTCTTGGACAGGATAATTCAGTTATTGTTTCAAGGATAAAAAGTAAAGACAAATCGTCTAAAGCTTTATTTGGTAATATAGTGAAAAATACATTTGAATGGGAAATAACTATAAAAAATACTAAAAGCAATAGTATTTTTTTAGAATTAATTGACCAAATACCTATAGCATTTAATGATTCTATAAAAGTAGATATAATTGATATTTCAGATGCTATACTTACAAAAAATACTGGTGAATTGCGTTGGAAGTTAGAATTGAAATCAGGTGATGTAATTACAAAGCAAGTATGTTATATAGTAAGTTATCCTAAAAATATGTCTATTCTTTTAGATAATTTAAAATAATAGAGTAAGTTATTATATTAAAATTTTAAGTAAGGAATGATAGGAGTTATTTTATGAAAAAATTAATTAAATATATGTTGGTAATGATATTGAGTACTAATATGTTATTACAAGTAAATGCAAATCCAAATGTATTATATGTACAAACAATTACCGAAACAGTTACAAAAGGTGTTACATATGAATTTAGTCGAAGATTAACAAATGAAGGCTTTCTTGATGTAAATGTGTTGAAAGTTAAACTTGATGATGCTAATATAAGTATTGCCCCTGTGCAATCAAAAAAAGAATTGGGTTTAAAAGAAACATTACTAGATTTATTATATGTTAATGGAGCTGTAGCTGGTATTAATGGGGACTTTTTTGGAATTAATGGTTCGCATTCTGCTTCATTTGGAGTAGCCCTTGATAATGGTAATATTTTAGCTACTAGTGATGATAAAAATATTCATTCTAATGATTATTCTACATTTTTTATAGATGCTGAAAATACTCCTTATATGGATTTTATTAAAATGGATTTTGAGTTTTTAAATGATGGTGTTAAAAATATAGAAGTAAATGCAATAAATAAAGCAGGCTCTCAAATTTATGCTATGAAGTTTGATAAAAATGGTGGAGATACAACAGAGGCTTTAGATTCAAGATTTAAAAACTTAGTTAAAATAGTAGTTGAAAATAATGTTATAACTTACATATCACAAAAGGGAGAAATAATGCCTGTACCTGAAAATGGTTATTTGATAATTACAAACGAACAATGGTATGATGAGAGGGCAGAACTTTTTTCTGTAGGTCAGACAGCAGAGTTTAAAATAAATTCTAGTTTAGATATAAATAATGTAAAAACTGCACTTAGTGGAGGAGCTAAAATATTAGATAACGGAAGTTTATCTGCTAATCCCGGAGAAGTTATATCACCAAAATCAAGACAACCAAGAACAGCTTTAGGAATAACAGAAAATGGTGAAGAACTTATACTTATGGTTGTTGATGGTAGGAGTCATAGTATAGGAGCAACGCAAGAAGAATTAGGTTATTTACTTTTAGAATATGGAGTATATAACGCTATGAACTTTGATGGTGGTGGCTCAAGTACAATGATAGCTAAAACATTAGATGATACATGGCTTACAATAAAAAATACGCTGTCAGAAGGAAGTCAAAGAAAAGTTATAAATGGTTTAGGTATATTTAATAATTCAATAGCAGGAGATATAGTTGAATTAGTTGTAAAACCAGACCAAACTAAAGTATTTAAAGATATGCCAATTAAATTAGATATCTATGGTTATGATGAGTATTATAACAAAATTAATATACCATTAGAAGATATAAAAATTACTACAAATGACAATGATGGAGTATGGAAGAATGAATATTTTTATCCAAGTATAACATCTGATTTAATTATTACTGCTGAATATGGGGATTTTATTTCAAATACAAAAGTAAAAGTTTCAGAAGTAGCAGAAATAAAATCAAATATTCCTTATATTGCTTTAGAAAAAGGAGAAACTACTAATATAACTTTAAAAGGTGTTGACAAAGAAAGTTTTAAAGCTAATATAAGTATAAGTAAAGTAAATTTTGAAGTAGTACCTGATGCACTTGGTACAATTGAAAATGGAATATTTACTGCTGTAAATGATGGTGAAGGATATGTAAAATGTAGTATAGGAAATGTAAATACATATATACCTGTTATGATTGGTTCTATAGTAAGTCCTATAATTTCTTTTGAACAGATTACATCTGAAAATATACTTTTCACAAGTCATCCAGATAATTTAAATGGTTTGGTTGAAATAACAAATGAAAAAGCAACAGTTGGGGAAACATCTTTAAAACTTCAATATAGTTTCGAGTTATCAGATAATTTAACTCAAGCAAGTTATTTAAATTTTGTACAACCTATAGAAATACCAGAGAATCCTACAGCATTAGAATTAGATGTATATGGTGATAATTCAAACAATTGGCTTAGAGGTAGAATTATAGATGCACAAGGGGTTAGTACATTAATAGATTTTGCTAAGCAGATAGACTTTACAGGATTTAAACAAGTAAAAGCAACTTTACCTACAAATTTAACTTATCCAATTCGTTTAGATAGAATATATGTAGCTTCATTATCAAATAATGATACAAGTGAAAAAACTATATACATAGATAATTTAAGAGGAGTTTATAATTCACCAAACACAAAGCAATTACCACAATCTACAACTTATAAAGATAATAAGAATGTTGATTTATCAAATAACCAATTAGAGAATAGTTTTGATATTACAATCCTTCCAAGTATAACAGTAGCTAACGATGTAAAACCTGCAAATTATATAGCTGTACAAACAGAAGTATTTGATAAATTTAAATTTAATTCATCTTTGGGAATTTTCTTAGGTGATGCCAATGTAGAAAATAGTGATAATATTATAAAATATTCATCAAACTATAAAGTACATAAACATTCAAAGGTTGACATAATAGAAATGACTGCAAAAAATGGAGGACTAAGAAATACAAATCAAGAACAATGGAGAGTATTTGAAGGAGATATTCGTAATTCAGATAAACAAAACATTATAATACTATTGGATAAAAACCCATTAAATTTTACAGATGCAAAAGAAAAAGAGTTATTTCAATCAATAATGGAAAACATATATAATACAGGTAAAAATATATTTATTGTATCTAGTGAAGGTCCATCAACATGGGCAACTGTAAGTAATGGTATAAGATATATGAATATAGGTTCACTATTTAAACAAGATGGAAGTGTTAATGAACATTTTAAAATGGTTAGATTTCGTATAAATGAAAATAATATGCTATATGAATTTAATTAAATAACAAAATGTAGAATTAAAAATTTTTAATATTGCTAATAAGTAAATAATTATTAAATTTAAAATCAATGTTATGTCGCACTTTATTTAAAGTGCGACATAACATTAAACTAAAAATAGAAAATTATAAAAAGAATATTCTCTATAGTTATATAATTTAGTTGTTTATTTAATATTTTAAAATTTTTAAAATCTATATTATATTTTAAATACAAGAGGTAAAACATGAAAACAAAAAACGCAGTAAAAGTAATAGGTTCTATGATGGCTATAATGCTTATTGGTAAAGTTATGGGGCTATGTAGGGATGTATTATTTGCAGGGCTTTATGGAACAGATTCTATTGAGGCGAATGCATTTTTTGCAGCTAGTCGTATGCCTCGCCTCTTTTTTGATGCAATATTTGCTTCAGCAATATCATCTAGTTTTATACCAATATTTAATGAGTACTTAAAGAAAAAAGGTAAGAAAGAAGCTTATAAATTTTCAAATAATTTTGTAACCATAATATTTTTAATTACAACATTATTAACAGTAGTTGGTATTATATTTTCTAAACAGATTGTAACAAGTATTGCAGATGGCTTTTCTTATGAAACAAGTCAACTTTGTGCAGAACTTTTAATTATATTATTTCCCACAATGATATTTACTGGTATAGCTTATTCATTTATTGGTATATTGCAGTCATTAGATGAATTTACAATACCTGCTGCTATGAGTATAGTATCAAATGGAATTATAATATTTTATTTATTTGCTTTGAATAAAACCTTTGGTGTATTTGGGCTTGCTGTTTCTTATTTATTAGGTTGGATTATGCAAACAGTAATTCAAGTACCACCTCTTATAAAAAAGGGTTACCATTATAAACCAACTCTTAATTTTAAAGATGAAGGACTTAAAAAAGTTTTTTTATTAATGTTACCTGTAATGGTTAGTACTTTAGTACAACCTGTAAATATAGTTATCAATACTAAATTTGCATCTCATTTAGAGGGAGGTGTAGCTGCACTAGAATATGCAAATAGTTTATATACAATTATAGCAGGAGTTTTTGTATTATCTATAGCGAATGTAATATTCCCTAAGTTATCAAGACTTACAGAAGATAAGCAATCAGATGAATTTGGTAAAACATTAGGTATTACATTAAAAAGTACTTTTTTCTTACTTATTCCTATGATGGTTGGTTTAATAGTTCTAGCTGAGCCAATAATAAGAATTGTTTATGAAAGAAATGAATTTGATAGTAATTCTACATTAATAACATCTACTGCCCTAAAATATTTTTCAGTTGGTATGTTGGGTTTTGGTATGCAAAATATATTAAACAGAGGTTTTTTTGCTATAAAAGATGGTAAAACCCCTCTTGTTACTGGTATTATATCTATAATAACTAATTTAATATTAAGTATTGTATTAGTTAAATATATGCAAATAGGAGGACTTGCACTGGCATCAGCAATATCTTCTTTAATATCTGGTATAACATTACTTATACCAATGCAAAAAAAATTAGGTAATATAGTTACAAAACAAACTTTTATTGATACAATTAAAATGTTAATTTCATCATGTGTAATGGGAGGTGTAGTATACTTAATTTACAACTTATTAAGTAATGTCCTTTCTGTAACATTTTTAAATCAAATTATAATGTTAGGAACATCAACTACAATAGGAGTTTTAGTTTATATTATATTAGCTTATTTTTGTGGATTAGACGAAGCTAAACTTACATTTAGTTTTGTAAATAAAATTTTAAAAAGGAGGAATTAATATTGTTTTTAAAAATTTCTGCATGGTTTTCAAAGTCATTTAGTACTAGTAAGCTTGTAGGCGACTTTTTATTATATGAAAATGACGAAGTAATTTCTAAGGGTAGTGCATTTACAAATGTTTTTAATTTCATATTAAATATATTTAAAAATTTATTTAGTATATTGAAGTTAGATAAATTATTAGATAATAGTATATTTACCATGCCTTTTTTATGGCTTTTACCAGTTGTAGCTTCTGCACCATTTTTACCAACTATGGTTTTGTTAGCGTTAACTTTATTTTCTTTTTTAGTTGTTATGGTTTGGTTATTTATGACCAAAGAAAATAAATTAAAATTTTTTAGGTTAAATAAATATGTACTACTTTATATGTGTGTATATATGTATTCTGCTATTACTTCGGTTTCAATGATGAGTAGTATTAAAGTTGGACTTTTAACAGTTGGACTTATTTTAATTTATTTTGTAGTTGTTAATGCTATTAATAGCAAGGATAAATTTAATATTGTTATATTTATTTTCTTATTTGGTGGGGTAATGGTTTCTTTATATGGTGTGTATCAATTTATATTCCCTGATAAATTTAGTGGAACATGGATAGATGCAAATATGTTTGAAGATATTAGATTTAGAGTATATTCTACTTTAAAAAATCCAAATGTATTGGGCGAATATTTACTTTTAACAATACCATTTGCTATGGCTACTATTTTTACATGGAAATCTACAATAGCAAAATTATTTTCTGTTTTTTCAGTTGCTATTATGACATTTTGCCTTCTTGTAACTTATTCAAGAGGTTGTTATGTTGGAATATTAGCAGCAATGGTTGTTTTCTTTGTATTAGTTGATAAAAGATTTATATGGCTTATAGTGATTGGTTTATTATTGTTGCCTATAGTTATGCCTGAAACTATTATAACAAGATTTACAAGTATAGGTAATTTAGAAGATTCATCTACATCTTATAGAGTTAATATTTGGTTAGGTACTATAAATATGCTTAAAGATTATTGGATTTGCGGTATAGGTCCGGGAATAGATGCGTATAATCAAGTTTATCCACTATACTCTTATAATGCTATATTGGCACCTCATTCACACAATTTATTTTTACAAATTATATGTGATGCTGGTATTGTAGGAATTATATCTTTTATAAGTATTATATGGACTTTTTATAGAGTAACTTTTTCATCTTTATATAAACTTGCTCAAAAAACTTTTTCACCTGACATTAAAAGAAATATAAATGAAAGTAGGTTTCTTGTTATAGCATCTATATCAGCAATAACAGGTTTTATTATTCAAAGTATGTTTGATTACACATTTTATAATTATCAAGTATTACTTATGTTTTGGATGGTTTTAGGTTTTGGTATGGTTGCAGTAAAATTTGCTAATAAAGAAGGATTGATAATATGATAAAAGTACTTAATATTATAAGTGATAGTAATATAGGAGGGGCAGGACGTTGTCTTTTAAATTATTTAAAATATTATGATAAAGATACTTTTAGAATTAAAGTAGTAGTACCAAAAAATAGTTTACTTATACCTCTAATCAAAGAACTTAATATAAAAGTTATAGAAGTAGATGGAATAGCTGATAAATCATTTGATATTAAAGCTATAGAAAAATTAAAAAAAATTATAGTTAAAGAGAATCCTCATATAGTTCATACACATTCTGCCCTATCAGGAAGAATAGCTAGTAAATTAGCAGGTAAGAAAATAATATATACAAGACATTCTGTATTTCCTGTTAGCAAATCAATTGCTAAAGGTATTGGTAAACTTGCAAATAAAGTTGTAAATGAATTTTTAGCAGATAAAATAATCGCTGTTGCAGAAGCTGCTAAAGATAATTTAACTGACTCTGGTATATCAGAGAAAAAAATTAAGGTTATACTAAATGGAGTTGAACCGTTAACTAAAATATCAGATGAAGAAATACTTAAATTAAAAAAAGAATTAAATATAAAAGAAACAGATTTTGTACTTGGTATATTGGCTAGACTTAATGAAGTTAAAGGACATACTTATTTAATAGATGCCATAAATAAATTAAAAAACTTAGGTTATCATAATTTAAAACTTTTAATAATAGGTACTGGAGAAATAGAAGAAGAATTAAAGAAAAAAGTAAAAAAATTAAATTTAGAAGATACAATTATATTTACTGGTTTTATAGATAATGTTCATGAAATATTAAGTATAATAGATTTACAAGTAAATGCATCATTTGGTACAGAAGCTACAAGCTTAGCTTTACTAGAAGGAATGAGTTTAAAAATACCAGCAGTAGTTACAAATTATGGTGGTAATCCCGGAGTTATAACAGATGGTGAAAATGGACTTATTGTTAAAACTAAAGATAGTGAAGATTTAGCAAATGGTATATTAAAAATAATAGAAGATAACAATTTAAGATTGTATATGCAACAAAGGGCGTTAGAAATTTTTAATGAAAAGTTTACAGTAAAAACATATTGCAAAAATATAGAAGACTTATACAAAAGTGTTTTAAAGAACAGAAAGGAAGTTTAAAATGAATACTAAAAGCAAACCAAGGAAATTTAATTTCCTTGATATAATAATAATACTTGTAGTTGTAGTTATTGCAGGCTCTTTACTTTTTGTGTATTATTTAAAAAATAAAAAAGTAGCTATTAATGAAACTAAATTAACTTATGTATTGGAACTTGTTGATAATCCCATCGGTTTTTCAGAATTAATAAAGATTAATGATAATTTAGTTGATGGTATTAAAAATTTTCCTATGGGTAAAGTAATAGCGATAGAAACAGCACCTGAAATAAGAATAGTTAATGATTTAGCAAACAGTGAAATTATTGAATCTAGTGTTCCCAATAGAGAAAAAGTTTTACTAACCATAGAAGCTAGTGTAGTTGATACTGGTGAGGAAATACTTGTTGGTGGTAGTTATGATTTAAGAGTTGGTAAATATGTTAATGCAAAAGGTAATGGTTATGCAGGTACAGGCTTTATATTACAAGTAGAAAGGAAAGAATAAACATATGAAGTTTTTAGATAAAAAAGGAAAGCTTTTTGGTATAATAAATATTCTCGATTTATCAATAATATTAGTTATTATAGCATTAGTATTCGGTACATATTGGAAGTTTTTTAAATTAGATAATACAAGTGTGGCTCAAGAAATGGTTCCTATAAAATATGATGTGCAGATTTTAGGAAGTAGAAAATTTTTACCTGATGCTATAAAAGAGGGTGATTTGTTATATGATAAATTAGCAAATGGTAGTATAGGAAAAATAACAAAAGTATCTATAGAACCTGCAAAGCAAGTTATTTTATTGTTAGATGGAAGTTTAGAAGAAAAACCCATTCCTAATAGAGTAGATGTAACTTTAACAGTTGAAGCAGAAGGAACTATACATTCAGGTTATCGTGTAAATAGGTCATATGAAATATCTGTAAATTCAACTAGAAATTTTAGAACTAAATATGCTAATGCTGATGGTAAGATTATTAAAATCTATTAAACATATGAATAATTTACAATAGTAAATAGTTATAAAATAGTGTATAATAAACATACAACAATATTTTGGAGGTTTTAATATGAAAAAAATTTTTTGTTTACTCTTAACATTAATTTTAACAAATGCTACAGCTTATTGTAATGAAATTGAAACTAAACAAATATCCGAACTTTATATGCATATAGGAAGTCCTCTTACTCTTGCAAATGGTGAAATAACAATGCTTGATAGTAGTAATCCTAATATCGCACCAATAATATTAGATAAATTTACATTTGTACCACTTAGAGCAGTGTCAGAACATTTTAAAGCAGATGTTTCTTTTGATGATGCTAAACAAACCGCTACTATTAAAACAGGTAATAAAACTGCTTCTTTTCCAGTAGGTGAAAATTATTTTGTTTTAAATGATAAAAAAGTATTACTTGAAACATCTACTCAAGTTATAGATGGGCGTGTTTTTGTACCACTTAGAATAGTATGTGAAAATATTTTAGATATGAAAGTAGATTATAATGAAAATATAATTTCAGTATCAAATATAGAAACAAAATTAAATGATGATAAAGTATTAGAAGTAAGTGAAAAAATAGGTGCTGTTTTAAAAATTTCATCAATTGAGCAATTAAAAAGTATTATAGAAACAGAAGATACAAATAAAGTTTTTGCATCTTCTGATGTTGACTTTAAACTTAATGAATCTAGTCGTGCTGAGCTTAATGTATCAAATAGTATAGCTGATACATCATCAGCATCTAAAGAAGCTAGCATAGATTTTTCAACTACAAATGTGCAAGTTCAAGGTATTGACGAAGGAGATATAATTAAAACAAATGGTGAAAACATTTATATTGCTTCATCAAATAAAATAGCAATAGTATCTGCAAAAAATGGACAAATGGAAGTTAAAGGTAGTATAACTTTATCTGAAAATAATAATATTTCAGAACTTTACATAGATAATAATTCTATTGTTGTAATTGGAAATCGTTATGAATTTCAAAATTATGATAATGATTTAAATTATAAAAAAATTGCACCAGATTTTCATGGTTATTATAGAAAAAAAGTGTTTTCATTTGTTAATGTTTATAATATAAATACTACAGAATTAATTAAAAGTTATGAAATAGAAGGTAACTTAACATCTTCAAGAAAAAAAGATAATTATATATATATAATTTCAAATTATTATATATATGAAGATAATATTTTACCAATGTATTTAGATACAACTTCTCAAGTTAAAAATCAAACTATAGACTTAAATAATATTATGTATATGCCAAATAAATCTTCAACTAATTATGTAACAGTTAGTGTTATTAGTACTAATCCTTCAGAAAAAACAGAAAGTTTATCTATTTTAAGTAGTGGACATAATACATATATGAATGAAAATTCATTATATATAACAGAATATTCTTATGGAAATGAAGTTAAAACAAATATTATAAAATTTAATATTGATAAAAATAAAATAGTTTATTCTGCTTCTGGTAGTGTAAATGGAAATATTTTAAATCAATTCTCACTTGATGAATATAATAACCATTTAAGAATTGCAACTACAGGAAATGGGGCAAATAATTTATACATACTTGATAAAAACTTAAATATAGTAGGAAGTATAAATGATTTGGCAAAAGGTGAAAGAATCTATGCAATTAGATTTATGGGTGATAAAGGTTATATGGTTACATTTAGACAAATTGACCCACTATTTACATTTGATTTATCAAATCCAACTAACCCTAAAGTTTTAGGAGAATTAAAAATACCTGGATTTTCAAATTATCTCCATCCTGTATATGAAAATATATTACTTGGTATAGGTTATGATACAGAAGAAATATACAAAAAAGATAAGTTTGGTAATGAAGTAGTTGTAAGTACAGTTCAAGGTGGTATAAAACTTTCTCTGTTTGATGTATCTGATATGAGTAAGCCAACAGAAATTGATAATATAGTACTTGGTAGTTCTGGTTCTCATACAGAAGCAACATATAATCATAAAGCAATTATGTATAAACTTAGTGAAGGACTTGTAGGTTTTACAGGATATATTAATGATTATAGTAAAGATAGTACTATTAATACATTTGATGGAGCTGTACTTATAGAAATGAGTCCATCTGGTTTTGTTTCTGAAGATAGATTTAGTGTAGATAAAAATTTAAATACAAGTGGAGAGTTTTATAATAAAAGACTTATTTATATAGATAATGTTCTTTATTATATCAATAACTCTATGTTAATTAGTTATGATATAGAAACTAAAGATATGATTTCAAATCTTTCACTTGGATTTAAATAATATAATTTAAAACATATAGAGAATAATAAGGGCAGATTATAAATCTGCCCTTAAATTATAAAAAATAATAAATGTTTAACCAATACATATTTTTTAGTTTGTTTAATATATAAATAATTTGTCAATTGGTACTAGAAAATAATTAAAAAATTAGATATAATAAATGTAAATATTATATTGGAGGTTTTAGCTATGAAAAAAATTTTTTGTTTATTACTAACCTTAATTTTAACAAATATCACTATTTATTGTAATGAAATTGGAACTAAACAAACATCCGAACTTTATATGCATATAGGAAGTCCTCTTACTATTGCGAATGGTGAAATAACAATGCTTGATAGTAGTAATCCTAATATCGGACCAATAGTATTAGATAAATTTACATTTATACCACTTAGAGCAGTGTCGGAACATTTTAAAGCAGATGTTTCTTTTGATGATGCTAAACAAATCGCTACTATTATGACAAGTAATAAAACTGCTTCTTTTCCAGTAGGTGAAAATTATTTTATTTTAAATAATAATAAGGTATTATTTGAAACATCTATCCAAGTTATAGATGGATGTGTTTTTGTACCACTTAGAATAGTATGTGAAAATGTTTTGGGTATGAAAGTAGATTATAACGAAAGTATAATTTCAGTATCAAATGTAGAAAGAAATTTAAATGATGATAAAGTATTAGAAATAACTGAAAAAATAGGTGCTGTTTTAAAAATTTCATCTATTGAGCAATTAAAAAGTATTATAAAAACAGATATATATAACTATTCGGAATATGATATGGACAAAGGTATATCGACCATAGAATCCACAAGTTCATCTTCAATTAAATCTGATACTAGTGATTTATCACAAAATACAGGAGGTGATTTTTATAATACCAATGTACAAGTTGAAGGTATTGATGAAGGAGATATAGTTAAAACAAATGGTGAGAATATTTATATAGCCTCATTAAATAAAATAGCAATAGTATCTGCAAAAAATGGACAAATGGAAGTTAAAGGTAGTATAATTTTATCTAATAATCATAGCATTTCAGAATTTTATATAGATAATAATTCTATTGTTGTAATTGGAAATCGCTATGAACATGAAAACTATTATTATAAAGGAAAATTATTTTCATTTGTTAATATTTATAATATAAACAACTTAGAATTAATTAAAAGTTATGAAATAGAAGGTCGTTTAACATCTTCAAGAAAAAAAGATAATTATATATATATACTTTCAAAACATTATACATACAATGACGATATTTTACCAATATATTCAGATACAACTACTCAAGTTAAAGATAAAGCTATAGATTTAAATACTGTTATGTACATACCAAATAGGTTAGTATCTAATTACATGACAGTTAGTGTTATTAGTACGAATCCTTCAGAAAAAACAGAAAGTTTATCAATTTTAAGTGATGGATATACTACATATATGAACCAAAATTCATTATACATAACAGCATACACTTATAATAAAACACGTCAAACAAGTATTATAAAATTTAATATCGATAAAAACAAAATAATTTATTCTGCTTCAGGTGTAGTTGATGGTAATATCTTAAATCAATTCTCACTTGATGAATATGATAACTACTTGAGAATTGCAACCACAGGAAATGGAGCAAATAATTTATATGTACTTGATAAAAATCTTAATATAGTTGGAAGTATAAATGATTTGGCAAAAGGTGAAAGAATATATGCCATTAGATTTATGGGTGATAAAGGTTATATGGTTACATTTAGACAAATTGATCCACTATTTACATTTGATTTATCAAACCCAACTAATCCTAAAGTTTTAGGGGAATTAAAAATACCCGGATTTTCAAATTACCTTCATCCAGTATATGAAAATATACTACTTGGAATAGGTTATGATACAGGTGTTACAAATGGTATAAAACTTTCTCTTTTTGATGTATCTGATATGAGTAAACCAACAGAAATTGATAATATAGTACTTGGTACTTCTGGTTCACGTACAGAAGCAACTTCTAATCATAAAGCAATTATGTATAAGCTTAGTGAAGGGCTTGTAGGTTTTACAGCATATATTAATGATTATAATAAAGATGGTAGTCCTAATATATTTGATGGAGCTGTACTTATAGAAATGAGTCCATCTGGTTTTGTTTCTGAAGATAGATTTAGTGTAGATAAAAATTTAAATACAAGTGGAGAGTTTTATAATAAAAGACTTATTTATATAGATAATGTTCTTTATTATATCAATAACTCTATGTTAATTAGTTATGATATAGAAACTAAAGATATGATTTCAAATCTTTCACTTGGATTTAAATAATAAAAAATAGGAACAATCTATAATTGTTCCTATTTTTATATTTAATCTACTAACTAGATAACCTTAATTCCCTTTTTCGTCTATTCCAAGAAGATTTCATATTTAATTTTCTTGCATTTACCATAATTTTATTATCCATTTTAATACTATCAACTTGTATATATTTATCTTGATTTGGGACATATAACATAACTTTAATATCACTTTTTTCAATGTTATATCCCATCAGTTTATTATTTCTTTCAACACCTACTATATCTTTATTTACTTTTTTTATGTATAATATTTTATTTACTTCATCTAACTCCACATTATGACCATAATAATTTAAATCTTCAACTATAACATATACTTTATTTTTATAAATATTTGATGGTATAAATACATCATCAATATATGTTGTTATATTAATTCCATTTACCATAGATATAGTTTTTAATAAATTTATTAAGAAAATAGCAACTAATATTAACCATAACCAGTTACGTTTTTTATTCATATTAAAATTTCCAATTAATGTATTAGGTACTTTGTTAATGTTTTGAGTTGGTATATTAGGTGCTTTATTAATATTTTTGATAGGTATATTAGGTTTTACGGT
>CAZWZB010000042.1:16626-22031 GCA_964638835.1 uncultured Eubacteriales bacterium | reverse complement strand
ATTTAAAATTAATTGGAACAAACAATTTAATATTAAATTTTGAAATTCTTCAGGGCAGAGTGAAATTCTCGACCGGTGGTAAAGTCCACGAGCGTTTAAAACGTTGATTTGGTGAAATTCCAAAACCGACAGTAAAAACTTATGTTTAAGTCTGGATGGTAGAAGAAAATTTAAGGTATTAATTTATTATAGAATAAAAATATTGCCTTTTATTTAAGTTATACAGAAGCCCGGAAGAATTTCGGGTTATTTTTGTATAAATTATAGGAGGTTATTTTTATGACAACAATTACACCAAACAAAGGAATATTTGAAACACATAATCTTATAAAAATAAGTTTATTATCTGCAATAGCTTTAGCATTTCAAATGATTGACTTTGCAGTACCAATATTTCCTTCATTTTTAAAATTAGATGTAAGCGATATACCAGCTGTTATAGGAACTTTTGCAATGGGTCCAGTTGCAGGCATTCTAATAGAACTTATTAAAAATATTTTACATGGATTACTTGCCTCAACTACTATGGGTATAGGGGAAGTTGCTAATTTTATAGTAGGTATTTCTTATATAATACCTTTAGGGTTTGTTTATAGTAAAAATAAAAGCTTTAAAGGAGTTGTTGCCGGATTAATATTAGGAACGATAAGTATGGTAGTTATTGCATGTGTATTTAATTATTTCATATTAATACCAGCTTATTCTTCATTAGTATTTAAACAACCTATTCAAGTTTTTGTAGATATAGCAAATCAAATAAATAAACTTATTATAAATTTTGAAACATTAATAATATTTGCAATAGCTCCTTTTAACTTAATTAAAGGAATTATAATGTCCATATTGGGTTATTGGTTATACAAAATATTAAAACCTATACTTATACGATTTTAGATAAACTTAAAAAAGTTTGTTAATTAGAGGAGATGTAAACTTGAAAACTATAATTTTCAGGTTTACTAAATACAAATATGAATTATAAACTTTTATTTAATACTGCTGTTTTAGCGGGTGAAATTATGTTAAAAAACGGTGCTGAAACATACCGTGTTGAAGATACAATAAATCATATATTAAGAAAATCTGGGTTTAAAACAATAGAATCTTTTGTTACAACCACAGGTATATTTGTCACTCTCGATGATAATTCTATTGATACAATTACTTCTGTTAGAAGAGTAAATATAAGAAGTACAAATCTTAATAAAATATCACTTGTTAATGAAATATCAAGAAATTTATGTGATGACAAAATAAATTTAGAAGAAGCATATACTAAACTTTCTAATTTAGATAATTTATTACCATATAACAAAGCTATAATTTTTATATCAAATTCATTAACTCCATTTTTCTTTGCAATGGTTTTTGCTGAGAGTATAATTATAAGCGAATTAATAATAGCTTTATTATGTGGTATTATTCTTTCTTTTGTACAGTATGTATGTTCTAAATTTAATATTATAAAGTTTTTTAGTGATCTTATTTGTAGTATGTTTATAGCTATAATAGCTTCAGTATCTATAAATGCTTTTAATTTTGGTAATAATATGGACTTAATAATTATAAGCTCAATTATGCCGCTTGTTCCAGGTGTTGCAATAACAAATGCTATAAGAGATACTTTGTATGGTGATTACTTATCTGGATTAGCCAGAGCAACAGAAGCTTTTATAATAGCAGTATCAATTGCATTAGGTGTAGGTTGTGGGCTTTCGCTTTTTAAATTACTTTAAAAACAACAATTATGAGAGGATTGAAATTATGAGCTTTAAATATGTACAAAAAATTCCTTCACCTGAAGAAATAAATGAGGAGTTACCTTTATCAACTGAATTAAAGAAGATTAAAGAAGAACGTGACAAAATAATAAAAAACATTATAACTAAAGAAGATAAACGTTTTCTTGTTATAGTAGGTCCTTGTTCGGCTGATGATGAAGATGCGGTATGTGAATACATACTTAGACTTGCCAAAGTTCAAGAAAAAACAATTAACAAAATTATTATTGTTCCAAGAATATATACAAATAAACCACGTACTACTGGTGAAGGTTATAAAGGAATGTTACACCAACCAAATCCAGAAGAAGAACCTAATATACTTGAGGGTATAAAAGCTATTAGAAGAATGCATATACGTGCAATTAAAGAATCTCATTTAACTTCTGCTGATGAAATGTTATACCCTGAAAATCTTGTATATATGAAAGACTTATTAAGTTATATAGCTATAGGAGCTCGTTCTGTAGAAAATCAACAACACAGATTAACTGTAAGTGGTATAGATGTTCCTGTTGGTATGAAAAATCCTACAAGTGGAGATATATCTGTAATGCTTAATTCTATACAAGCGGGACAAAGTAAACATACATTTTTATTTCATGGATATGAAGTAAATACATCAAGCAATCCTTTAACCCATGCTATATTAAGAGGTTCTGTAAATAAACATGGTCAAAATTTACCTAATTATCATTATGAAGATTTAATATCATTATCAGAGGAATATTCTAAACGTGACTTAATTAATCCATTTTGTATAGTAGATGTTAATCATGCCAATTCAAAAAAATGTTTCTCTGAACAACCACGTATTGTTAAAGAAATATTACACAGTCGTAGACATTCTGACACAATAAATAAATTAGTTGGTGGTGTAATGATAGAAAGTTACCTTGTAGAAGGTACACAATCTGTAGGAAATAATAATCGTGTTTACGGTAAATCTATAACAGATGCATGTATTGGTTGGGAAGATACAGAAAAGTTATTGTATTATATAGCAGATAATTTAGAATAAAAATAAAAAATAGAGGACATTAAAAATAATGTCCTCTATTTTTATATATTAATTAATTTTAAATCTTTTTAACAGATTATTAAGCTCCATTGCTGTTGTATTAGCAATATTAATATTTTCCATAATTTTATCTGTTCCAATAGTTATTTCTGAAATTTTATTTGATACTAATTCTGTTGTTTTAGCTCCCTCTTCTGATGCATTTGTTACTTCTTTTATAATTTGTGTTAAACTAGTGGTTGAACTTGATACTTTTTGAGATATATCATTTAAATTATAAGTCATATCATTAATAACTTCACAATCTTTACTATATATATCAGTTGTTTCTAACATTAGATTATAATCATTTGTTATATCCGTTCCAACAAAATTAAGAAGTTTATCCGAGTTTTTCATTAAATCATTTACAGAGTCTGTAACTACTTCTACTACATCCTGTATTTTTTCAACAGCCATTTTCGAGTTTATAGCAAGATTTCTAATTTCATCTGCTACAACAGAAAATCCAGCTCCAGCTTCCCCAGCCCTAGATGCTTCTATATTCGCATTTAAAGCTAATAAGTTGGTTTTCTTTGTAATAGAAAGGATACTACGTGCTAGTTCATTTATTTGATTTACAGATTTTGCATTTTCTAATGAATTTTCAAGACTTGATTTTATATCTACAAATATATTGGTTGCATTATCTTTTGAATTTATAAAATTTTGTTTTAAATCAACTGTACGTTTAACTATATTATTGCTTGTTTCAGCTCCTAGTTCAGCTTTTTCAGATACAGAAATAATAGATTTTTCTATTACTAAAGATGCATCGCTCATTTCTTCAGAACATATTGCAGTTTGTTGCATACTTGCAGATAATTGTTGAGTTGCTGCTGAAATATCTTGTAATGCTTCATTTAAAATTATAAATTTACTTGTACATTCTGTAACTATATTGTGAAGAGTTGAACTTGTAGTAAGTATAATTTTTAAAGCATCACTCATATTATCAGCTGCTTTATTAAGTGATTTACCAAGTATACCAAATTGCTCGTTAGTAGTGACTTTAATTCTATGTGTAAAATCTCCATTACCAATATCTTCAGCAAACTTTGTTATATTAGTTATACTTATCATAATAAATGCTATGATAGATGTTATCATTATAACTGTAATAATAGCAGATATAGTTACTAATATTATTAAACCGGATTTTAATGATTTATATAATTCTAAACTTTCTTCTAGTGAATCAGATGCATTTGTTTTACTTATATCTATAAGTGCATTCATTTCTTCTATAAGCTTTTCATAATTAACTGATGCATTTAAATAGTACACAGTAGCTCTACTAAAATTATTACCTTCTGATGATTCAATAATATCATTTGCTAAATCAAAAAATTCATATAAACACGTAGAAAATTCATTTAATAAAGTTCCATTATCAATCTCAAGTTGTTTATATTCGTCTAATATTTCTATTGTTTTATCTCTTATAAGACGTATATCTTTTATTTTATTGTTATGTAATTCTTTTAAATCTCTATTAATAATAACTGTTATATTTGACCACATTTCACCAATGTTAGAATTTATTTGGCTTATTTCTGCTATTGCAACTGTTTGAACATTTGCTAATGTAGTCACTTCTTCTTTAAGCTTAGACATTCCATTAAAGCCAAATACGCCAATAAAAACCATACATAAACTTAAAAACCCAAAACCTATCCCTAATTTTATTTCTAGTTTTAAATTATTAAACACTTTCATATATAATCCCCCTGTTTAAAAAGTATTAAGTTATGTATTAAACTTTATAAAATTTAAATAATTAAAAGTAAGCACTAATAAAGTATATATATAATTATTATAATTCAATACATAATAAACAATATGTTGCTTATTTCTATGATTTGTTAAATTTTTAAGATTTTCTAATTCTATTTCAAAAACTTGTTTATCTATTATTTTTAATAATAAAGTAACACTCTTCCTAGATTTAAGTTTATAACTTTAATATTTAGGCACTTAATAAAACAATTTTTTTGCTAGTGCTAATTAAATAATCTAAAGTGATTATAACATAAGAGTAAATAATCTTACTTTTATATTTTTCAATAATAATCTTTTATTAAAGAAGTTAATTATATTTCAACATTAAAAAATTAAGAGTATATCAAAATATACGTCGTCAAAATCTCTTTACACTTGCGTTGCAAGTGTAAAGAGATTTTGACTCTCGATAATATAAACGAATGCAATAAATTCAATGATAAATTTATACTATATACATAAAAAAAGATTTTTTTCAAAAAATAGTGTAAATAAAATTAAAGCTATGTATAACATCAATTACTATAAATAAAGCCAAAAATTAATTAATAAATTATTATAATGACGAAAAATCTCATAATAATAAATGTTCTCTATCACTTTTAATTATTTGTTTATCACTTGCGTTATTTTATTGATTTCTTCTAAAGTATAATTAAAAATTATACATTATATTTTCTAATAATCATAGGTAAAATATTTTGTTCTTTCCAACTTGGCTCTTTATATTTTATCCACATGTATGAAAATAACATAAATACGATTCCTACTATAAATGAAAC
>CAZWZB010000042.1:0-16526 GCA_964638835.1 uncultured Eubacteriales bacterium | reverse complement strand
AGTGAAACAAGAGGAATTCCATACATAATAAAAAGAGCTTTAAAAAAAATAGGTGTTTGTAAACTTACTTCTACAAAATCACCAATATTTGCTTGTGATAAATTTTTAGCTTCTATTAGCATTTCGTTTTCAGATTCTCCATTTTTACATATTCCACATTTAGAGCAAGCTTCTTTTCTTAAGATTTTTACAGTAGCTAAATCGTTATTTAATTCTACAATTTGTCCTTTTTCAGTCATTATTAACACCTACTATATCTTTTATTACTTCACCTGCAATAATTAAACCTGCTACAGATGGAACAAATGAAATACTTCCCGGTATAGCTCTTTTTGTACAATTTTCTTCAGTTATAGGATTAACTTTTATAGGTGTTTCCTTTGAATAAACTACTTTTAAATTTTTTATACCTTTTCGTTTAAGCTCTTTTCGCATGACTTTTGCAAGAGGACATATAGAAGTATTATAAATATCATCTATTTCAAATTTTGTAGGGTCAAACTTATTTCCTGTCCCAAGTGAAGATATTATTTTTATATTTTTTGACTTTGCAGTTAAAGCCAATTGTAATTTACCTGTTATAGTATCTATAGCGTCTACTATATAATTGCAATTTGAAAAATCTATACTATCAGCATTTTCAGGTAAAAAGAATGTTTGATATGTTTCAACTGAAACATTAGGATTAATTTCTAATAATCTTTCTTTTACTACTTCAATTTTTAAACGCCCTACCGTTTTTGTTGTAGCTATTAGTTGTCTATTAATATTAGATAATGAAACTACATCATTATCTACAATAATAAAATTTTGAATTCCTGCTCTTACAAGTGCTTCTATAACATAACTGCCAACCCCTCCTGCTCCAAATACAGCAACTTTACTTTTATATAGTTTATCCATTGCTTTTTCACCTAAAAGTAACTCTGTTCTTGAAAACATTTGTTGCATAAAAATCCCCCTTTTTTAAGCTAAATTAAATAAAAAATATTCAAAAAAAAGGCTCTTTTGAGCCTTATTGTTGAATATTATTTTCTATTTAATAAAGCAAGTATAGTTAAATTATATCACAAATAATTAATTTAGCAAGCTTTTATTTAGTTCTTTTTTACAATAAATGCTTTAACTATAATAATTAGACCAATTATGATTAATAAGATTGGAGTAATAGAAGGAATTGTTTTGAAAATAAATCCAAATGGAGATTTTCCATTATAAAGCAATATACCAAATACTATTAATATAGTTGCAGGAAACAATGGCCATTTACCCATTTCATTACGATTAATAAGATACATAGTGAAAAATGACATACCCATACATATAAAAAACATTTCGCCATGTATACCATTAAAAAATATTAAAAAAATAAATATAGCAAACCATACAAATATTGAACCTGTTATTAAAAAAGCATTTATATGTTTAGAAAAATATAAAACCATAAATATAACACCAGGTATCATAAATATACTAGATAATAATAGATTACCACCTAAATTAGGAAATACTCTAAATATCCATAAAGTAAACATTATAATACCAAAAACTAATGACCATACTTTACGTTTTGTTCGGTAAAGTAATAGTAATGCACCTCCTAATATAAACAGGATAGTATCACTAGTTTTAAAACTAAAATATTCTTTTAATATAAAAAAACTACCCAATAGAACAAATATTAAACCTAGCAAAAACTTATTTGATTTTGACTGCATACGAAAGCCTCCCTATGTTTTATATAATAATATACTTCTAAAGTTAAAAAAAGTCTGAAAATAAACAAAAATGGATTTAAGCATTCTTAAAACATGATATAAACTCCTTAAACAATGTTAAAGGAGTTTTAATTTTAAATTTTAGAAAAAGTAAATTAATTAGAAATTGTTAAATAAAGAATAACAAGAGTAGAGATAATTTATATTTGTTCTTTACAAAAATTATACTAGTAACTTTTTAATCATTTCATTATAAATTCTCTCTTTTTTATTTATTAATATTATTAAGTTTAAAGTTATCAATTAAAGTTTTAAGCATTTGTGCAAAAGAATTTAACTCTTCACTTGAAGCAGCACTTTCTTCTGCTACTGCCGAATTAGAAGTTATAACATGTGAAATATCTTCAATTGTATTTTTTATTTCAAATATAAATTTAGCTTGTTCCTTTGAAGCACTAGATATTTCACCTATTAAGTTTGCAGAATTTTTTGTTCTTTCTATTATTGATAATAATAATGTGGATGTTTCTTCTACAATTCTTACTCCATTCTCTACTGCTAGTACACAACTTTCAATTAATTTTGCCGTATCTTTTGCAGCCTCTGTACTTTTAGTTGCCAGTGTTCTTATTTCATTTGCAACTACACTAAAGCTTTTTCCTGCTTCCCCTGCTCTAACTGCTTCTATACCAGCGTTAAGAGATAAAAGATTTGTTTGGTATGTTATACCATCAATAGTTTTAATAATATCATTAATTTTATTAGAAGAATTATTTATTTGTTCCATAGCATTATTTAATTGATTTATATGTGTTGTGCTATTTTCTACCATAGATAACGTTTCATTTGATAATTGGTTAACATTTAATGCGTTGTCAGCATTCTCCTCAACTTGTTTAGATACTTCATTAATTACTAATAATAATCTTTGAACTGAACTTGCTTGTTCTGTAGCTCCTTCAGCAATACATTGAGATACCTGTGAAATTTGTAGTGAACCTTCCGCAACTTGTGATGATGTTTTATTTATTTCAGCAAGAGTATTATTTAAACTATACAAAATTTGAAAGATTGATTTTTGTAAAGGTATAAAATCCCCTACATATGTAGCAGTAGAATTTATATTTAAATTTCCATTTGACATTTCATATAATATATTTTGCATATCTTTTATTACATCATTAAGTCTAGTTACTAGTAGTTTTATTGAATCTGCTAAAATGCCTGTTTCATCTTCAGCAAACATAACTGGTACTTCTGATGTCAAATCTCCTTCTGATAAAGCTTTTAATCTATTTGCACAACTTTGAATTGGTTTTGTTATGGAGGCTATAACAAACATCATAATTGTAATTCCTAAAATAATAAGAACTATACTTATAGATATTAAAATAATCATAGAATTGAATTTTTTACTATTAGTCTCGTTTAATTCATTTTGAATAAGTTCTAACATATCTTCTTCATAATTTCCTGTGCCTATGTACCAACCATATGGTTCAAATTTTTTTACAAATCCACGTTTAGCAATACCTTGAGTTTCTCCCGGTTTGGGAAAATAAAAATTAAAAAAATCTCCATTAGGAGTATCACCAGCTTTAATGGTATCTTGTACAAAATAGTTTCCTATTGCATCTTGAGAATAATAACGATTAGTTCCTTCTACTTCTGATCTTATATGAACAGCATTTTTTCCATCTGCCATATCAGCCCAAAAATATCCTATACCATTATTATAACGACTATTACGCACAATCTTTTTTGCATTTTCTAACGCATCTTCTTCTGTAATCTCTCCATCTAAAAATCTTTTATAATTTACATCTAATACTTCTACTAAACATTCAACTTGTGTTTTTATAAGTAAATCTGTTTTTTCTTTTGTTACTTTAATAACACGATTATACGCTGTACTTAATGACATATATGATATTATAAGTAGCATTACTGAAGTAAATAAAATAGCAATAATAATAGATAATAATAATTTAGTTCTTAATTTTAAATGTTTCATGATTAATTACTCCCTTTAATAATATTTATTATACTAAGTAACTTGAAAATTGATACGAGTACGAATAAAATTCGTACTCGTACTTGATTTAAGCTTTATTTATACTCAATAAACTATTTTCAAGTTAGTTTATTGACATATCTATAAAAAAATATATATATATCTTAACTTTCTTTATTCAATATGTCAATAATTTTTATAGTGTTTTATAATAAATAATATTAAGAAGCATTATTTGAATGATTCTTTTTTATTTTAAAATTAGATACTATTTCTTTCAATACGTTAGCTTGACTTAAAAGTTCTTGACTTGCTGTAGCACTTTCTTCGCTTATTGCTGAATTTAATTGTACTACAGAAGAAATTTGATCAATTCCTAAGGAAACTTGAGATAATACATAAGCTTGCTCATTTGTTGCTGTTGAAATTCCAGATATTAAACTAGTAGTAGATATTATATTTTCAATAATTTTATTAAGTGTATTAGCAGTTAAATTAGTAACTTCAACTCCATTAGTAACAGCATTAATTGAATCTTCAATAAGTCTTGTAGTATCTTTAACTGCTTCAGAAGATTTATTAGCAAGCTTTTTAACTTCATTTGCCACAACAGCAAAACCTCGCCCTGCTTCTCCTGCTCTTGCTACTTCTATCATAGCATTAAGCGAAAGTATATTAGTTTGAAAAGCAATATCTTCAATAGTCTTGATAATAGTACTTATTTGCTTAGATTTATTTTTTATAGTGTCCATACAGTTTATAAGATTTTGCATTTGTTGATTACTGATTTTAATAGAGTTTGTTATGTCTGTTGACATTTCATTTGCCATTTTAGAATTTGCCGCATTTTGATTAACTTGGTTAGATACTTCTGTTATAGATGCAGATAATTCTTCAATAGAACTTGCTTGGTCTGTTGCTCCATTTGCTATTTCCTGTGCAGATATTGATATTTGCTCAGAACTATTTGACACTTGTTCTGCAGAATTTTTAATATTTGATATAGTTTGTGACATTCTAGTTATTAGTTTTTTAATAGATATTTCAATGCTTTTAAAATCACCAATAAAAGGTTGTTGAGATTCTTTTATATCAAAATTATTATTTGACATTTCTGTCATTGCTATATCAATATCGCTAATATATATTTTAAATATTTCTATTGAAGAACGCATACTATTTGCAAGACTACCAAGTTCATCTTGACTTTGATATGTAATATTTGTATTAAGTTGTCCATTTGCTAAATCTCTAGCAGCAGATTCGATTTCTAAAATAGGATTAGTTATTGCTTTTGTAACTATAATAATTATAATAATAGCAAATGTTATAGATAAAAAAAGTACAGCGACTACCGTTATGTTAACAGAAGCGATTATAATTTTACTTTCTTTTTGCTGACTAAGAGCTAGTTTGTGTATTTCATCGGAGATATCTGCCAAAATATCATTTGCTTGACTGAAAGTTTTACTATATGTATAAATATATATATCTAATGCTTTATTATTGCTTTGTTGTGTATTTTCTTTTGCTAAATCAAACATTTCCAGCCTATATGAGGCAACAGACTTTATAATTCTTTCAAAATTCTCTATTAAACTAGCATTTGTCCTCATATTAGCTTTATATAAACTAATATAATTATCAAGGTTATCTCTTTCTTTGTTACATAAATCAATATAGTTATCTATTTCACTTTTATCAGGAGATGTAATAGCATATAACAAATATTTTTCAACATAAGACATACTATTACGAATATTATCAATATGACTTATATTAACGATTGTTTTTGTATTATAATTGTCAATAATTTTACTAATTTCTTTAATACTAAAAAAAGAAATCAATCCAAGTGTTACTAACAAAATTAAAATAATACCAAAGCTTATAATAAGTTTAAATTTAATTTTTATGTTTTTCATATTTATTAATCCCCTTTAAATAAATTTTTGATGTAATAATTATTACTAATTATAATAAGATTAAAAAAGTATACAAAATTTAGTTTTATATTTTGTAGTCTTATGTATAAATTTAATTTATAAATAAATAATGCTTATATATAATATTAAATATTTTGCTAGTATATATAGTATATTATACATCATTATTAATAAAAAAATCAATAATAAATATAAAATATCACAAAACAATGTGGCATTTTTTTGTGGCTATTAAACTTGTAAAATTGATTTTTAAATAAAACTTTTTATATTTAATTATTCATGTTATAATTAAAAAATAAAACGTATACTTATGTTAAATACATTTAAAAATCGGTAGTGCTAGCTAAATAATGTTATCTATTGTAAGAATAGAAAAAGAGTTTTTTAACAATACTTTTCTTGTGAATTTAATTAAATTATTTGTAAACTGAATGTTGACTTTACAAAATATTTATTGTTTAATTAGCATCTTTAAAAAATTAAAGTTGGAGGGTTCAAAATTAAAATGAAAAGAGTTTTATCACAAATTGGTTATATTATGAAGATACTTAATATATCTGTTAATGAACTTGCACAATATTTACATATTGATAGAACTACAATAAGTAAATGGAAATCAGGTTCCCGTATCTTAAATAAAAAATCTCCTTATTATAATGAAATAATAAATTATTTTATTTTAAAAGATAATGAATATAATTATAAACCTTTATATAGTTTTTTTAAAACAATTTATAGAGATTTAGACTATAATGACCAAACTTTTTTAAAAGACTGTATTGAACGTTATTTATATAGTAATGATGTTACAAATAACATAAGAAATTATGTAGAAAATAGTAAAAATGTTCTTTATCAAATAAATGTTCCAATTTTCAAAGGAGTAAATGGTAGAAAAAATGTTATAAATATAATGCTTAATATTATTGAAAGTTCTTATGAACTTTGTGAAGTTAAAATCTTGGAGCTAGGGCAGGTTGAATGGTTAACAAAAGATATAACATTTGTAAAAAATTTTATTAAAAGATTAGATGATTTATCCAGAAAAGGTCACAAGTTAGAACTTTCTTATTCTATTCCAAAGAATAGTTATGAATCAAGGATTTTTTTTAATATAATTTCTGTTTTTAATTTTAATAAAAATGTAGCTATTAATATTATTGATGATGAATATATATTAGGAATTGTTCCATGTATTTATTCTATTTTAGGAAAATTTATAGCAACTAGCTTTAATTGTGAAAAATCTATTTGTAATATACATACAATGATTTTTTTAGATAAATTTACAATAGATAAATATATTTCAATATATAAAAAAATAACAAAAACGTATAGTAAGCCTATGGTTTTAACTAATAAAAATTCTGAAAAAGATAAAATATTACAACTAATGAAATATACTTCTGCAGAAAAGGAATCTATTTATTTTTTTGGCAAATATCTAAGTATTGCTACTATGAGTGAAAGTTTACTTTTAGAAATCTTAGAACAAAATAATGTTTCTAAAGCAGGAACTGAAAGATGCCTTTCTTTCTATAAAATTTTACAAGTAATTATAAAAAATACTCCAACTAATAAATTTGGTGGACTTTATATAAACCTTAATTCCCTTGAAGAAGCTATTTCTTATGATTATATTATTCAATATGAATTATCAATATTTTGTGAAAAGCAAATACTACAAACAAAAGAACAATTTTATAGACATCTTTCAGAAACAGCAGATATAATTTCAAATAATAAACATATTAAAGTTGTATTAAATTTAGGATATAATACTTTGTATATGAATAATGATAGTTATTCTTGGATTAAACATGATAAATGGTGTTTAGTTATAAATTCTAATTGTGATTTTAATAATGATATTAGTGAAAATCAACTTATATTTTTTAATGATATTTCTCTTGTTAGAATTGCATCAAATATTTGTGAACAAAATTACTGTCCATTAGCATTTAAAGATGTTGATTATATAATTAGTGTATTAAAAAAATTAAGTCAAGGACATAGAATATAAAAAATCTGTTGTTAAATACAATAGATTTTTTATTATGTAATTAATATAAGGTATTAAGTTTTATATCTTACTTGTAAATATCATAAGTTATTTGACACATTAATATATTTAAAATTTTGAAAGCTATTAAATAATTTAATCAAAATATATTTAAAAATCAATGTTGTGTCGCACTTAATTTTAAGTGCGACACAATATTAAACCAAAAAATAGTAATAAACAATATTTTATTATTCATTACTATTTTTAATTATTTATTTAACACTCACTTAATAATTAAAATATATAGGGCTTGTAATTGCTAAAGGAAATGGTTCTTTATGTTTATTTGTTATACCAAGTACTCTTGCAAATATATACTTACCTGTAACTTCAATTTTAGTTGTTACTTTTGTACTCTTTGCAGAAAAAATAATTTTTCCACCATCTGATAAAAGTTCGAATCCAGTAATTTTTATTCCTAATTGTTCATTTATTGATTTGCGTAATAATGTGTTTTTTATATTTATATTGATAGTATGTAGTCCTTTTGTAATTGTATCTCCAACTATATAATTATCAATATTCAATTCAATAACAGGACCAACTGAAATTATAGAGCGTCCATTTTTTATAGCCTCAATACATGATTTAGTAGTAATTTCATTAACATTTAAAAGCGTAAAGCCATCAAGTTGAAGTGTATTATCAACTCCATGCCAGTCTTTTCCGTGAGTTATTGCTAAATGAATACCCTCGTCCAATTTTTGTATCCAAAATTCATAAGCTATTTGATTATAAATATCATGAAAAGGGTCTACACCTGACCATATTTCAATATAGTGCGGTAATGACCAATCTTTTAAATTAAAATCCCAACAACAACCTGTACAGAATGGACTGCCAGGACGGAATGGATGAGCTATACCAACTACACCTTCATTTTTTCTAATTTCAATAATTTTTTCATCAATATTATAAGGTGTAGCAAATCTCCAATCAACAAATTTTTTACTTTCCAATACAATCATATGTCCAAAGTATGTTGTCCATTCAAAACCATTTATTGCTGGAATAATACTATCTTTAGGAACTTCAATATATCCTGAATTTGTATTATGGTCTGTTAAAGCAATACATTGTAAACCTTTTTTATGTGCTGTTTCAATTAATTCGTTCACAGTAAATTTACCATCACTATGTAAAGTGTGACAATGTAATTCTGAAGTTATCCACATTTTAATTAACTCCTTTATCTAGTTTTTATTTCCTATAACTTTAAGTTTATAATTCACAAGTTCAATTACTGAATGGATGTTTAACATAATACACCACTTTCCTTTTTTTATTTTAGTTGGAATAAAACCATTTGATGAAATTTTGGAGCTGATAATATGATATTGTTCAGGTTTACGATTATGCAAAGCTCCTATATATTCACCATCTATATCTAATGAAAGCGTTATATGGTTTGTTAATGGTATATATTGTTTCCAATTTTCTAAAAAGCGTTGTCTTATAGTTTTTGTATATCCATATTGAATGTTATCAAGTATTTTTGCATGATGTTCAAGGCCATCTAAAATATATTTATAGCATATTTCTTCATTATAAATTTCTTTAGGTGAATATGAATAAAAAACTTCAATATTATCAAATATTTCATTAATATCAAAATAATAATATATATTAGTTTTGTTTTGTTCAGGTTTAACTATATCAGCTATATCAAGTAATGTTATTTTCATTATAAGTTCTCCTTATTAAAAATTTATATAGTCATTTTATCATAATAGTTATATAAATAACAATAAATTTTACACAATATTTACTAAAATTTTATTTATTTTTAAAACATAATATAGTATTATTTATACTATAATTAATAAATGATTAAATTGAAAGGGTGATTTTATGACTACACAAACTACTATAACTATTAATATCAAAAAGAAAAATAAGCTTTTAAATCAAATAAAGAAACATTGGATACTTTATTTAATGTTTTTACCTTGTTTTATTCATTTTATAGTATTCAAATATGTACCAATGATTGGACTTCTACAAGCATTTAAAGAATTTAGATTTGATAAGAGTATTTTTCAAAGTAATTGGGTGGGATTTAAATACTTTATTGATTTTTTTAGTAATTATCGTGCACCACAATATATTTATAATACTGTTGTTATTGGATTTATTAAAACAGTTTTAGAATTTCCATTTGCAATTATATTAGCATTAATGATAAATGATGTTAGAAATATTTCTTTAAAAAAAGGAATTCAAACTATTACATATCTACCACATTTTCTTTCTGGAGTTGTTGCTATTGCAATATTTCAAAGAATGCTTGCTCCAGATATAGGTATTCTTAATCAAATTAGAGGTTTTTTTGGATTAGATTCCTCTGTATTTTTTATGATGGAAGAGAACTATTTTTATTCAATTCTTATGTCATATGACATTTGGAAAGGTGTTGGTTGGGGTTCTATTATATACCTTGCTGCAATTTCAGGTGTAGACCAGCAACTTTATGAAGCTGCTCGAATTGATGGAGCTTCAAAATTAAAAGAAATTTGGCATATTACACTTCCATGCATTCGTCCAACAATAGGTATACAATTTATACTTGGTTTAGGTGGTATTGTTTCAACTGGATATGAACAACTTCTTTTGTTTCGTACACCAGGTAATATGAAACTTGTTGAAACACTTGACATTTTAGTAATTGACCAAGGATTAAGACTTGGAAATTATGGTTATGCAACAGCTGTTGGGCTTTTACAAGGCATTGTTGGATTAATTTTAGTTGTTCTAGCTAATAAAACAAGTAAAAAAATGACTGAAGTTAGTGTTTGGTAGCATAAAATTAATTTAAGTATATTAACAAATAAAAAAGTACTACTTAATATAAATAATATTTTTTAAATTGTATTTTTAATTAGTACTTCCAAAATGAATTATATAAAATATTTAAATTATAAACCAGGAGGAAAATATATGAAATTTAAAAGAGTAGTAGTATTTACTTTAACAACATTAATTACAGGAATGTCTATTACAGGTTGTGGAGATAAACCAACTAAGGTAGATAATACAAATGCAAATAATAATGTATCTATAAGTATAAATAATAATGGAGATAGTGAATTTATTGCAAACCGTCATATTGTTATCCGTACTTTTAATGATGACCTTGAACCTGGACCTTCAGATAAGTTTAATAATCCAATTACACAAGAAATTAAAAGAAGAACAGGTATCACATGGGAAGTTCAATATACATCAGGTGCACGTTCTATTGAACAACTTACAACAGCATTTGTAGCAGGTGATATGCCTGATGCAATTATTTATTATCTTAACAATTCAGCACGTCAAGAATTCCCTGTAATTCGTAAAGGAGCACTTGAAGGCATGCTTACAGATATTGCTCCTATGCTTAGGCAAACTAAAATTTATAGTAAATATTATGACCCTGATTATATGCCAACAGACTCATATGAAAATATTGTCCAAAGACCCGAATTTAATGGAGCTACATATCATGTTCCAATGAGAATTGAACGCTATGAAGGTTCTAATGATTTTAAATTACGTGGTGGTATGTATATTCAAAAAAATATTGTTGATGCATTAAACATCAACCCTTGGGAAATAAAAACTTCAGATGATTTATACAACTTACTCATTAAAATTAAAGAAAGTAATTTTAAAGATTCCTATGGAAATCCGGTTACACCATTAGGTCCAACTTATTGGGGGGGTGGTAATGAATTGCCAGGGAATGCTATTGCAGACATGTCTGTAGGTGGGGAATCAAATTCTTTTGCATATATTAATGGTGAACTTGTTCATGAAATTGAAACACCATATGTTATGGAACAAATTTTATTTGTTCGTAAATTAATTAATGAAGGATTATTACATAAAGAAGCTCTTACAATAGAAGATGTTCGAGCAAAGGAAGGAGCTTATTCTTATTCTTGGGGAATTATTCAAAGTGTTCATAGTCGTACAGATATTTTTAATGAATGTGATTATGTACCATTTAAACTTAATAATATAGATAATGAATATGTTGAATATAAAAGTGGTAAAAGCCAATATGGTGCATGGTCTATTCCTTCAACAACAAAAAACCCTGAAGAAGTTGTTAAGTTTGCTGATTTTATGGCTTCTAAAGAAGGTAAATTACTTTGGAGGTATGGACTTGAAGGAGAACATTATACAATTAAGGATAGTAAAGTTTATCCTACTGATATGATGATGAAAAAATATAAAGATGGTGACCGTAAATTTTTAATGGATTTAAATATTAATGCTGATATTGGTTCTGAGTGGGGAAAAATATTTGGAGAAACTGACCTTGCATTTGAAGAAGATTTTGGAGAACTTGAATATGGCACAAATGTTGACCCAGAATTAAATGCAAAAGCAATGTATCTTTACAATTATGGTTTAGATGAACGTCCTTATGAAAAAACAATTTATAAAAAAGGCTTTAACCCTCTATCTTATATTGATGATTTTGAAACAGGTCTTGATTTAAGACCATTACTTGACGCTAAAGCATATAACGAAATTAAAGTTAGGGCTGTATTTGCAAAAACTGAAACAGAAGCAAAAAATATTATTAATGATTATCTATTCCAAATGAATAGATTTAAATTACAAGAATTTAAAGAACATCTTAATGATATAAAAAAGTCTAATCCTGATATGTTATTTATAGAAGAGTACAATTAAATATTTAATATAAAGTAATAGAGAGAATTAAGGTTTTCCCTATTACTTTATTCTTCATTTTATTTTAGGAGGTTATAATTATGATTAAATCTAAACATAAACAGTTTGAAGAAAATAAAATTTTTATTAAACGTATACCATCAGAAATTATTCTTTCAAATCTTAATCTACTAATATTATTAATTTTTGTAGTATCTATTATTTATCCTATACTAAATATTTTAGCTTTGTCATTTAATGATGGTAAAGATGCTATGAGAGGTGGAATATACATATGGCCAAGAGTTTGGTCGCTAGAAAATTATAAAACAACATTTAGTGATGAAAGAATACTTAATGGTTATAAAATTACCATATTACGTACAGTTATTGGTACGGCTACAAGCTTGTATTTAACTGCTATGGCAGCATTCGTTCTTTGTAATAGAACTTTGCCTTTTAAAAAAATTATATCTATTTTTTTATTAATTACAATGTTATTTAGTGGTGGAACTATTCCTTACTATATGTTATTAAAAAGCCTAAAACTTATTAGCAACTTTTGGGTCTATGTTATTCCGGGATTGTATTCTGCTTGGAATATTATTGTTATGAGAACATTTTTTCAAAGTATTAGTTATAGTTTAGAAGAATCTGCTAAACTTGATGGTTGTAATGACTTTACTATTTTTATAAAAATTTATTTGCCACTTTCAAAACCTGTGCTTGCTGTTATTGGATTATTTAATGGTGTTGGACATTGGAATGATTGGTTTGCTGGTGCTTACTATAATAATAATAAAATGCTTCAACCTGTTCAAACTATTATGCAAGAGATGCTTACAGCAGCTTCAAAAGTAACTGAGTTAATGCAAAGTGGTGGAGTTGGAGCAATCCATTCAGTTGAACGCCAAGTAACAGGAGAATCTCTTAAAATGGCTATGATTGTTGTTTCAACATTACCAATTATTATGGTATATCCATTTATTCAAAAATATTTTGCAAAAGGTGTTATGATTGGTGCTGTAAAGGAATAAAAAATATTTAGATAATTATTATAAATATGAATAAAATCAATATTTATATATATAATTTTGAAAATATAAATAATAAAAATGATTACAACAAAACAATTATGAATATATGTTCTAGTTTATTTGAGAAATTAGAAATTGAAATATAAAAAGTAGTTTTACAAAAAAATATTGTTATAGTATTTATTATATCTAAAATTCTTGTATATATGATGTATTTAAGTGTTTAGAAATAATATTTATTATCAATAAAATATGATATAACAACTACAAATAGAGAAACTATTTCTAAATTAGGACTTGACAAACTTAAATTTGGTGATATTGTTATGTTACAAGACTGTGATAACAGTTTTGATAGAATATATGATATAATATTATTAAATTAATTGTATTTTTGACTTATAGTTATTTTCTGTACTAATGAAACACAAGTCATTAAGGATAAATTAGAATTTATACGGAGGCCTTAATATGAGCAAAAACAAGTTGAATGAAGAAAATAAAAAAGAAATGACAGAATTGATCACTACAACCTTATTAAAAGATAATGGAGAATTAGAAACGGGACCTTTTTACCATGGCACAAAAGCTGATTTGAAGTTAGGAGATTTAATAGAACTCGGCTTTACTTCTAACTATGGTGAGAGAAAGAAAGCAAACTTCGTTTATATGTCTGCTACCTTAGATGCAGCAATTTGGGGAGCAGAGCTTGCAATAGGTGATAGGCCTCAGCATATCTATATTGTTGAACCAATTGGGGCTTTTGAAAACGACCCTAATTTAACAGATAAAAAATTCCCCGGAAATCCTACGAGGTCTTATCGTACACATCTACCACTTCGAGTAATTGGTGAAGTTCTGGAATGGAAGGGACATTCAGCAGAGTCACTTCAATACATGCTAGATAGTCTTGAAAAACTCAAACAACAAGGTATTGAAGCAATAAACGAATAACTGATATATTATGTAGATAATATGAATTACACATATTAGTTTTACTATTAACTGGTAGTAAGTATTGAAGTAGTTGTATATAAAGATTTCATGAAGTTACTACTATTATGACCTATAAAATCTTAAAACTTAATGGCATTATAAAAGAAAAATCAAATATTGCAGATTATTTAGAAATTTAAGAGAGGAATTTGATGTGTAATATGAAAGAATTAGCTTTTAATAATGGAAAATTTAAAATTATTCAATTTACAGATTTACATTGTCAAACAAATGGAGAAACAATTTGTTATGATGATAAAGAAACATTAAAACTTATGCATTATATTATAGAAGCTGAAAACCCAGATTTAATTGTATTAACTGGTGATGCTGTTTATGGTGAAAATAATGTTTTAGCACTTGAAACAGCACTAATACCAATTGTTGAAGCAAATCTTCCTTGGGCATATGTATTTGGTAATCATGATTCTGAATATGGTAGTGATAAAACAATTTTGTTTAAAGCAGCACAAGCTATTCCAAATTGTTTAATGCAAAATTTTGATAATAATATTAGTGGTTTAGGTAATTATTATTTAGAACTTAAGTCTATAACTGGTGATGTTAAATGGGTATTATATTTTATGGATAGTTTACAATACAATAATAATAAAAATGTTGAAGGATATGATTTTTTTAAGCGTGACCAAATTAATTGGTATTTCAATACATCATCTCAATTACATAAACTACATCCGAATCATTCACAATTGGCATTTTTTCATATACCATTACCTGAATACAATGATGTTTGGAATCATAGTATATGTTATGGCAATAAACTTGAAAATGTTTGTTGTCCAAAACAAAATTCAGGTATGTTTTCATCAATGCTTGAAGTAGGAGTAATGAAAGGTATTTTTGCAGGACACGACCATATAAATGATTATCATGGTAATTTACATGGTATTGAACTTTTTTATGGTAGAGGTTCAGGACATAATACATACAGTACAAAAGGCTATATTCACGGAGCACGTGTTATTGAACTTTGTGAAGAAGATTCGATAATAAAAAGTTGGTTAAGACTTGAAAATCATACAGTAATTTTAGAACAACAAGAACATATACCTCAATTTGAAAGAAAGAATTTATAAGTTATTATAAAAAAGCAAGGGCAACCAAATATTGCTCTTGCTTTTTTATCAATATTTTCAATATTAATAAAATCTATATCAAATAACTTTTAACGAAATTTTTCAATTCATTTTTTTCACATACTGTTTTATGCTTAATTTCTTTTTTATCTATATTTCTAATAGGTTTTGGTATTTCTGCATTTTCTAATTTTGATAGAATATTTAATAATTCAAATATATTTGTATTTACATATTCTTCATCTATAGCATATAGAACATCTTTTGCAAATTTATATGGGCTTGCTGTAGAAATAATAATATTTGGTTTTTTATCATTAGTTTCATTTATATATTTAGAATAACCAACATATGCTACTGCTGTATGAGTATCTATAACATAATTTTGATTTTCATAAACTTCTTTTATTGCTTCAAGTGTTTCAACTTCTGTTGCATATTCTGAAACAAATCCATCTATTTTTATATCAAAGCTATATTTTCCATTATTTTTTAACTCGTCCATTAATTCTTTTGTTTTATTCTGATTTTCAGATATATTATATAGAAGTCGTTCAAGATTACTTGATATTAATATATCCATTGATGGTGATATTGTAAGTATAAATTCTCTATTTTTATCATAAACACCAGTTTTAAAAAAATCATATAAAACTTTATTATCATTAGATGCACATATAAGTTTATCAATTGGTAATCCTAATTTTTTTGCATAAAAACCAGCTAATATATTTCCAAAATTGCCTGTAGGTACTGTAAAATTAATTTCATCAAAAAATTTAATATCTCCTGATTTAACCATTTGAGCATATGCATAAAAATAATATACTACTTGTGGTACTAATCTTCCTATATTTATAGAATTTGCTGATGAAAAAATATACCCATTATTTTCTAATTGTTTACAAAAATCATTATCTATAAAAATTTCTTTTACTGCTGTTTGAGCATCATCAAAATTACCTTTAATACCAACAACACAAGT
>CAZWZB010000041.1:17194-22100 GCA_964638835.1 uncultured Eubacteriales bacterium | reverse complement strand
ATTGCAAAATAGTTCATTAGAAATAATTCCAATTATCAAATTAATAATTTCTGTACAATAATATACATATGCCTTATGATAAAAGTTATCTTCTTTATAATCTTTGATTACATCTCTAACTAGTTGTTCCATTTTTATAAATGAATCCTCATTCCAATCAGCATTAATTCTTATGTAGTACATTAATTCTTCATCCGAATTATAATATTCTAAAAATTTTTTTAAGCTATCTTTCATAAAAAATTTAATCTAAATATTAGATATTCTCCTTTTTTATTTATTATAACACTTTTTAAGTTTTGAGAGAAGTCTAAAATATTCTAAAAATCTTTTTATTATTTTATTTTTGTAAATTAAAGTTGTGTCGCACTCATTAATGAGTGCGACACAACTTTAATTAAAAAATTCTTTTCAAACTGAAAAATAAATACTATAATTAGTTAAACAAAAATTATATAATTAAAGAAAGGAAAAAGAGTGTTGAAGAATAAAAAACAAAATGTTATCGTAAAAGTAGAAAATTCTAGTATAGCAAACGAATTAGGTATAGAAGTGGGTGATATTTTAGTTAGTATAAATAATAAAGAAATAATAGATGTGTTTGATTATAGATATTTAATAAATGATGAGTATATAGAAGTATGTATAAAAAAAGTTAATGGTGAAGAATGGATTTTAGAAATTGATAAAGATTTTGATGAAGACTTAGGTATAATATTTGAAAGTGGTCTTATGGATAATGCTAAAAGTTGTAAAAACAAATGTATTTTTTGTTTTATAGACCAAATGCCTCCGAATATGAGGGAAACTTTATATTTTAAAGATGATGATAGTAGATTATCTTTTCTTACTGGTAATTATGTAACACTTACTAATATAACACAAGAAGATGTTGATAGAATAATTTATTATCATTTATCACCAATAAATATATCTGTACATACCACAGATATGGAACTTAGATATCAAATGCTTAAAAATCCTAAAGCAAAAGAACTTTTTAATTATATTGAACAATTTAAAAATGCAAATATTGAAATGAATTGTCAAGTTGTACTTTGTAAAGATATAAATGATGAGGAACAACTTAATAAAACAATAAAAGATTTATCTGGGTTTATACCACATATAAAAAGTTTATCAATTGTTCCTGTAGGGTTGACAAAATATAGGGAAGAGTTGTATCATTTAAAAGCATTTAATAAAGAAGATTGTATAAATGTTATACACGCTGTACATTCATGGCAAGTTAAACTTAAACAAGAATATAACAATAACTTTGTTTTTGCATCAGATGAATTTTATTTGATGGCTGAACTACCAATACCTAATATAGAAACTTATGAAGATTTCCCACAAATTGAAAATGGTGTTGGTATGATGTCACTTATGGAGTACGAACTTTATGAAGCTTTAGAAAAAGTTGAAGGTGATGATATAAAAAGAAATTTATCTATAGCTACAGGAGAGGCTGCTTTTGATTATATATGCAAATTATGTTGTTTAATTAAAGAAAAATTTATTAATACTAATGTAAATGTATATCGTATAAAAAATAATTTTTTTGGTGGTAAAGTAACTATAGCAGGACTTATAACTGGAATTGATTTATATGAGCAACTTAAAGATAAAAAACTTTTTGATTATTTACTTATATCAAAAAATATGTTAAAAGCAGAAGATACTGTATTTTTAGATAATATGGATATTAAGGAATTAGAACAAAAATTAAAAATAAAAATAAAAGCTGTAGAAAATACAGGAAAGAGTTTTTTGGAGGATATAATAAATGGGTAAACCAATAGTAGCAATTGTAGGAAGACCAAATGTAGGTAAATCAACACTTTTCAATAGACTTGCAGGAGAGAGATTATCAATAGTAGATGATATGCCGGGTGTAACAAGAGACCGTTTATATGCTGATGTAGAATGGCTTAATTACCAATTTACTATAGTAGATACAGGTGGTATTGAACCTAATACAAATGATATTATATTAAAACAAATGCGACACCAAGCACAAATTGCTATGGAAACAGCAGATGTAATTTTATTTATAGTAGATGTAAAACAAGGACTCGTTGATTCTGATATGCAAGTAGCAAATATGCTTAGAAAAACAAAAAGACCTGTTGTACTTGTAGTAAACAAAGTAGATGATATGAGAAAAGAAAATTTTGATATATATGAATTTTATAATTTAGGACTTGGAACCCCTATACCTATATCATCAGGGCAAGCTTTAGGATTAGGTGATATGCTTGATGAAATAGTTAAATATTTTCCTGATAAAGATATAGATATATTTGAAGAAGATGTTGTAAAAGTAGCTATAATAGGTAAACCTAATGTGGGTAAATCTTCACTTATAAATAAAATACTAGGTGAAGAAAGACTTATAGTAAGTGATATAGCTGGAACAACAAGAGATGCTGTTGATACTCCAATAACTATTAATGGACAAAAATTTATATTTATAGATACTGCTGGTATGCGACGCAAAAGTAAAATAGAAGATGGAATTGAACGTTACAGTATAATAAGAGCAGTTTCAGCAGTAGAACGTTGTGATGTTTCTGTACTTTTAATAGATGCATCAGAAGGTATAACTGACCAAGATACAAAAATAGCAGGAATAGCACATGAGAGAGGAAAAGCTGCTATAATAGCTGTTAATAAGTGGGATAAAATTGAAAAAGATGATAAAACAATGAATAAATTTGTTAAAGATATAGAAATGGAGCTTAAATATATGCCTTATGCTCCAATGTTATTTATATCAGCTCTTACAGGACAAAGAGTAAATAGACTATTTGAAATGATAAAAATGGTTTCAGAAAATCATACATTAAGAATAAGTACAGGTTTATTAAATGATGTTATAATCGAGGCTACAGCTCTAAATCAACCTCCATCAGATAAAGGTAAACAATTAAAAGTATATTATATAACACAAGTGTCTGTTAAACCGCCTACATTTGTTATATTTGTAAATGATAAAGCATTAATGCATTTTTCATATCAAAGATATTTAGAAAATCAAATAAGAGAGGCTTTTGGATTTAAGGGTACACCACTCCACTTTATACTAAGAGAAAGGAAAGATAATTAATGTACAAATTAATTTGTATAGTAATAGGTTATTTTATTGGTTGTATTCAGAGTGCATATTTAGTTGGAAAACTTTTAGGTAATATTGACATTAGAGAACACGGAAGTGGTAATGCAGGTTCAACAAATATTTTAAGAGTTATGGGAAAAAAAGCTGCTGCTATTACTTTTATAGTTGATTTATTAAAACCAATGCTTGCAGTATTAATATGTAAACTTATATTTAAAAATGATGATAAAATGCTAATTACTTTATATAGTGGGGTTGGTGTAATTTTAGGTCATAATTGGCCTGTATTTTTAAAATTTAAAGGTGGAAAAGGTGTTGCATCAGCAATAGGTATTGTACTTTCTATATGGAATTTACCTATAATACTTATATCTTTTTTAATAGGTATTGTATCTATTGTTATAACAAAATATGTTTCATTGGGTTCAATGTTGTTTGTTATATCTTTACCTATATTGTTTTCAATATTTGGTTACCCACTTGAAAATATACTTTTAACTTTACTTATTATGTTAATTATAGTTGGTAAACATTTACCTAATATAAAAAGATTGTTAAGTGGAAAAGAAAATAAATTAGGAAGTAAAAAAAGTAAGGAGTAATTCTCTTACTTTTTTTATTTTTATATAGTGTTAATAATACCTATTGTTTATTTCTTAAAAATATAGTTAATTCATTTTACAATAATTTCATTAACTATATTTGGTGTATGTAAAATTTAAAACTCTCAATATAAATAATGAACAAGTTGAAAATAATTACACCATATGCTATAATTAAACAAAATACAGGGATTGGGGGATGAAAAAGATAAAAACACAAGAAGAGCTACAAAACGAATTTATATCATTTGTAATAAGTACAGCAACTTCTATTGCTGAAAAAGAATTTTATATTGATGCATGGAATAAGTTAAACCAAGAATACAAAAACTATTATGTAGATGTGTGGTTAGGTAAGAAAGGAATTTCAATAACAACTGATTATGTTTTTAAAACCGTTTTCGACCCTGACACAAATAAAGAAACTCTATCTCATTTATTAACTAAAATAATAGGTATTCCTATTAAAGTAAGCCATTCATTAAGAAATGAAAGTAATCCACAAAGTATTTTATCTAAGAAAATGATTTTGGATGTAGTTGCACAACTTGATAATGGTGAAATAGTAATAGTTGAAATGCAAGTTATAAAACAAGATTTTATTGATAAAAGGGCAGTTGCGTATTCATCAGATTTAATTTTAAGACAATATTCAGTAGATAATTCTGAATCAAAAAATTCAACTACTTTTTCAAACTTAAAGAAGGTTTATACTATTATATTTATGGTTGAAAGTCCTAATAAGTTTAAAAGTAATTCTCACCATATACACTATTTTAAACAACAATCAAATACAGGTGTAGAACTTGATTTACTACAAGAATATATATTTATAGAATTAGAAAGTTTCGTTTCAGGTAAAAAATTCAACAACGAACAAGAGGCACTTTTGACTATGATTGCAACTGATGATATAATGATTAGACAAAAAATAGCTAAAATGTATCCTGAATATAAATTATTGATGGATAATGTTCATAAGATGATATCAAATAGTAGAAAGGAGTTGTTAGGTATGTTTTCAGCAGCATTAGAACAAATGGAAATGAATTCTTTGATATATCAGATTCAAAAAGAAGAAAAAATGAGAAATCAAGAAGAGATAAACAAAGCAAAAAAGGCTCAATTAGAAGCTGAGGAAAAAGCAAGAAAAGCTGAACTGGAGGCTGAAGAAAAAGCAAGA
>CAZWZB010000041.1:12764-17094 GCA_964638835.1 uncultured Eubacteriales bacterium | reverse complement strand
AGAAGCTGAGGAAAAAGCAAGAAAAGCTGAACTGGAGGCTGAAGAAAAAGCAAGAAAGGCTGAGGAAAAAGCAAATTTGTATTCTAAAATTATTAAATTATTTCTAAAAGAAAAATCAATAGATGAAATTGCTTTAGAGTTAAAAATTAATACTGATTTTGTTGTTGAAGTAATTAATTCATTTAATTCCTAAAATTTAAACACCAATAAAATTAATTATTGGTGTTTAAATTTTGTCAACTAGCTATATTTGAAAGTGTTAATTGAAGATTTCATTACACAATTAACAATATAATGTATTAATTGCAAATAAACACTCTCTCATATCTATTCACTTTTTAAATTTACTGCTGATAAGTATGCACTAATGAAATTATCTATATTTCCATCCATAACACTTTGTATATTACCTATTTCTTCATTTGTTCTATGGTCTTTAACTAAATTGTAAGGGTGAAATACATAAGAGCGTATTTGACTTCCCCACCCTATTTCTTTTACTTCTCCTCTTATTCCTTGTAGAAGTTGCATTTGTTCTTCTTGTTTAAGTTCAAAAAGTTTTGATTTTAACATTTTCATTGCTGTATCTCTGTTTTTATGTTGTGAACGTTCATTCTGACATTGAACTATTATTCCTGTAGGTATGTGAGTAATTCGTATGGCAGATTCAGTTTTATTTACATGTTGCCCACCTGCACCACTTGAACGATACGTATCTACTTTTAATTCATCAGCATTTATTTGTAAATCTGCATCATCATCTATTTCAGGCATAACATCACATGATGCAAATGATGTATGTCGTCTACCTGATGAATCAAAAGGAGATATTCTTACTAAACGGTGAACTCCTTTTTCAGCTTTCATATATCCATATGCATTTTCGCCATTAATCTGTATAGTTACAGATTTTATACCTGCTTCTTCACCTGCAAGGTAATCTAATTCTTCAATTTTAAACCCTCTTTTTTCTGCCCATCTAATATACATACGTAACAACATTGAAACCCAATCACAAGCTTCAGTTCCCCCTGCTCCTGAATGTAATGTTAAGATTGCATTATTTTTGTCGTATTTACCACTTAATAAGGTTGCAATTCTAAGTTCTTCATAATTATTTATAAAGCTCTTATAGTCTTTAGTTATATCAGGTAATATTGTTCTATCATCTTCTTCATTACCTAAATCTATAAACTCAAGTAAATTTTCATAATCATTATATAAATTCTCATAAGATTTAATTTTATCTTTAAGATTTTTTATTTGTTGTAAAGTTTTTTGCGACTGTTCAATATTATTCCAAAAATTCGGGTCTGTTGAAATAATTTCTAATTCTTCTACTTTTAACTTTGAATTAGCAATGTCAAAGTGAGTTCCCCATTTCGTTTAATTTCGTTCTATATACTTGTAATTCTTGTTTCATTTGTTCAAGTTCTAACAATATTAATCACACCCTTTTGATTAAGTTTAATTTTAAGATTCTCTACCATGACAATATTTATACTTTTTACCACTACCACATGGGCAAGGGTCATTACGACCTATTTTATCTTCTTTGCGTTTTGTTGGTTGTGATGGTTCTACATTTTCACTTCTATTTGTAGCTATAGGTTTTGCAACTTGTTCTCTTTCTGGTTCATGAGCTACACGAACATTATATAATGCTCTTACTGTATCTACTTGTATATTTCCTGTCATTTCTTCAAACATATCAAAACCTATAAATTTATATTCTACAAGTGGGTCTCTTTGAGCATATGCACGAAGTCCTATACCTTGACGCATTTGGTCCATATCATCAATATGATCCATCCATTTTTGGTCTATAACTCTAAGCATTATTACACGTTCAATTTCTCTCATATGTTCAGAAGTTATTATATCTTCTTTTTCTTTATAAAGTGCATTTGCTTCATCTAAAAGTCTTTGCTTTAATTCATCTTTAGTAAGAGTTTCTAAATCTTCATCACTAAACATAATCTGTTTGATAGGTATTATTTTTAACAAATGTTCATTAAGTCCTAACAAATCCCAGTCTTCAGGATATTGGCTTTCACCTGTATATCTATCAACTGATTTTTCAATTATTTCTTTTCTCATGTTTGATATACTTTCGCTTAAATCTGCTCCAAATAAAACTTTTTTACGTTCAGTATATATAAGCTCTCTTTGTTCATTCATAACTTGGTCATAATCAAGTAATTGTTTACGTATTGAGAAGTTATTTCCTTCAACTTTCTTTTGTGCATTTTCAATTGCTTTTGTAAGCATTCCATGTTCTATTGGTTCATCTTCTGTCATGCCCATAGTATCAACTATTTTCATTATTTTTTCAGAACCAAATAAACGCATTAAATCATCTTCCATTGAAATATAGAAACGAGATTCGCCGGGGTCACCTTGACGACCAGAACGACCACGTAACTGATTATCTATACGTCTTGATTCATGTCTTGAAGTACCAATTATTTTTAATCCACCTAAATCTTGTACTCCTTCTTCAAGTTTAATATCTGTACCACGTCCTGCCATGTTTGTAGCAATTGTAACTGCTCCCTTACGTCCTGCTAATGCAACTATTTCTGCTTCTTTTGCATGGTATTTTGCATTTAAAACTTCATGTTTTATTCCAACTTTTTTAAGCATAGCACTTAAAACTTCGGATTTATCAATAGTAACAGTACCAACTAATACAGGTTGACCTTTTGCATGGGATTCTTCTATATCTTTAACAACTGCTCTAAACTTTCCTTTTTCAGTTCTATATACTAAGTCGGTATGGTCTTTACGTAATATAGGTTTATTTGTAGGGATAACTACAACGTCCATACCATATATATGTCTAAATTCGTTTTCTTCTGTTTGAGCTGTACCAGTCATACCGGATTTTTTAGCATATTTATTAAAGAAATTTTGGAATGTAATAGTTGCAAGTGTTTTACTTTCTCTATTTACTTCTACATTTTCTTTAGCTTCTATTGCTTGATGAAGTCCGTCAGAATATCTTCTACCCGGCATCAAACGTCCTGTAAATTCATCAACTATTACAATTTCACCATCTTGTACAACATAATCTTTATCTAAATGCATTGTTTGTTGTGCTCTAAGTGCATTGTTTATATGATGAAGTATTTCCATGTTTTCAGGGTCTGAAAGATTTTCTATAGCAAAGAAACGTTCAGCTTTTTTAACTCCATCTTCTGTAAGTGAAACGGATTTTTCTTTTTCAATTACAACAAAATCTCCTTCTTCTTTTATTTCAGTACGCATCATAGATGGTATTTGTTCAGCTTCATCTACTATACGCCCTTTTTTCAGTGTTCTAACAAAAGTATCTGCAATTTTGTATAATTGAGTAGATTTATTACCACTACCTGATATTATAAGAGGAGTTCTTGCCTCATCAATAAGAATGGAGTCAACCTCATCAATTATTGCATAATGTAAATCTCTTTGAACTAATTCTTCTTTATAAACAACCATATTATCACGCAAATAATCAAAACCTAATTCATTATTAGTGGCATAAGTAATATCACAATTATAAGCTTCACGTCTTTGGTTATTATCCATATCATTTAATATAACACCAACTGTCATACCTAAAAAATTATAAACATGACCCATTTCTTCAGATTGTGTACGTGCTAAGAAGTCATTTACAGTAACTACTTGTACTCCTTTACCTTCTAATGCATTAAGATATGCAGGTAACGTTGCAACTAATGTTTTTCCTTCACCTGTTCTCATTTCTGCTATACGACCTTGATGTAATACAATACCACCTATAAGTTGAACCCTAAAATGTCTTAAACCAATTGTTCGTACAGAAGCTTCTCTTACAACTGCAAATGCTTCCGGTAAAATATCATCTAATGTTTCACCATTACTAAGTCTATCTTTAAACTCTTGAGTTTTTGAACTCAATTGTTCATCAGAAAGTTTTTTAATATCATCTTCTAAACTATCTATTTTGTCAACTATAGGCATTATACGCTTAATTTCCTTATCACTATAGCTACCAAAAATCTTCTCTAAAAATCCCATATGTTTGCACCTCTAATTGTATTTTTATAATTCTTTATAGTTTAACAGAATTACACATCATTTTGCAATAGTAAAAACGTAAAATTTATATGATTTTATCAAATTTATTAAAACATATTTATTATTATATCAAAACAGATAAAAATATTATTAACTTTAAATAAAACAACTATACTAATTTATACTAAGTAAACTTGAATAAAGTTTGTTGAGTATACCATTAATTTAATAATATTTTTATTGGTGTTAATAAAAATATTAAATCAATATTGGTTCGCACTCC
>CAZWZB010000041.1:0-12664 GCA_964638835.1 uncultured Eubacteriales bacterium | reverse complement strand
ATAATATTTTTATTGGTGTTAATAAAAATATTAAATCAATATTGGTTCGCACTCCTTACGGAGTGCGAACCAACTTTAATCTAAATTAAATATAATTTTAATTATTAATTTAGTAGTTTAAAAATTTTTGATGTAGAAAAAAGTATTTAATTAATAGTAATTTGAATAAACTACATGTTGGAATTATTTTTTTGAAATAAATATTTATATAAAATAGGTTGTATTTATTTTGAATTTGTGATATACCATTTTTAAAGGAGTTGAAGTTTATGAATATTGAAAACCTTGTTTCTATATTAGAACAAAATCAAAATTTTTTAAGAATTGCTCATTTTGTTGATGAAAATAGAATAATTACCATTTTGAAAAATAACACTCCAAGACATGTTTTGCGGGATTACAGCTTGTTCAGCCAAAATGGTATTGCAGATGATATTGATGTAGATGCTATAGCTTCTCGTATTTTAATAAAACACATTAAAGCATTTGAGGAATTATATTAAATTTATTAAAAAACATATAAAAGAAAATATATTTTGTTCTGGGAGGACATTTTTTATGTTTTATAATGCGCAAAATGGCAATATCATAATAAACAATACAGATATGGAATATATATCATTTGGATATGGAAAGAAAACTTTGATAATAATTCCAGGTCTAGGAGATGCACTAAAAACGGTTAAAGGTACTGCTAGTGCTTTTGCTTTGATGTATAGAATTTTTGCAAAAGATTATAAAGTGTATGTTTTTAGTCGCAAAAATGAATTAGAATAAGGATACTCTACAAAAGATATGGCGGCTGACCAAGCAATCGCTATAAAAAAATTGGGGATATCCAAAGCTTATGTGATGGGAGTTTCTCAAGGTGGTATGATTGCACAATATCTTGCAGTGGATTATCCTGAATTGATAGAAAAACTGGTGTTAGTTGTAACTTTATGTAAACAAAATGATACTATACAAAGTGTAGTTAACAATTGGATAGAGTTGGCCAATGCAAACGATTTTAAAAGTATATTTATAGACACTATTGAAAAAACTTATTCAAAAAAACGTCTTAAAGCATATCGACCATTATATCCTATTTTAAGCAAGTTGAATAAGCCTAAGAATTTTGACAGATTTATTATACAGGCAAATTCGTGCATAAATCACAGCACCTACAATGAAATTATTAAAATCCAATGTCCTACCCTTGTTATTGGAGGAGATGATGATAAAATTGTTGGTCAAAATGCCGCCAAGGAAATATCTCAAAGAATACAAGGAAGTAACTTGAAAATCTATGCAGGTCTTGGGCATGGAGCATATGAGGAAGCAAAGGATTTTAATTATCAAGTTTTAAGTTTTTTAAATACATAGGGTCATCTCTATCCTATAATAATAGCGATATCAAAAAAAGTACTCAATCACTACAATAATTTGTATCAATGGAGTACTTTTTTAATTTTCAATATCCAATTAAATTTATTACATTAAAAATATTTAGTTTGAAACAGATTTTATTTTCAACAATTCATTATAAAACTCCTCTGTTTTTTCTTGTGTATTACTGTTAAAAAATATTTTATCATCTTTTAATTCTATTAAAAGAAATGTATTGGATTTACGATAAACACATACTTTACATCTACCATATCCGTTTACAGTAAAAGTTCCAATATAAAATCTGTCACTAGCTGTACCATATCTATTTGAAACCTTTGGAAAAGAATCAAGAACAGTTATATTAACAACATCATCAATATTAAATTTATATCTATATAAAGGAGCAGATATTTTTACTATATTTTTTTCTACAGTCATATTAATACTACCAAAATCTAATGGAATCATTGCTACATAAAATCCAATCATAAATATAAGAGAAGCAATCCATATTATATTTACAAGTTTTCCACCAGTCTTTGCCATATTTACTGTTGTTCCAATACCAAGACGTTTTTCAACAAAAGTTCGATTATCATTAGGATTATAGTAATAGCCACTTTCCCAAAATTCATCATCATCTGCATAAATAATAGCACTATCTAACAAAAGCAATTTATTTTTAATACTACGAATTTTATTATAAGTGAAGACTAAGTAAAATAAAGGGGAAATTGATGCAATAATAATTGTGGCAATTAAATATATTGTTTTATAGCTTTGGTTACTTAAAAAAAAGAATGTAATTGTTCCAAATATGCTTGCAAAATAGGATGACATTACCCAACATTTTGACCATTCCATTTTATATACTTTATTTAGAGTAAAATTTATATCTGTATTTTCACTGTATGTTATAGTTTTACACTTTAAGGTAATTAGATATGAAAGATAATATGTTATAACCATAAGTAATGTATATATTGAGAAAATATAAAATTCTTGTATTTTAGTAGAAAATAAAGGAATTAAGCTAATGATTAATGATGGTGCAAACCAAAGTTTTGATACTACAAATGTGTTTTTAAGTCTGCTTACTTCTGTATCAATACTAACAATATGAGTAGCTCCAACAAACCACTTATTTTCTTTTTTTAAATTATATAACCTTTTGAAATATTTCATATAAACTTTGTTATTTACATAAAACAAGATAATAAAAAATATAGTTGAATATAAAAGAAGAAATGACATATATTCTTTTATTAAATAAGTTGGTATTAATATAAACATAAATATAAATAAACATTTTAAATTTGCATTATGGTACCTTTTCACAATATGTAATATTTCTTCATTTTTCAATTGCTCATATGGCAGTGTTACCCCAAGTAAAATATTTCCGTTTGGTTTTTCTGCCAAACGAAATACAAAATATATAGTTAATAAAATAATCATTTCAATTATTACAAAAAATATCATATTACATCCCCCTCATATGAAATATTAAGTTTATCAAAAACATTATTACATAAAGATATAAACTCATCTTTATTCATACCTTTTATTGAAGATTCTGCAATAAGTAATGACAACTCACTTTCGATTTTTTCTTGAAATACTCCACTCATATCAATGCTTGGACTTACTTTTGCACCATGTCGACGGTCAATTTCTATATAACCTTCATTTTTTAATATGGTATATGCTTTTGTTATAGTCATCATATTTACTCCTAAATCTTCTGCCATCTGACGAACTGTTGGAAGTCCTTCACCTATTTTTAATTTTCCATTTCCAATACCCATAACAATTTGATTTCTTAATTGAACATAGATTGGTATAGAACTTTTCATATCAAGTTTTAATATCATTTTTATCACCTCTTAATATAAGTATTATTTGTATTATATATAATAATGCAAATAATACTTAATGTCAATATAGTTATTAAAAGTTTTAAAATAACAATACAATTTGTGAGGTTTTACACTACATCTTACTCTTGTAAATTTCAGTTTTACTACGTATAATAAATTAAACCTCATATAATTATGAGATTAATTTAAAAGATAAAGAAGGTATTAACGTTGAAAAATGAATTATATTTTTATGACATTTATCCAAAAGTATTACTAACAGAAAAGAAAACTGCTATTCATATTAAACCTTTATCTGCTCATGTTGCATTTTTAGATTGCGAATATACAATTAAAATTTTCCCTATGACTTATGATATATATTCACAAACAAAACCTCAAATAAAATCTTATACAGCAACACCGAAAAATGGTTTATTAGTTTTTGAACACGCATTTGAAGGTGAACAAGAACATTCAATACGTATATTTAAATCAAATGATTTGGATAAAATAATAGTATCTCTTTCTGTTTATTCAGTAAAAGAAGATTTATATTGTAGGTATCCTTATATGGGTGATTTTCATGTACATACTTGTTTTTCCGATGGTATAGAATCTCCTGAATTTGTTGCTAGTATGTATAGACAACATGGATTTGATTTTATTTCTATAACTGACCATTACCGTATGGATAGTTCACTTCGTGCTATTGAAAAATATAAAGATGTTGAGCTTGATTTTAAATTGTATCGTGGTGAAGAAGTACACACACCAAACAATCATGTACACATTGTAAACTTTGGTTCAGATTTTAGTGTTAATGAATACAATCGTAACCATACCGAAAAAGTATGGGATAGTGAACCAAAAGAAGAATGGTTTAAGGAAGTTGAATCTTTACAAAATACTTTAGAACAATTACCAGAGGGTGTTGACCCATTTATTCATGCTTCTTGTTTACTTGCTATAAAAAAAATACATGAAGGAAACGGAATGGCAATATTCTGTCATCCTCATTGGATAGCAGATGTTTACCATGTAGCAGATAGTTTTACTAAATTTTATTTAGAAAACAATTTTGCTGATTGTTTTGAATTAGTTGGTGGGCAAAGTAATAAAGAAAATATGATGCAAATCTCATTATATAATGAAATAAAATCTAAAGGATTTAATATACCTATTGTTGGTAGTAGTGACTCACATGGTACAGTAAATAGGAAATACTTTACAGAGTCAAAAACTATTGTTTTAGCTAAATCCAATACAAGAGAAGATATTATTGAAGCAGTTAAAAATTTATACAGTATAGCAGTAGATGAATATAAAGGACAAAATTATCATGTACATTCTTCATATCGCTTGTCTAGTTATGCTATATTTTTAATTGATAATTATTTCCCTTTACATAATGAATTGTGTTTTGAAGAAGGAAGACTTATGAGAGCTTATATAAATGGTGATATTGAAGCAAAAGAAAGACTTGAATTAATAAAAGGGCAAACAATAAAGTTAATAGAAAAATATTTTATGATTGGCAAAGTTGAAAACTAATCTATCTTGTTTAATTATCAAAACTAAGTTAATAAACACATTCTTTAAAATAGTAAAAACAATAAAATATTGTTCTTTACTATTTTTTTTAATTTAAAGTCATGTCGCACTTAAAATTAAGTGCGACACAAGATTGATTTTAATTGTTTTATTAAGATTATTTAAAAATGAAAAAAATTATAAATTATTTATCAAATCATTTTTAATGATATTAGTCTTAAATTTTATAATTTAAACAAAGCATTGAAATAAATTTAATATATTGATATAATAAAATATACAGGGGCAATAAAACTGTTTACTTAAAATTTTTTAAATTTATCTAAATATATTGACTAATTAAGTAGTATTATGTTACAATTACACTAGTAATTAAATAAAGTAAAAAAATACAAAAGTGAAAGTAGGTGAATAAGTATTATGATATTTAATCGCAAAATTGAAGTTCTATTTCCAAAAGAATATGTATTAATTTTAGATAGTCAAAGCCGTATGTGTAATTGGTTATATAATCATTTATTAGAAATGACAATCAATGATTATACAAATAATAACAACAAAAAAGAACTCCTTAAAGGTAGGAATTTAAGAAATGAAGTTCCTATTCTTAAGCAAGAATATAAATTTTTAAATAATATTCATTCATCACCTTTAAAAAATACTGCCATTAGACTTAAAGAAACATATAAGAGATTTTTTAAACGAGGGTTAGGTTATCCAAAGTTTAAATCTTGGAAAGAAAATTGGTTTTCATTATTTTATGATGAACCAAACAAAGGCTTTAAAATATTAGAAAGTGAAAAATTACAAATAAGTTTGGGTGTTAATGAAAATAAAAATAGATTAAAAATAACCGGACAATTAAAAGAAAATTTACACTTACAAAGTACAGATATTATAAAGAATTTTAGATTGTGTAAGCAACAAGGAAATAGATTTTATGCTATTTTTTGCATTGAAAGAATTGAAATTGAGAAAAAAGAAGTTAAAAAATGGATAGCTATAGACCCAAATCATAAAAATTTCTTTGTAGCTATTGATAATAATGGAGTAAGCTATGAATTTGAAAAACTTAATCAATTAAAATATTGGGACAAAGTAATTGATAAATTAAAGTCAAAAAGAGATTTATGTATGAAAAAATCAAAGATGATTACAACAAAAACAAGTAAAAATTACTATTTACCAAGTAAAAGATGGTTAAGACTTAATAAAGTATTAAACAGTATTTATAATAAAAGACGAGAACAAATTAAGTCGGCATGTTATAGTATTGCTAATTGGATTGCAAAAAATTATGATTATGTAGCAATAGGAGATTATACACCAAGTTTAAATACTGCAATTGTTAAAAATATGCATAGGTCAATGTTAAATCAAGAAGTTATAGGTAAGTTTAGAATAATATTAGAATGGGTTATGAATAGAAGTGGAAAACAGTATTCAAAAGTTAATGAAAAGAATACTACAAAAACGTGTTGTATATGTGGACATAAAGAAAAGAAAAACCCATCAATCAGAGAATTTGTATGTCCATCATGTATGAATAAAATAGGAAGAGATATAAATAGCGGAGTAAATATAGCTAAAAAAGATAATTTATTGTCTGGTTCGGACTATGTTAAATGGGAATTATCTCATGTAACATATACTGCAAAATGGAATTATAGGAAAACTAAAATCTTGCTTGCAGGCTATACAGAATAGAAATATATATATAGATGAATTAAATCAAAAAGGTGATACTTTTTGAGCAGAAGTTACTTGGGTGAGTATATTCAAATATGTTTGAGTAATTTTTGTAGAACGGGGATTGTTATGAAAAGCATAAAAACAAAAATATTATTCTATACCATTATAATTGTTATATTAGTTGCTGCATTTATAGGTGTTAGTTCAGCTATATTAACTTATTATAGTACAATTACTATTCTCAAAAAAAGTTTAATAGAAACAACTAAAGTTGCATCATCAAGAGTTGAAGCTGAATTAAATGAATATAGGAAAGTACTTAAATCTTTTACTATAAATCCTACATTTACAAATGAAGATAGTACTTATGAAGATAAAATTAATTTAATTGAGCAAATAAAAAAAGAGTTTAATTTTACAATGATTGATATTTTAAATGAAGAAGGTATTTCAATTATAAATCAAACTAATATGTCACAAAGCCCTATATTTATCAATCCTAAAAATGAAAAAACTACATATGTTTCAGACCCTATATCATACGATAATTATGAAACATTATCTATACTTATTTCAACACCTTTAATTAAAGATGGTATTTTCAAAGGTGTAATGTATATTGGTGTAGATGCTAAATTTATGACAGACATTGTTGCTAACATACATATAGGAAATTTAGGTAGGGCGGCTATTATAGACAAAGAAGGAACTACAATTGCTTTTTTTGCTTATGACCTTGTTTTAGGTAGATATAATACAGCACAAGAAGCAAAAACAGATAAAAAATTAGTACGCTTAGCTGAATTAGAATCAATAGCTACAAAGGGTAATAGTGGTTTTGGTGAATACTTCTACGAAAAATATACAAGATATATGTCTTATGCTCCTATTCCTAATACTAATAATTGGAGTATATATGTTACAGTTGTAAAACAAGAATTTATGGTTCCAACTTTTATATCAATTTTTTCGACAATAGCATTAGCTATATTATCAATAATTATATCATTTTTTGCAATGTTAAAGATTTCAAAATCTTTTGCAAACCCAATAAAACAGTGTGTAGAAAGATTAAATCTATTATCAAAAGGTGATTTACAATCTAATATTCCAGTAGTTAAAACAAATGATGAAGTTGAAATTTTATCAAATTCCACATTAACACTTGTGAATAGTTTAAAGAAAATTATAAATGATATAACATATGTTTTAAATGAAATGGCTAATGGTAATATGAATGTTTCTTTTGATACAGAATATGTTGGAGACTTTATACCTTTACAAACATCATTAACTAAAATTATAAAATCATTTAATGAAATGCTACTAAAAATACAAGAAATATCTCAGCAAATTTCAGAAGGCTCCCAACAAATTTCAGACGTTGCTAATACCATATCTCAAGATTCAAATCACCAATCAAATTTAATTGAATTACTATCAAATAACATAAATGAAGTTGTATTAAAAGTAAATAAAAATGCTGGTAATGCAAAAGAAGCAAATAAAATTTCAGATAATGCCTTATCAGAAGTTGAGTACGAAAATAAACAAATAGAAAAAATGATTAGTGCTATGGAAGAAATTAACCAAGCATCCAATGATATAAGAGCAATTATAAAAACAATAGAAAGTATAGCTTCACAAACAAATATGCTTGCACTTAATGCATCAATTGAAGCAGCAAGAGCAGGAGAATCAGGAAAAAGTTTTGCTGTGGTTGCTAATTCAGTAAAAGAACTTGCTAATCAAAGTAGTGAAGCAGTTAAAAATACAAATACTTTAATAGAAAATACAATTGAGTCTGTGGAGAGAGGAATACAAATAGCTAATGAAACAGCTAAATCAATTATAACAATAGTAGAAAATACAAAACAAACAAATAAATTAGTAAATGAAATATCCAAAGATTCAAACGAACAATCAAGTTCAATTGAAGAAATAAATACGAAAATACAAGATATTTCAAATATACTACAAAATACTTCTCAAATAATAGAAGAAAGTGCTACTTCTAGTGAACACTTTAGTGAACAAGCAAAAGTACTAAATGAATTAATAAATAAATTTAAATTACATAGTAAACTTGATGATGTTAATTAAATGTTTAAGTAGTTAAAACAAAAAACCACCCTTTGGGTGGTTTTTTTATGATAAAAATTTTTCAAATTCTCTTCTAAATGGTTTAAGTCTATTTACAATAGGATCTGAAATAACTCCAGAATTCATCATTTCGTCTAATTTTTCTAATGTTACCCATTGTGCTAAAACGGTTTCGCCCTCTTGCATTGTAAGTTCTTCTATTGTAATATCTTTCTTTACTACATACATATCAACAAAAGCTGTGTTTTCTTTATTTGTACCAATAAAAATAAGTTCTTCTTCCGTTATTTTTATTCCTGTTTCTTCAAATAGTTCTCGTACTGCTCCTTGTTTACTTGTTTCTCCTGTTAATATTGAACCAGCAGTATTTTCCCATGTGTTTGGGTAACATTCTTTTTTAGGGTCACGAAGTGTTAATAAAATTTCTTTGTTACTGTTTATAGTCCAAATTTCTACTACGATATGGTATTCACCTAAAGGCATTTTCTCACCTCGGGTGTGGAGTTTGTTTAGGGGTTGGCGATTGGAATTAAATAAATCCCATAGTTCGGGGTTAGGCATTTTTGTCCTCCTTAAAATTTTACTTATATGAATTAACTAATTTAATTATATATTCTTTATATAAATCATTATTAAATAGTAAATCTAACATTTGTTTTAAAAATACTTCCATTTGATTTTCTATAATTTTTATTTCTTCTTTATTGACTTGACTTATATAATTGATTACTTTTTTGAAATATTCACTATTTTTTAGGTCAGTAATAAAATTATCAACAAAATTATTTTCTATAATATCTCTATTTTTAAGCTTTTTTCGTAAAATATTAAAATTACTTGATGTAAATGGTAAATAAATATAGTATGCATTAATATAATCATTATATTTGCTATCCAATATAAACAATTTATTATATTCATTCTTTTCATCTTTATCATTACAAATTTTATAATAATTAAGTATAATAGATTTTACATAGGTTTCAATTTTAATTAATAAATCACAACTTATCCAACTATAAATATTAATTGGAAAAATAATAACATCATAACACTTTAAAATATACCTCTTGTATTTTACAAAATATTGTTTTAATATATTAATGGATACAATTCTATTTGCATCAAAAAAAAGATTATAATCCATATAACTATTTAATTCATCATCATTAATACATGGTAAATATTTTAAAATTTTTTCATCCATAAATTTTATATTATCTATATTATCTACTAGTTCAATTAAAGTTAGATATTGTTGTTCTAAAGGGTTATAATTTAGTGGTTTATTTGAAGTTGTATGATTTTGATTTTCTATTTCAAATGGTAAAAACACACCATAATTAAAATTATTAAAACTATTTTTATATATATTTATAAAATCCTCTATTTTATAATTTAAATATATACAAATTTGATAAATATAAATAACATATTTGCCCAATGATTTCTTCTCTGAAATTATTTTATCTATACAGAATTTTAAAGAATTAGATATAGATTTATTCAAAGTTTCAAGTATATGACTTGTGTTAATGAAAGAATTTCTATTAATGTTAAGTAAATTATTAGCTTCAAAATTTAAAATATTAAGTGAAAAATTAAAAAAATAATAAAATTTATCTAAGTAAAAGTCAAAATTAGACTTTGTTACAAATGTATTTCTATAATAAACATCTTTTTTGGGGTTTTTTATAAAACAACAACTTATATTATCTTCTTTTTTGATGCTAGAATCTGGTTTATAAAAATCTATTTCACATAATATATTTTGTTCATAATCATAATAAGAAAATTTGAAGTTATCATTTTTTATATCTAATTTACCACATTGTTTTATTTTATTTGCTAAAGTATTTTCATATATTTTTTCTTTTATTTTATTATTAAAATTTGATGATAAATTTATATCAAAAAAGCTTATTTTATATAATTTTTGTTTTTCATCATTTTTAATAGAAAAATACTTCTCTATTTTATCAATAATAAAAAAACCTTTAGACTTTTCTAATGCTCTTAATTCAGAAATTTCTAGTTCTTTTAAACTAATTTTATCAGAATTTATTGTTATTTTAAGTTCAGTTCCTCTTGTAAAGTATTCTTTGTAATCTTCTACACTAATATATCCCTCATTATAATTACCCGATTCAAACACCATTTTTTTTGCTGTATCATTGTCAGTTTCTGAGATAATTTCAAAAGAGTCTGTAACCATAAATATAGATTGAAGCCCTAAACCAAATGCACCTGATGGTTTTATCCATGTAGGCATAGTTTTTAATATATGTTGTTTTTTTTGAGTATTTGAACTTCCAACATTAGAAATATTTTTTAAATCTTCACGGTCAATACCTATTCCTCTATCTCTTATAGTAAATATACAACGCTCTTTTTCATCTAAAGTAACAGAAATATCAATAGGATATTTTTTATATATTTCTTCAGATATTTCATCTATTCTTGTATTTATATTATATTTGTTAGAATCTTCATTATACAATTCATACCAAAGTTGCATAAGCGAAGCGTCAATAGCATTTTGGATTACTTCTCTTATAAAATCAAATTTGCTTTCATAAATATTTGTTCCTTGTAATAATTCTATTGCTCTATTCTTATCAATTTTAAAAGCTAAAGATAAATAATCAGACCAGTTCTCATTACCATTCTTAAAATGTTTTATATCAATAATTTTAGGTGGTCTATCAAAATCTTCTTGAACAATAGTTTCCCAATTTATTGCTAAAAACTTTACACATTTTTCAATATAATTTGTCCAAGATTTTAGTTCACGATTTACTTCATCTTTATCAGTATCAGATTTTATTTCAATTCCATCAGGACTTACTAAAAATTGTTTTATAGCTTTATGCTTATGTAAATGAACTTCGGAACTTTCAGGGAGTGGGTCAATGGTTTCTAATAAAAATTCATTAAATCTATCTGTGTCTAAATCTAATAAGTCACCCATACATAACATTCCAGCAATAAATCTTGGGTGTATATAATCATCTAATAAACCATTTGATAAGTATGGTAATTCCATAATAGAAGAAATATCTTTTTGATGAGTTAAACATATTTTACAGAGTAAATCAATAAAACGAATATTAATTAAACCATAATAATTAATTTTTTCCATTAAATCTACAATATATATTTGGCTTCTTTCAGCATGGGAACTTCTAAAATGATTTTCAATAAGTAATCTAATATCATTAAAATATTGAATTGATTGTTTATAGTTATTAATACTTTTGCAATTATTCATAGAAAATGTTTTTATTCTTTCTATAGCTTTTAAAATATCAGGATTTTTAATATTTGAGTTATCTTTTAATATATCTTCAAATTTATTATCAAAAAACTTTTTTATATCGTTATATTTTAATGCCATTCCTATATCATGGCAGTAAAACGACATAAGTAATAACCAAATATCTGAAACAGATAATTTATCTATTCTTTCTTTTCCTAAAAACCGTTCTATTTGTTGACATATAGTTTTTGAATGAGTTTCATTGTGTAAACTAAAATGAGGAAAATATTGTGTAACACCATCTAACATTTGTATAAATTGTTGCTTTAAAACATACCAAATGCCAAATAATTTTTTATTATCATCATTTAGTTTTGATAATTCTTCAAACCTTTTTTCTAAATACATTACAACACCTCCAATTATAAATTAACATAATTTATGTTTTAATTTTGAGGGTGTTTACTATAGAATGATTCAAAAATAATTGTAGAGAAATGTAGGGGCGACCTACGGTCGTCCGTGTTTTTTTTCGGACGTGCGTAGCACGCCCCTACATTCAATAATGATTTAAATTTACTTTTTACATTAAATTATAAAAGTATCATTCTTTAATTAACACTCTCTTAATTTTAATTAGTTAGTTTAAATTTGTCAATATAATTGAATTCTTAATTTTAAAAATTGTTATTAACAAATAGACTTTTATAAAACTCACCTCAAAAATTTTTTTTACCAATATTATTTTTATTGATTTTACAAGGAAATCTCTTGTGTAAAACAAATAATTAAAAGCAATATCATTTATAGTTAAAAAAATAGTGTA
>CAZWZB010000040.1:0-22120 GCA_964638835.1 uncultured Eubacteriales bacterium | reverse complement strand
AGAAATAATACATCTAAAAGAGCCTATTACTATGCCGTTAACCAAATTAACAACAGCACTTGATATACTTAATTTATAATATGCAATAATAATAAAATGTTGAATACAATATTTTATAAATTTAAAAAAATTTATTAACTATAGGGAAGAGATAAATCTGTTCCCTATATAATATTTAACACTTTTAAAATTCTTTGTAGTTTACCTTTTATGATATTTATCCATGTAATAAGAAGTTAAATTTTTTATTGTATCTATATCTATATTTTTTAATTGTTCTTTTAATAAATTAATTTTATAAGTATTAGAAACGTAACTTTTAAGTGATTCATCATAATACATTTCATCTGAAAAATAAATCTCCATAGTTTCATAGTACAAATTTAATTTATTTAATGTTTGTATAATATTATATACTACACTTACAAAACTATCCATATCTTTTATTTCCTCTTTATATTTATTTAAATTTAATTGAAGATTTATTTCTATATTGTTATCATGTTCTAAAAATATAGAATATTTTTGTATTCTTTGTATATCATCAATGTTAGTATATGGATTTGTCATAGTTACTTTCTCATTACTTTTTACACTAACATAAGGACTATTCCATTCTGAAAATTTTAAACCATTATAAACTAAAATATCTGTTAATAAATCAGAATCTTTAGAATTATAACTATAATTTGTATGTTCATATTCTACTTTAAGAGGAAATCCAATATTACCATTAAAAGCAACTAGTCTATATTTTTCACCTGTTGCATTATTCATATAGCCAACATAATTATATCCGTTAATATAAGTAAAATCTATTAATTCCGAATTATAAGATTTGCAATGGTCTCTAAATACTGATTTTAGCCATAATTTTTCCCATAGATTAAAATACTTTTTAGTAGGAATAGAAGTAAAGCAACCTATTATAAGTACTAAAGTTAATGGTATTGCTTTTACTTTTTTTATGTAAATCATATGTGCTATAGTATATCCACTTAATATGTAAAACAGATTCGTTAATATTAGAATAGATATAGTTTTGAGGGATAACATATTAGTTTCATTAGTTATTGAAATATATGTACATAAAATAGGAATAGTAGATGTTATATAAATATTTTTTATTAAATTTTGTGCTACAAAACCACAACCAAACAATGATATAGTACAAATTAAAAACACTGGTGGTAAAGGTACATATATTTGAAATATGTTAATTGCATAAGTTAAACCAGCTATAAAAGTTAAAGATAAAATATAATGTAATATTATTGTTTTATTTAATGACTTTACACTTTTTTTCTTATTATTATTTAAAGAAATATTTATATTTACTTTTTGTAATTCAAATTCTCTATTACAATCTTCACATTGTTTTAAATGTTTTTCTATCATTTCAGATGTTTCTTTACAAACTAAATTTTCAATATACATTGGCAATAAATCTTTCACTATTAAACATTCATTCATTATAAATCAGCTCCAATCATTTCTATTATTTTCTTTTTTGTTCTTAAAAAATTTACCCTACCCCATACTTCATTCCTACCAATAATATCTGCTATTTCTAAATAAGATAATTCATTTATTAATCTTAATATCATAAGATTTCTTAAATCTTCATCAAGTTTATTTATAAAAGCTAAAATTAATTTAATATTAGATTGAGTTATTAAATCATTTTCTATATTACTATTAGATAATAAAATATTTTCTTCTAATGGCACAAAATTTTTATTTTTCTTTAAAAATTTATAGCATTCATTTCTTGCTATTGTGAAAATCCATGTTTTAATAGAACTATTATTTTTAAAACCTTTAAGTCCTTTTAATACATTTAAAAATGTGTTTTGTAATATATCATTTGCTTTATCACTATCTCTACATATACAAAGTATATATTTGTAAACATCATCTGAATATTTTATGTATAATTCTTCCACTTCCTTTGCTAATTTATTTAACATTTTATCACCTCTTATTCTTTACATAATTAGATACTTAAAATCTAATTTTGTTACAAAAGATTTGATTTTATAATAAAGTAAATTAAAATATATAAAAGAAATTTATATTGGTTTTAAATTATTAAATTATTTTTAACCATAAAAAAAAGAGTTGCATTACGCAACCCCTTTTTTTTTATTTATTAATTATTGTCTTACAATTGTAACATTGTTGAATGATGATATTTTGTTTCCAGCTGCATCTTTGATGAAGTTTATTGTACTTGCTGTGCTTATAGTATAATCACCTTCCATTAAATCAGAGAATGTTATTACTATTTCACCATTTACGATAGCTACTGTGTAGTCAACTCCTGCTGTAAGAGTTTTACCTGTATTATCTACTATAACAAAGTCATTAGCAGCATATACTGAGTTTGTATCTACTACAGCTTCATCAAATTTTAATACTACTGAAGAGTTATCTAAGTTTGCATTTATTTTGTTATTTGTTGTTTCTAATGATGCTTTTACTTTATCTACAGCAACTGCAGAACCTGTAGCAAGTTTGTTACCAAATGCATCTTGAGTATAAAGTACATTTCCTGCATTGTCATATACATATACTTCTTGACCTGATTTAAATTTACCTTCTGAATTAAATACATCTGTAGTAAAGTTTATTGTTACTACTGATACTGTTGCATCATCAGATGTATTTCCATTACCATTAATATCTACTCCTAAACTATTTTCTTTAACTGTTTGAACATTAAAGTTATAGTTAGAAACTTGATTTTGGTATACATTTTGTGCAACTGATTTATCTTCTGTTGTAATCCAGAAATCTTTGTAGTAAGCATCAGTTACTTCTTTATCAAGATAGATTTTAATTTGGTCTTTAGATGTTACTTCTGCATATTTAATAGTAGGTGCTGTTGTGTTAATATTTTTGATATCACCTAAATCAAATGTTAATTTTGTACCATTTATTATATTACCTGCAGCATTTTCTACTAATGATATTTCAAGTTGTGTATAAGATTTTAAGTCGTTCTTTAATGGAATAACTGCAAATGTGCTGTTTCTCATAGTTGTTATATTACCATCAAGTTCGTCTGAAAGTTTATACCAAGCATTACCTTTTTTAATCATATATTTAGATGAATCTGTTATAGTACCATTCATTGCTTCAGAGAATTGTACATATAATTTATTTGAGTTTAATGAATCTTCATAGAATAAACCTAATACTTCAGGTGTTCTTTTATTTGATATTGAGAAACTCTTTTCAGTATCAATCATTTTGTTAGCAAGTTTTGTGTCATCTTTCATATTTTTGATAACAAGTGTATAATCCCCTTCAGCCAAGTCATTCACTGTAAATTCTATTTTATTTGTAGCTGTATTATAAGCTTCTTTTAAAGTGATAGCTTTATTTACTTTTTTACCTTCACTATCTAAGATTTCAAAGTTATTTGCAAGATTGTTTGTTGAATCAGCATCAACTACTTTTTTAGAGAAGTTTACTGTAAATTTAGTATTTCCATTGCTTGTTGTTGTAGCTCCACCATCATATTCCGCTAAGATAGAAGTTACTTCTGGTCTTGCTTCGTCAACAGTTGCTGTTACTTGTAATGTTGTATCTTTTACCATAGTGTTACCTGATAAGTCTTTGATACCATTAAATATAACATTTACAGTTGAAGGAGGTAAAGAGTTATCCCCTTTAAATCTTACAATTACAGTAGTGTCATCTACTTTTTCAATATCTGTTGCTGTTTTTCCAGATGTTGATGATATACTATAAGCCCATTTAATATTGTCTTTATTTATAGATGTAAAATCTACTTTTTCACTAAATTTTACTCTCATAGATTCTAATGTTACATCTGTTATTTCTAATATTTCAGGAGCTTGTGTATCTTGAGAATAATTAAATGCTACTGTTTGATCTTTCATAGTAAGATTGTTGAAGTCTTTTATATTTTTAACCACAAGTTCATTTTCTTGTTTGAAGTTTTTAGAATATAATATTACTGTATTATAATCATAGTTTTTAATTGTACCTACAAAACGTTCACCATTAAGTTGATAGTTAGTTGTATTTAAAGCTTGAGCTTCTTGTACTGGTTCACTAAATGTTATTTTTATTTCATCATTTCTTTCTGTTTCTACTTTTACTATTTCAGGCAATGTTAAATCTTGAGAAATAAATTCTTGATTTGTAACTTTGCTCATTACATTACCATCTACATCTTTAACATTTTCTATAGTAGACATTACTTGTTTTGATTGTTGTTGGAATACAGATTGTCCTGATAACATAAGAGTTACTGTTTTCTTATCATCTTCAAGTTGTACTTTACCTATAGTATAGTTTTTGATAGTAAAGTTTTCAGCTTTTACTGTTGCTGGGTCAAGTTCATTGTTAAACTCGATTTGTACTTGTTTGTTACTATCACTTGTTATATTAGTTATAACTAAGTCTCTTAAAATTCTTTTAACTTTAATTTCTTCTGTGCTTGTGTTTCCTGATGGGTCGATTGCTTCTACTATTATAGTGTTATCTCCTACTTTTAAGTCAACACTTGCTCCAAAAGTAAGTTCATCACTAACTACTACTTCTTTACCATTAACTTTAATTGTAGCATCTTCGTTTACACTACCTTTTAAGTTTAATACAGAAGTATCTACAGTATCTTTAAGACCATCAAATGCTACTATTGGTGCTAAAGTATCTTTTATAACATATCCTAAATCTTCACCAAGTGTTGCGTCTCCACCTTTTGCTGGTACTGATAAAGTGTCATAAGTGTATACTGAAGCATCTTTTAAAGTTAAAGATTTACTTTCTGAATTAACAGTTGTTATAATTCCTAATTCTTCAGCTAATTCTAAAGCTGTTTCCCAAGTAAAATCACGACCAGGTTCATAACCTAATGCACCAAGCATCATAACTACATATTCTCTAGCAGAGATATCTTCCATAGGTCTTAAAGTTCCATCTTCATAACCTGTTATACCTAATTCAGGATTTGCTTTTAAATATGCTGCAAGTTTTTGAATGAATGGACTAAAGTCTTTAGCATCTTTAAAATTGTTTTTACCTGTTTCATCGAATTTTTGGAATTCTTCTAATTTACCCATTAATCTTAATTGTAATACGAAAGCACGATATCTAGAAAGTTTATCTGTTGGTAAAGGTATACTTCCTTCGCCTTCCCCTTGAATTATTCCAAGATCAACTATTTTATCAAATTTTTCTGTTGATGTAGCACCAGCACCGAAAACTATTCCTGTTGAAGAAAGTGCCATTGTTCCTGCTAAAGCAAAAGATAAAATTTTATTTTTTAATAATGTCATGTGGTATTTCCTCCTATTATTTTGAATAATTAATTATTAAACATATTATGTCGACCATTTATGATTGTTATTATATCTTATAACAAATCATTTATCAATGCAAATTTTCTTCCATTGATTTTTCGAATTAAAACTTTTTATTGTAACACATTATGTCGACCAACTACAGTTAACATTATAACTCATAACAAATCATTTATCAATGCAAATTTTCTTCCAATCAATCATTTACATTAATTAATATTGTAGTCTAACAAGCAAAATGTTTTATGATAATTGATTATGTCAACTGACTACATTAAACATTATACTTTATAATGAACTATTTATCAATGTAAAATTTATTCCAGTCAATATTTCTTATTGCATTGAAATGTAGTTTAAATTTTCAAAACTACATTTGTTATTGTACATCATAATAAGTTATTTATCAATGCAAACCTTTTTCCAATTAATCATTTACATTGATTGATATTGTAGTCTAAAATATAAAATATTTTATTACAATAGATTATATCTATCAACTACTTTTAATATTATACTTTATAGAAAAGTATTTATCAATGTAAAATTTATTCCAATCAGTATTTCTTATTGCATTGAATTATAGTTGATAATATAATTTGTTTGGTGTGACTAATTATGTCGACCAACTACATTTGCTATTGTACTTGATAAAGCAATATATATCAATACAAAAATTTTTCCAATCAAATACTTGCAATATGTTGAATTATAGTCTAAAATATAATTATCAATATTACAGGAGGTTAAAATTTAATGAACTTAAAGAAATATATAAAGAATACTGCTTTTGCAGTAGCTATAATTATAGGTTCTAGTTCTACTGTATTTGGTGCAAATACATATAATGATGTTCCATCTAATCATTTCGCATACTCTTCAGTTATTAAAATGTCGGATAAAGGAATTATAGTAGGGGATGGTACTAGCTATTATCCAAATCAAATTATTGATAAAATGGAAACTGCTCGAATATTAGCTAGAGTAGCTGGTTATAACACTGCAAATGGTTATACTTTTACGGATAAAACTAAAAATACTATAAATCTTTTTAAAAAATCTTTTCCTATAAAATGGGGTAATATTAATAAGGATTATGAAAATTCTATTGCTTATTTATATGAAAAAGAAATATTAAATATAGATGACCTTAATAAATTTGTTACAAAGTATACTGATGGAACAGAAAAAGTAAGAGAGCTTACTAAAGAGGAACTTGCTGTTTTTCTTGTTAATACTATGGGGAAAAAATCAGAAGCAGTTAATTATAAAACTACTAATAAATTTGCTGATGATTCAGCAATTAGTGAAACTGCAAAATCCTATGTATATTATTTAAAAGATAAAGGGGTAATCACTGCTGATTCTAATAATAAATTTAATCCTACTAGTTCTGTAACAAAAGCTGAAATGGCAGTTTTTTTAGATAAAGCAATATATTCTAAAGAAGAAACTACTCCTCCTAACAATTCAACAAATAACACTACAAATAATAATACAAATGGTAATTCTCAAACTCTTAATGTAACTACTGATGAAGGTAAACTTGCAAGTATATATCCTTCTTCCAATGTTGTGAGTATTACTAATTTAGATAATCAATTAAAAGTCTATAAATTATCCTCTAATGTTAAATTATATATAGATGGAGTTTTAAGTACTATAGATAAATTATCAAAAGATATGTCAGTATTTCTAGTTATTATTAATAATGAAGCTACTGAAATTAGAACACAAAAATTATCTTCATCTGATTCAGGTCAAACAGATAATAGCAATTCTAATAACAATAATAATAATAGTAGTAATAATTCTAATAACAACAATAATAATAATGGTAATAATTCTAATAACAACAATAATATAGATAGTTCACAACTTTTAACAAGAGTATGTACAGTAACTTCTACTGGAAGTGTAAATAATTCTAATTCAATCTCAGTATTAGTACAAATGCTTAGTCCATCTGGTGATATTTATAAAGAAACTCAAACTTATATACTTGCTTCTAATTGTACTATTAAAAAAAGTGATAAAGATATATCATTTAGTAGTATAGCTAAAGAAGATATTGTTACTATTAAAGTATTTGGGAATATGGTTTATTCAATATTAGTAGAAGAAAAAAATATGACTTTAAAAGATGTAGAACTTATTGATAAAAGGCTTAATAATGAAAATATCCCCATACTCACAGTAAAAACTAAAGATGGTGTAAAATATGAATTAAAAGTAACATCTTCTTCTGATATGAAAAGAAAAGGGCAAGGAACAGTAAAATGGAAAGAATTAAAAATTGGTGATATTCTAGAAATTGATAAAGAGTATAATAATATTACATATTTATATGCTGTAGGCACTAGTTCTACCATAGAAGGCACGGTTGAAGAAATAGTTATATCAAACTATTCAAACATAACATTAAAAGATAAATACGGTGAAAAAATACAATATAGAGTTGATTCACCTTTAGATTTGTATTCTATAAAGTTAGGAAGTAAAATAAGACTTATATTAGATAGTAAAGAAATAGATTCTATACGTATATTATCAGAACCCGAAACAAATCTTACAATCAAAGGAAACGTAGATATACTAAGATATAATTATATGTATGTTGACACTGATAATTTATCTTCTATTAAAGTATTATTTGATAATAAAACTACAGTTTATGATGCTGTACTAAATAAAACAGTTACATTAGATGATATAAAAGAAAATATGTATGTAACAGTTACATTTACAAATAGTTCAGATAATATTGCAAAATCAATTACTATAGTTTCTAAATAGTTAATAATAATTTATAAAATTAAAATCTTCTATAATAAATAGTAAAATTGAAAACTAGGTATTAGCTTTTTTTATACAAGTTTCAATTTTATTATATATAAAATATTTAAATTTTGACTTTTTATCTTATATTGGTAATATAAACCATTAGATTTTGAAGTAAAATGTTTGACATATATTAAAACACCTAATATAATAAAACTGTTATATTAAATAATATTGTGAAAATATCTATAAACTTTAAAAGGATTAGATGCTATGCGAAATAACTTAAATACTATGAAAGAAAAAAATGAAAATTCTAATATAATAGACATAAGAGAAAAGTATAAAGAAAAGCACAATAAAAAAATCGAAGATAATCAAGAGAATAAAAACAATCACAACAAAAATAAGAATAAAAATAATAAAAAACAAAATAAAATATCTTTTAAAACTGTATTTTATATTTCAACATTAAGTATATTTTTAGGATTTATTATATGGTCATTAGTACATAAAAATGCTTATGAAATATATATTTCCGATATACCAGTTGGTATAGTAAAAGTAAAGGATGAAGGATTAGAAAAAACTATTTATAATACTGCTTTAAGTCAAATCGAAACAAAAGAAAATACTAAAATAAAACCTATTGAAGATTATCAAGTTACATCAAAATTTATAAGAGCTTCAAAAAAAGATTTATCTAATCCAGATTATATTATATCTCAAGTACGTGATAAAATATCATATAACATAAGTGCATTTGTTATATCTGTTAATGATGTTGAAATAGGCACTTTAAAAAATAAAGAAGATATAGAATTAGTTTTAAACAAAATACTGGATAAATACACAATTAATGATTCTAAATTAGTAGAAATAAATAAAACTTTTATTGAAAATTATACTATAACCCCAAAATTTGTAGATAAATCTATTATTATAACACAAAATGATTTATTTAATAAACTTACAGCAGAAACTGAAATATCAAAAACATATGAAGTAAAAGAAAAAGATACATTGTGGAATATAGCAAAAGATAATGGTATTCCATTATCCACTATTTATAAACTTAATCCTGATGTAACAGAAACAAGTATATTAAAGATAGGTCAAAAATTAAAACTTGTTGTTCCAAAACCTTTTTTATCTGTTAAAGTCGTAACAGAAATGAAGTATATTGAAACTATACCATATTCAGTTGAGTATCAAACAGATGATGAACAACTTAAAACATATCAAATGGTTGTTCAAGAAGGTAAAGAAGGAAGTAAAGAAATTACTACACATATAACATATATAAATGGATATGAAGATGACAAAGAAATAATAGGGGAACCAACAATTTTATTAGAGCCTATACCCTCAATTATTGTAACAGGAACTAAATCTATACCACCTAAAAGCTCTACGGGGAGTTTTATAAGACCTATATCAGGTGGAAATATATCATCTTATTTTGGTAGTAGATGGGGGAGTTTTCATAGTGCTTTAGATATTTCTGCTCCAAAAGGTACTACTATATATGCTTCTGATGGAGGAGTAGTTACCTTTTCTGGTTGGAAAGCAGGTTTTGGTAATTTGGTAATTATAAATCATGATAATGGATTTGAAACATATTATGCACATTGTAGCAGATTAGATGTTAATTCAGGTCAAAGAGTTGCTAAAGGTGAAAATATAGCCGCTGTAGGAAGTACAGGTAATAGTACAGGTAATCATATACATTTTGAAATTCATAAAAATAATGTTCCGGTTAATCCTTTAAATTATATTAAATAATGTAAAAATTCTGTGCAATTTAAGCAACTTAGTTACTTTTTTGACTTTATTGAATTCATAACATAGGTGGGTTTAATACTCACCTTTTATTATAAGTTATAGCAAATCTAATTGTTTTCAATTTCGCTAAGTATAATTTATATAAAATTATATCTTACATATTTTTTCAGATATTAAGTATAGGTTACATTCCTTAAAGTTAATTGCCTATATTTAAAATGTAAACTTGAAAATTACAAGTAAATTTGGAGGTAATTTTAAATGTCGCAAAAAATTCTAATAGTAGATGATGAAAGAAATATTGTAGAAATACTAGCTTTTAATTTAAAGAAAGAAGGTTATGAAGCAATTAAAGCTTCAAATGGGAGAGAGGGAATAGATGCTGCCTTTAAATATAACCCTGATCTTATATTACTTGATATTATGATGCCTGAATTAAATGGATTAGAAGCTTGTAAAAAAATACGTGAAAAATCAAATACTCCTATAATAATGCTTACAGCTAGAGCTGAAGAACTGGATAAAGTATTAGGCTTGGAATTAGGAGCTGATGACTATGTAACAAAACCATTTAGTGTTAGAGAACTTATGGCTAGAGTAAAAGCTAATTTAAGAAGAAAAATAAACGATAATTCTAATTCCAGCAAAACCAATAGTAATTTACTTGAATTTAAAGACATTATTATTGATATTGATAGATATGAAGTTAGAAAAAGAGGTAAGCCATTAGAACTTACTCTTAGAGAGTATGAACTTGTTAAATTTTTAGCTTGTCAAAGGTCACAAATATTTTCAAGAGAAATTTTATTGGAAAAAGTATGGGGATATGAATATTATGGTGATTTACGTACTGTAGATGTTACAATAAGACGTTTAAGAGAAAAATTAGAAGATAATGCAAGTAAACCAGAATATATTTTAACTAAAAGAGGAGTAGGTTACTATTTTATGAAAGATTGTAGTTAACCACTTAAAAAAAGCTTGTTATAGGTGTAAAATCGAAAACTATACTAAATATAAATAAGAAAGGAGTGAGATTCAATATAAGACTAAAGTTAAAATTTAGTCTTATATTGTTTTATATTTATATGAAAAGTATTAAAAAGAAACTTGTAATAGTTTATCTTGCACTTGTATTTATAGTTATGATTGTAAGTGGAACTTTTATTATAATGCGTACAAAAGATGTTGAAGTTAAAAATAAAAAAGACGAATTGATATATTCTGTAGAAAGAGTAGTAGAAGAAGTAATAAATAAATATGAAGAAAGCGATTTTCAAATACAATTAGATAGTCAATATAGTGGTGGAAATACATATTCATCACAAATTCATGTTAATATATTAAATTCTTTAGGAGAAACTATTGCTAGTAATGTATCTTCAAACCCCTATCCCACATATAAAAATTCTGATATTATAGCTGCTTTAGCTGGTACTACATCTTTTAGTTATGGTAATGAAGATACCGACTCAAGAGGCTTAAAAAATAAATGGATGAACTATGCATATCCAATAAAAGATAATAATTCTGTTAAGTACGTTGTATTTGTACGTACTAATATCAATACTATGATTAAAAATTTAAACACAACAACTAAAACTATATCTATAGCTGTAATTTTAGCACTAGCATTAGGAGGTATTATAGGATATATTTTCGCAAATACACTTACAGGTCCTATAATAGAGCTTACAAAAGGTGCAAAAGAATTAGCAGAAGGAAATTTTGATAAACAAATAGAGGTTTATTCTAATGATGAAATAGGACAATTAACAAGCAACTTTAATTATATGGCTAATGAGTTAAATAAAACAATGCATACTATTTCAGGTGAAAAAAATAAATTAGAAACTGTACTACATAACATGACTGATGGAATTTTAGCTTATGATAATAAAGGTAATCTTATACATGCAAACCCTGCAACAAGTACAATGTTAGATATGGATGAAATTCCTACCCATATATCTAATTTTATAGAAAGCTTTAAATTAGGTTATAGTGTAGAAGAACTTTTAAGTGTAGATGAAGATTTAATTTATGAACATATTTTAGATATAAATGAAAAATATACAAAACTTAATATTGCTCCTTATTTTTCTGAGCAATCCAAAGTTGAAGGATTGATAGTAGTTTTACAAGATATAACTAAACAAAAAAAACTTGATGACATGAGAAGGGAATTTGTTGCTAATGTATCTCATGAGTTAAGAACTCCTTTAACTACAATTAAAAGTTATGCTGAAACTTTATTAGATGGTGCAATGGAGGAAATGGACATTGCCAAAGAATTTTTGGAAATTATAGATAGCGAAGCAGATAGAATGGCATTATTAGTTACAGACTTATTACATTTATCAAGATTTGATAATAAACAATTTAAACTTAAATATCAAGTTGCTAGTATAAATTCATTATTAAAAAATTGTTGGCAACAACATAAGATATTAGCTGATAAAAAAAATCATACATATAAATATATACCACTAGAAAAAGATATTGAAGTAAATATTGATGTTGATAGAATCTCTCAAGTATTAAGCAATATTATAACTAATTCTATAAAATATAGTCCTGATAACTCTAATATATTAATATCTACAGATAAAACAGATAAACATATAAAGATTATAATAGAAGATAATGGTATAGGTATACCAAAAGATGATTTAGGACGAATATTTGAAAGATTTTATAGAGTTGATAAAGCACGTTCAAGAGCAATGGGCGGTACGGGACTTGGGCTTGCGATATCAAAAGAAATAATGGAATTGCATGGTGGTATGATAACAGCCGAAAGTATATATGAAAAAGGAACTACTATGACTTTATGGATACCTAAAAATATATAAATAATTAAAAGTAGTAGGGAATACTAAAATATTTTTCTTACTATTTTTTTTATTTAAAGTTATGTCGCACTTCGTACAAAGTGCGACATAACTTTAATTTTAGAAAATGCTAAATAGATAATAAAAAAAGTAAGTACAATAAAATATTGTTTTACTTTTTTTATATTTTATATATAAATGCTTTCAAATTATAGAATATTAATTTTATTTTTGCACTATTGACTATTTTCTAAGCACTAATTACAAAAAACAAAAACAAATTTATATTTTGTAAAAAGTTGAATATTTTTATTGATTTTTTTCATATAATATGGTAACATTTTAATAATTGGTTATATTTGAAAATAAATTTTTGAAAATTATAACCAATTATTAAAATATTTTATAGGAGGAATTTGTATGTTTAAAAAATTTACTTGCTTATTTTTAGTAATTACATTATTTGCATTAAATATTGTTTATGCAAATGATAATTCTATGATAAGTAAACAAGGAGAAGTTTTTAGTCAAAAGTTTGTGCGTGGAAAAGGTCAACCACAAACCGAAACAGCAACTTTTAGCACATTAAGTGGAAAGTACAAAATTACTATTCAAAATGGTGATAGTAAAAAAACAAGAGTAAGTAGTGGGGTTGTTTCAATAAATGGTGAAGAAATAGTTAATCAATCCGACTTTAACAAGAACCAAAACTTCATCACAAAATATGTATATTTAAAAAATACAAATATTGTTGAAGTAAAATTAACAAGTGCACCTGATAGTTTTATAGTTTTAGGTGTACAAGAAGCTTTAAACGATGATGGCAATGATGATGATAGTAATAATGACGATGACGATGATGGTAATGATGAAGATAATGATAATAAAAATAATAATTATGATGACGATGATTATTATAATAATAACAACAATAATAAAGAAGTTGAACCAATACCTAATTTTAGTATTAGAGAATTTGAGGAATCTGATATTGTACAATCTGAAATATATGAAAATTATAAATATGTAAAGGGTGAAATTATTATATCTGCTACCTTAGAAGCAACATATCAACAAATTCATGATTTAGTTGCAAGTTATGGGGGTAAAATTGTAGGTTATTTAGAAGTAATAAACGAATATCAAACTTTATTTGATGATGGTAAAACAGAAAGTAGTTTATTACAAATTATAGATAATTTTAATAATAATAATTTGGTTTTACATGCTTCATTAAATTTAGTTTCTGAATTAGAAGAACCTCCAATAGCAGAAGCGATTTTAGAAGAAGAAAATGGAATTTCATTAATGTATACACTTCAAGAAATAGAACAAAATTCAATATTTCCAAATGACACTAAATGGTCTGCTTCATGGGAAGATTACAAATCTAATAAAGTTGGAGGTTTTAATTGGAATATGGAAGCAATTGATGCACCTATGGCTTGGAAAATTCTTGAAGAAAGAAAAGTAGGGACAGTAAAGGTTGGTATTATAGATGAAGGTTTTTACACAAATCATGAAGATTTGACATTTACAAAAATATTAAATACTAATACTTCCACAAATACAGACCATGCTATGCATGTTTCAGGAATAATAGGAGCAACTGCAAATAATGATAAAGGGATTGCAGGGTTATTGTGGAAATCAGAATTATATGGTTTTGAATATTCTGGTAAAAATCCTACTCTAAAAATGACTTTATTCAAAATTAAATATGCTATATCTAGCTTATTTGCAGAAAATATAAATATTATAAACGCAAGTTTCGGAAACACAACATTTCTTGAAACAGATAAAAAATTAAAAGATATACCTTTTCTTATACATGAAGCTCAATCTTTAGGAGTATTTCTTAATAAATATATAACTTTAAAACATGAATTTGTAATTATACAAAGTGCAGGTAATGGATCTAAAAATAACTATAGATTAGATACTAGATATAATGGTGTTTTTAGCAATATTAACGAACAAGCTGTACAAGATAGAATTATAATAGTAGGAAATATGGAGTTATTACAAAATAGAACTAACACATATAATATTTATGAAGAAAGTCAAGTTGGTAATAAAGTGGATATAATGGCACCTGGTTATAATATTTATAGCACTATTTCCTTACCAAGAGATGTACATGCTGATAATAGTAATGAACCACCAAAAACAGAAGATTTTTATTATTATAATATGAAAGGAACATCTATGGCAGCACCTCATGTAACAGGCGTGGTAGGAATGGTGTGGAGTATTAATCCTAATTTAACAGGTGAAGCAGTAAAAAAACTTATTATTGATTCATGTAAAACAACACTTAGTATTAATATTACTATGAGAAGTGAAACAGAAGAAGAATTAGAGGCAAAGGTAGAGGAAAGTAATATTACTATGAGAAGTGCAACGGAAGAAGAATTAAAATTAGAATATCCTGTTTTAAATGCGAATAATGCAGTTAAAGATGCAATTAATAGTTTAAAAAATTCAAGTACTCTACCCCCTTCTAGTAAGCAACCTGTATTATTTGGTAGAGTAGTACATAAACCAAAAGACAATTTAGTATTTGGAGTAGGAAATGTAAAAGTAGAAGTTTATAAAGAAGGATTGCCAGAAAAAATAACAGAGTTAAGAACAATGGAAAAAATACAATCCATGTATACAGAAGATATTGGTACATTTACTTTATTTTTAGAAGATTTAGATAAAGATAATTATATAGGTAATTATACTCTTCTATTTTATAAAGATGGTTATAAAAATAATCCTATGTCAAAGCAAGTAACTATAGATAAAGAAGTCACTTTTCATGAGTTTGATTTGGTAGGATATCCTTTAGGAGTTGAAGTATCTATAGATGGTAATAAAATAAAATATGATTCAGATATTTTTTACCCAACCCCAGAAATCATAAAATTTGCAGGAAGTGATTTTTCATTAGGAGATTCTTTTCTTCATATTAAACCAATTGCAGAAGCACTTGGTTATGTTGTAACATGGAATGAAACGGAGCAAAGGATTACTTTAACAAAAGAATTATTAGAAACTATTGAACTTGTTATTGATGCTCAAACATTTACTAGAACTATATGGAACGAATCTGAAAGAACTGAAATTTTAGCTGGAAGATGTATAATTAATAATGATAATAATTTAGCATATTTATCAATTGTTTCATTAAGAGTTATTTTTAATATGGATAGTAATCCTACTGAGCAGTTAATTGAAGCAGGAACTGATGGAGGTCATTATACATTTGGATTTACTAAATAATTAAACGAAAGTTAATTTTCATTATGATTACAAAAGAGGTTATTATATTAAATAATAACCTTTTTTACTATATTATATATTATTCTATTTAGCTTTTAAGTTTATTTTATAATAAATATATAATTTATGATGTGATAGGGTATTAATTTATAAAAAGGAGGACTATTATGAAAATATTTAAAAAACTAAAAATTTCATTTATAATTATAGTTTTATTTATAATTAGTATAGTAGTTATTGTTCAAGGTGAGAAACAAATAGTTATACCAATATCTGATTTTAGTATTAGAGAATTTAAGGAATCTGATATTATGGAATCTCAAATATACGAAAACTATAAATACATAAAAGGTGAAATAATTTTATCTGCTAAATTAAAAACAAAATATCAAGAAGTTCATGATTTAGTTACAAGTTATGGTGGTGAAATTGTAGGTTATTTAAAAACTGCAAATGAATATCAAATTTTATTTTATGATGATAAAACAGAAAAAGAATTAATTGAAATTATAAATAAACTCAATTCTAATAATAAAGTTTTATATTCAAATTTAAATTTAGCAGCTGATATAAGTGTGATTAGACAACCTTCATTAAATTATACTGAAGAACCATGGCTTTGGGCAATTAATGTAGAAAAACCATTACCTCGAGAATATAAATTTAGAAATATTGAAGGAGTATTTACAGTTCCTAATGATACAAGATGGCAAAGTATATATAATGAATATAATTATGGAGTAGAATGGCTTAATGGAATAGAAGATTATCAAAATGGCTATGCTGGTGGTAATAATTGGGGTATGAAAGCAATTGATGCACCTATGGCTTGGATTTATAATGATAAAATGAATAAAGTAAAGGTTGGTATTTTAGAATCCTCGGGATTTATTGAAGGTCAAGATACTCCAACATATGGTAATAATATGTCAAAATTTCATGATGAAGTTATAGATTCATCAGGGTTTGATACAGGACATAAAGATTTAGTATTTAAAAAAATATTAGGATATGATGAAAAGGAAGGTTATCATGCAAAATCATATCATGCTACACATGTTGCAGGACTAATAGGAGCAACTGCAAATAACGAAATAGGAATTGCTGGACTTTTATGGGATGTGGATTTATATGGTTATACACTTTCAGGAAGCTATACAAAGCAGTATAGTACATTATTTAAAAATAAATATGCTTTAGCAAGTTTGTTCGCTGAAAATGTAAATATTATAAATGTTGGATTGGGACATAATGAATTTACTAACTTAAATAAAAATCCAGAAGAAATAGAATATCTTATGCATGAGGGAGAATCTATGGGAGTATTTCTTCAAAAATATGTAGATTTAAAGCATGAATTTGTAATTATAACTCCTGCTGGTGATTATTTTGAAAAACGTATATCATATAACATTTTAAAATTTTATAATACAAAGTATAAAGGATGGTTTACTAATATTAAACAACAAGAGGTTGCAGATAGAATTATAACGGTAGGTAATATGGCATTCTACCAAGATGAACGTTTATATGACTCACCTAGATATGATAGTAACTCTTATTATATCTATCCAACTACTCAACTTGGAAATAAAGTAGATATAATAGCACCTGGTATGAATATTCTAAGTACTACAAATGAAATAATTGGTTTACTTGATACAGATACACAGTGGTCAGTATCTTCTGCAAATCATAGAGGAACACCTATAGCAGCGGCACATGTAACAGGTGTAGTAGGAATGGTATGGGGTATAAATCCTAATTTAACAGGAAAAAGAGTAAAAGATATTGTTGTAAACTCTTATGAAATAACTTTAAATATTAAAGAGCAATTAGAAGGTGAAAAAGAAGTACAAATAATAGGTTCAACTGATGAAGAAATGAAATTAGAATATCCTGTTTTAAATGCAAATAATGCTGTAAGAAAAGCTTTAGAAACAATAGGAGAACGCCCAAATCCATTTATTTTATTTGGTAGTGTGACAACTACAGCAGTTTTTAGAACAGGAAATTTTGAACCAATTTTATATGAAGAAAGAGAAAAATATCCATATAAAAAAGCATTTGGATTAGGTAATTTAGAAGTTATAGTATATGACAAAAAAACTAAAAAAGAAGTAGCAAGAACAACAACATTATCAAAAGAAGGTAAATTTGAAAATGTTAAGGATGAAGATATTGGTACATTTACAATGTTATTAGATAAAGGTGATTATATATTTTCATTTCATAAAGAAGGATATGAACCAATAGAAAAAGAAGTTAATATAACAAAGAATATTAACTATTATGATTTTGATTTAGAATATCCTTTAGATATTGAAGTATATATAGATGGTAATAAAGTAGAATATACACTACCTACTATTTACCATAAAGAAGAACCATTATATTTTTCACATGTTAAACCAATTGCAGAAGCTTTAGGTTATGAAATAGTTTATGATGAAAAACAGCAAACTATTTTAAAAAATGGTGAAACGGAAATTGTTTATAAACCATGGCAAAAAAACATTTATCTTTCAGATGCTGATGAAGAATATTTATATGTTTATTATAACTATTTAATACAACCTTTAAATATAAGTTTATCATGGATAACTAGTATGAAGAATACAGGAGCTTACTATAAATTTGAATTTAATAGTAAATAAAAAATTCTATATTTAATTATGTATAAAAAACTGTTGTAAAGAATATCAAACAACAGTTTTTTTATTTTATACTCTAAGTATCAATTACAAAAAACAAAAACAAATTTATATTTTGTAAAAAGTTGAATATTTTTATTGATTTTTTTCATATAACATGGTAACATTTTAATAATTGGTTATATTTGAAAATAAATTTTTGAAAAGTATAACCAATTATTAAAGTATTTTATAGGAGGAATTTGTATGTTTAAAAAATCTACATGCTTATTTTTAGTAATTACACTATTTACATTAAATATTGTTTATGCAAATGATAATTCTACGATAAGTAAACAAGGAGAAGTTTTTAGTCAAAAGTTTGTACGTGGAAAAGGACAACCTGAAACCGAAGTAGTGACATTTAATGCAACAAGTGGAAAGTACAAAATTTCTATTAAAAATGGTGATAATGAAGAAGATAATAAAGGAAATAACAATAATGATGACAACCTTTATGATCGTATCATAAAGTTCATTGATACTGCTGGTAATGAATATGAAATTTTTACAGGATTACCTGACCAAAGTGTACTTATAAAAGAAGAAATGGATAACAAAGTTGAAGAATATATAAATTCAAAAGAACCAGAAGATATGAAAAATTTAAATTCAGTTAATCCAAACTTTATTAATATAACTAAAACTAATTATGGTTATGTAGAAAATACAAAAGTAACTATTAAAATAAAAGATGAAAACTTTATTCCATATATGGTTTATCAATCACCTAATAATAACATTGATTTTACTTATAATAAAGAAACTAGAATTTTAGAGTTTTATTTATATGATAATTTAAGTTACACATTTATGGTTATGGGTAGATTTGCTATAAAATTCATAGATAGTGCAGGTAATGAATATGAAGTATATACGGGGTTACCAGATAAAAAAATAAGTATAAAAGAAGAAATGGATAATAAAGTTGAAGAACATATAAATTCAAAAAGTTCAGAGTATGAATTTATGAAAGAATTGAGTTATATTAATCCAAATTTTATTACTATAACTAAAGCCGAAGATGTAGAAAAAGTTACTGTTTCTATTAATGTAAAAGATAAAAGTTATATACCATTTATAATATATCAAGTTTTTGATAATGATAGTATGGGGCATATGAATTTTAGTTATGATGAAGAAAATAGTATTCTAGTATTTGATATATATGATGATTTAACTTATACTTTTATACCTATGGGTAGAGTTCCTATAAAATTTATAGATAGTGCAGGTAATGAATATGAAGTACATACTTTACCTGGACAAAAATTTACCATAAAAGAGGAGTTTGGAAATAGACCTCATGAATATTTAGGTTTTAGAAAATGGCAATATATGAATGAAAATCTTATCACTATAGAAAGAGATACTATTTCAAGTAATATGAAAGTATATATTAAATTGAAAGATAGAAATTTTATACCTTATTTTGTTTACCAATTTCATTATGATGAATCTATTGACGAAATAGAATTTACAAGTCTAAAAGGATATGGATATGATGAAGAAACAGGTATTATAGATATTACTATACATGAAGATTTAAACTTTACATTTATGCCTGTAGCTAAAGTTAGTAGTAGTAGGTTTTTTGAACAGGCTGGAAAAGATTTTGATTTAAGTAATAAAGAAACAGAAATAAAAATGTTTAATATAATAAAAAATGAGCCTGGTTTTGTTGAAATATCATTAGATTATTTAAGAAATTATCCTGGTAACACTTGGAATCCAGAAAACATTTTTTATACTATACAGGATTCTAGTGAAAAATATGTATTAGGTAGTCAGAGAATAGATGATAATTATAATTTTATACACACAGATAATTATACTATAAAATTAGATAGTAGTAAATTAGGTAGTAGTTATCCTTCTGATATATATACTATATCTTTATGGGAAAATGATTTTTCTGGTACAAATCGAATTTGGGCACAAAATGTATTTGTTGAAGGTAAACGCTCTAACGAATCATGGAGTGATAGCGAAATAAAATTAATTGCAGAAGAGTATTCTCCTATTTTAGCTTTTAATCAATATGAAGAATTTTTCCCATTAAGTTTAGATGAACTTTTTGGTAGTAAAATGCCAGCTTCAATGAAGACAAAAAATTGACTATAAAAGATATACATGGCTCACATACAGTTGATTATAATAGATTGATTGATATTTTACCATATAATGGTCATTTAGATGGATTGTTAAACGGAGAAAAAAGCAAACAAGTTTATGATATAAAGGGTTCACCTTCTACATCTAAAGTATATTATTCTTATGTAGAAGAAGAAAATGAAGTTTATTTAAATTATCATATGCTTTATGCATTTGATTCAAAAGATGCTTTAGCTGAGGAATTCAAAACTGGATGGCATAATTTTGATAGAGAAAGTTTTACAATTGTTTTTGATAAAATAAGTAAAAAACCAAAACGTATTATTTTAGCAGGACATTTAAAAGATAATACTCTATCTTTACTAAAAACAGAGAGTTCATTTTCTGGAATTCAATCTTGGAAAACAGGACGTATATTTTTAAATTATGAAGATATGATAACAATTGAAAATCACCCTGTAATAACTATAGCAAGAGGAGCACATGCCATATATCCAGTTGGTTCATACTATTATGTAGATGTATTTTTGTGGGGTGTGGTTGGAGCAAAAGAAAAAGCTGGTGTTATTGGTGCTATACCAACAGAAAATTATAAAATAAAACCTTTAACTTATTATAATATTGGTAGAAAAATATTAATAAATAAAACTCCTAATCAAACGGATTTTAATACATATTCCTTAGAAAGGTTAGATTTATCATCAGTCAGTAATAATGGAGCACAAGGAGTGCTTGCTTTTAGTGGATATTTTGTTGATGGTTTAGGAACTGCAAATGGAAATTTTCCACCATTCACAGGAAGAGAATTAAAGCAATCAGGATGGGTTAAAAATTCTAATATTTCTTTTGATTGGACAAAAACAGTTGATGTTCATAAAGACAATTTAAGAACACTAAATGTATATATATCTAAATATTTAAAAGAAAAAGAACATAAAGTAAAAGTAAATAATGAATATACTCAAATAAATGACATAAAAATAATTTATAATAATATAGAAATACCTTTTAAATCATTTTCTTACCAATTAGAAGACAATATATATCATTTTGTAGATGCAAAGAAATTTCTTAGTTTATTTGATACTATAACAAATTATACAGATGTAGGTGGATTAATTTCTAAACCTTTTTATTTAAAAGATGAAAAAATAACACAATTTGAAATTGCTCCTACAAAAAGTAGGTCTATCCTAAGAGATGTTTATATATCTGATGATGAACAAGTATTTGCTCATATTCGTTATTTAATAGATGAATATAATAAGTGTTCTAAAAAACAAATTGAATTACAATGGGATGA
>CAZWZB010000039.1:0-22737 GCA_964638835.1 uncultured Eubacteriales bacterium | reverse complement strand
AGCTAGGTTGATTTTGATTATAGTTTGTTTCTTGTATAGAAATAGGTTGATTTTGGTTATAATACATATTGCATATATAAGCTTCACTTGACATAAATGTTTTTCTATTTTGTCTTACAAGTTTATAAAAATCCTCTACATTTTTTTCAATTATTTCTTGTATAATTGAATTAGAATTAAAAGAAATAAGTTCTTTAATTCCCATAGTTATTCTTCCTAATTCAGAACCTCCTAATACATTTACTACTCTATATAAGTACTCTGCTGCTTCTCTCTCTCCTATTGTATTTGATACAGAAACTATTAAATATTTTTTATCTATAAGCATATTTTTATATTCTTTATCTGTACAATGTTCTAAAAATGCTTTCATAAGTGCTGTTGGTGCAAATAAGTTTACAGATGTTGCTAAAATACAAGCATCTGCATTTTGAATCTTTGTTATAATATCCATTATTGTTTTTAATTTATGACCTTCATAAAAAGGTACTATATTTTTTAAATTTATTTCTTCTGTTTCTACATCAAGCTCATTTAATGTTTTATATACTATTTTTGTAATTTCACTAAGACCTTGTTTAGGTATTTCACTATAAATAGATACTACTTTCACCTAATTCCCTCCTAACGGTGGTATTTTATCATTTTCTATCCACTGTTTAAAAAATTGTGTTAAATTTTGTCCATATACTTCTTCGGCTGTTTTTATAAATTCAGAAGATGTAACTTCTTTGAAAGCATATTTTTTATAATATGTCTTTAAAAAAGTGTCAAATAATTCACTACCCATTTTTTGGTGCAAACTATATATCATAAATTTACTTCGTATATATTGAACATAATAATAAGAATTCCAGTTTTCATAATGTTTTAGATTTGAATTTAAATTTTTTTTATTTATATCTTTAAGTTTTTCGATAAGATTATTATATTGTATATTCATTCTATTATCTATTTCTTCTTCTGAATATAAAACTACTTCTTGTAAATAAGAATTTAAACCTTCATCAATCCATGCTTCATTTATTTGGTCATTTCCAATAATATTATAGAACCATTGATGTCCTACTTCATGAACAATTGAGCTTAAGTCCTTGGATGTTTGTAAATATTCTGAGTCCATCATAATAAGTGATGGATATTCCATGCCCCCATTAAAAAATAATTCCGTTTCTACAATATCAAGTTCAGAATAAGGATAACTTCCTACTTTACTACTATAATAATTTATACTTTTTTCTGCTAATGACATTATTTTATCTATATTCATGTTATCACTATAATGATGAAATTTAATATTAATTCCATTTTCTGTTTTAATACTGTTTGTTTTATAATCTTTACTTACTACAAAAGCAAAATCTCTAACCATTTCAGCATTCAAAGTTGTAATTGTTTTGTTATTATTATCACTAGATTCTGAAATTATTTCTTTTCCTGTACCTATTACTTTATATTCTTTAGGTGCAGTTATTTTAACTTCGTAATTTGATATATCAGAATAAAAAGGGTCTCCAGCAGGATAATATGAATCAGTTCTCCAAGTAGAGTTATTATATTTACATAAGATAGGAATATAATTTCCAAGCCATATAGCTTTATCATTAGCACCTGTTCTATGTGCTATTTTAGGTATATAACTATTAAATTGTATTGTTATTTCTGTTTCTTCTAAATTTTTTAAAGTTTTAGGTAGGATTATTTTTAATATTGTATCACTTTGTTCAAAGCTTACTTCTTCATTATTTATATGAACTGATTTTATATCCATAATCCCTTTATCTTCTCCATATTTAAATATCTTATCTTCAAACTCTTTAAAATAAGGAATTGTTTTTGATGTGGCACTAAATGCATTAAAATATAAATGGAAATATATATTTTTTAAATCCTCTCCTGTAACATTTTTATATCTTACTTTTTCAAACCCTTTTATACCTCTTGTTTCAGTATTTATATCAAGGTTTATATTATAAGAATTATAATGTAATGGATTTTCTTGACCTTCTGATAATTTCGTCATATCAATTATATTTTCTATAGTAGAAGGAGTAATATTAATTTCACTTTCAGCTTCTATGACATGAACACTTTGCTTTTCTTTTTCAATTTCATTTGAACATCCAACTAATAAAAATATAACTGCAAAAAATATGCTATATAAAGGTTTCAACTATTTTCACCTCACTTACCCTAATTATGATACATTTTTTTGATATTGTAAAGACCTTAATTATATAAATTAACAATTTAATGTTGAAATTCAAATATAATATGATATAATAAGATTGAATTCCATAATTAACAAGCTTAAAAACTTGTTAATTATTTACGAAATATAAATTTTTTATGTTGGGAGAATTAAAATAATGAAAACATTATTAGCATTACAATTATGGTCTGTTAAAGGCGATATGGAAAAAGATTATAAAAATACTCTTAAAAAAGTTGCTGAACTAGGATTTAATGGTGTAGAATTTGCAGGTTTTTTTGATGTAAAAGCTGAAGATATGAAAGCGTGTCTTGATGAAAATGGTTTAAAAATTGCAGGCAGTCACACAAGTATTGAGTTATTAACTGATAAACTTAATGAAGTAATATCATATAATAAAACTATTGGTAATACAAATATAATTTGTCCTTATTATGTAGTTGAAGATGAAAAATCATTAAATACTTTAATAGAAACTTTAAAACCTATTTCAAAGAAATTGAAAGAAAATAATTTAAATCTTTATTATCATAACCATGCTCATGAATTTATAAAAATAAATGATGAATATGCCCTAGATACTATTTATTCTTCTGTTGAAGATATAAAACCTGAAATTGATACTTATTGGGTGTTTAATGCAGGTCTTTCACCTGTTGAATATTGCAAAAAATATAATGGAGTATGTGATTTAATTCATTTAAAAGATGGTACAAAAACTACTTCTACAGCTATTGGTGAAGGTGAAGTAGACATTCAATCAGTAATTGATGTGGCACATGAAATTAATGCTAAATGGCTTGTTATGGAAGATGAAACTAAAGATGCAAACGGTGCTGACTGTGGTTTTGATTCAGTTAAAATTGGAATGAACAATTTAAAAACAAAATATAAACTATAAAAAATAGAGGTGTTTTAGCTAAATGTTAAATTTAACTAGAACACCTCTAATTCAATTGTTATAGAAATACTCTAATTATTACAAATTAATCATAAAGGTAATTAATCTCTTTAACAAGTTCATATTTCTATAAAGTTAATATAATTTACTTGATTATAGTTATTATATTAATAAATGTATTTCATGCCTTAATAACAAAATTTTTACCTGTCTTAGTGCGTTACTTACGTATAACACTTTTTGGTGGAATATTCATAATAAAGCCTCCCATACACTTCGGTGTGTTAATTAAATCCATTCTATTAAAAATATTAATAATTAAATTAATATTCTAAATTTTATATTTACAATAACACAGTTATCAAACTTATTTACATTAAATATAATACTAAGCTTGATACAATTATTATGAGCTTTATTTTATAAAATATACTTGGAAATTTTTGAATAAAATTAGTAATATTTATTTTACTAGACTATCTAAGCAAGTTCTTTATTAGAGAGTGTTAAGTAAAGAATAATATTTTTATAATTTAATGTATATAGTTTTTTCGTTACACTTTTTAAGCTACAGATTTAAAAAAATTTTATCTCTGAAGTTTTAAACTCATTAACGGATTGTTTTTTATTTTTATAAATTGAATACAAAAATTTTTTCAATTTTCATTAAGACTTCTTTTAGAAGTCAGAACAAAAATTCAAGGCCTACAAAACAAGCCAAAAGCCAGCAAATTCAAGGGTAAATTATAGCAAACATGCCTAAAAACAAGAGAGACTTCCTCGGGAAGTCTCAACAAAAATTGAATATCTATTTAATATAAATTTATTTTTCAATCATTCTATAGTTAAACTATCTTCTTTATTAATATCTTTAATTACAATTGCTTTTGCGGGACACTTTTCACAGATATCTTTAATTTTTTCTAATTGATTTTTAGATGGTATTGATTTAATAATTGCTTTTTTATTTAGTACTTCAAAATATTGTGGAAATTTTTTTACACATAACTTACAACCTATACAGTAATCTGTATTTATTGAAAGTAAATCTGTACTATAATTAATTTCACTTTGTATAATATCTTTTTTCTTGATAAATAAAGATATTAACCATGACATAAAGAATATTGATAACACTGTAAGTATCCATCTAACAATCATAAACTTCATACCTAAAAATTTAACTTCATTTGCAAGCATAGGAACTTTTATAACAGCCCATGAACTAAGAATAATAACAATATTACTAATACTTGCACCTTTTTTTAAAAGTAAACTACATATAGGAAATGCAGCATATATAGGACCTGCTGACAAACTACCAAGAATAAAAGAAAATAAATTTCCTTTAAGTCCTGAGTTTTCACCAAGTTGTTTAGTAATTATGTTTTGTGGAATTAATGCATCTATTACAACAGTAAGTAAAAATACAACTGGCATTACTGTAAGCATTTCAAATAAATAATATCCACTGTTTTTAATTGCTAGTAAACATTTATCAGGAGAAATAATTAATACAATTAAATATACAAATGCTACAGTAATAATTAATTTATTTTTTTTCATAATATTATCCCCATTCCAAAAGCTATAATTAAAGCAAGACCAAAACTAAGTATATTTCTAATCAAAGCAAATTTAAATCCAAATTCTTTTTTTTCAAGTGGAAAAGTTACAAAACCAACCATAGTTAAAGTAGTTAAAAAAGCAACTGCTGGAATAATGCTTGCACCATAATTTACTAAAGAACTAACAAGTGGAAATGCTACAAATGCTGGAATTAAAGTTATACTGCCAACTACTGCACATATAATTGTTGAATTTATAACATTTGATGTTCCAAGTAAGTTTTTAATTGTTTCAGGTGGAATAAAAGTTAAAATTAATCCAATTAAAAATATAATGGCAATAATTTCGCCTATCATATTTCCCATCATGCTTTTACTTTTTTTTATTGATTCAAAAGTTTTATTTTTATCTTTTGATATTGAAAATATAAACAAACCTATACTTAAAACTAAAAAAATAATGTTAAATACACCTCCTATTGACTATATACTTTAAGTTTATTATACTAAAACTAAAAAATCGGTTGCAGTTGCAACAAATGGAGGAAATTTTGAAAAAATATATTGATAATTTAAGACAAAATCCTTTATTTATTGGTATTGACAATAATTTGGAAAAGTTATTTAAATGTTTATTAGTAAAAATCGTACCATATAAACAAAATGATATTATATTACTATGTGGTGATAATATAAAAGATATTGGGGTTGTACTTTCGGGAAATGTAAAGGTGATTAAAGAAAATATTAATGGTAATATTAATATTTTATCTGAATTAACAAAGGGAGAAATTTTTGCAGAAGCTTTTCTTTGTGCTGGAATTTCAATAAGCCCAGTAACTGTTCAAGCTATAAATGATTGTGAAATACTTTTTATTGATTTTAAACAATTAAATAAACCTTGTTATAATAGATGTGTATTTCATACAGCACTTATACAAAATATGTTACATTTAATTGCATTAAAGAGTATTATGCTTAATGAAAAAATTGAAATTATGTCATGTCGTTCTATTAGAGAAAAATTACTTTTGTATCTTAATATACAGAAAAATATATCAAAATCAAATAAATTTATTATACCTTATAATCGTGAAGAACTTGCTAATTATCTTGGCATAGACAGAAGTGCTTTATCAAGAGAGATTTGTAAAATGCGTAATGATAGAATAATTAATTTTAAAAAAAATTTGTTTGAACTTTTATAAATAATATACTTTATTATAAAAAATAGAGGCATTTTAGCTAAATTTTAAATTTAACTAGAATACCTCTATTTCAATTATATAGAAATACTATAATACTTTAAGTTCTATTACAAACTAATTATAAATTCATTCAGGTAAAAAATAATCCTCATTTATCAGATATTTTAAAATATATCCATTAATTAAAATAAATTAATTTCTTCCTAAAATTTATATTCCTACAAAGTTAGTATAATTTACTTAACCATATTTGTCATACTACTTGTCATATTATCAAATGCATCTGACGCTTTAGACATAAATTTTTTACCTGTTTTCATAACTTGTTTTTGTGCTTTTTTATCTTGTGCTACCATCATCATACCAGCACCTATAACACTTCCTGCTATAATGCCAGTGGTAAGCAGTTTATTCATAACAAAGCCTCCAATACACTTTACTTAACAATTAAGATGTGTTAATTAAATTTCGTTCTCTATATAAAAATATTAATAACTAGATTAATATTTTAAACTCTATTTTATAATAACACATGTTTAACAATGAAAGTTATCAAACTTATTTATTCAAACATAATATCTAAGCTTGATACAATTATTATGAGTTTTATTTTATAAAATATACTTGGGAAATTTTAAATAAAAATTTAATAATATATAGATTTATGTTTATAAATAAGGTCTTTATTATGATAAGGTTAATTCTCTTAAACGTTCATATACAACATCTATAAGAAAATCTTTCAACCTATTGCCAAACTTTTCATCATCTAATATACGTTCACAAAAACTCTGATTTTGATTCATTCGGTCAACAACAATATTCATAAATGTATCATTAAATGTATAGCGAAAATGTTCAACAGGATTATTTTGTGCTTGGGTTTGTAATTCTTTATTATTATCCATATCAAATATGAACTGCTCTACTATTAACATATCTTCTTTAGTAAAATTTGTGGAAAACCGATTGTTTAAATTTTCTACTAATTCAGAAAGATTAGCTTTTACTTCTTCTGGTTTAGATTTACCTGAATAAATAAAATTTTCTAAAGGATTACTTTTGTTAAGAGAAATAGAACCTTCAAATATTTTCTGTATGCGATAATATTGTAAGGATACTTCATCATCTAAAAATAATAGCTTAGATTGATTTTGTTTAGGTAATTTCTTAATAAGATATTTAGCATATGCAAAAAATTTATGCATATCTATATCATTAAGGCAAATAATTCCTGTTACAAAAGAATAATTTCTAATAAATTTAATAAGACTGCATTTAAACTCATCCTGATCATTTTCTTCAAGATTTTTATATCTATTAACAGCAGGGTCAACAAAGCCATTTAATATACTAAAATCTAAATTATTTTGAGTTTTTTCAGATTTAAAGAAACTTTTAGAAAAAGCTTTAATTTCATTATTATTATAAACTCTAAACTCATCTAACTTTGTTTTTATATCATACACTACATTAGCATCTATAGTTTCTTGAATAGTAGTTTGTTCATAGTAAGGCTCAAAAGCTTTTCTTATATCATCAGCTGAATTTACAAAATCTAAAATGAATGTATCTTCCTTACCATAGCAAGTACGATTTAATCTTGAAAGGGTTTGTACTGCTTTTACACCACTTAATTTTTTATCAACAAACATGGTATGCAAAAGGGGTTCATCAAAACCAGTTTGATATTTTTCAGCAACAAGTAATATTTGATATTCACTACTTGAAAATTTCTCTGGTAACTCTGTTTCATTAATTTTATTCATAGAAGCTTCAGTGTAATCTTCTTCATTATTTTGTACTGTTCCTGAAAAAGCAATTAAAATATTTAATTCTTCTTGATAACCCATTTTTTTAATATACTTTTCAAACTCCTTATAATAACGAACTGCATGAAGTCTGGAACTAGTAACAACCATAGCTTTTGCCTTACCCATAATTTTATTTTTAGTTACATCACGAAAATGCTCAATAATAATTTGTGTTTTTTGAGCTAAATTATGAGGATGTAAACTTAAAAATTTACCTAATGATTTGTTTGCTTTACTTTTTTCATAGCGTGGGTCATCAACAATAGTTTTAGTTATTTTAAAGTAAGTTTCATAAGTCATATAGTTAGTTTTTAAGCACATCATGTATAAAGCCTTCTTCAATAGCTTGTTTCATAGAGTAAACATGAAATGCTTGTGGAATTCCATTTTTATCAAAAGTTCCAAACATTTCAATAGTTTTTGGTTTTGGTGTAGCAGTAAAAGCAAAGAATGAGAGGTTTGCAAGTTTACCATGTGTAGACATTTCTTTTGTAATTTCGTCTTCACTATCCGTTGTATTTTTTTCTTCTTTTGCTTCTTGGTTAGCAATTGTTTGTAGTTGTTGGTCTTCTGATAAATGAGTGATATTACATAAAATGGATTTCATATTTTTGCTGGCTTCCCCTGTTTGTGAAGAATGTGCTTCATCAACAATAATTGCAAATCTCTTACCTTCTAAACTATCTACTTTGTCAAGAATGAAAGGGAATTTTTGCAAAGTAGTTATAATTATTTTCTTTCCTGTATTAAGTGCATCAGCAAGCTGTGTAGAATTGTTGTCTATCTTAGTAACAACACCATCAATATGTTCAAATTGGTAAATAGTATCTTGTAGTTGTTTGTCAAGTACAAGACGGTCAGTAATTACAATAATACTATTAAAAATCACTTTGTTATTTATATCATGTAAGTTAGAAAGATGATGTGCAAGCCAAGCAATAGAGTTTGATTTGCCACTTCCTGCACTATGTTGAATTAGATAATTTCTACCTGTACCATTTTGCTTTACATCTTTAATTAAGCTTCTAACTACATCAAGTTGATGATAGCGAGGAAAAATAAGAATTTCACTTTTTTTCTTTTTATCTTTGTGTAAATGAATAAAACGTTGAATAATATCTAAAATGCTATCTTTTTTTAACACACTATCCCAAAGATAAGAAGTACGACAATTATTATTACAAATGGGATTGCCTTTCCCTCCATTATCACCCTTATTAAAAGGTAAGAAGTAAGTATTTAAATTTTTTAAGCAAGTGGTCATCCAAACTTCTTCTGTATCTACTGCAAAATGTACCAAGCAACGAGATTTAAAAGAAAGTAATAATTCACGAGGGTCACGGTCTTTCATGTATTGGCGTTTTGCATCTTCTACCGTTTGCCCTGTAAGTGGGTTTTTAAGTTCTATACTAGCAAAGGGTAATCCGTTTATAAATAGTACAATATCAATAGAATTATTATTTTGAGTACTATAATGTACTTGTCTTGTAATAGATAAAATATTTTTGTTATAAAGTTCAATAGTAGTTGGATTCATTGTACTTGCGGGTTGAAAATAACATAAAGATATTTTAGCAGGTACATCAACTACACCGTGCCTTAAAATATGTAACATTCCATTTTTATCAAGCTCTTTATGTAACCTTTTTAAAAAATTATCTTCTGCATAATTTCCATACTTTTGTACTAGCTTTTGCCACTCTTTTGGTTGACTATCTTTAATAAATTTAAATAGTAAAGTAGTATCCATAGCATAATCACGGTTATAATCTTTAGAATTGCCTTTAATATAACCATTGTTTGTAATTAAATCGTATTCTATTTCATTTTCAAATGTAATTTCTTTGGTTGTTATAGGCATTGATACTCACCTCTTTTTTTCAATAAATTTTTCAATAAATTTTTGAATTTCTAATGAAATTAAAAAATCTGCTAAAGGCTTATCTTTATCTGGAATTTCAATATATTTTTTGAATGCATCTTTTAAACTATCTAATGTATCAATAATTTTAAATGATGGTTCTTGAGTTTCAAAATATTTTTTATTCTGCTCTATATCATTAACTAAAGGATTGTAAAAATAATTGTTATTATTGTTTTGATTGTTCATATAATCTTCACCTTTCCTGTAACTGCTTCACTAATAATAGCTTGGCGATATTCTTTTATTTTTTCTATTTGTTCGTTTATGTCCTTGATTAGAGAATCAATTTGAGAGGTTTTTTGGTCTAGGTAATTTGATATTAATTTTTGTTCTTCTAATGAAGGTAATGCAATTTTTATTTTTTTTTGATTTTCTGTATTTAATATTTGTACAACAGTGCCATTTGAATAATAGTAATGTTGTTCTTCTTGAATACTTAAGGCATATAAACCATATTTCCAAAATACCTTTGATTTTTCAAAAATTACAGCATTAATCTGTTGATTATAGGCAACTTTATTAAAACTATATCCAAACTTACCAATAGTTCCAATACAGCAAAATAGAGGTGTATATGCATCAACTATACGAGCTAAATTCACACCATTTTCATTTAATTTTTCTTTAGTATTATCAATAGGTTTAAACTCACTTAAATTATCTGGTTTTACCCATAACAATCCATTATCGTCATCATAATAGTTTTCCGAACTGGTTTTTGATGGAGTATTACCAGTGTAAATTTGGGCAATTTTTCCCAAATTAATAACATTCCAGTTTTCAGGTATTTCTCCAATCCACTCAATCCCACTATCTTTCATCTTAACATTTTTATCTAAACCTTTGGTAACAGCTTCACTAATAACAGCTTGTCGTTCTTCTTTCAGAAGTTCAATTAATTTTTGTTTATCTGCAATGAGACTATCAATAGAAGCTGTTTTGTGGTCTAAGTAGTCGGAAATAGCTTGTTGTGTTTCAAGAGTTATATTTTGGATAGAATAGTTTTTAATTGCATCTGATGAAATACGTTTTAAACCACCTGTACCAGTCATTGTTGAAATTGCAGATTGTCTAAATGATTCCTCTTGTAGTAAATAAAACAAGTACTTTGTATCACATTTAGTTGCTCTAAGTACAAATAGTTCAGAACTGCCATAACCTATTCCATTAATCAAACTTGAAGCAATAGCAATATTACCATTTTCAAAACAGGGTGTTACCTTTGCGACAACAATATCACCATCAAGAAAAATGGTATAAGAATTATTGTAGTTACTTATTAAAGATTCTTTAGAAGTAATATATCCTCGTTTTATGCATTCCATTGGAACAAATGAAACAAGCATTTCTGAATCATATGATTTTAAACTCACACTTGGATTAAAAGTTATTAAATACTTTAATTTAATTTGATACATTAAAACAATACCTCTTTAAGAGTTTTAGAAATGCGTTTTTCCAAAACTTTAATCTCGTCCATAATTTCTCTACTACTTCTAAGAGGCTTAAATTTATAAAAATGTCTTGTAAAAGGTATTTCGTATCCTATTTTTGTTTTACTTTCATCAATCCAAGCATCTGGAACATGAGGAAGTACTTCTCTTTTAAAATATTCATAAATATCTTCTTTAAGTGGTATCGTTTCTGTGTCACGCAAAGAAGTATTTGGTAGCTTATTACCTTTTGCATCAATATAAATTGAACCATTTTCATCAATTTCATTCAACACATTATAAACCAAAGTTCTATATTGTATAGCAGTTAATTTATATTTTTTGACAACAGGAGCAATCAATTCTTTAAATTGTTCTTCATTTGTATATATTGTATTACCTAGTGCAGTAAGGTCATTTTTTAAATCAATTATATGTTGAGGCATAGGTTTTCCATCAAATTCATTAGTAGACCAATCCCATGTACAATTTTTCTTTGTTTGAAAAACAGTTGGTAGAGAATTTACTCTGTTTTCATCACAGGAGAAATTATATTTAATGGGGCGTTCTACAACAATTTTTCTATATCCAAAGTCCTCGTTATCAAAGTCAATATAATCTTCATGAGGTTCATACATTGAGTAAAGGTTTACAATTGCTTTACGATTTTCTTCACTAATAAAGTTACGTTTATTACCTAATGATTTACGCATTTTTTCAAAATACGATACTCCATTTACAAGACGTATTTTACCTTTTCTACGTTCAGTTTTATGGTTAGTTACTATCCAAATATAAGTAAAAATGCCTGTATTATAAAAAAGTTGCTCTGGTAAAGCAATAACAGCTTCTAAAAAATCTTGTTCAATAATCCAACGACGAATTTCACTTTCTCCACTTCCTGCATCTCCGGTAAACAATGGCGAACCATTAAATATAATTGCAATACGACTACCACCTTTATCAAGTGGATTCATTTTTGAAATCATATGTTGTAAAAATAATAAAGAACCATCGGAGATACGAGGAGTTCCTGCTCCAAATCTACCAGTAAAACCTAAACTTTCTGCTTCATCTTTAATAAACCTTTCTACTTTCTTCCATTCAACACCAAAAGGAGGATTGGAAACAATATAATCAAAAGTTTGTTCTTTAAAACCATCTTGATTAAAACTATTACCAAGTACAATACTGCTATTAGTATTACTTCTTAAAATCATGTCCGATTTACAAATAGCATAGGTTTCCGGATTTAACTCTTGACCAAAAGGAATAACAGTTATTTTATTATTAAGTTTTAACATTTTATTTTGTGCAACAGAAAGCATACCACCAGTACCACAAGCAGGGTCAAAGATAGTAAAAATTTTACCATCCATTTCATCTAATTTAACAACATCAAATAATACATCTACTATAAGTTCAATTACTTCACGTGGTGTAAAATGTTCTCCAGCAGTTTCATTAGACTGCTCAGAAAATTTTCTAATTAGTTCTTCAAACATATAACCCATTTCAAGATTATCAATAGTTTCATCACTCATATTTATTTCAGAAAATTTCTGTACAATAAGATAAAGTAAGTCTGACTTATTTAGTTTTTCTATAATAGAGAAAATTTCAAAGTTATTCATAATTTCTTTTACATTATCTGAAAATCCATTTATGTAATCATGTAAATTAGCTTCAATTGATGTGCTGTCATCAATAAGCTTTTGAAAATCAAATTTACTGGTATTGTAATAATCATGTCCAGTGTATCTTTTAAATATAGGAGCCTTATTAGAAACAGTTAATGTTTGATTCATTTCTAAAATTTTTTCTTTAGATTCAGCAAGCACACAATCAAATCTTCTTAACACTGTAAAAGGTAATATAACCTTTCCATACTCACTTTGTTTAAAATTTCCGCGTAATAAATCAGCAATACTCCAAATAAAACTAGCCTGTTCTTGAATGTTCATTATATATCCACCTTTTAAATATACTTTAATTTTTTGTATGTTTGTTAATAAGTTATAAAGACTGTATTCTTAAAAAACTTATGGGAGTATTAATTAAATAATTAAAAATGTTAAATTAATAATGTTTTATTATTTTTTAATTTAATGTTGGTTCACACTTAAAATTAAGTGCGAACCAATATTGATTTTTAATTCAATTTTTTATTATGTTTAACATAATTGAAAATAATCTTACTAAGTATAAATTATTTTATTAATACTATCCAATTTGTTATGGTATTTATTAGTATTTCCTTTTGATTTTAATTTATCCATAATATTGTTTTTTATTAGACTTTTTCAACTTTAATTATAGAAAAAGTAATTATTTTCGTCAATATAAATTAATTATTTTCATAAAGTGCCAAAAATAAAAATAAGAACATTATTAAAAATTTAGATTGATTAATTATATTGAGATAAAAGTTGTGTCGCACTCATTAATGAGTGCGACACAACTTTTAAACATAAATTATAATATTATCTTATTTAAATTTAGCATTTTCATTTTTAAAAGTTATTATTATTTCATATTTTATTAGGATTATTAAAAAAATTTTTTATTTATTTATAAAAACCCTTTTTTATATTTAAATATTGTGGTAAAATAATCATGTTGCTATGATAGATATTATATTAGTATTTATGTAGTCAAAAAGTAAAAAATTAGGGAGGAGCATATTTAAATGACTTATTCACATGAAGTGCAAATAATGTGCCCAGTTACTAATGGGGCAAATCATGGTTCTGCTCCAATTCCTCAAGAAGGACATTGGGACAAAACTAAAGAAATTAAAGATATTAGTGGATTTACACATGGTATTGGTTGGTGTGCACCACAACAAGGAGCTTGTAAATTATCTCTTAATGTAAAAGATGGTATTATTCAAGAAGCTTTAGTTGAAACTATAGGATGTTCTGGTATGACACATTCAGCTGCTATGGCAGCAGAAATTCTTCCAGGAAAAACTATATTAGAAGCTCTTAATACTGATTTAGTTTGTGATGCAATTAACACAGCTATGAGAGAATTGTTCTTACAAATAGTTTATGGTAGAACTCAATCTGCTTTTTCAGAAGATGGACTTCCAATTGGTGCTGGTTTAGAGGATTTAGGAAAAGGACTTAGAAGTCAAGTGGGTACAATGTATGGAACACTTGCTAAAGGTCCAAGATATCTTGAAATGGCTGAAGGATATGTAACACGTATTGCATTAGATAACAATGATGAAATTATTGGTTATGAATTTATTAAAGTTGGTCCAATGCTTGATTTAATTAAAGCTGGTACATCACCAGAAGAAGCACTTAAAAAATCAACAGGTAGCTATGGTAGATTTGCAGATGCACCTAAATACATAGATCCAAGAAAAGAATAGGAGGTTACTGAAAATGGCTCTTTTTGAAAGCTATGAACGTAGAATTAAGCAAGTTGAAGAAGTTCTAAATAAATATGGCATTGCTTCATTAGAAGAAGCTCAAAAATTAAGTATGGATAAAGGAATAGATGTGTATACTTTAGTAAAAGGAATTCAACCTATTTGTTTTGAAAATGCTGCTTGGGCTTATGTTGTTGGTGCTGCTATTGCAATAAAATCAGGAAAGACAAAAGCTGCTGAAGCAGCTGAAGCAATTGGAGAAGGATTACAAGCTTTTTGTATTCCGGGTTCTGTTGCTGATGATAGAAAAGTTGGTATTGGACACGGAAATTTAGGTGCAATGCTTCTTAAAGAAGAAACAAAATGTTTTGCATTCTTAGCAGGACATGAATCATTTGCTGCTGCTGAAGGTGCTATTGGTATAGCAAAATCAGCTAACAAAGTTAGAACTACTCCATTAAAAGTTATACTTAATGGTTTAGGAAAAGATGCAGCTCAAATTATATCAAGAATAAATGGTTTTACATATGTTCAAACTGAATTTGATTATGCAACAGGTAAAGTTAATATAGTAAAAGAAATATCTTATTCTGATGGTGAACGTGCTAAAGTTAGATGTTATGGTGCAAATGATGTTAGAGAAGGCGTTGCTATAATGCACTTAGAAGGTGTTGATGTTTCTATTACTGGTAACTCAACAAACCCTACAAGATTCCAACATCCAGTTGCAGGTACATACAAAAAAGAATGTATTGAACAATCTAAAAAATATTTCTCTGTTGCATCAGGTGGTGGAACAGGTAGAACACTTCATCCAGATAATATGGCAGCAGGTCCTGCTTCATATGGTATGACTGATACAATGGGTCGTATGCATTCAGATGCTCAATTTGCAGGTTCTTCATCTGTTCCAGCTCACGTTGAAATGATGGGCTTTATGGGAATGGGTAACAATCCTATGGTTGGTGCAACTGTTGCAGTTTCTGTTGCTATACAAGAAGCTTTTAACTAAAAAATTTTTAAATTATTATAAAGAAGTTAAGCTATCGAAATTATCGATAGCTTTCTTTATGTGAAAAATATTTAGGATAATTTATTTTTTGAGGATGTTTAATATAGAATGATTCAAAAATAATTGTAGGGGCGACTCTCAAATATAAATCTTCATTTTAAATGTAGATTTTAGAAATAAAATTTCTAAATAAAAAAAAGTACTTGAATTTTTATTTCTCATATGATATAATGAGTATAAGTTAATAAAAATACTATATAAATTATAATGATTATTGTAAAAAATATTTAATTTATAAATTCAATTAAAAAATATAGATGTGAATTTTGTTTAAGGGGCTGAGATTTTGAAATATATTTTAGGAGTAGATGGAGGTAATACAAAAACAGATTATTTTTTATATGACGTTTCTGGTAATTTTATTTCATATATACGTTCAGGTACTTGTAGTCATGAATGTTTAAATGATAGTTATTCTGGTTCATATAAAATTATGAAAGAAAATATAGATTACCTTCTTAAAAAAAATAATATATCTATGCAAGATATTGTAGCAGGAGCTTTTGGTCTAGCTGGATTAGATGTCCCAAAACAAAAAAACGAACTTGAAAAAGTAATTCAAAAATTAAATTTTGATAAATTTGTTGTTGATAATGATGGTTATTTGGGAATTAAAGCAGGTGCTAGTAAAGGAATAGGTGTATGTTGTATTAATGGTACTGGCACTGTTGTAACTGGAATTAATGAAAATGGTTATAGACTTCAAGTAGGAGGAATAGGATATGTAACAGGTGATGAAGCAGGTGGAGGAGGTATTACAAGAGAAATTTTCCGTAGAGTTTATGAATCTTTATATAGATGTGGAGATACTACCGAATTAGTAAAACCAATAATGGATTTGTTATCCATTAATGACCCATACTATTATATGGAAAAAATCAGTGAACTGTATTCTAAAAAATTTTCTCAAACTCCTTTTGTTACAGTCTTATTTGAAAAAGCAGAAAATGGGGATAAAGTATCATTAGAAATTTTAGATAAAACAGCTTTAGGAATGGCAAAATCTACAGTAGGCTGTATTAAGCATTTAAACTTCAACTCAAAAGTAGAAATAATTATGGCAGGCTCTGTATGGATAAAACCTAACAGCAATATATTAATTGATAGATTTAAATTTCATTCAAATAATTTATCGAATTTAGAACTAGACTTTATTTTATTAAAAGAACCACCATGTGTAGGAGCTGTTTTATGGGCATTGGAACTTGCAAATAATAAAGTAGTAAGTTTAGAAACAAAAAATAAAATAATAGAAAATATTAAAGAACTAAATATTAATTAATCTTGGGGTGTATGAATATGGAAATCAAAGAATTAAACATTGGACATTTAACAACTGAATCAAATAATATAGAAACTATTGGAATAGATGAATGTAGTACAATTGAAATGCTTAAACTTATAAATAATCAAGATTACATAGTACCTAAAGCTGTAGAAAAAGAATTAGACAATATTTCTATAGTTGTAGATAAAATAGCAGAAGCTTTTCAAAAAGGCGGAAGATTAATTTATTGTGGTGCTGGAACAAGTGGTAGACTTGGAGTATTAGATGCATCGGAATGTCCTCCTACATTTGGAACAAATAGTGAAATGGTTCAAGGACATATTGCAGGAGGTGATTATGCATTAAGAAATGCTATTGAGGGTGCAGAAGATGATTATAATTCAGGAGTAGAATTAATAGAAGAACTTAATGTAAATGAAAATGATGTAGTAGTAGGTATTACTGCTAGTGGTAGAACTAAATATGTTATAGGAGCTATTAATACAGCAAAAAATAGAGGTGCTTTTACTGCTGGTATATGTAATAATTTAGATACAGACTTACATAAAGCTTGTGATGTAACTATAGCTCTTATAGTTGGACCAGAAGCGGTTCAAGGTTCTACAAGATTAAAAGCAGGAACTTCTCAAAAGCTTGCTTTAAATATGCTTACTACTGGTGCTATGATTAAAAGTGGTAAAGTATATAAAAATTATATGGTTGATATGAAAGCATCAAATGAAAAATTATTAGATAGAGCAATAAGATTAGTTATGGCTACAACTGATGTTGATTATGAAACAGCAAAGAAAACATTAGAACAATGTGATTTCCATGTTAAAACTGCTATAGTTATGGTAAAGTTAAATTGTAATCAACAAAAAGCCAAAGAATTATTAGATAGAGCAAACGGATTTGTTGCAAAAGCACTTAACACATTATAAGTGAATAATAAAGTTTTTACTAATAAATAATGGGAGGAAGTTTTAATATGGAAAATGCAAAAAAAAGAGCAAAGGAGCCGGTTGATTGGAAAAAAGTTAAAACTAAAATTTGGGGAGATAGGTATATGTATTTAATGACATTACCTGTTATCGTATATTTTATTATATTTAGATATATTCCAATGGGTTGGTTAGGTATTGCTTTCTATGATTACAAAATTTTATTAGGTTTAAGTGGTAGTAAATTTGTAGGATTTAAATATTTCCAGTCATTTTTAAATAATCCAGATTTCCTTAGAATATTATGGAACACTATATCACTTAATTTATTAAACTTAGCATTTGTATTTACAGCACCAATATTATTTGCCCTGTTACTTAATGAAGTATCAAAAAGTGGTTTTAAACGTGTAGTTCAAACAGTTAGTTATTTACCTCACTTTCTATCAATGGTTATTGTAACTAGTATGATTATTACATTTTTATCACCATCATTAGGTGTTTTAAATTCAATTATAAAAAGTTTTGGTGGAGAACCTATTTACTTTTTGGGAGAACCAAAATATTTTAAAGCAATAATGATTATTTCAGGTATATGGCAAGGAGTAGGTTGGGGGTCTGTAATATATTTATCAGCATTAACAGGTATTGACCAAGAACAATATGAAGCTGCTGTAGTTGACGGAGCTACTCGTTTCCAACAAGTTGTACATATTACCTTCCCAGGTATTCTTAACACAATCATTATAATGCTTATATTACAAATAGGTAATTTATTATCTGTTGGATTTGAAAAAGTTTATTTATTACAAAATTCACAAAACTTAAGTGTTTCAGAAGTTTTATCTACATATGTTTATAAGATGGGTATGGAAAACAGTAGTTATAGTTTTGCAACAGCTGTTGGATTATTTAATTCTGTAATTGCATTTGGATTAGTAATGTTTGCAAATGCAATAAGTAAAAAATATTCTGAAACAAGTTTGATGTAAGATAAAAATCTAATAAATAAACTAATTAATAGAAAGAAGGTTTGAATATGTCTATTTCAAGTAAAGCTTCAAAAGGGGAAAAAATATTTGATATTTGTAACCTTATATTTATGTTTTTATTATGTATTGCTTTTATATATCCAATTTTAAATGTTTTAGCTATATCATTAAGTAGTAGTGCTCCTATACTACGTGGTGAAATTACTTTTTTCCCCAAAGAGATAACCTTTATAGGTTATCAAGAAGTATTAAAGAATAAATATATTTATTTATCATATGGAAATACAATATTTATTGCTGGTGTTGGTTGTGTATTAAGTTTAGCCATGAATTCTTTAGCAGCATACCCATTAGCATTTGGTGATTTTTATGGCAAGAAAATTTATGCTTTTATGATACTCTTTACAATGTGGTTTGGAGGTGGTATTATACCAACATACCTAGTAATGAGTAAACTTAATTTAGTTGGTTCTCGTTGGGCACTTATAATTAACTTTTTATGTGCTGCATATTACATAATTATACTAAGAAGTTTTTTTCAATCTATACCGATATCATTAATAGAATCAGCAAAGCTTGATGGAGCAAACGACCTAATATGTATGGTAAGAATAGTATTACCTTTATCTAAGCCAGCATTAGCAACCGTAGCATTATGGATAATAGTTTTCCATTGGAATGATTATTTAGGACCTCTTATGTATCTTACTAAAAAAGAATCCTATACTTTGCAGATTATTATAAATGATATTGTAAGGCAGGCACAAACTGAAGTTGATGCAAATGCTGGTATGAAAATACCACAACAAGTTCAAAATGCAGTTATATTTGCATCTATGATACCAATGCTTATTGTTTACCCATTTGTGCAAAAATATTTTGTAAAAGGTGTAATGATTGGTTCTGTAAAGGGCTGATTTCATTATAAATTAAAAATAAAAAAGGAGTTTTGAATATTATGAAGAAATTATTAAATAAAAAAGTTTCTATTTTATTAGCTGCTACTGTTTTAGCGGGAGGATTTGCAGGTTGTAATACAGATGGGAAAAGTGACCCAACAACAGCAACTACTACTGGTAATTCAAACTCTGCTCAAACAACTACAACTTCAGATAATAAAACTAATGACAAACCACTTGAATTTAGTTATATGGGAATGATTTGGGATCCGTTTCCATCAGAAATGACTCCTGTTCTTGAAGAATTAATGAAAAGAACAAATACAAAAATTGATTTCCAATGGCATCCAGCTACAGATTATAATAATAAAGTAAGTGTAACATTAGCATCTGGAAAACTTCCAGATATGATTTCTGGAGGATCTGTTCCGACATTACTTGAGCAAGGTGCAATAATTAGACTTGATGATTTATTAAATCAATATGGTCAAAATGTATTATCTAATTTAGAACCTGAAGATTATTGGTATTTAAAACAACCTATAGATGGAGGTATTTATTTTTTACCTAATGTTCTTAAATTCCCTCCTTCATATGCAATGGAAATAAGAAAAGACTGGCTAGATAATGTTGGTATTGATAAAATTCCTGAAACTTGGGATGAATGGGTAGCAGCATGGACAGCATTTAAAGAACAAGATGCTAATGGTGATGGAGATAAAACAAATGAAATTCCATATGCAGGAGATTTATATTCTTTAATGCCTGCTTTTGGTTTAAATGTATCTGATAGATTTGGATTTGTTGAAGATAAAGATGGAAATTATACATTAATGTATGAATTGCCACAATTCAAAACATATTTAGCTGAAATGCAAAAGCTTTATCAATCAGGTATACTTGATAAAGAATTTCCAACAAGAGGTACTTTTTTGGTTGGAGGAGCAGCAGAATTAGAAAAAGCATTCCATGCTAATATAGCTGGTTCAGGTATGACATGGGCTGCTAATGCAAGAACAACAACGGAAGTACTAAGAGGAATTGACCCTAAAGCTACTTTAGTTGGAACTAAACCTATAAAAGGACCTGAAGGTTATCAAGCAATACCTCAAAGAAAAATTGTTTCTGGTTCAACAACTATCACTATAGGTGGTGAAAAGAAAGCTGCAGATATAATGAAATTCTTTAACTATGTATTTAGTGAAGAAGGTACAAATTTAATGTCATATGGAATAGAAGGTGTACATAGTGAAAAAGTAGATGGCAAACAACAATTAAAAGCACCTTATAATGAACATTTCAATACAGCTAGAGCTGCTGGTGTTAACTTTACACCAATGCCTCATGTATTTACAGAAGATGCATATTTACAATTAACACTTGCTGGAAAAACATATGATGAACTTCCTGAACCAACAAAAATATTCTATGATGCCTTATATGCAGGCGAAGATTATTTCTTCTTATCAGTACCTGAATTATCTACAGCTGCATATTCAGCAAATAAAGCTGTTATTATGCCAAAACTAGAAGGTTTACTTGCTGAATGTATTATAGGAAAAATTAGTGTTGACCAATTCTATACAGAATATGAAAAATTAAAACCATTAGGTTTACAAGCTATATTAGATGAAGGCAATGAAGCTTGGAAAAAAATTAAACAATAAAAATTAAATATACTTTAAATTAAACTATCATTGATTTTATTAGTACTTGTTAAATTGTACTGATAAAATCAATTTTAGAATAGAGGAAATTTAAAATACATATAAGGAGAAGATATTTATGGCAAAAAGTTTAAAAAAACTACTTGCAATTGCAAGTACAATGTGTTTATTAACATCACAAATTGGAACTGTAACAACATTTGCTGAAGAGCCTCTAGTAAGTAATTATTCTGTTTCAGATACAGCAGAATTTAGAGCAGTATGGTTATCTTATTTGGAATACTCTGATAACCGCACAAATATAGACCCAAGTTATCAAGCATTTTTTCAAGGGAGAACAGAAGAAGAAGCAAAAGCAACTGTTAAAAAAGTGTTTGATAATTTACAATCAGTAGGTATTAATGCTGTTATTGCACAAGTAAGACCAATGGGTGATGCAATATATCCTACAAATTTAGCACCACGTTCGATTTATGTTTCGCCTAAAACTGAAGGAAGAAAACAAGGTGATGAGCTTGATTGGGACCCACTACAATTTATGATAGAGGAAGCTCATTCACGTGATATGGAAATACATGCATGGTTTAATCCTTATAGAATATCTCCAGGTAATAATAATTTTGATTTATTAGCAGAAAATAATATAGCTAAAATATGGAATAATTCAACTGATAAAAAGAATAATGTAAAAGTTATTGGTTCAAGAATAACTTTAAATCCTGCTAGTGAAGATGTAATGAACCATATTGCAGAAGTAGTAAAAGAAGTAGCAGATAACTATGATGTTGATGGAATACATTTTGATGATTATTTTTATCCTGTATTAGATGATGTGATTGATAAAGAGGAATATGATAAATATTTAGCTGATAATAACCTATCAAGATTCGTATATGATGATACTAATGACTATGCAAATTATATATATAAAGACTTACCTCTTGAATATTTAAGTTTAGTAACTGGTGAAGCTAATATAAATGAAGCTAATGCAAATTTAAAAGGAGCAATAAACGGAAGTGACTCTGTTAAAAGAAAAGCAGCAATAAAAAGACATATAGAAGCTTTAGAAAAAGAACAACGTTACAAATGGAGAATGACAAATGTAGATAAAATGGTTAAAAAAGTATATGATGTTGTTCATTCAGGTGAAACTAAAAATCCTAACTTAGTATTTGGTATTAGTCCACAAGGTCGAATATTCCAAAATTATTCTAGTCAAATGGCTGATGTTGAAAAATGGATATCTACACCGGGATATATTGATTATATAAATCCACAAATTTATTATGGATTTAAAAACAATGCTGCTCCTTTCGCAGAAACAGCAGATGAATGGGCAGCAAAAACAACAGTACCTGGTATGAAAATTTATGCTGGTTTACCAGTGTATAAAGTAGGTACATTTGATACATGGGCAGGTTCTAAAAATGGTGCTCAAATGGAATTTATGA
>CAZWZB010000038.1:21776-28632 GCA_964638835.1 uncultured Eubacteriales bacterium | reverse complement strand
TAGAGCATCCGGCTCATAACCGGACGGTCCTGGGTTCGAGTCCCCGAGGGTCCATTAATTAAATTAACTCAAGATTAATTTTAAAATTGATTTTGGGTTTTTTATATTTTATTTATTATAAAACAAAAAACAAGCAAATTATTTTATTGATTTTGCTTGTTTTTTATGAAATATTATTTAATTAAGTTTCTATCTAACAATAAATCTTGTATAATATTTGTTGGTATAGTAAATTGAGGTGTTCCCATAAATCCTGGTGCAACTTCATATTTATCAAAAAGTATTACTAACTTACCTTCATTATCAATATAAAAATTTTGATCTGGTTTGATTTGTTTGAATCCTTCTATTGGTTCATCTACTAAGTCTACATCATATATCTTACTATCATCTTTAGCCATTTCTGAACGCATTTGTTCTTTGATATTTTCACTTATAACTTCAATATATCTATCATTTTTAAATAAACTAGGTAAAGTTATAATAGCTTGATTGATTTTATCAACATTATAAGTTTTAAATTTGGTATCAGAAGAACCCATAGCAGTAAATTCTGTTAAAACTATTGATAACACTTTATCATTATCGGTTTTTGTTTCATAATCAGCTTTTACAGCAAGATGTCCTTCACCCTCTTTTTGAATTTCTTCCATCTCTTTAATAAATTCTTCATATAACTTTTGACCTTCTTTGATAAATTCTTCATTTAATTGATTTTCTAATTCTTTATTATCTAAACCTTCTACATTAGGTATTTTTATATCTGCTTCAAATCCATCTTTTGAAACTTTATAATCACGAAATGTGAATACTTTCGCAAGTGTTCCAATTACTGGTATATCTAATAAAGTATTTGCAAAAGTTGAGCTTATATTTAAACCTCCTACAAATACTGAAAATGTTAATGCTGCTGCTATACTTCCTTTTTGCCATGTTTTCATATTATCAAATCTCCTTTTAGTTTTAAATTGTTCTTGTTTATTTTGTTCAAAAACTTTATTTATAATATCTTCTAATTCATTTGGTATTTCTATTGAATTATATTCTTGATTTAATTGATTCAATTTCTGTTGTTCGTCCATCAATATCAACCTCCTGTGCCGTTATTTCCAATTTCAAATTTTTTAAAGCCTTATATAATCGACTTTTAATTGTACTTAAGTTTTCTTTAAGTATATTTGAAATTTCTTGTAATTTCAAATCTTCAAAATATCTCAAAACTATAACTATTCTTTGGTCAGGTGGTAAAGAATCCAATGCATTTTTTAAGTCAAGATTTTCATAACTATCCCACTTACCCTCATTAGATAATTCTTCTATTAAAACATATTTTTGATTTTTTCGTAAAAAGTCAATAGCTGTATGTATTAGAATACGATAAAACCACGTTTTAATGTATTTTGGTTCATTTAAAGTATCTATCATTTTTAAAGTTTTATATATTGTTTCTTGCACAACATCTAAAGAATCTTCTTTATTTTTCGTATATACATATGCAATTCTATAAAATTTATCTTTGTTGTCTAAGATATATTGCTCTAAGATTTTTTGCCTTTGCATGATTTTGCTCCTTTACTACTTTTGATATATCATTTGGTAGCTATATTATAGACGAATAAGGATTTAAAAAAGTTGATTAAATTAAAGATTTTATTTAACAAAAATAAACTTTATTTTTTTATTTTTATATTTAATATATACAAATATAATGGTTTAAAAATTAAAAACATAAAAATAACCCTTTATTTAAAGGGTTATTTTGTGAGCTTTTTATATTTAATTGTTTAAGCTCTTTAACAATGTTCTTTTGTATATTATTTTTGTATATTTATAGGTTTATTAAAATTTAAAGATAAGTTTAAATCATTATCTTTAGTTATACAACTATTTTATTAGAAACCTAAAGTTTTGTCAATAGTTTTTAATTAATTATAAATATTAAATTGTATTTAATATTATATTAACAATAAACCTCTAATAATTTATTTAAAATTTAATCTTATACTTTATTTATTTTTACCTTAAATATTTAATTTGAGATGCCCTGATATTTTTACTTATAATCATTTAGTTGTTTGAGCCTAGAGGCTCTTATTACCCAAAATAATTGTAACGAAAGTAAAATTAATTTTCTTTCGTTAGCAATTTACCTCTCGAGGTTCAAACAACTAAACGATAGAATAATTAATATTTACTTTTAAAGTATTACTTTAAAGTTACATTATAATTAGAGTTGTATAAAGCCTTAAATTCTAAAATATGAATTTAACTCAAATGTTGAATATAAGTTAATAATCTAGCACTTAATCTAAATACATACAAAATTTATCTAATGTTATATTATTTTTATTTAAATCTCAGTATTAATTTATAATAAATCTATTTTGTTTATAAATTCAATTATAATAATTTTCTAAAATTTAATACTTATATTTTAATTTAAAATAAATTATTTAATCTAAATAATTTATCTGTTTGTAGTTGTGTTTCCTGACATTTGTTTTTCTTGTGCTTCAATCATTTTTTTAACCATATATCCGCCAACGTATCCGTTTTGTGCAGAAGTTAAGTCTCCGTTATAACCTTGTTTTAATGGTACTCCAATTTCATTTGCAACCTCAAATTTAAATTGTTCTAAAGCGGCTCTCGCTTCTGGTACTGCTTTTCTACTTGAACTTGACATAATATATTTCCTCCCTAAAATTCAAATTTAATATATTTTAATTATCTATAATAAGTTAAGTTAATTTTTAAATTGTTAAAACAAAATTATTTAAAAAGCTATTTAAATTAAATCTATTTACAATAAAATTACTTTTAACTTATTTCTATTTTTGAAGGTAATTTCACTTTAATTTTTTATTTAAAATTTCGGTGAAATAACCTTACAATGCTATTATGTCACCATATTTAATGTTATATGCTGTTACTTTTTGGTATTTTATATTTTTGTTGATATATTAAATGAATTGTGGTTTAATATTAAACACAGAATAGTTTAATTGAAAGGAATGAATTTTATTTGTTAGCTTATTTAAATGGTATATTAGAATATATTTTTGAAGATTATATAATTTTAAATGTAAATGATATTGGATACAAAGTTTTTATTTCTACATATACTTTAAGTCAATTACCACAACTAGAACAAAAAGTAAAGATATATACTCATATGGCTGTTCGTGAAGATGATATTTCTTTATATGGATTTTTAACATTAGATGAAATTGATATGTTTAATACTCTTATTAGTGTTTCAGGTATTGGTTCAAAAACTGCTTTAAATATATTATCCAACATGCGACCTGAAAATATACATATCGCTATAATTACAGGAGATATAAGTGCTTTAAGTAAACTACCTGGAATAGGTAAAAAGACAGCTCAAAGAATGATATTAGATTTAAAAGATAAAATAAAAATTAACACAATACTTGAATTAAATGAAAAAAATATTTTTGATAACTCTAATAAAGAAGAAGCTATTTCTGCTTTAGTTTCATTAGGATATTCTCAAACAGAAGCAAGAAATGCTATTTCAAATATCAAAGATAATTTAAGTGTAGAAGAATTAATAAAATTAGGATTAAAAAACCTAGCAAAATTTTAAAGAGGTGTATTTATGCAAAGAATAATTACTGTAGATGTAACAGATGAAGATTCTGAAATAGATATAAATTTAAGACCCAAACTTTTACAATCATATATTGGACAAGAAAATATAAAAAAAAATCTTTCTGTTTTTATAAAAGCAGCACAAAGTAGAAATGAACCTTTAGACCATGTTTTATTATATGGACCTCCCGGTTTAGGAAAAACTACATTGTCTAATATAATAGCAAATGAAATGAAAGTAAATATAAAAACAACTTCTGGTCCTGCTATAGAAAAATCAGGTGATATGGCTGCAATATTAAATAACCTTAATAAAGGAGATATTTTATTTATTGATGAAATACATAGATTAAATAGAGTAGTAGAAGAAATATTATATCCTGCTATGGAAGATTACGCTATAGATGTAGTTATAGGAAAAGGTCCAAGTTCAAAATCTATTAGAATTGATTTACCTCCATTCACTTTAATAGGAGCAACTACAAGAATTGGTTTATTAACTGCTCCTTTAAGAGATAGATTTGGAGTTATACAAAGACTTGAACTTTATAACATAGAACAACTATGTCAAATAATAAAACGTTCAGCAGATGTATTAAATATTTTTATAGATGATAATGGAGCAGAAGAAATTGCAAGAAGGTCAAGAGGAACACCACGTATAGCAAATAGACTTTTAAAACGTGTTAGAGATTTTGCGGAGGTTGAGTATAATGGAAAAATTTCATTAGAAGTATCAAAAATTGCCCTTGATGCATTAGAAGTAGATAAAATGGGACTTGATTTAATAGATAGAAAAGTGCTTTTAACAATGATAGAAAAATTTTCAGGAGGACCTGTTGGAGTTGAAACATTAGCTGTTGCAATAGGTGAAGCAGTTGAAACATTAGAAGATGTATATGAACCTTATTTAATACAATTGGGATTATTACAGAGAACACCTAGAGGAAGAATGGTTACACAATTAGGTTATGATTATTTTAATTGTACTAAGTAAAATTTGGAGGATAATTATGGTACAAGTAATAAATAAAGTTCCATGGAATGAATTAAAAAGAATATTAAATAAAGATTGTTCTTATATACCTAGTACTTTGTTAAATTTAGTTTCTACAGATAAAAAAGAAAGAAATAATGCTTATTGGAAATATGATAATAATGTAGTAGTACAAGGTGGCTTATTTGAAAGTGCTTTTTATGTAGTTCCTTTTTTAATTGAATTATTAAAATGTGAAAATACAATTGAAAAAGATGCTTTATATAATTTACTTTTTGAGATTGGGAATGGTAGGGCTGATTTAATGCAAACTGTTACATACAAAGTAATTAGTGAACCTTTTCAATATTATATTCCTTATGAAGATGGGATAACATTACCACTTGAAATTGCTTGTAAGAATGCTGTACTTAATGGTTTTAGTTTATATGTTAAAGAATTAAAAGACAAAACATCACGATTTAGAAAAGATGCTTTACAACTATTAGGTATGCTATTATTAGAAAATAAATATCTTTTTAAATGTTTATTAAAAGAATTTATATTAAATGAAACAAATAAAGATTTTTTAAATTTACTTAATGAATATTATAATGAATTTAATGAATTACTTAAGAAAGAAAATAAATTATATTATGATATAAATTCTAAATAAATAATTAAAAATAGTAAAGAGCAATAAAATATTTTTTATTTAAAGTTGTGTCGCACTTAAAATTAAGTGCGACACAACTTTAATTTATTAATTATAATTTAAAGCTAGAAAAATATGAAAATTATATTGCAATTTATTTTGATTGTGATATAATACTTAGTTATTAAACTTTTTTAAAGGAGAAGATAACATTGGCATATTATTTTAACGAACCATCACGTACATTTGGTGAGTACTTATTAATTCCTGGCTATTCAGGAACAGATTGTATACCTGATAATGTTACATTAAAAACACCACTTGTAAAATTTAAAAAGGGAGAAACATCTCCTATTGTAATGAACATTCCATTAGTATCAGCTATTATGCAATCTGTTTCAGATGATAATATGGCTGTTGCATTAGCTAAAGAAGGTGGAATTGCATTTATTTATTGTTCACAATCTATAGAAAATCAAGCTAAAATGGTTAGTCGTGCTAAAAATTATAAAGCAGGTTTTGTTGTAAGTGATTCTAATATTAAACCAGACCAAACTCTTTTTGACATTTTAGAACTTAAAGAAAAAACTGGACATTCAACAGTAGCTGTTACAGATAATGGTTTATGTGATGGTAAACTTTTAGGAATTGTAACAAGCAAAGATTATAGAGTTAGTAGAATGAGTTTAGATACAAAAGTTAGTGAATTTATGACTCCATTTGAAAAACTTTTTCATGCTGATGACACTGTTACATTAAAAGAAGCAAATAACATAATATGGGAACACAAACTAAATGCTTTACCTCTAGTTGATAAAGACCAAAAACTAAAATATATAGTATTTAGAAAAGATTATTCTTTCCATAAAAAAAATCCTAATGAACTTCTTGATTCAAATAAAAGATACATTGTTGGAGCTGGTATAAATACTAAAGATTATGCAGAAAGAGTACCTGCATTAGTAGAAGCCGGAGCAGATGTTTTATGTATAGATTCTTCAGAAGGATTTACTGAATGGCAAAAAATAACCATTGAACATATTCGTAAACAATACGGTGATAGTGTTAAAGTTGGAGCTGGAAATGTAGTAGATAAAGAAGGTTTTTTATTCCTTGCTAAAGCAGGTGCAGATTTTGTTAAAGTAGGAATTGGTGGGGGTTCTATTTGTATAACACGTGAACAAAAAGGAATCGGTCGTGGTCAAGCAACTGCTGTTATAGAAGTATCACAAGCTAGGGATGAATATTATAATGAAACGGGTATATATATTCCAATATGTTCAGATGGAGGAATTGTACAAGATTATCATATGACACTTGCTCTTGCTATGGGTGCAGACTTTATTATGCTTGGAAGATACTTTGCTAGATTTGATGAAGGTCCTACAAATAAATTAAATATAAATGGTAATTATGTAAAAGAGTATTGGGGTGAAGGCTCTAATCGTGCAAGAAATTGGGAACGTTATGATATGGGTGGAGCAAAAAAACTTTCATTTGAAGAAGGTGTTGACTCATATGTTCCATATGCAGGAAGTTTAAAAGATAATGTAACTTTATCATTAAATAAAGTTCGTTCAACTATGTGTAATTGTGGTGCATTATCTATT
>CAZWZB010000038.1:0-21676 GCA_964638835.1 uncultured Eubacteriales bacterium | reverse complement strand
TAAATAAGTAACTATTATGATGTAATCCTGTTTTAAATATGAATGTTATGTAAACAAATAGAAACCACCAGTCTAACTGATGGTTTCTATTTGTTCTATTAAATTATTTTTAATTAATTCTTTAAGTTTATTCTTTTGTTCATTATCTAAACTAAATTTTGGTAGATGAAATTTTTTATTAGCAAGTTCTAATGTAGTAAAACGTCTTGCATAATTAATATCTAAAATAAGTATTTTTTCTATTTTGGTAGCTTTTAATATATATTTAATTTCTAAATAATCTTCACTTATAATTATAGATGTAGGTACAAGTATAATATCACTTATAAATATAACTATAGTTGTTATTAATATGTATGTTAAATTGCTTTGAAAACCTTCACCAGCAATTAAATCTGAAATTGTAAGAATTACAAATAAAATTAATATAAAAATAAAAAGATTTAAAAGTACATTTTTTAACCATTTATTTTTAAATTCCATAAAATCACCTCTTAGTCTATATTTTTTTAACTTTATTATAAATTATTAAAAAAATTTTGGATGCTTTCTTTTTTACCATCTGAAGAACCTTGCACCATTTCTTTTGTTCCTCCACCACGTCCATTAAATTTGACATTAAAATCTTTACTTAACTCTAAAACATTTATTGTTTTACTTCCAATTATATATTTATATCCTATAGTGTCATCACCTGATAAAATCATAACTATGCCATTAAAACACTCTAAAAGTTTCATGCAAAAATTTCTTAAATCATTTGGTGATAAATCATCTTCAAATAAACATATATTTTTTGTATCTTTAGATATTGTATTTACTTTCATTTCAAATAATTTATCTTTAAGTACATTAATATTTTGTTTTAATAAACTATTTTCATCTTTTAAACGCTCAACTGCTTCAGATGTGCTATAAGGTTTAGCTGAAAGTAAAACAGAAATATTATTTATATGTTTATCTTTAATATTATAATCATAAAGAGCTTTTTTCCCACATAACATAGTTATTCTTGTTCCACCTCTATGTTTTTGAGCAGATAATAATTTAATTACTCCAATTTCACCTGTTTTTTTAACATGAATACCACAACAAGCACATATATCATAATTAGGAAAAGTAACAATACGTATTTCTCCTTTAAGTTCCTTTTTACTTCTATAATTTAAATTTGAAATTTCATCATCCCTAAAATGTTTTATATATATATCAAAATTTTGATATATAACTTCATTAGCTATAGCTTCTATTTCTATAATATCATTATTATTAAGTTCTCCATTAAAATCAATAGTGATTGTATCACTCATATGAAAACCAACATTATCAAAACCATATTTCTTATTTATAATTCCTGAAACAATATGTTCTCCTGAATGATTTTGCATTAAACTAAATCTATAATCCCAATTAATAGACCCTTTGACTTTAGCACCAACATCAATTGGCTTATCTATAGCATGAAGTATTTTATTATTTTTTTCATTTACATATAACACATTAGCATCTGAAAGTATACCAATGTCAGATGGTTGACCTCCACCTTCAGGGTAAAAAGCTGTTTTATCTAATGTTACTAAATAGATATCTTTTTCTTTAGTACATGAAGTTATAATTGCTTCAAATTCTTTTAAATAAGCATCTTTGTAAAACAATTTTTCCATTATATAAGCTCCTTTGTAATGAAATTTCTAATAAACATCAGAAAAATCTTCTAAAAATTCTCTTAATGATGTTTCATCTGTCATTTTATATTCAGTTTCATTAGGTTTTTTTAAATGTGATATTTTATTTTGTTCTGTAATATCTATTATTTTATCTACATCTAATAACATTATTATTCTATCTTCTAGTTTAGCAACTCCTGATAAATAATTTACACTTTCTAAAATAATACTAGGAGTAGAATCTATTTGATATTCGTTTTCATTAATTATTTCTGATACACCATCAACTATTAAACCAACATTTGTATTAGTTAAGTTAACTATTATAAAAACTGTATTATCTGTGAAGTTAATTTGACCTAATTTAAATTTATGGTGTAAATTATAAATTGGTATTATTTCATCATGAAGATTTATTATACCCTCAACAAATTTTGGTAAGTCAGGTACTTTTGTTATATGTTGATATTTTTCTATGTATTTAACTTTACTTATGTCTATACCAAAATGTTCTTTATCAATCTTGAATTCTACAAATTGCATATAAAATCCCCCTTTGTACTTATATAATATAACGTTACATTTTATGTAACCCTATAAACTGTTATATTTTATAATAAGATTTTTAAATTTTAAAAATTCTTTATTAAAATAATCAAACAACTAACTTATGATTGTATTTAGAAACTCTCTATTATAATTAAATTGTCCATTAGTTAATAAAATTGTTTTAATTTTACTTTCTTTTAGGCATTTGATTAAAGTTATTATCCTCTTAATTTATTATAACTACAAAAAAAAGGTTTGTAAACATACTTCATTAAAATAATTTAGTATTCTTTCACATTTTAAATATATTTAAGATAAACTTCTAAGTTCTATATTGTTAATAAATAATTATATAAGATAATACCTCTTTTATTTCTTTAAGATTTTATTCTTATATGCTATAATATTTATATTCAATATTTTAATAAATAACAGCTTAACTAATGATTATAACTCTAGTACAATAACTTTATAATAAAACTTAGAGGTAAAACTTTTGTAGTATTTACAAGTTTATTGGTACAAATAATGCAATCAAATCAATCCACCTTTAGTATTGTAAATATATTACATAATAAAATAAAAAAATAGAGAAATTTTAACGCATTTCTCTATTTTTTAATTAAATCAATTATATAGACTCAGATAATTTCTTTATATTCATTATATTTGTTGAAACTTCCGTTGTTAGATTTTGTTGGTTTTTAATAGTTTTAATTAAATTTTCTAAATCAGATGAAATTTTATTTACATCTGAAGATAATTTTGATAGCATTTCAAATATTTTATCTGAAGATTCTTTTGATATACCTGCTAAATTTCTCATTTCTTGAGCTACAATTGAAAAGCCTTTACCAACTTCTCCCGCTCTAGCAGCTTCTATAGATGCATTTATTGCAAGTATATTTGTTTGTGCTGATATAGAACTTATTTCTCTTGTTACAGTATTAATCTGCTCTGTTTTTACTAATATATCACTTAATAATTTGACTATATCGGATGTTTCTTGTGATACATTATTTGTAGAAGTCGATATATTATTAATATTATTTAATGAGTTGTTTATATTTTCTAATATATCCCCTTTTATTTTTTTCACTTGTTGTTGAGTTTCAAGACTTATACCAAAACCTATAGTTCCCACTATTTTACCTTGCTTATTTTTAACAGGAGCCGTTATAGAACGAAATGGAAAACCGTGTATATTTGCAGGTAATGTTATATCAATAGTTTTACCTGTTTTAAAACTTTCTCTCATGGGATCTTCTTTTTTTAAAATATCACCAGGTTTAACAGGTACTTTCATACCATTTGATGACCAAAAACCAAGAAATTTATCTCCATCTGTAAGGCCTAACATAAAATCAAATTTAAAAAACTCTTTAAATTTTGGAAGTAATTCCATATACATTTCTAAAGTTGTATCCATAAAATTTCGCTCAAAGAGCTGCCTCCTCTCATTATCTTGTTTTCGGAGTTAATATTTTATATTTTATCATATTTTTTTATTTAATGCAAATAAAACTTTGATTTAAACAGTTCTTAAAAATTTTTTCTTACAATAAAAAAATAAAATTTTTTATTTAATGAACTAAGGTATTATTTTATGTATAAATAAATTTTTTCTTAATTAAAATCATGTCGCACTTTAAATAAAGTGCGACACGGAATTGATTTTTAATTTTTATTATTCTATAGAATCCTCTTTTTTATATACGAATATTTAAAAAAATATTGAATATTATAGTTAATAAATTTAAAAAAATTCATATTTACTGAGTATAAATAAATTCAGATTATATTGACTAAAAACTATCACTTAGTATATAATGGTTTAAATATTTATAAAAGATTTTATGAATATAGTAATCTATTATTTTAGGAGGGTTTTAATTATGGAAAGAGTATATAATTTTTCAGCAGGACCTTCAATGCTTCCATTAGAGGTTCTACAAAAAGCACAAAATGAAATGTTAAACTATGACAATTCAGGGCAATCAGTTATGGAAATGAGTCATCGTTCTAAAACATATCAATCTATAATTGATAGTGCTGAAGCAACATTAAGAGAAATAATGAATATTCCACAAAACTACAAAGTACTTTTCTTACAAGGTGGAGCAAGTACACAATTCGCTATGGTTCCATTGAATTTATTTACTGATAAAAAAGTTGCAGATTATGTCAATACAGGACAATGGTCTAAAAAAGCTATTTCTGAAGCAAAACGCTATGGTACAGTTAATGTTGTAGGTGATAGTTCTGACAAAACATTTTCATATATACCACAACTTGATAAATCTAAATTTACACCAGATGCAGATTATTTTCATATAACTTTAAATAATACAATATATGGAACAAGATTTACTACATTACCTGATACAGGGAATGTACCATTAGTTTCAGATGTATCTTCTATAATTTTATCAGAAAATATTGATGTTAGTAAATTTGGTTTATTATATGCAGGGGCACAAAAAAATATAGGACCTGCTGGACTTACAGTTGTTATCATTAGAGAAGATTTAATAGGAAAAGCTATGGATATTACTCCTACAATGTTAAAATACGACATTCATGTTGAAAATGGTTCTATGTATAATACTCCTCCAACATATGCTATATATCTGGCTAAACTTGTATTTGAATGGGTAAAAGAAAAAGGTGGAGTTTCTGCTATTCAAAAAATTAATGAAGAAAAAGCAGGTTTGCTTTATGACTATTTAGATAATTCAGCTATGTTTAAAGGAACAGTAGTTAAATGTGACCGTTCACTTATGAATATTCCTTTTGTAATAGGTAATGAAGAGTTAGATAATAAATTTGTAAAAGAAGCTGTAGCTAATGGTTTTGTTAACTTAAAAGGTCATCGTTCTGTTGGTGGTATGAGAGCAAGTATTTATAATGCTATGCCAATAGAAGGTGTAAAAGCTTTAGTAGAATTTATGAAAAAATTTGAAGCAGAAAATAAATAGGAGGGTATTTAATGTATACAGTTCAAACTTTAAATAAAATTGCTAATATAGGTTTAGATATTTTAGATAAAACAAAGTATCAAATAGAAACTGAAACAAATTCACCTGATGGAATAATCCTTAGAAGTTTTAGTATGCATGAAATGGAACTTCCTAATTCTTTAAAAGCAATAGCTCGTGCTGGAGCTGGCGTAAACAATATTCCAGTTGATAAATGTTCTGAAATGGGTATCATAGTATTTAATACACCCGGAGCAAATGCTAATGCCGTTAAAGAATTAGTAATAGCAGGTTTGCTTTTATCTTCTCGCAAAATAGTAGACGGGATAAACTGGGCAAAAACACTTGATGGTCAAACAGGAGTTGCTAAACTTGTTGAAAAAGGTAAAGGGGAATTTGTAGGACCAGAGATACAAGGAAAAACTTTAGGAGTTATTGGACTTGGTGCTATTGGAGTTTTAGTTGCAAACGCTGCTAGTGCTTTAGGTATGAAAGTATTAGGATATGACCCATACGTTTCAGTAGATGCTGCTTGGAATTTATCAAGTTCTATAAGTAGAGCTACAAATCTTGAATCATTAGTATCACAATGCGACTATATAACAATCCATATTCCTTTAGTTAATGATACAAAATATATGTTTAGCAAAGATTTATTTAAATTAATGAAAAAAGATATGCGTTTATTAAATTTCTCAAGAGCAGAATTAGTAAATGATGCGGATTTAAAAGAGGCTATCGAAAATGGAATAGTAAGTTGTTATGTTACAGATTTTCCTAATGAAGAAACAATTAAAATGCAAAATGTTATTACAATACCTCATTTAGGTGCATCTACTCCTGAATCTGAAGATAATTGTGCTGTTATGGCAGTAAACCAACTTAAAGATTTTCTTGAGTATGGAAATATTAAAAATTCAGTTAATTTCCCTAATTGTGAACTTGCATTAGAAAATAAACCACGTGTAACAGTTACACATAAAAATATACCAAATATTTTGACTCCTATAACAAATGTATTTGCTAAAAGAGGTATTAATATTGTAGATATGATTAATAAAAGTAAAGGTAATTTAGCATATACTATACTTAATGTGGATAATGCTGATGAAACTATGATAGAAGAACTTAAAGCTATAGATGGTATATTATCTGCTAGAAAAATAACTTTTTAAAACACTTGTTATTATAATTTAATTAGTGAAAAGAAATATTATTTATATTTATTACACATATGGGTAATAAAGTGTAAGTGTGAGTTAATTGTAATAAAATGACTCACATTTTTTTTGTCTATATTTTATGGTTGTATGGTGATTTGATTTAAAAATAAACAAATAATGACAGCAAACAGAAAAATAATTAATGAAAAAGTAGAACTAAACAGTTCATGGAATAGTATAGATATAAAAAATGTAGACTTTACTATTTATATTCATCAAAAAAAAATAATACTGTAAAATATACAAATGTAATTATTTAAAAAAAAGGAAGTGTGTATGTGTATAATAAATGGATTAAATTGTTATGGATTATTATAGAAATTTTTTTCCTTCTTCAATTTATAATTTTCATGATATCAATAAGATTTTATGATAAACTCTTTGGAAATGCTTTAGGAGAAATTTTGCTTACAATCTCTAATTGGAGTTTTGATTTTATGTTATTAAACATATTTATAACAGCAATTCTTTGCATTATTGCAGTAATTTATATAGTTCAATATATATATTTAAAAAAGAGTGGATTGTCACTACAATATGTAATAGTATGTTTTATAATGATGTTATTAAATATTTATTTTTGTGTTGGATTATTTGCATTTACAAATCCATACTCAAGAAAAGCAATAAAATAATAAAACTATTACTATTAAATAATTTAGATGTAGCTATAAAAATTAATTATTTAATTAACACCTTCAAAAATTTATTGTATACTTTTAGTAACAATAAGTGTATACTTAAACAATAATAGAATAGAAATTTGGAAGGAAGATTAATATGTTAGAAAATTTAGAACCGCAAAGAGTATTTTATTATTTTGAAGAAATAAGTAAAATTCCAAGAGGTTCAGGAAATGAAAAAGAAATAAGTGATTATTTAGTAAACTTTGCTAAATCAAATAAGCTTGAATATATACAAGACGAAGTACTAAATGTAATAATTAAAAAACCTGCTACAAATGGTTATGAAAATTCACCTGCTGTTATAATTCAAGGTCATATTGATATGGTATGTGAAAAAAATAATGATAAAGTACATGATTTTTTAAATGAACCTATAAAACTTATTATAGATGGGAATTATATAACAGCAGATGGAACAACCTTAGGTGCTGATAATGGAATAGCAATTGCATATAGTTTAGCTTTATTAGAAGCTAATGATATTTCTCATCCTCCTATTGAAGCAGTATTTACTGTAGATGAAGAAGTAGGAATGAATGGAGCATTTGCTTTAGATGCTAGTAAATTATCAGGCAAATTATTAATTAATATAGATTCTGAAGAAGAAGGTAAACTTTTAGTTAGTTGTGCAGGTGGTGCAAAATTGAATTTACACTTACCAATTAAATATGAAAATGTCAATCCTGAAAAAAATCCATTTATAATAAAAGTAAGAGGGCTTAAAGGTGGGCATTCAGGCATGGAGATAAATAAACAAAGAGCAAATGCAAATAAACTTCTTGGAAGAATTTTAAGTGAGCTATATAATAATTTTGATATAGACCTAGCAAATATAAATGGAGGTTTAAAAGATAATGCAATACCACGTGAAGCAGATGCAACTATATTTATTAAAAAAGCAGATGAAAAAAATATCAAAGAAATTTTGCAAGAATTAGAAAAAGTATATAAAAATGAATTTAAAAACAGTGATTCAGGTATAAAATTAACTTTTGCTGAAGCGGACAAATCACAAAAAATATTTACAAAAGAAACTACAAATAAAATTATAAGTGTTTTAATACTAATGCCTAATGGAGTTCAAGCAATGAGTTTAGATATAGAAGGATTAGTTGAAACATCCACAAATTTAGGTGTTGTAAAAACATTAGATGAGGAAATAATTTTTTCAAGTGCAATAAGAAGCTCAGTAGGTACAAAAAAAGAGGAATTAAAAAATCAAATGAAGTATCTATCAGAATTAGTACAAGGAAATTTAACAATAAAAGGCGAATATCCTGCTTGGGAGTATAATGAAAATTCTAAACTTAGAGAAATTTTTATGAAAGTTTATAAGAATATGTATGGTAAAGAAGCAGAAATAGAAGCTATTCATGCAGGACTTGAATGTGGTTTGTTTGCAAAGAAAATTGAAAATCTTGATATAATTTCTTTAGGACCAGATATGCAAGATGTTCATACGCCAGATGAAAAATTAAATATTCAATCTACAAAAAGAGTATGGGAATATTTAAAAGAAGTATTAAAACAATTACACTAATTATAAAGAGGGATTAAATTTGAGATTACCTTGGGATAGTAAATATTTAAAAATATCTTTTCATGTTATATTTACATTATCTATAGTGGTTATTTTATGGTTTCTTATGCTTAATATAATTCCTATATTAAGATTTATATTTAATATATTGGGAAAAACTTTTTCTATACTATCACCATTATGGATAGGAATTGTAATAGCTTATTTATTAGACCCATTAGCAGAATACTTTCAAAAAAAATATGAAAAGTTAATGGATAAAAACCAACTAAAAATAAATTCTTTTAAAAAGAAAATAGGTATTAAAGATAACAGAGAAGAAATAAAATATAAAACTAGAGGGGCAGGAGCAATAATATCATATTTATTAATTATAGTCTTAATAATTATTTTGGGGATATTTATTTCATCAAGTTTAGAAGCTACAGGTAATAGTTCTAACATGAATAATCTAGTTAATTATATAAATCAAACCTTAAATAATTTTAATATATTTTTAAATAACATTCAATTAATGTTATCTAAATTCAAATTGTTTGAACAAACTGAACTTATAAACAACATTATAAATAAAACAACAAGTCTTACTGAAAATTTAAGTAATCAAATTATTAATGGTATTTCAAAAGCAGGTATATATATTATTAATTTTGCAATAGGTATTGTTGTTGGTTTTTATTTTATAAAAGATAAAATTATGATTATAAGTAAAACGATAGAATTTTCAGAAGCATTTATACCAAGAAAAATTAATTCAATAATTAAAACTTTAATAAGTGATATTAATGCTGTTTTTTCAGGATATATACGGGGGCAATTAACAGATGCTGTTATTATGGCATCTATGATAGCTGTATCTTTAACTATAATAGGAATAGATTTTGCCGTAATTATAGGTATTATATCTGGTTTTTCAAATTTAATACCTTTTATTGGTGCATTTGTTGGCTTAGCATTAACAGTAGTAGTTGGCTTATTAAGTGGTACACCTATGAAAACATTGCTTGCAGTTATAGCTATACTTTTATTACAACAAGTTGATAATGCAATAATAATACCTAAAATAGTAGGACATCAAGTAGATTTACATCCTGTACTTGTTGTGTTAGCTTTATCAGTTGGAGGAACAATTTTCGGATTGTGGGGATTAATATTTGCTGTTCCTATAACTGCTATAATAAAAATATTTTTAATAAGATATATGCAAAGAAGAAAACAATTAAAAAAATAACCTCTATTTGAAAATAGAGGTTATTTTTATACATTATTTATTTATATTTATACACGTTATCTTCGTATAAAATAACTAGCTTATATATTTCACAATTATTATGTATATATCATACATTCAAAATTAGATTTTGTCAAGCTATTTTTTAAAATTATGATTAAAATGCAGTATAATTAATAATAATTTACTAAATAAATTGTACAATAATATATTTAGAATTTTACTTTTAAACAGAAGTTTATTAAAATACATTTGGAGGTGCTTAATATGAAGTATTCTAGTAATTTTAAAGAAGAAGTTTCTCACTTAGATTGGATTGTTAGTAAATTAGATAAACAAATTAAAGAATCGGAAATTAAAAAACAACAAGCAGCAGAAGCCTTAAAAGAAATGTACACTATGTATACACCTGATAGTCCTGAATATTATAATTTAATACCAATCCAAGAAAGTTTAAAACAGCTTTATACAAAAGAATTAAACGATTATAGAAAAGCTATAAATAAACCTTACTTTGGTAAAATAATCTGTTCATATGAAGATAATGAAGAGTTAAAAATATATATAGGTAAAAAAGGCTTGACAGATGGTGATAATGCAACTAGTTTATTAGTTATAGATTGGAGAGCTCCAATCTCAGAAGTATACTATAGTAATAACTTAGGTGAAACTAGTTTTAATACTGAACTTGGAGAAACTAAAGTTGATTTAAAATTAAAAACAACTTTTGAAATTAAAGATAGTAAATTAATTGACTTATATGATAGTGAAATTATTGCTAATGATGATTTACTTGTAAAATATTTATCTAAAAATAAAGATGTTGTATTAAATGAAATTATAGCTACTATTCAACAAGACCAAAACAAAATAATAAGATTTAAAGCAAATAAAAATATAATAGTTCAAGGTGTTGCTGGAAGTGGTAAAACTACTGTTGCATTACACAGAATAGCATATTTATTATACAATTATTCTAAAACAATATCCCCTGATAGTATTTATATAATTGCATCAAATGAATTATTTTTAAAATATATTACTTCAATGTTACCTGATTTAGATGTTCATAATATAAATCAAGGTACTCTTACCAATATACTTATAGACTGCATAAAAGATTATGTTCCCACTTTTAAATTTAAAGAAAATAATAAATTTTATGAATTTGATAGCTTAATTAAAACATTTGATAATTACTTTAAACAATTAGAAACAAAACTTTTTTATGATGAAATAAAAATATTTAATATAAATATCCTTTTAATTGAGGATATTAAATTATTATTACAAAATAAAGAAAGTGATATTTTAACAAAAGCTACTATTTTAGATAATAGAATTTCTTATTTACTATCATTTAATAAAGATAAAATATTAAATTTTGTTTTAGATAATAGAAATGATGAGAATATAAAAACTGAAGCAAAGAAATTATTTTCTATAACTAAGGAAGATATATTTGAAGACGACTTAGTACCAAGATTTAAAACACTAACTGGTAAATATAAAAATTATTTTAAAAATAAAGTAAAACAATTAAAATATATAGAAATTTTTAAAGAGATAAATACTCAATTAGGAATGAATTTTGAAATTTCAATGGCTATGTCAATAAATGATTTAGCTTTAATTTTATTAATTTTAGATAGAATAGAGAAAAAACCTTTTTTCAAATATATAAAACATATAGTTATAGATGAAGCACAGGATTTAAATGCTTTACTTTACTATTGCTTAAAGACAGTTTTTAATAATTCTAAATTTACTATAGTTGGTGACATTATGCAAAACATAGAACCAAATGGTTTACATGATTTTAAAACAATAATAAATAATGTTTTTCAACATGATGTTGAATATTTAACTTTATTAAAAAGTTATAGAAATACAATAGAAATATCTAATTACGCAAAAAGTATAGTTGAATTTTATACTAAATCTAAATTTGAAACACAACCTGTTATTAGACATGGTAATGAAGTTAAAACTTACAAATATAAAAATGAAGAAGAAAAACTAAAATACTTACCTAAAATTTTAAAAGAACTTGAAAATACTAATTGTAAATTAAATGCTATTATTTGTAAAGATGAAGAAACTGTTAATAATTTATATAAACAAACAAAACAAATACCAAATATTGATTTGTTACTAACAAGTATGGAACAATTAAATTTTAAAAATTATATTGTATCTCTTAAAAATTCAAAAGGACTTGAATTTGATGGTGTAGTTATATGGGATTTTGATTTATATGATTTAAAAAATGAAAGTTATGATTATAAGTTGTTATATGTAGCTACAACAAGAGCATTACATGAACTTCATGTGTTTACTAATAATAATTTATTTCAGAAAAATTAAATTTTAATAAGTAAAAACTCTAACACTATGTTAGAGTTTTTATATGTATAGCAAATCCTAAAAACAATTCTTTTAAATATTGTTATTTTTTATACTTAAATTATATATTAATGAATAAGTCCAAAAATCTATTATTGCTCCTATCAAATTAGCAATTACATCATTTATATCACAATTCCTACCTACTATGGTTTGCAAAATTTCAATTAGTAATGAAAATGTAGTAGATATAATAATAATATATTTATATTTCCAAGTTTAAATTTAAAAACACATGGAACTAATATTCCAAAAGGAAAAAACATTAATATATTCATAAAAAAATATTTAATATTTATATTTACTATTGGAATTAAATTAGGAGACATATAATAACCACTGGATATATATTTTAGTATATTAATCCACTCTAAAGAATATAAGCCTGTTATACTTAAAATAATTAATATATATTCTATAAAAATAAATTCAATTAAAATTTTGTGAATCTCAAATTTTTTTGTTTTTGCACATAATAAATTAGTTATTAATACTAAAATCAATATAAAAAACCAATTCTTTTTAATGTTATATAACAAGTATAATAATAAATACAATTTAATCCCTCTTTATATGTTAGTAATATAATATAGATAATTACTACTATCAATATTAAATTATCAAATTTTTATATATTTAATAAAAATATTAATTTGTTAATAATAAATTAATTTAAAATTCTATTTAATAAATATTCTTCTAATTTTATATCTTTATCTTCTAACGTTTTAGATAAAACATCAAATTCATATATAAAATCTTTAGTATCACATAATATATATCCACTATCTTCAACAGTTTCTATAATTACAAATTCATGTGGTAAATTAAATAACTCTCTAGCAGTAATTGTTTCTTTAATCATATCTGAATTTTCACATTCAACATCATTTACACCATAAAATTCAATATGCTTAAATATAAGAAATCCGTAATAAACAATATATTCTTTAAGCTGTACACCTAATTTAAGTTTTAATGCATTTTCTATAATAAATTGTAAATTTTCATTTGGTGTATTTTTCGCTTTTATAATATTATCAAAATTTAATTCTATAAATTGATTTAATTTTAGCATTTTATTCCTCCTAAATGTTAACTCTATCTTTCCAATGGTTTGGTTTATCTGAATTATTATATTGATTCTTTAAGTTTATATCATTACGCCAACTATCGCTAAAACTAGTATGTAATTTTGTCATGTTTTGTCTATGTTCAGTAGAAGTTAATTCAACCAAAGGAGCATTAAACTTTTGTCCCATATGATGTAACTCTATTTTATCACCTGTTTTTGAATCAATAGGGGATAAACCTCTTTCCATACGTTCGGCATTAGTTAAGCCAGTTTTTTTATCTACATAGTTTTTATCAATATCTTTTATAAGACATACTCTATCATTTACTATTGTTTCTTTTAAATCTAAACTTTTATATGTTTCGTATTCTTCTTTACAAAACATACATTTCATTATATCTTCTGAATATGTACTTTCTTTTAAATCTTTTTCGCTAAAAGGATTTTTCATACTTATAGGTTCATTTAAATCATGACTTTTATCAACTTTCATATTATTAAAGAAACTTGGTTCAATATTTGATACAGTAGTTTTTACTTCTTTTATAAAATTTTCAATCAAATTAAATTCCCCCTCATATTCATATATCCTATCCATTTTTCATACATGTTACTAGAATTTTTTAAATCTATTTCTTTTATTAAACATTGTAATATTACATCTTTATAATAGTTATCTAATTTTTCAATTGATGGATTTGCGAATTCAATTAAGGTTTTATTCCATTGTTCAATATCATTACAGTTTTTAGCTTTTTCAAACATTTCGTTGCTATTAAATAATTTATAAATAATATTAGACACTTCTTTAATAGTATTAGGCTTTATTTTAAAGGTATTAATTAATTGTAATTTAAGTTCTGTATTTAAATTAGAGTTTAGTATATATTCTTTTATAGTATCAATATGGTCAACTGTATATTCAATCTTATCATTAACAACATTAGAAAGAAGATATTTAATGATATCTCTTTTATAAACATCTTTATCATTTGTTTTATAAATAGTATTGTAGTTATACACATAATTATTAAACTCAAACTTAGGTATATGGCAAAGAACAGCCTCTATCCAATCATTTTGATAAACAGTTGCTACTCCTGTTGGTAATTTAGACAACTCTGCTATCTGGTCATCATTTAAACCAGCAGACTTTCCAACTAACTCCCTATCTGATAAGTCAGGTAATCTCATAATAATTTTTGTATTGGTGTTACGAATTACTGACATATCTAAAAGTCTTGGTGATTGGTCAGCAATAATAAAACCCTCTCCATATGTTCTAACCTCAGCAATAATATTAGCTAACATTTCAACAGCTTTACCTTGTAAATTTGAACTTTCACTGCTTTGTTCGGTAGATGTTCGTTTTAATAAGTTATGGGCTTCTTCAAGAACTGTTATATGTTTTAAATTACTGTTCATTTCTTCTTGTACTATTCTATATTCTTGCAATCTCATAACTAAAATACCCATAATCATCGCCTTTGTTTCAGTCGAACCAACTCTACTCAAATCAACAATTGTATTACTATCAAACAATATCTTATTATCAATTTCATCACAACAAAAAATTTGACCATTAATACCATTAGTTAAAGATTTAATACGTGTTATTAAAGCACCTATGTAATTATCTTTTAACTCTTGAGAAAAAGAAGACTCATTTATAACTTTTGTCAATTCAATAAATATATCTGAGAATGTAGGAAATAAATTATTATAATATTTATTCTCTGATATTTCTAAATCCCAACCAACAGTTATATAAGCACTTTCAACGGCATCTTTTAATATTGCTGGCATAGCTGCATACATAGGCCAACAAGCATTAAAAATTTCAATTAAACGATCTATATGTTCAAGTATATGTATATCATCAGGAAATTTAAATGGATTTATTTTTAATAAAGGGGTTTTCTTTGGGTTTGTACCAAAAACAAATACATCTTTATCTTTACCAAAAATATTTTTATATTCACCTTTTGTAGGTTCTACTATAAGAAATTTTATTTGTTTTTTTCTAAGAGATGACAGTATACTATAAATAGTATTTGATTTACCTGAACCTGTAGAACCAGTAATAAAAGTATGCATAGTCATGCTCTTAACATCTAAATTTACAGTTGATGCTTCATCTTTATTCATATGAACAATATTACCAAGTTCAAATTTATTATCACTATCATTAGTATATCTAACAACATTTCTACCAAATTCGGCATACTCAATAACTGGTAAGCCACCAACCGACTTTTGTGGTAAACCTAAATGTAATGGTAACTCAAGTCCACTTATAATAGAACCTGTAGTATATGGGATATATTCATTTTCAGATACATAAACATTAATAATTGGGTGCATAAATCTACGTAAATATTCATTTAACTTTTTAACATCTTCTTCATTACTCCAAGTATTTATTGCACTTGCTTCTACAGAAGATTCTTCACCTATCATTAAAGCTTTATATGTATTTGCTGCTATAATACTAGATTGCTTATCTGTAGACATAAAATAAGCACTGCAATTGAAGATACCATAATCTTCACTTTCTTTAATGCGTTTTAATTGTTGGTCAATACGTTCAAGTAAATTTACAACAGTTTTGTCGACATACTCAATTTGTAATGATTTGCCTGTTGTGTCGGTAGTTGAAGTTCCTGTTGTTTCAGTTGAACTCTTACCTGTTGTATTACTTTCGCTTTTACTTTTAGAATCTGTATTACTCTTAGTATTAGTATGACTTTTTCCAGATGTATGAGAATAATTGAAATTTAGATTTGCTCCTATCCCCAATGCCTTGATAGCTGTTGCAGCAATACCAAGTCCAAGTGATTTAAGTCCAAGATTTATGCTTCCAGTCAAACCATTTGAATTAGATTGGTTAATATTAAACCCAAAACCCCCACCAAAAGTATTAGCACTTGATTTAGTATTAGCTTCTGATATAGTGTGGCTTTGAGTTAATGTTGTACCAATAGCAACCGAGTCAAATACTCCTTTTGCTAAACTTTCGTTTATAGATTTACTTTCACTTTCATTAAATGTATATTGACTTTTAGAAAATGGTAATAAAGTAGAAAAAAGTTCTTCATAACCTAATCTTATATTAACAATATCATTATTTGAAAGGGAATCTGCAATAAATAATGCTGTGTATGTAGAATCTTTCATAGCATCAATAAATTTTTCAATACCCTGTATAAATTTTTTATTCTCTGTTTTTTCCTTATTCCTTATAGTTGCAACTCCAGAAACTGCGGATATAACGTTATAAGAAGGTTTATTTACTAAAAAAATATCATCAACTAAATTGGAAATATCATTTGCATCAATTCGTTTTAAAGAACTGCCAAAAAAATTACCTTCAAAACTTTTTTGTAATGACTTTTGCCCATTACTTAATTTTTGAATACCTTGAGTAATATCAGAATTTCTTATTCCTACATAAAAGTCTATATTATCATTACCTTTTGAATCTATAATAAGAATTACTGCACTACCTGTAGATGCAACAGAATTATATACAGTTGCTAATTTTAAAAATATATCTTCACCTTTTTTATGTACAAGTTGATTGATTTTAAATAAACGTCCTATTTTTGATATATCTTTTTCATTGGGATTATTTGCTATTTGATATTCGGTTAGAGAACGTAGGTAGTTTTTCATTACAACATTTGAAGCAATTTTATAAGCTTTACTTAAATTTTGTATATCCCTTTTATCAATATCACTCACTTCAACAACTCCTTAGTTTAAATTTGTAACTAGATAAGCTTATTATATCATAATGCATGGACACAATTATGTCCATGCATATAAGCTTTTCAATTTTATTATTTAAATAAAATATCAAGTAATGAAGATATTTTTGCATCTATTTCTAAAATGCTGCTTTTACCATCCTTAAAATTCACTTGAAGATTAATTATATAGTCACCATTTAAACTTAAACCTGCAAATAATCCTCCACCAATTATAAGTGAAGGAATAATTGTTACTGGAAAAAATGTAGCAATTAAAGTTGCTATGGCTATATTTTTGAGTCCTTTATTGATTTTTTGCATTTTTTGGGTTTCTATTGTTTCAACAACTTCCTTATTAATATAAATTTTATTGTTATTATAACTTATATAAATTTTATTATCCGTATCTTTTAAAACTTTTGAATCTTTATATTCACCAAGTATAACTATATTTTGTGCTTTTGCCATACAAATCCCCCTTATTTTATTCCTAAAAGTTTTTTAATTTTTTTTGGCACATCATAACCATGTGCTTTAGATTTTTTTATCCATGATTCACCAAGTTTATAATCTAATTTTACACCATAACCATTTAAATAACAATAACCTAAATTGTATTCTCCAACATTATAACCTCGTTCGGCAGATTTTTTATACCATTCAAATGCTTTGTTTAAATCTTTAGGAACACCATTACCATTAAAATAACAATTTCCTAGGTTATTTTGAGCAGTAGAATAATCTTGTTCAGCTGCTTTTCTATACCATTCAACGGCAGTATAAATATTTTTAACAACCCCTTCTCCTTTAAAATAACAATCACCTAAATTATTTTGAGCATTATAATTACCTTGTTCGGCAGATTTTTTATACCATTCAAATGCCTTGTTTAAATCTTTAGTAGTACCCTCACCATAATAATAACAATTTCCTAAATTATTTTGAGCAATAGAATAACCTCGTTCGGCAGATTTTTTATACCATTCAAATGCTTTCGCTTTATTAATATTTTTAAAAAAGATACCATAACCATTTAAATAACAATCTCCTAAACTATTTTGAGCAACCATATGACCTTTTTCAGCCGCTTTTGCATACCATTCAAACGCTTTATTTAAATCTTTAGTAGTACCCTCACCATAATAATAACAGTTACCCAAACTATATTGAGCATCAGAGTAACCTTGTTCAGCTGATTTTTTATACCATTCAAATGCTTTATTTAAATCTTTAGAAATACCCTCACCGTTATAATAACAATCACCTAAACTATTTTGAGCATTTACATTACCTTGTTCGGCAGATTTTTTATACCATTCAAATGCCTTGTTTAAATCTTTAGTAGTACCCTCACCGTTATAATAACAATCACCTAAACTATTTTGAGCATTTACATTACCTTGTTCGGCAGATTTTTTATACCATTCAAATGCTTTATTTAAATCTATAGAAATACCATCCCCATAATAATAACAATAACCTAAATTATATTGAGAATTTACATGACCTTGTTCAGCTGATTTTCCATACCATTCAAATGCTTTGTTTAAATCTCTATAAGTACCATAACCATAATAATAACAATCACCTAAACTATTTTGAGCATTTACATGACCTTGTTCAGCAGATTTTTTATACCATTCAAATGCCTTATTTAAATCTTTAGAAATACCCTCACCATTATAATAACAATTACCCAAATTATATTGAGAATTTACATGACTTTGTTCAGCTGATTTTTTGTACCATTCAAATGCCTTATTTAAATCTTTAGTAGTACCATAACCATAATGATAACAATCTCCTAAACTATATTGAGAATTTACATGACCTTGTTCAGCTGATTTCTTATACCATTCAAATGCTTTGTTTAAATCTTTAGTAGTTCCTTCACCATTATAATAAGAATTAGCTAAATTATATTGAGCATACATATTTCCTTGTTCAGCTGATTTCTTATAGCATTCAAACGCTTTATCTTTAAAAATACCATGACCATAATAACAATTAGTACCATGACCATAATAATAACAATTTCCTAAATTATATTGAGAATGAGGATGACCTTGTTCGGCAGATTTTTTAAAATATTCAAATGCTTTATATAAATCCTTAGAAATACCCTCACCATTATAATAACAATTACCCAAACTAAATTGAGCATTAGAATAACCTTGTTCAGCAGATTTTTTAAACCATATAATTGCTTTATATAAATCTTTAGAAATACCCTCACCATTGTAATAACAATCTCCTAAACTAGATTGAGCAGGAGCATGACCTTGTAGGGCAGATTTTTTAAACCATTCAAATGCGTTAAAAAGATTTTTAGTAGTACCTTGTGCATTATAATAACAGTTAGCTACATTATATTGAGCAATCATATGACCTTGTAGGGCAGATTTTTTAAACCATTCAAATGCTTCAACAAAACTTTTAAAAGTACCTTGTGCATTATAATAACAATTAGCTAAACTAAATTGAGCATCAGAATAACCTTGTAGGGCTGATTTTTTGAACCATTCAAAGGCTTTGTTTAAATCTTTAGAAGTACCCTCACCATTATAATAGCAACGCCCTAAATTATATTGAGCAGGAGCGAAACCTTGTAGGGCTGATTTTTTGAACCATTCAAAGGCTTTGTTTAAATCTTTGGTAGTTCCATTTCCTTTAATATAGCAAATGGCTAAATTATTTTGTGCCTTTGCATTACCTCGTTCACCTGATTTAATATACCACTCAAAAGCTTTATTTAAATTCTTATCAACTATATTACCATCGTCATAATATTTACCTAACCAATATTGAGCTTCTGAATCAAAATCTTCAGAATTAAATCGAAAATTTATAGCCTCTATGTTATATCCCTGTTTTAATGATTTTAAATAATATTCAATAGCTTTTTCATAGTTTTTATCTTTAAAATAATAATTTTCGGCTAGTTCATAATCTTTATTTTTTTCTGAACTTTGTATTTTAGATACTGTTCGTGATGATAATTCATCCGTCTTTTCTTCAACCTGTTTAGAATTTTCTTTTTCACCATGAAAAATATGTACTGTTTTTGGTGCTAATTTATCTGATTCTTCCTTAAAAATTTTGAAATCTTTTTCTGAACCATAAAAAATTACTTCAAAATTACTTGTTCCAACAAAGTCATCCATTTCGGCATAAAAGCCTTTCCATATTTCTCTTTCTTCTGTAATTGGATTAATCCAATCTTTTAAAGGTCTATTTTTTATTTGTTTTATATCTACTATTTCTCCGCCATCCACACGAAGATTGGTTTTGTTTAAATCATTTGCATTATACCATATTTCTATTTTTGTTTTATTCATTTTAAAATCTCCTTTTTAATTTATATTAAATATAAATTTCAGACATTTTCTTTAAAGTTTCTTTAATATCATCACGATATTTTTGTGGTTTTGTAACTTCTAAATAATTAAGTTGTGATAATAACCAACGTTTAACTCCATCACCATAAACTTCTGCTTCAATTATTGATTTACCCTCAGTATCTTTACCTATACATTTAGCAGTAGGTAATCTATCAAAGATTGGTTCTAGGGAAGGTCCCCAAAACTTGAATTCTATTTTTAATAATTCACCTGTATACATAAATTGAATTTTATTTCTAAATATACCCTCTTGAAATCTATCTCTATCAGCTACTATAAATGTATCATTTGTTATTTTATAGTTTTGTATTCTGTCAAGTCTAAAAACTGTAGAGTCACTTTTGCTGTTATCTACAAATTCAGCAATTAGATAAAAATAATATTCATTAAAAACAAATCCTTGTGGTTTAATTTTATATTCTTTCTCTAATTGATCTTTTCTTTTATATTTTAAAATTACAATTCTCTTATTTCTTATACTGGAACTAATATCCCAAATATTGCTGATTATATTTCTATTATGTTTTGGAGGCACATAATTAAATATTTCGTTATTTAGTATTTTTTTAATTTCAATTGAATTTTTGCATTGTAGTATAAAACTATTTAAAATCCTATACATTTCTTCTTTAGAAAAAGCTTTTGAACTAATTATAATTTTTGATACTGCTAAAATATCTTTTTCAGTAAATGTTGGTTTACCTTTCTTTTTTAATTCATAACCTCTTTTGTTAAGATTGTACTCAATATATAAGTTTTGTTCTTCCAAATATTCATTTAAAAAAGATATATCACGTTGAATTGATTTTTCAGTGACTCCATATTCTTCTGCAAATTCTTGTTTATTAATAATTTCTCCATCACTAAATTTTTTCTGTAAATCTAATAACCTTAAACATTTGTTTTTAGATGGTGTTTTAATCATTATATCACTCTCTTTTCTTACTATAAATAATTTTGTTTTAATATGTATAATTCTATTATATCATAATGGGTGGACATTCTAAGACCAGTATTGTAAACTTTATTTTAAGGAGAATCACTTTTTCAGGGTATTAATCAAAGAACTATGTTATTAATTTTAAAATTTATAAAAAATCATATAGAAATAATAACTATTTATAACGTTAAATGATACAAGTTTTCCCTAAATATAAACAAAATTTTG
>CAZWZB010000037.1:2412-29603 GCA_964638835.1 uncultured Eubacteriales bacterium | reverse complement strand
ATATTGTAAGTCATCAAAGAGAAGTAAAGAATGAAGTCTTAGAAGGACAACTACAATTGGTAAATTTAATAAATTAATGAAGGGATTGAAAGTACAATGAAAAAAGATTATATAAAAGATTACGCTACAGAAGCATTTAGATTCTATGCAAAAAAAGGAAAACCTACATATGAAGAAATGGAAAAACAAATACGAATAGAAGCTGAAAGAAAAAATCATACCATATTAGGAGTAAGTACAAATACATCAGATCCAACATTATATGAATTGTTATGGGTTCAAAATGTTATGGATGAAAGAGAAGCTGAATTGTTAGATATATTAGCAGTATCAAAAGTTATGCGTATACTAACTGTTAATAAATATGGAAACTTTATTAAAAAAGCAATAGATATGGTATATTTTCAAAATCCATTTAAAGAGTTAGAAAGAAATGAAATTTCCTCACGTGTTGCAAATGCAAGTTTAAGAATACCTTGTAGCGAAAGACAAGTATATAGATACTTAAAAAGTGCTAGAGATTTATTTGCATTTGAAAGAAAATTGAGAATTCCTTTAAAAGAGCTAACTTTAAAAACTGAAAACAAGTTATTTATTTTTTCTTAAACTTGTCAGTAGTAAAGGCTAATAATATGTTATAATGTTATTAGTGAAAAGTCATGTAGATGTTTTAAATAAATCAAATACAACAACTCTAATTTATAAATTATATATTAACTTCACATAATAAACTAAATAACACATCTCACATATGGGGGGTGTTATTTTCTTTTATGATAATATAACATTAAAACATAAAATTAAATTTAATTAATAAAGTATAACACAAAATGGTGGTGAGGTGATGAGGAAAATACTAAATGTTAATAGAGAAAAAGCATTTGAACTATTTAAACAAAATCAAGGAAATATAACCAATAGAGCAATTGCAAACCTTTTGAATGAAGATGAAAAGAAAATAGCTGTTTGGAAACAACGTGACAAATGGATAAGTAAAACTAATGTTATACAACAAGAAAACAAATGTTGTACAACAGAGGAAATATCAACACCAAATATAAGAAATAGAGGAGCACCAAAAAATAGTAAAAACAATTATAAGCATGGAATATATGAAAAATTACAATTTGAGCTTCTAACACCAGAAGAGCAAGAGTTATATATGGATTTGGAATTTGACAAAATAGAAGAATACAAAAAAATAATTCGATTCTGTGATTTGCAAATATTAAAATTTATGAAACTTATAAAAGAATTAGAAAAAAAAAGTGGTTTAACTTTAAATAGCATTTCTGAAAGAAAGAAAACTTTTAAATTTGAAAACTTCACTGAAGAAGAAACAATAAATACCACTATTGCACCCTATGAAATAATGCTTAAATACAATAATGAAATTGAGAAAGCTAAAGCAAAGAAAATGAGATGTTTAGAAATGTTAATAAAGCTTGAGAACGATAATGAAAGATTACTTATTGAAAAAGAAAAATTAAAAATTCGTAATAATAGTGGTTTAAATAATACTCAAGATATTTCTATAGAAGTCAATATAGGTGAAGATTTTTTTTAATAAGAGGTGATAATTTATATGAAAATAAAATTAAATATAAATCCGAAAGTATTTAATGAAATTTATTATAGATATCAATTAAAAAATCAAAATCGTTATCAAATATATTTTGGTGGTTCAAGCTCTGGTAAATCTGTTTCGTTAGCTCAACGTTGTATTTTAGATGTACTTAAAGGCAGAAATTATCTTATTGTTCGTAATGTAGGTAATACACTTAGACATAGTTGTTTTAATGAAATAAAAAAACAAATATCTGCTTTAAAAGTTAATGAATTATTCAAAATAAATTCATCTGATATGATTATTACTTGTATGGTTAATAATAAACAGATTTTATTTAAAGGATTAGATGATGCTGAAAAAATTAAATCTATAACTCCCATAAATGGTGTTATTACTGATGTATGGGTTGAAGAAGCTACTGAATGTGAGTATAGGGATGTAAAACAATTAGATAAAAGACTTAGAGGCATTACAGACTTTACTAAAAGATTAACTTTATCATTTAATCCTATATTAAAAGACCATTGGATTTATAGAGAATATTTTAGCATTTGGGAAGATAATAAGCAATATACAGAAAAAAATAATATTAGTATACTTAAAACAACATATAAAGATAATCACTTTTTAACTAAAGATGATATTTTTTCACTTGAAAATGAAACAGATAAATATTATTTTGAAGTTTATACACTTGGTAATTGGGGTGTTCTTGGAAATGTTATATTTAATAATTGGGAAGTTAGAGATTTATCAAAAGAAATACATTTGTTTGATAATTACTATAATGGGCTTGATTTTGGTTTTGCACAAGACCCTGATGCTCTAGCTCATATGCATTATGATTCTAAAAGACATATTCTCTATATATTAAAAGAAACATATAACATAGGTCAAACAACAGCAGAATTATCAAAAATAGTAAAAGAGATTATAGAAAATCAAATTGTAACTTGTGATAGTTCTTCACCAAGAATAATAGAAGAACTAAATAGAAATGGTATTAATGCTTATGCTGCTGTAAAAGGAAAAGATAGCGTAAACTTCGGCATAGATTGGCTTCAACGTCAAAAAATAATTATTGATATAACATGCCAAAATACTAAAAACGAATTTCAAAAGTATAAATGGCAAGAAGATAAACATGGAAATGTTATTCCTAAACCTGTAGATAAGTACAATCATATTATTGATGCTATTAGATATGGTTGTGAAAGTATTATGGATGCTAGAGAAATTAAATCTAGTCCTATAATAGTTGATGATATGTTTTAAGTTAGAAGGTGAAAATTACGAATATAAAAAATAAACTATTAAATTTCTTTACTAGAAAAACAGATGTTAAACAAGAAAATAAAATAAGTTATGCCGAAGTACCAACACAATATGAATTTGATATGTTTAAGATAGCACAAGATAGATATTCTATAATAAAAGATGTAAATTACCTATGTGGGGAAAATGGAGACATTCGCTTTCAAAGAGCAAATTATCTAATTGGTGAAGATGCTACAAAAGGTGGTTTCTCTATAGTTGTTAATGGTTCATATCTTGATAGGAAACTTAAATTAAAAGAAGGAAAAGATATAATAAAAAGTTCTCCTAAATCCGATAAAATTCAAAAAATATTAGATGATTTTTTAGAAAGAACTAAATTACATATTATATGTACAGAACATGCAAGTTCATTAATTAGGGAAGGAGATTTATTTCTTAATGTTGTAGTTGATTTAAAATCAGGTTTAATACTACAAATTAAAAGAGCTCCTGTATTAACAATGAAAAAGAATTGTAATGAATATGGGGAATTTATTGATATTGAACGTGCATATTCTCAAATTGATGCAAATAATATTTATTCTATAGCAAATTCATTTGCACCATCTAATAGTAGAGCAGATTTTGCATTATATCAAATAAACCATATTAAATGGCTCTCTGATGAAACTAAAATATATGGAATGAGCCAATATGCTGTATCTCGTAAATGTTATAGAAAGCTTGAGAAAATGGAAGAAGCTTTAGCTTATAGACGTATTTTCAGATCGGTAAGTAAACGAGTACATACTCTTGATAAATGTTCGGCTGTTCAAATTGAAGAATATAAAAGAGTTAATGCAATGGTTGATAAGTATGGTAATCCAACAAAAAACAATCATATGCTTTCAGATTATATAGGTAATGTTAAAGTAGAAGCTTTACATGATGAAGCAGATTTAGACCAAATAAAGGATATTGAGTTTGTAGAAAATAATCTTTGGGTTAATTTGCTTACACCAAAAGCAATTATTACAGGTGGGCAGGGTATAAACAGAGATGTTTTAAAGGTGCAATATCCACATTATTTAAAATCTCTTGAAGCTATAACAGATAGACTTGAATATGGAGATACAGGAATTTACTCAGGTTATAGGGCTATAATTGATTTACAATTATTATTAGCAGGTATTAATCCTCAAACTGTTTCTTATGATGTTGTTTGGAGTCAAAAAACATGGGATAATATAACAGATAGAGTTGAAGCTGTTCAATTAGCACTTGGAAAAGGTGGAGGAAAACAATTACTTAGTCATGAAAAGGCTATTCAGTTTATTGCAAGCGACTTTGATATAGAAGACCCTGCAATGATTTATAAAAGCATAATTGAAGAGCAGAAAATCGGTAAACAAAATATAGTTAAAGAAGAAACTACACAAAATTTAAATGATGAATATTTAAATGACAAAAATAAAATAGATGAACATGCAAAGAATTTTACAACTGAGTGGAATTCTTTTTTTAATGCTGTTTTTAAGAAAATGTCAAACAATTTACATTTAAAAAATGCAACTAACATTGAAGTAGAAGATATATTAAAAAATTTAGATAATGCTTGGAATATTGAATTTGTTAAATTTAATCCTAAATATCTTTCTAATCTTACATCAGTAGGACAATTAGCATCTGCTACAGGTATGAATTTAATTAATAAAAATCTTATACAAGATGATGTAAGAATAGGAAATATAAAAATTGAAAGAGAAGATATATATGATGATTTATATGAGAATTCAGGTTCAAGAATAGTAGGAATTAAAGAAACAATATTAAAAAAAATAAGAGAAACTCTTGCAGATGGATTTGATAATTCAAAAGGGTGGAAAAGTTTAATGAATGAAATAAAACCAATTATTATCGATCCTGTTAGAGCCGAAATGATTTCTATAACTGAATTAAGTTGGGCTTATAATAGAAGCATAGAAAGAGTTTATAAAGGTGCTAAGGTAGAAAAAGTAATATGGGATGCTTCAATTGATTTAAAAACTTGTCAGTATTGTAATAGTATGCACAATATGGAGTTTCCAATAAATGACCACCCTGATAACCCCGCTCACCCTCGTTGTCGTTGCACTTGGTTACCAAAACTTGGAAAGGAAGATGAATAATGAATAAAAAAATTATTTCTGCTATATTAAACTTATTTCAAGACAGAAGTTTACCTATAACAGATATAATAACAACAAAAACAAAAGAACAACTTAATAGTATTTTAGATTCTGCTGAAAGTTGTACTATATTAAATACAATTGCTAAAAACCATGAAATAAACCAATTTAATACTAAAAGTGAACAACTTAAAGATATTTTAGACAATTTACTTTCTGTAGATACATTAATAAATGAGATTGTAAACTGTTCAACTGCTTCTGAACTTATGTTAGTACAAAATAAAATAGATGAAATTCCTTTAACTAGACTTGAAAGACGAGTATATCAAGAAGTTATTGATTGTATATGTTCTGATAAATTTGATACATATAGTGTTAAAAGAGCAGTTGAAGAAGAAAAAAGAAAGATTCTGCAAGCTTATTCTGCTTCTATAAATGATGTAGTACAAAATGTTAAAATGGGAATTGTGTTAGTTGATAATGCTAACTCTTTTGATGTTTGTGTTTCTAACCCTATAGCTATAATTGATGAGTCTACAGGAGAAAAAAGTGGTTGGTATAAACAAATAGTATCTAAAGTAGATGCTATAAATGATAATGTTAGATTATATCCCAAGTATATATATCAACCTGCTTTAGATGAATTAAAAAAAGCAGGATTTCCAAACGCAGGGGAACATCCTCATCCTCCATCATACATAGGGGCAGATGGAAAAACGAGATTTCAAACATCTATTCCAAATTCAGCAGTGAAATTTAGAGATGCTTATATTGATTCGTCAGGGAATGTATGGGCTGAATATAAAACTCTTGCTACTGAAATGGGAAAACAAGTTCAAGAATTTATAGATAACAATTTACCTTTTGGTTTTTCAAACAGAATGCTTGGTACTACTATTAAAAAAACTATTAATGATAATGTTATCGATGTAGCTAGTTCATTAAAATTATTAACTTGGGATGTAGTTTTAAATCCTGCAGAAGCAGATACTTTTAGTAAGCCAATAGAAATTACTGACGCTATAAAAGAATATTTAAATAAAGGAGCTAAAAATATGAATTTTTTTGAAATGTCTTTAGAAGAGCTATATGAATGGAAAAATAATAACAAAAGTGATAATAATATTGCTTTATGTGACCAAATTATAGCTATAAAAGAAAAAGAAAAGAAAGCAGAAGAAAGGGTTAAAGAATTACAGGATGAAATTAAACTGAATGAAGAAATAAAGAATAAAGAACTTAAAAAAGTTGAAGCCCAAAAATTATTAGTTGATGAAGTAAATAAACTTACATATGATGAAAAAACAAAAACAGCTATAGTTAATAGAGGTAAAGATTTAGCTGATTCAAAAGATGTGAAAGACTTTATAAAACATCAACAAGAATTTGTTGATGAAATAATTATAAATACAAACCTAAAAAATTTAGGTATACCTCAAAGTGATAATAAAGGAAAAGCTACTATTATAATAAATGATATTAATCCTGTTACACCTATTATTGATGGTTTAATGTCTGAAATGGATAGAGAGCTACAAAAGAAAGACCCAAACTTTAAAATTGATAAAAATCTACGTGAAGCAAATAAAGCTATTATTGATAATGCTTTAAAACAACTTGAAAGAGAAAACATTAAAGATTACAAAGAATTTATGAAACAACTTAATGATAGTATTAAAGCGTTTACAGATTCTTCTACTCCTGCTATAGGTACTACAGGGGAGTTTGCACAATCTGCAAGTATTTCTCTTGCTATCCTATATCAAACATGGCAAGATTCTAAATTCTTACAACTTGCCTTAACAGAAGGTTTTTCAGGGACTACGTTTAAAATGCCTGTAGAATTTCAAAGTCATGATTTATTTACAGAAGATGATTTTTCTGTTGGAGAGTTAGATGGTATACCTACAGAAAGTATACAAACTTTTATTTTAGAATTTGGAGCTCAATGGCTAAAAAGAGGTTTTATTATAACTAAAGAAGCAGAAAAAGAAATGTTAACAGGACCTTTGCGTTATGATGTGATTGCTAGAAATTCAGCTAGTATTGCAGCTCGTTTTAATAGAATTATTGATAAAATGATTTCTACAGAAATGATTGCTAGAGCTGATGAATATCAAGCAAAACAAGTAAAATCAGAACTAGTTGCTTCATCAGAATTTGAAGAACTAATAGGAGGTGTAAATGCTCCAATTGAAACAAATGCAAAGAGCAGAGTTAAATTACTTTGTGGAAACACATCACCTTTAACAGCTTCTTCTGTAGTTGCTCCTGTTGTAAGACCTAGAGTTTCTGTTTGGCTAGACCCAAAAGGAAGAAAACAGCAAGAATTAATAAATGAAATTATTGTTAAAGTAAGTAATATTGTTCTTAATCAAGGTTCATGGAATTCTTCAAAAGGACAAATTGTTAATATAGGAAACACTATAGCACAATATGCAGTTGATTATGAAAATTCTATGATTTATTTTGTTGAAGGAGTTATATCATCTTCTTCATTACCTACAATAGAACAATATTCATATGCTACTAATTTAGCTTATTTTAATTTAACAGTACCAACCATTTTAACCGACTTTCCAGCTAGATATTATAATAAACTTTTAGAAATGATTGATATTCAAAAAGCTTATATGGGTAGTGTTCCAAGATTTATTACACCTGATTTTTTATTAGGTTCACTTAACGCAATGGTTCCATTAAAACAGGCAGAATTATTCTATCAAAGAGCTTTACCAGATGGTACAAGTTTATTAGGTGGTGAAATGTATTTTGGAAGAAGAAATGGTATAGAACTTGGAGAACATAATACACCTTGGGTGGCAGGAGATAATAGATTACTTTTAGGTAAAAGAAATGCTGTTAGGGTTGGTATGGGTAGCCCTTATGACTTAGAAGGTCCATTTCCTCATATTGCAGGTGAAGGCAAAGGTTATACATCTGCTAAAGAATATTTTGCTACACAACAAATAGCAATAAATACTCCACTTGTAATTGATGAAAATGGAACCCAATATCATCCACCATTTAGAACAATAAAATACTATAATAGTCCTCACTAAATCATTTAAGGAGGAATTAATTTATGAAGATAGCAGAAAACTACATGAAACATCCTATTACAGGAGAAACAATTAAACCTGGTGATATGTATGATGATAGTATTACAAAACAATCAATAAATGTGGATGATTTTTCTTTAAGTGAGTTAAGAAAAATTGCTAAAGAGAAAAACATTGAAGGTTATTCAAAAATGGATAAATCAGAATTACTAGAAGTTATTAGGTTTGGTGATTGAAATGGAAAACTTATTGAGTAAACTAAGAATAGCTATAGGAGATAAAGCAGAACCTTATATTTATGATGATGATGAATTAACATCTATTATTGAAGTTGCAACTTATGAATATTCAAAATATAGACCTATAAAACGATTAGGTGTATTAAATTTTGAGATTGATATAAAAGAATATGTATTACCTGATGATTATCAAACATGGATTGAAGGGCTAGAAGACTATAAAGTGTATGAAAAAATTCTTGTTTTAGAAGATAACCCATTAAGTAATTATAGTATAAAATATGTATATTATGCTGATAGAAAAGTTAATGAAATTCCTGTTTGTGATTTATCTTTAATAATAGATTACAGCTTCTTTTATATTATTGATAGTGCGGTTAAGGAAGGCTCTGATATATCAACTCTTAAACTTGGTAAAGGACTTCAAATATCTTTTGATAATATTTCTGAACTTAATAAATCTGCAATGAGAAGACTTGAAAATTTTAATTCTAAATTGAAAGCTTCATGCATAGGGAGTTGGACATAATGCAATATGCTGAAAGACTTGCAAAAAGAGTTAAAAAAGTCCTTTACAATCAAGTACAACAAAAAGGCTATGAAATAGAAGTAAAACTTATACAGAAACAAGGAAATAATAAAAAATTATCTATAAGTGATACTAGTGAAAATAATATAAGCTCTTTTGAATACATTAAAATAATTTTAACTTCACATGACTTAGAGATATATCCTATGGATATTGGTGATAATCCTGATGATATCTTGGATTTTATTAGTATTGAAAATGAATCTCAAATAAAAGAAAAAACAGTTGATGAAGCTAAGATTATAGAATATAAAAATAATTCTTATATTGTAACTCTTGTTTCACCAACCACATTAGCAGGTCAATTAATTATTAAAGAATGCAGAGCAAAGAAGGTGAAATAATGGATGATGATTTATCTAAAATATTTGATATATTAGAGAATTTAAAAACAAATGTTAATGAAGGTATACAAATTGCTATAAAAACATCAGGACTTCGTGTAGCAAGTACAGCAAAAGCTAAACTTGGAATATATCAAAAAGGAATTGGTCCATATCCTGCTTGGATAACCCTTTCAGCTGAAGCAGTTAGAAGAAAATATTTATCTAAAAGTAAAGGATTTCACATTGACAGTACGGGAAGGGTAGCTATTAATTTAACATCTGCAGGAAAAGCTTATTTAAAAAAGTATGGAAGAAATGCTAAAATATTTAGAAGTGAAAAGGTGTTTGCTGCAAGTGGTACAAGTGATGATGGTCCATTAGTAGATACAGGTCATTTAAGAGCTGCTATTACTATAGATGAAACTGATATTAAAGATAATATTGTATATATAGGGGTAGGCGGAGGCAAATCTAATAAAAAAGGTGATAGTCCTAATGTATATGCTGCAACACATGAATTTGGAGATGCTTCAAGAGATATACCTGCACGACCATACTTAAGACCTTCTATATTTGAAAACCAAGAAGAAATAAAGAAAGATATTATTAATGCAATTAAAGAAGGTGCTGAAAAAGCATGGAAAAAATAAGAGACCCTTTAGTTTTGGCATATGAAGCAATACAAATGGCAATACAAACTGTTCATGGAAAGGATTTTTTAATATTTGATGACTTGCCAGATGCTACAGAATTTAAAAAGCAACTTCCTGCTGCTAATATATCAAACATATCTAGTACAATTGAAAAAGCTCTTATGCGTGAATTTGAACCACATAAAATTAAAAATAATAATAATGGTACATATACTGTTGCAACTGAAACGTTGAGATTTGACTATTTAATGCAAGTCTCTTTTTTTGCACATAAAAAAGGTATTGTACAAAAACTTTCTACTGAATTTATTATGTATATGGAAGAAAAAAACGAATTACTTTTACCAGATGATTTTTGGAATGAAACAATGCAAATCTTTTTACAATCTTCACCAACTGCTCCACACGGTGAACCTGATTTATACCAATGCGACCAAACATGGCTTTGTAGGGGTAAATTATTAACAAGTGAAATTGTAAATTCTATTGATGTTACAAATTTAAGATTTAAAATTAAAAATATTTAGGAGGTTTTATTTATGCCTATTTTAAGAGGTTTTAAGGGTGACATTAGAATTATGCCACCTGATATTTATGTAAATGAAATGCCTGTTCCTCAAGAAGAGTCTTTTATCATGCCTGATTTTGTACTTGGGTTTGTAGGGGATTTTGATAGAGGACCTATAAATGAGTATGTTTATGCAACTGAAACACCTACTAAAAGGCTTACTGAGATTGTTAGAACAGTTTTAGGTGAGCCATCTAATAATGGTAAAGACGGAAACCAATTATTAGTACATATTGAGCAAGCTAGAGTTAAAAAGGCTGTTTTTGTCCGTATATTAGGTGTTGGACACAAAAGTGCAAGTCTTATTTTAAATGATAGACAAGAAATTTCTAGTCCTACTTTAAGAATAAAGGCTAAGTATGATGGTGAATATGCCAATATATTCACTGTTGAAGTTCAAGAAGGAAGTACTACAGGAACATTTAAACTTATTCTTACTTCTGACTTAGATGGAAAGGAAATATATGATAACTTAAATTTAGATAAAGAAAGTAAAAACTATGCTGTTACAATTATTAATAATAAAAGTTATCATTTTATTGCAGAAGATTTAGAATCAGATTCAGAAACTGAATTTTTAAAAATTCCTGCTATTTTAGAACAAACACAATTATTAGGTGGTTCAAATGGTTTAACATTAACACCTAATGACTATATAGGTAATTATAATGCAAGTACTAATATTAGAACAGGATTAAAACTCTTAGAACTTGCAGGTAAAAGGATAACAGATTTTGCTTATATAAATCATAGTTCACCCAATGCTGATAAGGCATTGTATTTAATGGCTGAAAAATATAATAGTTTTAGTTATTGTGGTACCAATACAGCAACTTCAATTGAAGATGCTATTGCATATAGAAAAACATTTGATACTGATTTTATGCAAATGGTTATTGGAGAATATAAATCTAATACAGGTGCTAAAATTAGTGGAGCTTGTTTAAGTGCTATTGTTCATGTAATTGGCGAAGTTCAAAATAGCGGACTTGCTAAAGAATGTATTTGGATTTCAGAGGCTAATAAAGAATTTGATTTTGACGAAAACACAATTTTATATTTAAATCAAATTAATTGTTTTACTTTAAAACCATCTGAAATTGGTAATGGCATTCTTGGTTGGCGTTCTGGTAATGATTATACACTAGCTATAACAGATGTTACAGGTGACATTATTACTGATAATCAAAATAGAAAAGTTAATAAACGTAGATTAAATAGTTGGATTGAAAACTCTTTATTTTTTGTTGCTGCTAAATGGCAGGGAAAAGCTTTAACTAACAAAATGCGAGCAGATGCAGAAATTCGTATACGTACTTTTTTTGATAATTTAAAAAATCCTATCAATCCATTAGATGAAGCTAAAATTGATGACTATGAAATTTCATTCGATTTAGCATCAAACAACATTGATACTTTTGTTCAATATCTTAGAGTTAAACACTTTAATACTGCTGAATGGATTTTATTAAATTATCAAGGTGGAACTAATGTGGAGGTGAATAACTAATGGCTGAAGATGGATTATTAGGTAAAAAGTTAAGAATTTCAATAACAGACCAAAACGGTATTGTACTTGAAACATTTCCCGAAATATTAAAATGGTCTGTTGAAGAAGTTACAGAAGAAAGTAAAAAGTATCCTCTTAACGAAGAAGATGAATATAGAACAGTTCATCAACAAGGGTTTAAGGGTACTATAGAAGGTGAAGATATCAATGAAGCTTATGATAAGATTATTGATAGAAAAATCAATTTTCAACGTGACACAGGTGGCACTTGTAAATTCATTATTTTTACAACAAAAATCTATAAAGATGGTACAGTACAAAAATATAAATATCCTGGTGTTACTTTTGATGGATTTAGTCAAAATGCAGATGGGAATAATAAACCGCTTACTAATAAAATAAATTGGCAATCTCTTAATAGAGAAAGAATATCTTAATTAATTATAGGAGGAATATACAATGACAAACAATGAAAATTTAAATCCAAATCTTATTACTTTAAAAACAGGAAAGGTTGTATTGTTAAGAGAAAAGAAAGGTCAACATCATATTATGGAAAGTAGATTGTTGGCTGCTATTTCTGCTAAAGGTCAAACAGTTGATGGTATAGGTGTTAATATGGGGGACTTGATGTTAGTAACAGAAGTTAAAACTGCAATTTCTATTTCTCAAGTTGAAACTGAAAAAATAAAAATGCCAACTAGTTTAGTAGAGATATATGAACTTGCTGATAAGTTTACATATGAAGAATGGGATGAGTTAAAACGAATCATACAACCTCGTAAAGAAGAAACAGAAGAATTATCAAAAAACTTGCAAACCAGCATTGGTTCAGACAAAGAATAAGTTTAGCTTACTGTAGTGGTGCTGGTATAAGCTTTAATGAAACTTTGCAAATGACAGATGTTGAGGTTAATGCAACTATTATTATTATTAATGAAATAGAGGAAGAAAGAAAAAAAGATACTAATTGATACTTAATATATTGGAATAATAACATAAAAATAGCACTATGTCTTTGTTAACATAGTGCTATTTCTTATAAATAACGAGGTTAGCCACTAACGTGGTTGATTACACTTTAATAAATTTATTATAACATAAAATTTATATTTGTAAACATAAATTTTTAAGATATTAATTATAGCGTGTTTTTATTGCAAAACAATAAATAAAAAGGAGTGTCCATATGAAAGATTTAATGTTATTTGAAAAGAAAAATAAGGTTTATGTTAATAGCCGTACTATAGCAGACAAATTTAACAAACAACATTTTGAAGTTATTTATAATATCGAGGGCAGACTTTCGGATGGAAAAATTAGAAATGTAGGGCTTATAAATGAATTAGTTCAAGTTGGAGGACTCCAAGTTGAAAATTATTTTATTAAATCTAATTATACAGGTGAAAATGGAAAAACTTATACGGAATATTATTGTACAAGAGATGGTTTTACATTATTAGCAATGGGATTTGCAGGAGTTAAAGCTTTAGAATTTAAAATAGAATATATTAATGCCTTTAACATGATGGAAGAAATAATTAGACAACGTCAAACCGAAGAATGGCAAATAACTAGAAAACAAGGTAAACTTATTAGACGAACCGAAACAGATGCTATACAATTATTAATTCCATATGCTGAAGCACAAGGTAGTACTAATATGAGAAAACAAGCATATACTATCTATACAAAATTAGTTAACTCTATTATTGGTATTGAAAAGGGTCAAAGAGATATTGTTCCGTTTTCAACACTTATGACTATTGCTACTTTAGAAGATATTATTACTAATACTATTTTAGAACAAATGAAACTTAATGTTTATTATAGTGATATTTATAAGAAATGCAAAGAAAATTGTAATACTTTTATTAATATGATTAGACCTAAATTAACGGTTAAAAACTTGGTTACTACTAGTTACTAAGTTTTTTTATTGCAAAATTTTATTGTAGTTACTATGTTTAATTTTTTTGTAACTACAATATAAAAACACTTGGTCGGGGTGTTAAAACTTTATGATTTTTAAGAACTTCTTGACAAATACATGTTAACGTGTTAATATGTATTTGTGTTAAGGAGGTGATTAAAATTAAGAATATAGCTTTTCAAATCGATGATGAGTTTCATATGGAAATTAAATTGCAAGCCACAAAAGAGGGTAAGACAATAAAAGATTATATTATTGAACTCATAAAAAAAGATTTGAACATAAAAAAATAGTGATTGTACACCGACCAAAGTTTTCAATCACTATTAATTAACAGCTTGTAAGGCTTAAAGTCTTTTAATTAAATCCATTATAACATAAAAGGCTTTATCCTTCAAGTATCAAATAAAAAATATTGGAGGATAAAAAAATGGACAATCAATTAATAATAAAAGGCAAACAAGAATTTTTAGGGAAACAAATACCTATTGTATATGGTGGCTTTGGAGAAAATCAAAAGTGTGTATCAGATAAGACAGTTGACGAAATACATAATACACCTGTGACAGAAATCAGAAGACGTATAACAGAAAATATAAAGAGATTTAAAGAAAATATTGATTTTATTGACTTTAAACAACGTATGGACGATACCCACACGTTAGAATTGCTACAACAAATGGGATATTCAAAACAAGCTATAACGCAAGCAAACCATATTTATTTATTATCTGAAAGAGGATATGCAAAATTAATAAAGATAATGGATACAGATTTAGCATGGGAAATACATGACAAGTTAATAGATGAATACTTTGAAATAAGAGAACAACAAACTAAACAAAAAGAAAAACGAATAGAAAGCATAGAAGCTATTAACCAATCTGCAAATATAATATTATCTACATTATCAGGTGCAGGAATTGAAATGGAACCAATACATAAAGTATACTTATTAAAGCAGTTGTATAGAAAAGCAGATGTTGAAATACCTGATATAAGAGTAGAACAACAAACAATGTTATATGATAAAGAAATGATAGCTAAGAAATTGGGTGTACTATCTACAAATAAAAAACCACATACATTAGCTATATCAGGAATAATACAGAAATTAGATATTGCAAAAGAAAATATTGTTATAACAAGTTATGAGAAACATGGACATACAGGAGTAATTGAACAATATAGACCAGTAGTATTGGAGCAAATAAAAGAGTGGTTAAACAATAATAACTATCCTACAAAAATAAGTTATACTGATAGTAACAACAATATTAAAAATTGTACAGTATTTTATGAAATGGAATCAGATGTTAAAAATTGTAGTATATAGATTTATAATATGAAAGAAGAATTAAGATATTAGGTAAAAATCGCTTTTTTAACTAAAGAAGGGGAAAAATAATATTTAAATATAATAAATTAGTCAAGAAAAGGACACTCAAAATTAAGTGTCCTTTTCTGTATGATTTTTAAATTTACCTTGTTGCATTTTGTAAATATAATGTTATAATTTAGTAGTAAGTGTTTTATTACTAATTATAATATTTTAAGGAGAGATATACAAATGCAAAAAAAGTTATGTCAAGTTACAATAATTTATGTAATTTTTGTTCTATTGATAGCTGGATGTGTAGATAGTGAAAGAGATAAAGTATTACAAACTACATATGAAATTACAAAACAAACAGAAACTCAAGAAACTATACAACAAACAAGAGTACAAGAAATTGAAACTACACTGCAAGTTCAAACGGAAGTTCAGGAAACTACACAACAAATTCAAACTGAAGTTAGTAAAATAGTAGAACAAACAAAAGAAACTGATACCATAGATAAATGGATTAATGATAGTTTCAAATTATCTAATGGGTATAAAATGACACAAAAAGAATTAGATTATATCAATCAAATGTATCCTCTGATTAATAAATTATTTTCAGAATTATCGAATTTACCAACTATAATACAAACCGAAACTAATGAAAAAATAGAAAAAGCTGCTGAAGACATAATACTACTATGTAATGAAATTTTAATGATAGATGCACCCGCTTATTTTATTATATCACGTTTGAAAATAGTTGAAGGACAATATGCAACTTATGATGCTGCAAATGACCTTATTTATGCTATATCTCAAAGAGGTATTAATAATGAAGAATGCATTAAATTTATACAGGTAGCAGCAGAAGGTTTTGATAGAGGTATTAATCTCATAAATGAAGCACTTAGAATTGATAGGGAAAAAATGGGGATAGAATAATATAAATATAAATTAATTTAAGCATCTCAAAACAGAGGTGTTTTTTTTATAAGTTAGGAGGTGAGATTATGAGTACAATTTTAGACCTTGCAGTTGCGTTATCTTTAAAAGATATGATTAGTGGTCAATTAGGTAAAGTAATTAATGATTTTAAAAATTTAGAAGGTATAACAGATGGCGTTAAAAATCAATTAAATACTTTGAAGAATATAGGAATTGGCGGAGGTATTCTTGCTGGGGCAGGGCTAGCAGGATTAAAAGCAACTGCTAATGCTTTAACTGATTGTATGGATGCAGCTGCAACTTTTGAAGATTCTATGACTGTTTTAATGAATAAATCTTTTGGTAAAAATATTGTTGATCCAGCGTACAAAAAAGATGTTGCTTTAACACAAAAAGCGCTTTCAAATTTAGCAATGGATATTGCTGGGGGTACTACCTTTAATGGTGCTGGTATTTTAGATAGTATGACAGCACTTGTTAAAGGTGGTATTACAAAAGACGAACTTTTGAACTTTGACGAGGAAACAGGGGATAATATTGCAAAAGCAAACGCTTATTTTGCCCAAGTAAACAGAGTATCAGCAGAATCAACCGCAGAAGGCACTGCACAAATGAAAACAGGATTTCGTCTTGTAGGTAAAGAGATTATGGATGCTATGGAATATGTTAATAAATTTGCAGATACTACAATAGCTGATTCTTTAGCATTACAAAGAGCATTAGGTGGTATTGCAGGTGCTGCAAGTACCATTTGGGAAGGTCGTGATAGAGTAGAAATTGCTAAAGATACTATATTATTAACTGCTTTAACTACAAATCTAACAGGTGATGAAAGAAGTGCTTCTACATATGCAAGAAACTTTCTTAGTAGAGCAAACATGGAAGCGGAAAATATGTCCGAACGCCAATATGGTGCTATGCTAAAAGCAAATTGGCTTGATGATCAAGGTAGAAGTGTATTTATTGATTACGAAAAAGGTATGTTGAAAGACATTTATCAATTAGAGAGAATACTTAAAGAAGGAAAGGCACGGCTTAGTAATGTTGAATTTGCAAATGTTTTAAGAGATTTATTTCAAGAACAAGGTTCTAAAGCAGCTCAAATATTAGCAGAAATAGGTAACGATATCGACTTAAGTGTTTTACTTGAAAGAGCAGAAAACACACTTAGTATAGAAGACCAAGTAACTCGGGAAATGAATAGGTTTAATGCTGTAAAAGATATGGTTGCAGAAAACTGGATGAATTTAAAAACAGTTATAGGAGAACCCTTTTTAGAACCTGCTAAAAATATTCTTAAAGGGTTGTCAGAAGTTATTAAGATATTAATAAGTTATTTTAGGGAACATCCAGAAGTAACTAAATTTATATTTGCACTAGCTGGTGGAGTTTCGGCTTTTTTATTAGTAACAGGTACTATTATGGGACTTATATCAGCAATAGGGTCATTAAAAATTATATTGAATGTTGCAGGCTCTACAATACTTAGTTCGATGACTCCTGTTATAGGTGTAATGTTATCCGTTATGGCTGTTGTTGCAGTACTAGCAGGCATAGCTTTTGTTGTATATAAAAATTGGGATACTTTAAAACCTATGTTCCAGTCAATTATAGATAAGATTGTTATATTGTTTAATATACTAAAAAATAATTTTAAAAAATTTGTTGATGCCACAAAACCAGTAATAAAAGAAGTGTTTGGATTTTTTGAAGGTACTATATTGAACCTTGTTGAAAACGCAATGCCTTTAATTGAAAAAGGATTAGACTTTATAATTAACATTTTACAAGGCAATTTTAAAGAAGCATTTAATATAGCAAAACAATTTATAAATTCATTCTTTGAATCAATGGGCGTTTCTTCTGAAAAAACTAAAAGTAGAATGCTTATGTTTTCTAATGGCTTTAAAACTGCTATCAGCATTATACCTTCAATACTATCAACTTTATTCAATGTTATAGTTACTATTTTTAGTGCTATAATTAATTTCATATCAAAGAATTCTAGTAATATAACTAATATAATTATTATAGCTTGGAATGCTGTTTCAAAATTTGTTTTTTATATAATTAAATTTATAAGCTCAATAATTGTAATAACCCTTAATGGAGTTAAAGATTTTATAAACAAATGGGGTTCCACTATAGTTAAAATATTTACAACAGGTTTTCAGATATTATTATTAGTTGTACAAAAGATTATAGAAAAAGTAACTAAATGGATGCCTACTATTTTAGGTATTTTTAAATTTATTTTAGGGGCTGTTCAAATAGTAGTTCAAATGGGATTTAATGTTATTAAAAATATTATAGGATTTATTTTAGGAATCATACTTAATATGGTTAAATTCTTTCTTACAATAATACAAGGCGATTGGAAAACTGCATGGGAATCATTAGGACTTGTAGCTCAAGTATTGATAATTATTTTAGGACCTTCAATATTAGCGGTTACAGCATATTTATTAGGACTAAAAGCTGTAATGTTAGCTACTACTGTAATTGCAAGTATTAAAGCTATGGCTATTGCTGGTATTAGTATTGCAATGGGTATATGGAGAGGAATAGTTGCTACGGCTACACTTATTCAAACAGTATGGAATGTAGCAATGCATGGAGGTACTCTAGCTACAATAGGTCAAAAAATTGCTTTAGCTGCTTTACTTCCTATAATAGCATTAGTGAAAGGAGCAACTATTATTTGGACAGTAGTTCAAGGTGCATTAAACACAGCTTTTTGGTTATGTCCAATATTTTGGATTATCGCTGGTATAGTTGCATTAATAGCAGTTGTAGCACTTGTTGTTACTCATTTTAAAGACATTGTTGAATGGGTTAAAAAAGCATGGAATGCACTTAAAGAATTTTTAGGATTTAAAAGAGATTCAAAAGATGAACTTCAAGAGCCTATAACTACAACTATAGTTACTGAAGAAGTAAAAACGTTATCATTTGATACATCTAATATAGATAAAAACATAGGTGTTGGAATTGATTTTGATACATCTAAAATAAATAAAAATAGTATTGATGATATAATTAAAGATTTTAATTTTGGTAGCTTTGATATTCCAATAGAAGCGAATGCTACTGATGTTACAAATATATTAGGTTTTAAAGATGATATTAATAAACTTATTAAAGGGTATGGAACGGATATTGGTAGTGTTGATGTACCAATAGAGGCTAACACTGATGACTTTTTGGCTCTGTTTGGTTCTAAAGAAAATATGAACAAGTATCTTGAAGCACAAGGTCTAACAGTTTGCAATATAGATGTTCCATTAGATATTAATACTGATAATATGATGTCTATATTAGGTTCAGAAGATGGCATGAAAAAATATCTTGAAGAAGCAGGTTTAGGGAATACTAATATTGATTTTTCATTGGGTGTTGATTCTACTGAACTTACGGAACAACTTAAAACAGTAGAGCTTGATATGGGTGCAAATGGCTTAAATTCATCTTTAGAATTTTCTAATGGGTTTGGTAGTGAACAGTCTAAATCGGCTATGGCTGATGCTGTAAGAGGTATAAATGATACAATACATAATAATTTAATTCATGATGATAATATGAGGACTTGGGGTGGAAACCTAATACAAAGTTTTATAAATGGTATAGAATCTAAAAAATCTTTATTACAACAAACCGTTGGAGAATTAGCTAGTACAATAGGTGATTATATGAAAGTTATGTCACCTACTAAAAAAGGAGCATTGTCAACAAATCATCTTTGGGGTGGTAATTTAATAGAATCATTTGCTAATGGAATGAAAAATAATATTTATTCCATTAAGAATGCTGTAGAATTAGCATCTGACAATATAGCGAATATATCAAAATATAGAATTAATAATGATATATTATCTAAGTCTAATATAGAAAATCAAATTAGCTTGCTAAATAATAAAACTTATACTAATGCAGAAGTTACTGAGTTTGGTAATTTAAAAAATATAAGTGATAATTTAACTTCTACAAATATAAAAGAAAATATATCACTAGCTAAAAATAATATAAAATCAACTTTTGATATGGCTTCTAGTATGTTAGCTTCTAATTTTAATAAAAGAATTATAAACGAAAGTAGTATAAATGATTATAAACTTGGTGGAAAAATTAAATCTAATTCTGATGATAACAACAATAAGGTAATTAATATTTATGTGTATGCTTCTCCAAATCAAAATACAGATGAAATTGTTGATAAAGTTGTAAAAATAATAAATAGTAAAACAAGAAGTATCAGTACTAATAAAATATCTGGACTTACAATGAGTCCTTATGGATATAAAGGAGGATTTTAGTTATGCCAGTTACAAAAGTATTTCTGGGTGAAATGGAACTTAGAGAATTTGAAAAACCAGATTTTATACAACATGGAGGAGGACAACATTTAGCTGTTAACGAATTTCCTGGTGGTAATGTATCTGTGCAGAATTTTGGATCTACATATCGTGAAATATCATGGACTGGTCTTATTATAGGTGAAGATGCTTATAATAGAATGATACAAATAGGTAATATGAGACAAAAAGGAGACCCCATTATATTAAAAACAGACAAATACTCAAGTGAAGTTATAATCAAAGAATTCCATGCAGATCATAAAACAGATTTTCGTATACCCTTTTCTATAACTTTACAGAGGATTTTAAAACCTAAAGGCTCAGAAAATAATCAAGACTTTGCAGATAAAGCTTCTGAAAATATTGAACAATCACAAGAAAATAGTCAAACAAAAACAGAAACATATACAGTCAAACCAGGAGATACTCTTTCTAAAATTGCTCGCCAATACTATGGAAATGCTAATGAATATGATAAAATTTATAATGATAATAAGGATATATTAAAAAAAGGACCACATTTAATATATCCTGGTCAAGAGTTGGTGATTAACTTATGAAATATAAACTTAAAGATGTACCTATACCATTTAATTTTAAAGATAAAGTATATATATTATTTAAAATTGAAGCACTTGAAGACTTTGGTGATATAAAAGCTGGTGACATAGGGGGTATGGTAGAAAGTACTAGTAATTTAAGTGGTGTAGGTAGTTGTTGGATATATGATTCAGCTAAGGTTTTTGATGGAGCATTTGTTTTTGATGATGCTAGAATTTATGGTAATGCTATCATTGGTGATAAAGCTAAAATTTATGATAATGCTAAAGTATATGATAATGCAAAGATATATGATGAAGCTGAAGTATTTGATAATGCTAAAATTTATGAAAATACTGAAATTTATGATAATGCTAAAGTATTTGATAATGCTAAAACCTATGGAAATTCTAAAATCTATGGTGAAACAGAAGTATTTGATAATTCTAAAACCTATGATAATGTTGAAATTTATAACCAATCTAAAGTGTATGATAATGCTGTTGTTTGTGAAAATTCAAAAGTATATGGTGAAGCTAAAGTATATGGAATGTGTAAAGTATACGAAAACGCTCAAATTTATGACGAATCCCAAATTTATGGTGTATCTCAAGTTTATGGAGAAGCTCAAATATACAATAAAGCTAAAATCTATGATGCATGTAAAATTTATGATAATACTAAAGTGTATGATAATGCAGAAGTTTATGATATTGCAAGAATTTATGACAATGCTAAAGTGTATGGTAAAGCTAAAGCATATGGTAGTTTAAGAGTATATGGAGATAATAAAACTTATGATAATATTTGGGAGGGTGAATAAGTATGTTTAGTACTGTAAATAAAGGTGACTTTAGAGCATTTGGTAAGCCTATTGTTAATATAAAGATAAATAATCAAAAAGTTATTGATTGGATTGAATTTAAAGTTAACATTAATGGTCTTGGTGATATTGATAACTTTAATATTAAATTACCTTGGGATGTTTCGGATTCTTCAAGAGATGAATTATTATATTCTGGTTCAAAACAATCTTCTGTACTTGTAAACGGAAGTGCTAATGTTACAATAGAAGTTGGATTTGAAGGTGAAGAATTAAAGCAATTAATAGAAGGCAAAATGGATAATGCTATTTGGAATTTTGATTCAAACTCTGGAGAAACAGTTGAAATAAATGGTCGTTCTCTTGCTTCAGCTCCTTTTGACTTTAAAGAAACTGTTAAATATCAAAATTTAACTGCTACTGATGCTGTATCAAAAATGGCGTCACAACATGGTTTAAATATTATTACACCTGTTAAAACTAATGCTCTTATAGGGGAATATATTAATGAAGACCATGCAGTAGTAACAAGAGAAACAAGTCATTGGGATTATGCTTTATATTTAGCTGAAAATGAAGGCTTTGTTTGTAGAGTTAGAGGAAGTGATTGGTTTTTTGGACCAGTTGATATGTTACCAGGATATAAATTAGAACCTTTAGAATTTTCATGGGGTCATAATATAAAATCAGGAATACAATTTGAACGTGCTCCAAATGCTGCTAGAAATTTAGTTGTTGAAGTCATCAGTTGGCAACCAGGAACTAAAAAATCTAAAGGTACTAGAATTATTGAAAGGGCTACTTTTCGTAACAGCACCTACTATGGAAACAAGTATACAATAAGAGAATATATACCCAACATAACAAGAGACCAGGCTCAACGTCAAGCACAGAATATATTACAACAATTATCAAAGGAACAAATCAAAGGTTCATTTGCTTGTGATTTTTTTTCTGCTTTAGATAATGATAGGAGAATTGTTATATATGGAGTAGGTCAAGGCTTAAGTCAGATATATTTTGTTACTAAAGTTGAAGTTTCGGGTAGTAAAGAAGGATTAAGTTGTGATTTGGATTTTTCAAATTTACCTTTATCAGATGTTGGAAGTTTTAAATAGGTGGTATTATGGATAAAGATACTTATAACGAAGTTGTTAGAACAATTAAAAATTTGTTACCACAATCTTCATTAGTCTTTGGTACAGTAACTGCTTTTGATACTGAAAAAAGATTAATGAAAGTAATGCTTGAACCAAGTGAAATTGAAACTGGTTGGTGTAAAGTTGCACAAGGTGCATTTAGTGATAAAATTGGTATTGAAGTTTTAGTTGGTGTGGTTATAGGAAATAATGCAGAACAATACATTGTCCTTAACATAATAGAGTAAGGTTAGGTGGTGTTTTAATGGCTGATGTCTTAGTTTTAAATGGGGAAATAATATGGGATAATGAAAATATTTTAATAGTTAAAGATGAAGACGATATAAAACAACAAGCTTATTTAGCTAGTACTTGTGATTTAGGAGAAAGTATATTTTATAATAAATATGGTTCTACAATATTTAAGTATATAGGAAAACCTTATAATGATAGTATCAAAAGTTTAGTTGAGGCAGCAACAAGAGAAGTACTTTTAGGGGTAAATGGTATTTCTGAAATATTAGAAATATCTTATAGACCTATATTAGATAAAAATAATAATATAATTGATTATTATATTATAGCTAAATATTTATTGGAAAATGGAAATATAGTTACAGATACATATAATTTTAATATTTAAAAAGGTGTGATAAATTTGAAGTGGTTAAATAAAGAAGATATTACACAAATACTAGTAGAAAATATTGTTGGTAGTGATAAAACTTTTGATAGTATCCAAAATAGTTGGTTTATAAAGCACTTAATTATTGCTCTAAGAGAGTCAATATGGGTGCTTTTATTAATGGCTAAAATGGTTTATGAAAATCTAACTGTTAAAACATCTAGTGGAAGTGATTTAGATGATAAAGGATATGATTTTGGAGTTGATAGAAAATCAGCAATTAAAGCACAACATACAGTTACTCTAAATAAATCAACAGATGTACCATATGATACTTTAGTTCCTGATGGATTTCTTCTAACTACTACACCTATAGGTAAAGAAATACCTATTAAATTTGTTGTTGCTCCAGGACAAAATTTATTTATTCCAAAAGGAACTAAAAAGATTGATAATGTAATAGTTGAATGTACTGAATATGGCATTATAGGCAATGTTACAGATAATGCAATAAATCTTGTTGCACAAGCTGGTTTTGATTCAGTAACAAACTCTACTTTATATTTGGCTGGTTCTGAAGCAGAAGATGATGAATCTTATAAAAGTAGAATTCTTGAACGAAAAAGAAAACCTGCAAGAGCTGGAGTTATTGCAGACTGGGAAAGATGGGCTTTAGAAGTTGATGGTGTAACTTATTCAAAATGTTATCGTTGTGCTAGAGGTCCTGGTACTGCTGATATTGTAATATGGGGAACAGATAAAGAATTTCCAACACAAGGACTTATAGATTCTTGTCAAAACCATATAGACACTTATATACCTGCTGATATTTCAGATGTTGGGCATGGTAAAGCTATTATGGTTGTTTCTCCTGAACCTGTTGCTATAGATATTTTAATAGAAAATGTTGTATTAAAGAAAGGGTATTCAATAGAAACTATTATCCCAATATTAGAAAATGCTTTTAAAACCTATTTTAGAAGTGATAAGACAGCTCAAGAAGTATTAGTAGTTGATTGTATTGTATGTGCTAGAACAGCTTATGATCCTATAGATATTGAAAAAAATCCTGTTATTTTAGATTTTGTTCTATCATCACCATTAAAAAATATTCCAATGATAGGTAGGCAAGCTCCAATACTTGGAACTTTAAAAATAAAGTTAAGAGGTGAATAAAATGGCAGATTTTAAAGAATTTCTTTATAATCATATTCCACATAGATGGCTAAATCCAAAAAGTTATGGCACAAACAAATTGTTTACTGGATTAGGAAATATTTTAGATACCTTTGAATTATACACTGATTCATTACAAAGGAACAATTCAACTAGAACAGCATTAGAATTACTTCCAGATTTAGAAAATGAATATGCAATAGAAGTTAAACCATCTTATGATGTAGATTATAGACGTAAATTAATTATCGCTAAAAAAAGAATGCAAGATAGTCCTATCACGTTACCAAATCTTATAAACCTACTTTTACTATTTAACAATATAGTAGTTAAAGTAGAAAATAATTTTAATGCTTCAACTATGAGAATTTTTTTTGAACCAAAAAGTCAACTACCTACTATAACACCAGAAGTAAGACAAATGATTGAAGAAAATATTAGAGCTCATGTTTTTTATACTTTGCTTTTATATGATTTAATAAAAATCTTTGTAAATATTAATATAGAAACAAAACTTATTATAAAGTCTGATTTTGATATACTTTCACTTGGTAAGCACCTTTATTTAGATGGTAGTTGGTTTTTAGATGATATGTATTATATTAATGGATATAAAATTTTATTATTACCTGAACGTTGTCCAGCAAACTTGAATCTCACAAGCTTTGTAAATATGAAACTAGATACTTTATTTAGATTAAAATATTCTAATAGTTTTTTACCTAAAACACTAACAAAAACAAAAACTATTATAAAATCAGAGTTTGATATACTTTCACTTGGTAAGCACCTTTATTTAGATGGTAGTTGGTTTTTAGATAATACATATTGGATTAATGGTTATAAAAGCATATTATTTTTAGAGCATTACACTGTTAATTTAAATCTTAAGAATTTTATTAATTGTAATATTAAATCTAAATCTACATTAAAGGCGACTAAAGATGTATGGGTTTTAGATGGACAATATAACTTAGATGGTACAAGATTATTAGGTATAGAAAAAACTGAATTTGAATTATAAAATTAAAAGGAGGAAATTAAAATGGCAGAAGGTAAAATTACAAAAAAAGGTAGAGAAAAATTATGCAAAGCACATGCAGGGGATATTGTATTACCTAAGATTACAAAAATGGCTTTTGGTAATGGTGGAGTTGATGAAAATGGAAATGTCATTGAAACAACAGGAGAAGAAACATCATTGAAGAATCAGTTATTAATTAGAGATATAGATTCTCATACTTTTCCTATATCAACAACAGCAAAATATATATTAACATTATCTAAAACCGATTTAGCAGATCAATATATTTCAAAACAAGGGCTTTTTGATTCACAAGGTGACCTTGTAGCATATAAAACATTTTTACCTAAAGGTAAAGATGGAGACATGGAATTTCAATTTGAAATGGATGAGATATTTTAAAAAAGGGAGGCTTATCACATGGCTAATTTTGATGTAAGTAAGGCTAAATTTAGTTCTGTTTTAAGAAAATTTGAAACTACAGATAAAGGACATGCAGATGTTTTTAATGATGTAATTAATGTATTAATTAATAATGATGTTAGTTTTGATAATAAATCTAAAATACAAACAACTACTGGTAGTGGTTCGGCTTATACTGTAACTATACCAAGTTATGAAATGATAGTAGGCTTATTAGTGGCTGTTAAGTTTCACGCAGCAAGTACTACAACTAATCCAACATTAAATATTAATAGCCTTGGTCCTAAAACTATATTAAGAAGAAGTAAGGTTATTAATGCTGGAGAAATAGCAACTAATGAAGCAACTCTTTTATTTTATGATGGTACTAATTTTCAGATATTTGGAGAAATACTTGCAACACCAACATCAAACGGACTTATGTCTAGTGTTGATAAAACTAAATTAGATGGTGTTGCAAGTAATGCTAATAATTATGTTCACCCTGCTACACATCCAGCATCTATTATATTTCAAGATGCTAATAATAGATTCGTAAGTGATGATGAAAAATCAAATTGGAATGCTAAAGCAGGTGCTACTGTTGCCTCAACATCAGCAAACGGACTTATGTCTAGTATTGATAAAACTAAATTAGATGGTATTGCAACTAATGCTAATAATTATGTTCACCCTGCTACACATCCAGCATCTATTATAGAACAAGATTCAAATAATAGATTTGTAAGTGATATGGATAAAAGTAAGTTAAATGGTGTTTTTATTATAGAAAATAATACAGGTTTAGGAATAGGTGTTCTTATGAACAATACGATGACTGAGGGCTTTGGGGGTCAGGGAAATTCGGCATTTGGTAGTGGGTCGATGCAGTATAATACCACAGGTGCATGGAATTCGGCATTTGGTAGTGGGTCGATGTTCAACAACACAACAGGT
>CAZWZB010000037.1:0-2312 GCA_964638835.1 uncultured Eubacteriales bacterium | reverse complement strand
CAACACAACAGGTTCATATAATTCAGCATTTGGTTTTTGGTCGATGCTGAGAAATACGACAGGTCAGAGTAATTCAGTGTTTGGTTATAGTTCGTTAACTGGCAACACAACAGGTTCAGATAATTCAGCATTTGGTAATGTTTGCATGACTGGTAACACAACCGGTAATTACAATTCAGCATTTGGTTACTCTGCATTGAGACTAGGTGAAATAGGTTCATATAATTCAGCATTTGGTTACTCTGCATTGTATGATACTAAATCTTACAGCAATTGCTCTGGTTTTGGTTATAATTCAAGGGTCACAGGCGATAATCAAGTACAACTCGGCAATTCCGACACCACCGTATATACCTATGGCTCAGTTCAAAACCGTTCAGATGAACGAGATAAAGCAGATATAAAAGATATTGAATTAGGTTTACAATTCATAAATTTATTAAGACCAGTTGATTTTAAATGGGATTACAGAGAAGACTATAAAGAATATATGGAAGTTGAAATTGAAGACGAAGAGGGTAATAAAACAACAAAATTAGAAACAAAAGAATTACCAAGAGATGGCAGTAAAAAAAGAAAACGAAAACATCATGGACTTATAGCTCAAGAAGTAAAAAAAGTTATGGAAGAGCTAGGTGTCGATTTTGGTGGATATCAAGACCATTCAGTAAGTGGTGGTCAAGATGTATTATCTATTGGATACATGGAATTAATAGCTCCAATGATAAAAGCAATACAAGAATTATCAGCTAAAGTAAAAGTATTAGAAGAAAAAGCAAATAATAGATTTTCATTCTAATTGATATATGAAAAATAAATTTGAAGTTTTTATATTCTAAAAAGAAATATTAAATAATGAAAAGGAGTAATAAAATGAATAGTTTTATAAAATGGATAGGTGGCAAAAACAGTTTAAAGAAAAAAATCATTAAAAGGTTTCCTGAAAACTATAAAAAGTATATTGAAGTTTTTGGTGGTGCAGGTTGGGTACTTTTTTATAAAGAACATAAAGGGTTTGAGGTTTACAATGATTTGAATTCACATCTTGTAAACCTTTTTACTTGCACTAAATATCATGCCTCCGAACTACAAAGAGAATTATCATTTTTATTAAATGCACGTGAATTATTTAATGATATTAAAGAGAGTTATAACATTAAGGGTTTAACTGATATACAAAGAGCTGCTAAATTTTTTATGCTTATTAAACTTAGTTATGGCTCAAGGTTATGTACTTATGGCTGTTCTAAAAAAGATGTTAATGGGTTTATTAGAAATATTGAAGTAATTCAAGAAAGGCTTTCTACTATTGTTATAGAAAATAAAGACTTTGGAGATTTAATAAAAAACTATGATAGTAAAGATAGCTTTTTCTATTTAGACCCACCTTATTATGGTGCTGAAAAGTTCTATCAAGTACCATTTACGCAAGAAGACCATATTAGATTATTTGAATCATTAAAAAATATAAAAGGTAAGTTTTTGCTTTCTTATAATGATTGTGATTATATAAAAGATTTATATGATTGCTACAATATAGAATGTATTGAACGAGCAAATAATTTAACAACTAAATGCGATACAAGATACAATTATAAGGAGTTGTTAGTAAAAAATTATTAAATTAAGGAGGTGAAAATATGGATATCAGATATTACATAGCACTACTAGTAAGTGATTTAACTTCATTGAAAACTAGATTACTAATTGTTATTGGTGCAATGGGAACAATTATAAGTAATGTATTTGGTGGTTGGGATTCTGCTCTAACCACTTTAGTTTTTTTTATTGTTATAGACTTCTTTTTAGGAATATTTATAGCATGGACTTCTAAAGAAACACCTAAAGGACAACTAAGTAGCAAAGAATGTTTTAAAGGGCTTTTGAAAAAAGGCTTAATATTGTTAGTTGTACAAATAGGTTATAGACTAGACTTAACAATAGGAACACATTATATAAAAGACCTTGTTGCTATTGGTTATATAGTCAATGAACTAATATCTATAACTGAAAATTTAGGTATTTTAGGTATGCCTATGCCTGATGTAATAAAAAACGCAATTGAAGTTTTAAAAAATAAGGAGGGTAAAAAATGAGTAAAGTATTTTTAGGTGTTGGACATGGTGGAGCTGATAGTGGTGCTTGTGGAAATGATTTAAAAGAAAAGGATATTAATTTAAATATTGCTTTATCATGTAAAGAGGAATTAGAAAGACATGGTGTACAAGTTGGAATAAGTCGTACTATAGACGAAAATGACATAATCAATGATGAGGTAAAAGAATGTAATGCTTTCAATCCAGATATTGCAG
>CAZWZB010000036.1:2102-30569 GCA_964638835.1 uncultured Eubacteriales bacterium | reverse complement strand
GTTTTAAAAAACACTTGGGTTTGGTTTTAATTGTTTAGTTTTCAAAGTTCAACTTATAATTATTATTTTAACAAATATGCTCTAATTTGTCAAATGTTTTTTTATTACCTTTTATTTATTAAAGCTTTGCTATGATATCATATAATAATATGAATGTCAAGGATTTTTTTATTAATTTTTACATTTTTCAAAACTTTATTATAGTATCATATAACAATACAAGCGTCAAGCACTTTTTTAGTTAATCTTTACTTTTTTTAAAGCTTTACTACAATATCATATAATAATATGAATGTCAAGTATTTTATTATTAATTTTTACCTTTTTTAAAGCTTTGTTATAATATCATATAATAATAAAAGTGTCAAGTATTTTTTTATTAACTTTTACTTCTTTAAAGCTTTGTTATAGTATCATATAATAATATAAATGTCAAGTATTTTTATTAGTTTTATATTTTCTTATAAATTGTTATAATCAAAAGCTTAAAACTTATTAACTAGTAATCTTTAGTTTAGAGTAAGTATTTAATATTGTTACTTATGATAAGATTATGTTTTTAATATAGATATATAATTATTGTTAAGAGGAATATTTACGAAAAATATTGATATTTTTATTAAAGAAAAAGTTCTAAAATCATAGTCTAAAAATATAATATTTAGACTTTTTTAAATTTATCATATAATATTTATTTTTTTATGTTATTTTATATTAGAAAGAATATCTTGTAGTAGGATGCAAACACACATAAAAAAATTATCCTAAACATAGATTAAAATTTATATATTAGAATAATTAAGTTGTTTTGTAATCTAACTACAATGATTAGTAAAAATATTGTAGTTAAAAGATATCTATTATTAATGAATTTGAGTTTGACTAAATAACCATTCAAAAACTTCTGGTTCATTATAAACTTTGTCCCAAATCATATGCCCTCCATTTTCATATTCTGTATATTTAATATTTCCATTAAATTTTTTAATCTTTTCTATTATTTTTCTTGGGGTTTTCACCTTTTCAAAAGGGTCATCTACTGCGTAAAAAGACCAAATAGGAGTATACTTTATATTTTCTGTAATGGAGTTTTTTCTGGGTTCACCTCCACATATAGATAAAGCACCCGAAAACAAATCTGAATTTATTGATAATAATTTATATATTCCTGTTCCACCCATTGATATTCCTATAACATAAACTTTATCTTTATTAATATTATCATTTTTTAATGTTTCTTTTATTACTTTTACTAATGTATTTATAATTTTATCATCTTCCCACTCATTTTCCTTTGAAATTTGTGGTGCTAGAGTAGCACATTTATATTGTTTAGAGATATCTTCATCTATCATAAGCAAATCAAAAGGTGTATTCTTTTCAATATGTCTATAATTATCGTCACCACGTTCAGCTTTTCCATGCAAAAAAACAACTAATGGAATTTTTTCAGCTTCATTATCAGATTCAGGAATATAAAGTCGGTAATTTAAACTCACACAATCTTCTGAATCTGGTGTATATTTTTTTGTTTCAAATAAAGTATCAAGAACTTCAAATTTATTAGGTATACCTCTCATAACTATTTCTTCAGCTTCTTTATCTATTTTCTTCTCACAGGAATATAACATAAAAACAAGTAAAGTAAATAGTATAGGAATAATTATTTTATTCATATATTTTCATCCTTTATATAAAATTTTAGCTATTTATGAATATACAATGATTTACCTAAAGTCTGCAAAGTTATTTTTCAAAAGCTACACAAATATTTTAGTAATCATAAGATTAATTAAATTGTTATTATAAAATATACTTGCTATAGCTGATTGTTGAATACTTAAAAGTATAGGTTGTAAATTCGGATTTGAATAAAAAAATGTTGCAATACTACATAATATCCATATAATTATTACACCTTGCACTAATCCTAAAATAGCACCTATGCTTTTGTTTATTGAATTTATTATTGGTAATTTTGAAATTAAATCAAGTGATATTGCTAATACTTTTAATATTATTAATACCAATATAAATGTTCCTATCATAGCAATTATATTTATACATATAGTTGCTATATAAGTTGCTATATAGTCTTGTAATTGTGTTACATTAAATAATTTATATATTTCAATATTATTATTTTGTACTAACATTGATTTTAAAAAATCTGGTAATTCTAAATTATTTATAATAGTTGTTTGAGCATTTAAAGTTAATTCTTGTGTTTTTTCTTGAATATTAATATTCTGACTAATAGTTGTTTTTATAACTTCAAACCAACTACTTTTTATTAAAATCTTACTAACTATAGGATATAAAGTGTATGCCATTATTAATGATATAATTGTGGAAAAGAAATTAACAAATGCTTTAATAAAACCTATATTATAAGCGTTTATTGTGCTTAATACTAGTATAATTAGTACAACAATATCTGTCCAATTCATTATTATTACTCCTTTATTATTTTAGTCTATTGTGTCTTCATTATTTGTTGTTGTGTTTGTATTTGATTTTGCTTTAATATTAATTATTTGTACTGAATTTTTATATACAACAATCATATGTGATAAATCTTCAAATAACATCATTCCTACTACATCTTGTGTTACAGGATACTCCCATAATAAAGTACCTTTTCGTGTTAAGCAATATATACTTCTACCAGAGTAAATCAATATTCTATTTGATTTAACATTTAGTTTTTTTACTTCTTTATTTAATTCATAATTACCAATTTCTTTACCTGTTAAATCATACCATGTAACGGTTCCTGATTTATATTCACTCCCTCCCGGCAATTCATTACCTAAACCTAAAGCAATAAATTTATTATCACTAACATCTAATGCTGTTAGTTCATTAGTTAAAGGTTTCTCCCAACTAATTTTAAAGTTTTTATCTATACCTATTATTCTTTTATCACTTATTGCTATTAAGTTGTTATCTTCCATATAACATAAAGAAAAGATTATTTCACCTTGTTTTTTAGTAGAAGAACTTATACTATCTACAGATTCTAACTGACTTTTATCACTTAAATTAATAAATAATATTTTTGATTCATAATATGTATATGATGTATCTAAAAAGCCTATAGCCATATGTTTACCATCCTCTGATATGTCGGCTGTAATAGGATAATTCTGCTCTACTTCAAATATACTCCCTTCAGACAAAGGGTTACCAAAATTATTATATGGAATTACTACATATCTATCATTGTCCTTTGTAATAGCAACTAAATATCCTTGTCGATTTATAGTAACTTGCATAATAGGGTATTTGGTATGACATTCATACATTTTACCATTTTCATTGAAAACATATATAGTTCTGTTTTTTAATTCATATATAGCAACTATATTTCCTTCTGAAATCATAATAGGTGCTGTGTAAGAATAAGTATCATTCCATTTAGAAAGTCCTTCATATTTTACTCCATCTTTTGTACAGTGTACATAGGAATTTTTTAATGTTACAAAACTAGATTTATTATTAGGGTCAAAATTTATAGTTTCTACAACTTCAGTAGTAGTATTAAAAAAAGGGATTTCTGAAAAAATATCTTTTATATTATCATCTGTATTTTTTAAATATATAAATAAAGCAACTAATGATAAAGTTATTAATATTAAAAGGAACTTTAACTCTATACGTTTTTTTTGCTTTGGTTTATTCAAAAAAATCACTCCACTTAATTAAATTTAATAATAGCTATTATAATACTATAGATTATTTAACTTTGCAATGAATGTTTTATAAATAAAAAGTCTATTAATATTACAATTATTTCAAACATACCTATGTACCCAAATATAGGATATATTACATTTATGAATTTTGCAAATTCTAATTGTCCTACTAAAAATCCTGCTATTACAAATAAAAACATAAATATAATTCTGTTTATTTTAAATCTTTTTGTAGCCCATGTTATAGCAGTATAACCATTAATTGTTGCTGTTGTGTATATTGCAAGCATAAGCATAATTAAATAAAAGTTTTTAATTGTAATTCCATACTTATTTACTATATTTAAAACTGGTAATTGTAATTTAGCTATTTCATTGTAATTAACTAATATACCAAGTCCCAAACATATTCCCATAATGCCTAGAGTAAAACCTCCTAACAAACCTCCATATAAAGCAATTTTTCTTTTAGTTATTAATTCTCCCATTGAAGATAATACAGAAATTGCAGTAATTATATTATAAGCAACATAGATTATTGCTGATGTAATCCAGTTATCTTTTAATTTAACTATATCAATTCCCACTGGTATAATTTTTTCTAAAAAAGCATATAAACCTAAAAATATTCCTCCAAATAATAAAATTGGTGATACAATAGAGTTAACAAAAATAATTGCTTTTATATCAAACATAAAAGTAATTATACAAACAACAGATAATCCTATTACAACAAATTTAGGAGAAAAATTTTTACTTTGTTCTGCCATTGCTGAACTAGCAGAAAGCATAGTTGAAAATAATATAAACATAAATATAACAGATACCCATTCCATTATATTACCTACAAATTTACCAAGTACAATGTCTGTAAATTCTTTATAACTTTTTATATTGTATTTATAAGTTATATCCATAACTGCAAATCCAACAACACCAAAAAGAATACCTGATAATATTAATCCATAAATCCCCTTTTGTCCATAAGAAATAAAATATTCTGTTATCTCTTTACCAGAAGCAAAACCAGCACCAAGTATAGCACCTGAATATACACTTGCTATTTTAATAACATTATTAAAGGATTGTTTATTCAAAATAATCACCTCCCTAAATATTTATTTACTACTAAATTATATTAGACTAAATATTTGATATGATTAATAAAACAATAAAAATTATATTTAATTAAATTAGTAATGGATAATAAAATATTATTTATTACTAATTTTTTAATTTAAAGTCGTGTCGCACTCATTTATGAGTGCGACACAAGATTAATTTCTAAATTATTTTATTAATGCTATTTAAAATTTTATTTGAATTATAATTGAATAAATTTAGAATTAAACTGTTAATATAGAATAATTAAAATAGTATTTTTTTTAAAAGTTATTTAATAAATTAAGATAAGATTTATCAAAAATCTTTTAAAATTTACTGACAGCTAGGGTAATGTATGATATAATACATAAATATGTTTTTGTAGTATTAGTTATATAGTAAACAAACTTTTTTAGATTAATTCAGCTATTATTATAGATATAAGTTTAAAATTTTTATATAAATTAAGTTTGAGTATTTTATAAATTTACTAACTATGATTTGTCTAATAAATAATAACTAAGGAGAGTAATTATGATCATCAAAAGAGTTAAGTTAGAAAATATTAGTGTTTTTAAAAACTTTGAACTAAATATATCAGATGGAATTAATATTATTATAGGTGGAAATGGTACAGGGAAAACTCATTTATTAAAAATGATTTATTATACCTATAATAATAACGAGAAAGAGTTTAATGTATTAAACAAAAATCTTATTAGAAAATATAACGATTGTAAAAATTATGTTTCTAAAATAACATATGAAATAAATGGACAAGAAGATACTTGTTATTTAAGAGAAGATGGTATTAAATTTTCTAATGTAAATAAAAACGGAATAATTTATATTCCTGTAACAGAAATGTTATCACATTCTAAAGGATTATTAGCTTTAAACAGTAAATATATATTACCATTTGAAAAAGCTGAATTAGATATTATTTTAAATGCTCAGTTACCAGAACTAAGAGAAATCTCTACTTTAAGTCTAGCTATATTAGAAAAAATAGAAAATGTTATTAATGGTAAAGTAATTTATGAAGATGATACTTTCTATATTGAAAAAAAAGAAGGATTAAAAATTGAGTTTATGTTTGAAGCAGAAGGGTTAAGAAAGTTTGCATTAGTATGGCAATTAATATCTAATGGCGTAATTGCTAAAGATAGTATTCTGTTATGGGACGAACCTGAAGCAAACATAAATCCTGAATTGATACCACTATTGGTTGATATATTATTAGAATTACAGCGAAATAATATACAAATATTGATAGCAACTCATAGCTATAATTTAGCTAAATATTTTGAAATAAAGAGAACAAAAACTGATAAGGTTAATTTTATAAGTTTATCAAAAAAAGATAATGAAGTAATTGCAAATTCTAAAGATTATTTTGGAGACTTAAAGGATAATAAGATAATAGAATCTGATGAAATACTATTAGATGAAATATTTGAGCGAACTTTGGAGGTGTAATTATGGAAAAATTATACTATGACGAAAACCATAATTACAGCTTTAATTTTACTAAAGCAATAAATATTTTTGAACCACATGTATTATCACAAAAGACAACTATATTATCAGATGTAGATTTTATTATAGAAACAGAGCATAATTTTATTTTTTTAGAATTTAAAAATGCTACTCACCACAAAGTAACAAAACCCGAAGAATTTATAAAAAAAATAACTGATTCAAAGCTTAGACAAATATTCTGTGAAAGTATATCAAAAAAATTTTATAGTAGTTTGTTTTTATTATGGTTATGTAAACTTAATGAAAGTGAAAAAGAAATAGACTATGTATTATTAGCAGAACACCCTATAATAGATGGTAAGTTTCGTAAAACATTAAGAGAGCAGATTTATAAACAACTACCATTTAAATTATGTGGAGAACCTTTAGTAAAAAGAAAAGTTATTAAAAATTTTAATGTTATGAATATGGAAGAATGGCATAATACATATGTATCTTTTAAAATTGATATATTAAATTAAATTTAGGAGGTGAATTTATGTTATATGAAGCAGATAATTGTGATGTAGTAGTTATAGGTGCTGGTCATGCAGGTTGTGAAGCTTCTCTTGCTGCTTCACGTATGGGTATGAAAACAATTTTATTTGCAATAAGTTTAGATAGTATAGCAATGATGCCTTGTAATCCTAGTATAGGAGGTAGTTCAAAGGGTCATTTAGTAAGAGAGATAGATGCACTTGGTGGGCAGATGGGAATAACTACAGACAAAACTTTTATACAAATAAAAATGTTAAACACAGGAAAAGGACCAGCAGTCCATTCATTAAGAGCACAAGCAGATAAATATAAATATTCAATAGAAATGAAAAAAATTTTAGAGAATGAAGAAAATCTGCTTATACGACAAGGTGAAATTTCTAAAATCTTAACTGAGAATAATATTGTAGTTGGTGTACAAACTACTTCAGGAGCAGTATATAAATGCAGAGCTGTTGTTTTATGTACTGGGACATATTTAAAGTCAAGATGTTTATTTGGTGAAAATATAGTGTATAGTGGACCTAATGGCTTGATGAGTGCTAATTATCTAACAGAAAGTTTAAAAGAACTTGGTGTAGAAATGATGCGATTTAAAACAGGAACACCTGCACGTATTCTAAAAAAATCTGTTGATTTTTCAAAAATGACTGTTCAATATGGAGATGATAAAATAATACCATTTTCATTTGAAACGGATAACGAAAAATTAACAAGAGAACAAATACCATGTTGGTTAACATATACAAATGAAAAGACACATGAAATAATAAAAGCTAATTTACATCGTTCACCAATGTATAGTGGAGTTATAGAAGGAACAGGAACAAGATATTGCCCTTCTATAGAAGATAAAATTGTACGTTTTTCTGATAAGGAAAGACATCAAGTATTTATAGAGCCAGAAGGGGAAGATACTGATGAATTATATGTTCAAGGTATGTCTACATCATTACCAGAAGATGTACAAGTAGCTATGTATAGAACATTACCCGGACTTGAAAATTGTAAATTTACAAGAACAGGTTATGCTATAGAATATGATTGTATTGATGCAACTCAATTAAAATTAAGTTTAGAATTTAAACATATAAAAGGTTTATTTAGCGCAGGTCAACTTAATGGTAGCTCTGGTTATGAAGAAGCAGCAGCACAAGGGCTTATAGGTGGAATAAATGCAAGTTTATATGTGCAGAATAAAGAACCATTTATATTAGATAGGTCAGATGGATATATAGGAGTTTTAATTGATGACTTAGTTACAAAAGGAACAAAAGAACCGTATAGAATGATGACTTCACGTTCAGAATATAGACTTTTATTACGTCAAGATAATGCAGATATACGTTTAACAGAAAAAAGTTATAAAATTGGTCTAGCAACAGAAACCAGATATAAAAGAGTACTTGAAAAAATAAAGCATACAGAAGATGAAATAAAAAGGTTAGAAACAACAGTTGTACCTCCAACAGAGCAGGTAAATAATTTCTTAGAAAAGAATAATAGTACAATATTAAAATCAGGAATGAAATTATCAGAGTTATTAAAAAGACCAGAAATTAGTTATGAAAACTTATTAGAGATAGATTATAATAGACCTAATTTACCTTTATCAGTTAGGGAACAAGCAGAAATACAAATAAAATATGAAGGTTATATAAAACGTCAATTACAACAAGTAGAACAATTTAAAAAAATAGAAAAGAAACTACTTCCACAAGATTTTGATTATACTTTATTAAAAGGTTTAAGATTAGAAGCACAACAAAAACTTAATAAAATAAAACCTATATCTATAGGTCATGCATCAAGAATATCAGGGGTATCACCAGCAGATATATCTGTGTTGTTAGTGTATCTTGAAACTATGAAATATAAAAGAGGTGATTAATTGGAACAATTATTATTAAATGCTTTAAATGAATTTGGAATTCAAATTAATAAAAATCAAATACAACAATTTATGTTATATAAAAAGCTTTTGTTAGAATGGAATGAGAAAATAAATTTAACAGCTATAACAGATGAAAGAGAAATAATATTAAAGCATTTTGTGGATAGTTTATCTATTGGAGCTGTTTATAATCTAAAATCTAATATAAATGTTATAGATGTAGGTACAGGTGCAGGGTTTCCGGGAGTACCTTTAAAAATATTATATCCTAATATTAATATGACTTTATTAGATTCTTTAAATAAACGTATTTTATTTTTAAATGAATTAATTAATCAATTAGAATTAAAAAATATAGATTGTATTCATTCAAGAGCTGAAGATGGAGGTAGATTATATCGTGAAAAGTATGATTTATGTTTATCGAGAGCAGTTGCTAATTTAGCTGTACTTTCTGAGTATTGTATCCCATTTGTAAAAGTAGGTGGAACTTTTATCTCTCTAAAAGGTGCCAATGTAGAAGAAGAACTAAGCAATTCAAAAATGGCAATTGAAAAATTAGGAGCTAAAATAGAAGAAATAAAGCTTATAGACATTCCGTTTAGTGATATAAAACACAGTATTATAATTATAAGTAAGATTCGACAAACTCCCATTAAATATCCTAGAAAAGCTGGAGTAATTTCAAAAAATCCTTTGCAATAAAACAATTGATGTAATAAAATGTAAAAAAAATATTGTTGTAAATTGTCTGACAAATTATTACCCATCATTTTTATATGTTATAATATAACAAATAAAGTAAAATTTTAACATATAGGGGAGAGTAATTTGATGAATTCCACAATTTATAAAAGTGTTAATATACAATATATTCCGATAGATAAAATAAGACCTAATCCATATCAACCAAGAAGAAATTTTGAAAAGTTACAATTAGATGAATTAGCTAATTCTATAAGAGAATATGGAGTAATGCAACCTATAAGTATTAGGCATATAAATAGTACAAGTTATGAACTTGTAACAGGAGAACGTAGACTTAGGGCATCTAAATTAGTTGGTTTAGAAAAAATACCAGCTATTATAATAGATACAACAGACAAAGAAAGTGCTGTTATGGCATTAATAGAAAATCTTCAACGTCAAAACTTAAATTACTTAGAAGAAGGCGAAGGTTATCAAAATCTTATGTCTGATTATGGAATTACACAAGAAGAATTAGCTAAAAAGTTAGGTAAAAGTCAATCTACAATAGCTAATAAACTTAGAATTTTAAGACTTTCAGATGAAATAAAGCAAATATTAATAGAAAATGATTTATCAGAAAGACACGCCAGAGCATTGTTAAGAATTCCAGATGAAAATATACAACTAGAAGTACTTAACAAAGTAATAATAGAAAATCTAAATGTTAAAAAAACAGAATTATTAGTTGAAGAAGAAATAGAAAAACTTTTAAAAAAGCAAGTATCTGTACCTGAAGAAGGGCAGAAAGTAAAAAGATTTATAAATGATGTAAGAGTTCTTGTAAACACGATAAAACAAGCAGTAGATTTTATGAACAAATCTGGAATAGATGCAAATTATTTAATGGAACAGAAAGAAAATTCTTATGAAATAAAAATAAATATTCCAATGTGAAAATAAGGAGAAATTTTTGTGATAACAACAAAATGGTTTAAAGGAAATGATGACTTAATAGATGCTCATACTATAAGAGCAAAAGTTTTCATTAAAGAACAAAAGATAGCTGTAGAATTAGAAATGGATAATAAAGATAATTTAGCACATCATATAGTGTTATATCACAATAATAAAGCTATAGCTACTGGTAGATTACTTATAGAAGATGAATTTACTATAGGTAGAGTAGCAGTATTAAAAGAAGAACGTGGAAATGGTTATGGTGATTTAGTTGTAAGATTACTGATAAGAAAAGCGTTTGATTTAGGTGCTACTAAAGTAGTAGTACATTCTCAAGTAAGTGCTGCTAAATTTTATGAAAAGATAGGATTTATACAAGTAGGAGAAGAATACATAGAAGAAGGAACAGATATACTCCATATAAATATGGTTAAAAATGAAGATGTAAAGGGATGTCAATAAATTTATTAGGGGGATTTTTATGGATTTAAAGTATTTTTGTAACCAAATAAACTTACCACAAGAAGCAATTAATATTGTAGAGAATTATAAATTATCAAATGACAAGTATGTATACTATAGAAAAGTATTTGATGATAGTGTTGAAAACTTTTATGAAGAAGTAAAAAAGAATAGTGATTACAGACAATTATTTTTATACTTATATGTAAAGTTTGCTATTGATGTTTATGATGAATATAAACTTAGAAAAATTGAGGACAAAGTATTTTTTGACACTTTTATAGATATAACTTTATGGTGTGAAAATTGTTTTTATGAATTTGGGGAATATGGAATTAACGAATATCATTGGCTTTTCCATCATATTCAATTAAAAATATTCCGCTTAGGAAGATTACAATTTCAACCATCTGCATTAGGAAATGATGTTTATATTGGAGATAAAAAATATAGTAAGGGTACTCTTATGTTAAGTGTACATATCCCTCGTGGTACACCTTTGTATTATGAAGATTTAAAAGATTCATATAGACAAGCAGAACAATTTTTCAGAGGAATACCTCCAATATTTACATGTTATTCATGGTTATTATATCCTGACTTAAAAGCTATTTTAAAACCTGATTCTAATATAACAGTATTTAAAAGCTTTTATAAACTTGAAAATATAATACATGAGACAAGAGATGCAGAAAAATTTATTTTCACAAAAGTAGAAGACAATCCTGAAAACTATCCCGAAAGAACTAGTTTACAAAGAAGTGCCAAACAACATTTTCTTTCAGGTGGTAAATTGGGGTGTGCTTTTGGGGTATATGATTATACATTGAAAACGGAGATTTAATTTATGAGAGTAAGAAGAAAACCATGGGCAGAAGAAGAATTATTAACAAATCCTCAAGTAATAAAAGAACCTATGGAGTTAAAAGGAAAATGGAGTTTAGAATTTAATAACAACAATCCAATTCATATAGAAATAGGCTTTGGTAAGGGGAGATTTATAACTGAAACTGCTAAATTAAACCAAAATATAAATTATATAGGTATAGAACGACAAGTAAGCGTTATTGCACTTGCTTCTAGAAAATTAAAAGTGGAGAATATACCAAATATACGGTTTATATATGGTGATGTAAAATTTTTAAAAGATTATTTTACAAACAATGAAATTAAACGTATATATATAAATTTTTGTGACCCATGGCCTAAAAAAAGATGGGAAAAAAGAAGACTTACTCATAGAAGTTTTTTAGAATTATATAAAACTTTATTAGGTGAGTTTGGAGAAATTCATTTTAAAACAGATAATAAAAATTTATTTGAATTTTCTTTAAATGAATTTGCAGATAGTAATCTTAGATTAAGAAATATAACTTTAGATTTACACAAAAGTAATTTTGAAAATAATATAATGACTGAATATGAGCAAAAATTTTCAGAAAAGCAAATGCCTATTTATAGATGCGAAGGAATTATAATTCCTTAAAATAAAACCACTTAATTATTAAGTGGTTTTATTTTATTATTTAAAGTCATGTCGCACTTTAAACAAAGTGCGACATGACTTTGTTTGATTAAATAAAATTTTATTCATATAAAGTTAAAATAATATTGACAAATTCTAAATTAATATGTTATTATTATTTTGAATTTATGCACGTCTTTTTTTTATGCCTAAATTTTAGAAATTTTTATCAACGGAGGTGGAAGAGTTGAGAGTAAAAATTACTTTAGCATGTACTGAATGCAAACAAAGAAATTACAACACAACCAAGGAAAAAAAGAACCATCCTGATAGAATGGAAACCAAAAAGTATTGTAAATTCTGTAAGTCACATACAATGCATAAAGAAACTAAATAATATGTGTTAGAAATATCTTAAAAGGATGTGGGATAATGGAAGATAAAAACACAAGCAATGACCAAAATGAATCAACAGAACTTAAAAAAACAAGTGAACAAAAGAAAGATGAAAATAAAGAAAGTGACAAAAAAGATTTAGGTACTCGTTTTAGAGAATTAAGAGGCGAGTTTAAAAAAATTATATGGCCTAATCGTACTGAGCTTACTAAACAAACTATTACAGTAGTAGTTACTTCTTTAAGTTTTGGATTAGTAGTATTTGTTATAGATGCTGTTTTTTCTTTTGGATATTCAACTTTTATTGATTTACTAACAAAAATTTAGTTAAAGAGGATGAGAATATGTCTGAAGGAGCTAAATGGTATGTAGTTCATACTTATTCTGGGTATGAAAACAAAGTTAAAGCTAATATTGAAAAGATTGTTGAAAATCGTAATATGCATGAACAAATATTAGAAGTTATTGTACCTGTTCAAGAAGCTGTTGAAGAAAAAAACGGTAAAAAGAAAACTGTTTCAAGGAAAATTTTTCCTGGTTATGTGCTTATTAATATGGATATGAATGATGATACTTGGTATGTTGTAAGAAACACTAGAGGTGTCACAAGTTTTGTAGGTCCTGGTTCAAAACCAGTTCCTCTTACAGATGAAGAAGTTGAAGCTATGGGAATAAAATCTTTAGTTCCTAATGTTTATGTGAATAAAGGTGATTCTGTTAAAATAACAGGAGGAGCTTTTGAAAATTCTATAGGTATGGTTTCTGAAGTTAACCATCATAAAAGAACTGTTGTTGTTAAAGTGTCTATATTTGGACGAGAAACGCCTACAGAAATAGGTTTTGAACAAATAGAAATTATATAGCTGTTTAGTGCAGTTTTGCACGTGGGAGGGTTAGTCCCGATTTTACCACTTATTAGGAGGTGCCAATATGGCAAAAAAAATTACTGGATATATTAAATTACAAATTAACGCTGGCAAAGCAACACCAGCACCACCAGTTGGACCAGCACTTGGTCAACATGGTTTAAACCTTATGGGATTTTGTAAAGAATTTAATGAGAGAACAGCATCACAAGTAGGACTTGTTATTCCTGTAGTTATTACAGTATATCAAGATAGAACTTATAGTTTTATTACAAAAACTCCACCTGCTGCAGTTTTACTTAAAAAAGCTTGTAAAATTGAATCAGGTTCAGGAGTACCTAATAAAACAAAAGTAGCTAAAATCTCAAAAGAAGAAATAAGAAAAATAGCAGAAACAAAAATGGCAGATTTAAACGCTGCAACTATAGAATCTGCTATGAGTATGATTGCTGGTACAGCAAGAAGCATGGGAATAACTGTTTCTGAATAAAAAAACAGTTGTTAAGCAGTGGGAGGGATTTCTCCCGATATTACCACATAAGGAGGTCACTTAAGGTGAAAAGAGGAAAGAAATATTTAGACAAAGCAAAGTTGGTTGATAGAACTACACTTTATGATACAACAGATGCTGTTGAATTAGTTCAAAAAACTTCAGGAGCAAAATTTGATGAAACAATAGAAGCACATATCCGTTTAGGCGTTGACAGTAGACATGCAGATCAACAAGTTCGTGGTGCGGTTGTTCTTCCACATGGTACAGGTAAACAAGTTAGAGTATTGGTATTCGCAAAAGGTGATAAAGTTTCAGAAGCAGAAGCAGCAGGAGCTGATTTTGTTGGAGGCGAAGAATTAATACCTAAAATCCAAAATGATGGCTGGTTAGATTTTGATGTTGTTGTTGCAACACCAGATATGATGGCTGTTGTTGGACGTTTAGGACGTGTACTTGGACCAAAAGGTTTAATGCCTAATCCAAAAGCAGGTACAGTAACTATGGATGTTACAAAAGCAGTTAACGATATTAAAGCAGGTAAAATAGAATACCGTTTAGATAAAACAAACATTATTCACGTTCCACTTGGAAAAGCTTCCTTTGGTACACAAAAATTACTTGAAAACTTCCAAACTCTTATGAGTGCAATTATAAAAGCTAAACCATCAGCAGCAAAAGGACAATATTTAAAAAGTATATCCATTTCTTCAACAATGGGTCCTGGAATTAAAATAAATCCTTCAAAAGTTGCTGAGTAATTAACGGAACTTAAAAAATAAAAAAGGTATAAAGTTTATTTTCTTGAAAAATAACTTTGTACCTTTTTTATATATTTAATATACTTTAATAAATAATTTCAGATACTAATTTACAAATGCTTCTTTTAGATTATCTAAAATCATATCATCATTATTGCAAATCATCTCAAAACAGTCTGCTATCATGTTACGAATTATCTTGTTCTTAAGTCCTCTCGCCCATTCAAGTCGGTCACCGTCCATGAATTCACCAATACCTTTCCAAGGAATCCATAAAACATCATGAGTTCTACAACACAACTCATGGATACGATTGAATGATGGAATTTCTTTGTTTAATTCGCTCATTATATTTAGAGAGTTTATAGTATATCCAAGCATTGCTCTTTGGTCTATAGGTTGACCAATCCAAGTGGATATACGGTTACGCATTTTAACCAGTTCTTCATCGGTAAGATTTTCAAAATTGCTATCGTTACGCATAAACTCTACTGAATTTCTGAAGTAGTTTTTTATTTTCATACTTTCCATAATTTCTATGCCACGTTTAAAAACATCGTGTATTGTAACCGTTGGGGTTTTCTTATCTCCTAAAATAAAAGCGTGTCCACATTTTTCATACCAGTCTGGCATAATAAATAACCCATTTTCATCATATCCCTTTGGTTCTGTGTATGGTTTGCCCCAATAACCTTGAGAGCCATCAAGTCCATATAAAACATAATCATCATCATAACCTGTTACCAAAACCCAGCCATATGTTCTACCAAACAACGCTAAAACAGGTATGTTTTTATCAATTGAAGATTTAATTTTATTAAAAACTATCTCTTTATTATTGTTTGGAAACACTAACTCTTCATAATCATATCCAGCATAATCCATTGTAAAACCTATGTACCAATCAAATTCTCTCAGTAAAACATCACATGTTTGATTCCAGTTTTCACTCATATGCTTATCATCTGATAAATCAATTTGCAAAAAACCAAATCCCGTTACAGTAGTGTAGAGATTATATAATTCCTCATGTTTTCTGTTTATTGAAACAAAATTAGAGCATTTTCCGCATTTTATACAGTTTCCCTTTTGTCTATCGCAGAAAAAGTCACAGTCTTTATCTGTAATACCTTCTGCACACATAAGCATAGATACAAAGCAAGCTGTAAATCGCACTGTTTCACATCCATTAGGGAAATTTACAACATCAGATATTATTCTTTTCATTGTTAATTCCTCCTCTTTTTTTATATATAATATCAAATATAACTTGACAACAGTATGTCATATTAGAAAATAGTCTTTAAAAAAATTGAGAGTGGTTAATTAAAGATAGATAAAGGAATATTTTAAAATATTCTAAGAATTCGTCAAATAATTTTATTTTATTTATACTCTTTGCTCAACCCTGTAATGTTCAAGGTTTAAAAGCTTTCATTACTTTTACACTATTTTTTAAGTATAAATTTTAATTATATATTTAAGACCTGTGAATTCATTGTAAAATCAACAAAAATAGTATCAAAAAAATAATATTAAGAGTCAAAATCTCTTTACACTTGCGTTGCAAGTGTAAAGAGATTTTGAACGTAATTTTAAAAAAACCTATCTGTATATAACCATTCTCAAAAAATTATATAAACTCTTCATATCATCCAAGAACACTATTTAAAATTATAAGCATCTTATTAAATTTATTAATTGGTTTCTATTTTTTTATTACATATACTAAATATAAGATTTTAATTGATTTGTATACAAAATCATGCTACACTCACATTAGTTGGATAATATTTTAAAGCTATAATTAAAAAATTTATAAGATTGCAATTTATATCATGAAATAAAATTTATTAAATGATATACTATTAAAGGGAGTGAAGCAAATGTCTATTAAAACAAAAGAAACTATGGTACATTGGGTTATAAATAATATATCTAATGAGCCAACCTTAAACAATATGGCACGATATGTTGGTTATTCTCCTTTTTATTGTTCTACAAAATTTCGAGAATATACTGGAATGACTTATAAGAAGTATCTATCAAAGTGTAGACTAGAAGCGGCAATTAATGATTTGATTTATACAAATGATAAAATAATAGATATAGCATTTCGTTATGGTTATTCATCTTCTGAATCATTAACAAGAGCATTTATTATTACATATAAATGTTCACCACGTGAATATAGAAATAAAAATAGGATAATATAGGTACTATAAATATAGTTTTTGCTTGCTACTATTTTTTATTGAAAGGAAGATTTTTTGTTAAAGAAAATTGGTCGAAACGATATATGTTGGTGTGGTAGTGGTATAAAATATAAAAGATGCCATGAATTAATAGAAGATAAAATGGCAAGTTTCATTGCAAATGGTTATGAAGTACCTACCATCAAACAATTAAAAACAATAGAAAACATTAAAGGAATTCGTGAAAGCAGTAAAATAAATATTGCCATTTTAGATTACATTAGTAACTATGTTAAAGAGGGAATTTCAACATATGATATTGACAAACTTGTTTACAAAAAAACAATAGAGTTTGGTGGAATTCCCGCAACCCTAAACTATAAGGGATTTTCAAAAAGTTGTTGTACATCAATTAATGATGTTGTATGTCATGGTATACCATCACAAAATATCATTTTAAATGAAGGAGATATTATTAATATTGATGTTTCTACTATTTATAATAGTTATTTTTCAGATTCTTCACGTATGTTTTGTATTGGAAATGTTTCTAATGAAAAAATGCGTTTGGTTGAAGTAGCAAAAGAGTGTATGGAAATTGGAATTAAACAAGTAAAGCCGTGGGGATTTTTAGGTGATATAGGTCATGCTATTAATGAACATGCAATAAAAAATGGATATTCAGTAGTTAGGGAAATTGGTGGTCATGGTATAGGTTTGCAGTTTCACGAAGACCCTTGGGTTAGTTATGTTTCAAAAAAAGGTACGGGTATGGTATTAGTGCCGGGTCTTGTTTTTACCATTGAACCTATGATAAATATGGGCAAATGTGAAATTTTAACTGATAAAAAGGATGGATGGACAATTTACACAGCTGATGGAAAACCATCTGCACAATGGGAAAAAACAGTTTTGGTTACTGAAAGTGGTTTTGAAATATTAACTTATTAATGTAATTTGTTACATAACATATTATATAATTATTAGAGATTAATATTTGGTTTCATTTTATTATATATAAAAAGAAACTATTGTAAAACTCATTTAAGTTTAGATAGTTTCTTTTTTTGTTAGTTATTCTATTATAAATTCTTCTGTTGTTAGTCTATTATTCCATGTATTTCCTTTGGAATAAAAATACATTCTCATTACAGAACCATCTAATCTTATATTGTCTATTATAAAAATTTGTTCTGTTTCTATTTGCATTGGGTAATTGTCATAAGGCAATACATTACCTGTTTTAGCTTTGTCCTTGAAATCATCATAAGCATTTTCTAAACGCCAAAATTCCCTATATGTATAGTCGTTTGTAAATGATGTTAAATCTTGTTTTCCGAAATACAATGCTTCATAATCTTTGCCATTAACATTGATTATATTCACTCTATCAGGCTTAATATCTTTAGCTAAGAAAGATAAATCATTTGAATTAATATCTTTGTAAAATTTCTTAAGTTGATTTGCCATTGAAGGAATAGAATTTGTAGGGTCCATAGTATTAAGCCCTATATGAGCTGAACCATAAATACCCATAATATTTTCATTATCTAACTTGTTAAATTCACGAATAAAATTTTCTACCATCATGTTTTCACGGTACGCATAATTAGAGTGTTCATAATAATACTTACCTTGTTCAATTGCTTGTTGTGTTAAAAGGTATTGTTCAGAGTCTTTCAAGTTAATACTTTCAAGATATTCTAAAAATCGCATTCCAGTAGTAGAATACTGGTGTCCAACATCTGTTCCATGAAAAATAGTTTCTGGGCATTCACTTTTTATTTTTTTGTAAAATTCTTTAATACTAAGAGTATATGCAGCAGTATTAAACCAATCTTCATATAACTCATCAATTATATCATCGCTATCTGACTTCAACCATAAGTTTAAATACTCTGCAGTATAATATGGATATTCAATAAATAAATGTCGCATTCCTTCATTGTAATAGTATTGATGCCATAATTCAAATTCTTTATCTAATATTTTATCCACACCATGTTGCTCTCCATATAGATAAATCTGTCCATAATTATTTGATGATATATAATCTAATATTTGAGTGTTTGAACAAGCTTGTAATACAGATACCAAACTTAATATAATTATAAATGTAAAAATGTTTTTATTTTTCATTAGTTTATTCTCCTTAAAATATAAATGATATTAATGTTGATAAAATAAAACCCTTTATATAGATAATAATTCTATATAAAGGGTTAGTTTATTGAAGTCTGTCATTATTATCTTCTGTTGGCATTACTGCCCAACAAATGATATAAATTATTACAATAACTGGTGTACTAACACCCATAAGACATAATAACACGCAAATTATACGAACTAATGTAGCATCAAGTCCAAAGTATTCAGCTATTCCTCCACATACTCCAGCTATTTTTTTGTCTGTTGATGATAAATGTAATTTCCTTTCCATAATGTTCACTCCTTTATATAATAACTTAATAGTAGTTTTTAATTTTACATTTTGTTTTATATCACAATATACGATATTAAAAGTTTGAAGTCTGCTATTTATACTTAGTAAACTTCAAATTAAAAAAAGGCTCTTATACAATTTTTAAATTTATTATAAACACAAATCTATTATATCCCAAAGCTCTTGTTTTCCTTGTTTAGTTTCACTTGAAAAGGATAATAATATTTGTTCTTCTTCTAAAGATAAAGTTTTTCTTATAATTGATAAATGTTTAGACACTTGAGATTTATTTATTTTGTCTTTTTTAGTTGCAACTATAATAATTTTAAATCCATAATGTTTTAACCATTCATACATCATTATATCATTTTTACTTGGTTCATGTCTTATATCAATTAACATAATTATATATTTTAGTTCTTTTCTTTTTTTTAAATAACTTTCTATCATTGAAGCCCATTTTTCTTGTTCACTTTTAGATATTTTTGCATAACCATATCCCGGCAAATCCACAAAATATAATTTATCTTCAACATTATAAAAATTTATAGTTCTTGTTTTGCCCGGCTGTGAACTTGTTCTTGCTAAAGCTTTTCTATTTATTAATGTGTTTATTAGCGAAGACTTCCCAACATTAGATTTCCCAACAAAAGCGATTTCTATTTTTCCATCAATAGGATATTGAGAGGCCTTTACTGCAACTGCTGTAAGTGAAACATTGTTTACTTCCATAATTCTATCTCTCCAATATTAAACATCATAATTAAAATATAATGTATACTTGTAAACTTTTTTGAGTTTATTCACTACATTTTAGCACTTTTCAAATAAAATTACAATGTTAGTGTAAAAAAAATTAAATTACTATTTAGCAAAATTTAAACTTCCATTCACTATATAATAAAAAATTTTTATTTAAATATGGAACACAAAAACTTATCCCTGAATATTATATTTACTGTAATAAAAATTTTAGGAGGCATAATATGTCAAAAAAAGTATTTTTAGGTGTTGGACATGGTGGAGCTGATAGTGGTGCTTGTGGAAATGGTTTAAAAGAAAAGGACATAAACTTAACCATTGCTTTATCATGTAAAGAGGAGTTACAAAGACATGGTGTAGAAGTTGCAATAAGTCGTACTAAAGATGAAGATGACCCAGTTAATGAAGAAGTAAAAGAATGTAACGCATTTGAACCGGATATTGCTATAGATGTACATACCAATGCAGGTGGTGGAGATGGATTTGAATGCTTTTATTCTGTAGTAGGAGGATTAGGTAAAACACTTTCTGAAAATATAGAAAAAGAAGTATTGGCTATAGGGCAGAATAGTAGAGGATTAAAAACACGTGCTAGTTCAAATGGTGTAGATTATTATGCTTTTATACGTGATACTAAATGTCATGCTATTATAACAGAATGTGCGTTTATAGATAATGTAAATGATGTACAAATAATTAATACTATTGAGAAACAAAAATTATTTGGTATCGCTTATGCTAAAGGTATTCTAAAAACATTAAGTATTCCTTATATAAACAAGCAAGATACAATACAAATTCCATTAACTACTGAACAATTTATAATTAAAATAAAAGATATATCAATATCAGAAAGCAAAAGAATAAATATTTTACCGTCTTTAACTATTGCTCAAGCGATATTAGAAAGTGATAAAGGTAATAGCGAACTAGCTGTTAAAGCAAATGCTTTATTTGGTATTAAAGCAACTGATTGGACAGGAGAAAAATATAGTAAAACAACTAAAGAAATTATAAATGGAAAGGAAGTTGAAATAGTAGCAGAATTTAGAGCTTATAAAAATTGGGATGGAAGTATAATTGACCATAGTAATTTTTTATTAAAAGATAGATATAAGTTAGTAATAGGTGAAACAGACTATAAAAAAGCTTGTTATGAATTATATAATGCAGGATATGCAACAGATATAAAATATCCTGAAAAATTAATAAAAGTTATAGAAGACAATAAGTTATATCAGTATGATACAATTTCAAATAATACTCAACAAGTACCGGAATATAAAATTAATGGTGAAAAATATTTAAGAGATATGTTATATATTACAAGTAAACATGACCCATTAGAAATTATTGACTTTGGTACATTGGGTATTATACTTATGAATTATGATAAAGTCCATAATGTTATGAAAATTTAAAGGGTGATTTAATCACCCTTTTTTTGTATAAAAATAATAAAAGAAGAAAAAATGTTTAGTTAATTTATAATGATTTTTCAATTATATTCAATATAATAATTATTTTTTTAAAATGAGCTTTATATAGGTCTATAGTCCTATTGTAATTAAAAAAAAACTGTATTATACTCTCTTTTGTTAAGTTAGATAAAAGTAAAACTTTCGTTTAGTGTAAGTAAACAAAATGAGAATTTTTATTATATATTTGGAGGTATGATATGTGGAAAAACAAGAAAGAGCACCTTTATATGATGCACTTAATAGATTTTATTATAAGAATGTAATTCCTTTTGATGTTCCCGGACATAAAAGAGGCAAAGGTGCTAATGATATGCAAAAATTATTTGGTGAAAAAGCATTAGCTCTTGATATTAATTCTTTACCTGAAATGGATAACTTAAATCATCCAACAGGAGTTATTAAAGAAGCTGAAGAACTATTTGCTGATGCTTTTAGTGCAGAAAATGCTTTTTTTACGGTTAATGGAACTACTGTAGCAATACATGCTATGATTTTAAGTGTATGCAAACCGGGAGATAAAATAATTCTACCCAGAAACATACATAAAAGTGCTTTAAATGCATTAATATTATGTGATGCTATACCAATATATATGCAAGCTGGAATTATTCCACAATTTGGATTTGTTACAGGGATTAGTTTTGATATAGCAAAAAATACTATAGATAATAATTTAGATGCAAAAGCGATATTTTTAATTAATCCCACTTACTATGGTATATGTTCGGAGATGGAAAAAATAATAGAATATGCTCATAGTAAAAATATTATTGTAATTGTTGATGAAGCACATGGAGCTCATTTTAATTTCCACAATGAATTACCACAATCTGCAATGCAGTTAGGTGCTGATATGTCTTCTGTAAGTATTCATAAAACAGGTGGAGCTATGACTCAAGCATCTGCTCTTTTAGCTAATTCTAAAAGAATAGATATTGAACATATAAGAAGAATATTAAATATTTTTCATACAACAAGCCCATCTTATTTACTTATGACAAGTTTAGATGTAGCAAGAAGAAATCTGTATTTGAATGGTGAAAAAATATTTACAGAAGTGCTTGACTTAGTTAGATTTGCTAGAGAAGAAATAAATAAAATAGATGGTCTTTATGCTTTTGGTAGAGAAATAATCGGTCAAATGGGCATTTATGATTTTGATGAAACTAAGCTTAGTATTAATGTAGCTAGTTTAGGATTAACAGGATTTGAAGTATATAAAATATTTTATGAACAATATAATATTCAATTAGAATTAGCAGATGTTTATAATATATTGGCAATAATAAGTATAGGTGATGATAAAGAGAATATTAAATATTTAATAAATTGTTTTAAGGATTTTGCAAGTAAATGTAAGGTTCAAAAACAAAATATAGATATTACTCATATACCTTTAGAAAATCCACAATGTGTTATGACACCAAGAGCAGCTTTTTATAAAGAAAAAACTTTTGTACCAATAGATAAGTGTAAAGGAAGAATAATAGGAGAATCTATAATGGTTTATCCTCCGGGAATACCTATATTGGCACCGGGTGAAATTATTACACAATCTGCTATTGATTATATAAAATTTTTAAAATCTAAAAGTACAAAGTTAACTGATATGAATGACCCATTAGTTGAAAACTTATTAGTAGTAAACAACTGAAATAAAAGAGAATGTTTATTATAGAATAATAAAAGAGAATTTATTTAACATTCTCTTTTTTATTATATAAAATTTTAATGATTATACATAGGAACGGATAAATCTGTTCCCTACAAAATATTATGGGAAGATTTAATGTATGGAACTCATTTATGTCGTTCTGAAAAATAAAATATAGCACAATCAAAAATTTTAATATTGTAGTGTAAATTACATTAATTTAGATTCGCTCCTTAATCTTAGTTATTATTTAAATAAATTATTTTAGTAGTATTTACAAATCAATTTTTTAGGTGTAATATATATATATGTAAACATCTCATCATTTTAAATGGATGAGGTTTTACACTTAATTTATAAATGATTAGGAGGATTTTATGAAAAAGAAAATCGCAATATTATTATCAATGGTATTAATGTTAGTAATTGTTTCAAGTTGTTCATCTACCTCATTAGAACTCTGGACAAAAACTAAAGAAGTTCAAAATTGGACGGCTAATGAAATAGATATGAAAGGAACGGTTGGAGTTAAATTTGTAGACCCATATACTTCAGAAGAAGAAAGTATAAAATTTGATATGTCATTAACTGGTTATATTAACAATAAAACTTTACAAGGTTATTTAGAAATGAGTTTTATTGAAGAATCTGGTCTTATAGACATTCCAGAAATAAAAATGTTTGTAGATAAAACAGATATATATTTCAATAAAGAAAGTTTTAAACAATTATTTGGTTATAGTTATTATATGAATAATGTTGAAGACATAGATGCTGAATACATACTTATTTCACAAGATACAGATATTACTAATAATTTAATTGAAAAAGATTATACTTTAGTATATGAAGAACTTGCTAATTTAATAGGTCTTGACTTAGATGTTATAAAAAATGAAAATAGCTATAGTATAACATTAGATGAAAATAGCTTAATAGATAAATCATTAAATATTATTGATAATGCTATACTCAACATTGATAAAATATATGAACTTTTTGAAGAAGAAGATTTATATAAAGAAAATATAGCCGATATAAAATCAGAATATGCAGCTAATAAAGAAAGCCTTATCATGTATGCTGAAATGGCAAAAGTTATGATTAAAGGTACTGAAATAAATTTAGGTTTTGAATTTTCAGATAATTCATATAAACAAACTATTAATGGAAATATTCCAATTTCTATTCCATTAGGTCCATCAGGAGTTTACAAACTTTCAATAAATTTTGATTTTTCATGTGAAACAAAACAAGTAGAAGAAAAAGTAATTGAATTCCCACAAAATGCAGTTAGTTTAGATGATTTAGATGAATATGAAGACTATTTTGGTATATACAAAACGTTTTTACCATTTGGAATGTAATTAAGATAGACAGACATTATGTCTGTCTATATTTATATATAATTATAATCAACAACCTTTTAAAAACTGGTTGGTTATAAGAAATAGTATAAAAATTATTTAGGAGAATTAAGATGTATATAAAAAATTTATTTAACACAAAAAAAGTTGTTTTTTCATGTGAAACATTTCCACCAAAAGAGAATTCCTCTTTTGATACTGTCATGAATGCTATAAATGAAATAGCAACTATAAAGCCTGATTATATAAGTGTAACTTATGGAGCAGGAGGAGGAACATCAAAAAATACAGTTAAAATAGTGTCTACTATTGAAAACAATTTAAAAATTCCAGCACTAGCACATTTAACTTGTGTTTCATCTACTAAAAATGAAATAAAGAAAATATTAAATGAATTAAAAGAAAATAATATTAAAAATATTTTAGCATTAAGAGGAGATATACCAAAAGACAGTACATTCCCTAACCCATTACATTATAAATACGCATTTGAATTAATTAATGATATTAAAGAAATGGGCGATTTTTGTATAGGTGGTGCATGTTATCCTGAAGGTCATCAAGATTGTAATTCTATTGATGAAGATATTGAAAATTTAAAATTAAAAGTTTCAACAGGTTGTGATTTTCTTATAAGTCAATTATTTTTTGATAATACAAAAATGTATGATTTTATTAATAAAATCCATACTAAAAATATAAATGTACCAATAGTAGCTGGCATAATGCCAATAACTAATAATAATCAAATAAAAAGAATAATAGATTTATCAGGTGCAACTATTCCAAAAGAGTTTAAAGATAAACTAGATAAATATTCTAATGATATAGAAGGATTAAAACAAATAGGTATAGAATATGCATTAGAACAAATAAGAGGGCTTATAAGTATAGGTATAAATGGAATACATATATACACTATGAATAAGCCAGATATAGCTAAAAAAATAATTGAAAATATATTTTAGGAGTAAATATGGTATTAATTATAATGTGTAAAAAAAATGGTTTATTTGAAAAAGAACTTGAAAGCTATGAGATTGTTGAAAATGAAAATCTTATAGTAAGTGCATATGCAGTTGAAGCTGAAGGTTATAAAATTTATTTAAGAATAAGTTTAGATAGAGATGTAGAAGATTGGGAATTTAGTGCTATTTATGATTACTATGATGAAGATATTATAAAACCATTAGTTACATCTATAAATGCAATTGAAGATTGTTATAATCCTACATGGGAAATAGAATTTGATTTTATAGATTCAAGGGAAGAAATGGAACAAAAAATTCAACAAATTTTAAATTGTCATAAAGATGAATTATTAGATGTTTATAATGTTATCAAAGATAAAAAAGAAGAATATATTTAAAAACAACTTATTAAAGTTGTTTTTTTTATAAAATTATAAGAAAGGTCTATATTATGAAATTAAAAACATTAAAAGAAATAAAACAAGAACTTTCAACATTAGATTCAACTCAATTAAAACAAATGTTCAATTTATATGCTGATGATTCAAGAGTATCTGTTCATCAACTTATAGAAAATTTAAAAAAGAAAATTGAAAAGGAAGAAATCGAAAAAAAAAGAATAGAATATATATTAAAATATGAAAAAGAATGTTATGAAAAAGGTAATCAATATATAGTTGGTATAGATGAAGTTGGTAGAGGACCTTTAGCAGGACCTGTATTAGTAGGTGCAGTAATTTTACCTAAAGATTGCAGAATATTAGGTGTAAAAGATTCTAAAAAACTATCTGAAAACAAAAGAGAAGAACTCGATATAAAAATAAGAGAAGTAGCAATTGATATAAGTACATGCAGTGTAGATGTTGATACTATAGATAAAATAAATATTTTGCAAGCAACATATAAAGCAATGAAAGAAGCAATACTACAACTTAAAATAAAACCTGATACGATATTAGTTGATGCTTTGAAAATTCCAAATATAGATATAGAACAAGTTTCAATAATAGCAGGAGATAATAAAAGTTTAAGTATAGGAGCTGCTAGTATTGTAGCTAAAGTTGAACGTGATAAAATCATGATAGAAGCTCATAAATTATATCCTCAATATGGTTTTGATAGAAATAAAGGTTATGGAACACAAGAACATATAAAAGCTATAAAAAAATATGGTTTATGTCCTATACATAGAAAAACTTTTGTAAAAAATTTTATAGAATGTTAATTAAAGAATGATATTTTTATAATTTAATGTAAAACGTCCGAAAAAAACAGGGGCGATCACAGGTCGCCCCTACATTTCCTTTTGAATTATTCTATAGTAAACACCTTTAAAATTTTATAGAGTGTTAATATGTAAGGTAAGGAGTATAACACCGTATATTATTAGAATATGGTTTTCAATATATTGTACATTTAAATTAAATCGTGTATAATTAAAAAAATGTAGGTTATAAAATTCCATTAAACGCTATTTTTATAAATATGAAGCACCACAGCTATCAATTAAAATTATAGCAGAGATACTTTAAATTGAAAAAGAGCTTGATGGTGCATTATCGGAGGTGTTTTCAGAATGAGAGAAATGAAAGATAGTGGAGTTGAGTGGATTGGGGAGATACCAAGTGATTGGGTGTTAATTCAAGTAAAGTATCTATTTAAAATTGGGCGTGGAAGAGTTATTGCTCAAACTGAATTAAGTGATACTGGAATTTTCCCTGTGTATTCCTCGCAAACAAAGAACAATGGTTGTCTTGGATACATTGAAACTTTTGATTTTGATTTGGATCAACTTACTTGGACTACAGATGGTGCAAATGCTGGAACTGTTTTTATTAGAAATGGGAAACATAATTGTACAAATGTTTGTGGTACACTACAACCCTTAGATAATAGTCTAAATCTAAAATATCAGAAATATTCTTTAGAACATATAGCTTTTTATAATAAAAGAGCGGACACAAATGGATTTAAAATAATGAATAATGAAATGGCAACTATCCGTACTATTTGTCCCCCTTTAGAAACTCAATACCATATAGCCGACTACCTTGACCGCAAATGCTCTAAAATTGATGAGGTTATAGAAAAAGAGAAACAAGTCATTGAAAAGCTGAAATCCTATAAGCTATCGGTTATTACAGAGGCGGTTACAAAAGGGCTTAATCCTAATGTACCAATGAAAGATAGTGGAGTTGAATGGATTGGAGAGATACCAGAGCATTGGAATGTTGGAAAAGTATCTTATTTCTTTGATGTTCAATTAGGAAAAATGTTGCAACCTAAACAAAATGATGAAATGGATACATTAGAAAATTATTTATGTGCAATTAATTTAGGTAATAATACTTTAAAACTTACAACACTTAAACAAATGTGGTTTTCTCAAGCAGAAAAAGATACTTATTGCATTAAAAAGGGTGATTTGTTAGTTGTTGAAGGTGGAGATGTTGCAAGTAGTGATATTATAAATGAAGATATAGATAATTTATATTTTCAAAATGCTTTACATCGTGTTAGGGAAAAAGGAAAAATAAACATTAAAATATTACGATATTTATTAATGGTAGCAAAAGAAATTGGGCATATAGATTTAATATGCAATAAAGCAACTATTGCTCATTTTTCAAAAGAAAAATTTATGTCACTTGAGTGTATTTTAATACCAAATTTAGAACAATTACAAATAGCAAACTACCTTGACACTAAATGTACACAAATAGATGCAATAATCACCAAAAAACAATCTATTATTGACAAACTAACCACCTATAAAAAATCCCTCATCTATG
>CAZWZB010000036.1:0-2002 GCA_964638835.1 uncultured Eubacteriales bacterium | reverse complement strand
AAAAAACAATCTATTATTGACAAACTAACCACCTATAAAAAATCCCTCATCTATGAGGTTGTAACAGGTAAAAAGGAAGTATGATTGAATAGACAAAACTATGTTGCAAGGAAAAATACATATACTTCAAAGTGTTTTCCAAGTCGTGAATTCTACGGCAAGTAATTAAACCTCTCTGAGGATACATATATAAATTATTTAAAAAAATGGAGGAAATAAAAAATGAGTTTAAGTGCAAATATAAGTGAAAAGGCTGCTCTCATATGGGCAATAGCAGATAAATTAACGGGAGTATACAAACCACATGAATATGGAGAGGTTATTTTACCCTTAACGGTTATAAGAAGATTTGATTGTATTTTGTCTGATACAAAAGATGCTGTGTTAGAAAAATATGAAAGTGTGAAGTTACTACCTATGAAAAATGTACTTCTTTGTAAAGCAGCAGGTGGACTCAGTTTCTATAATACAAGTAAATTTACTTTTGAGCGATTACTTGATGACCCTGATAACATAGAAACTAATTTTAGAGATTATCTCAATGGTTTTTCAGAAAATGTGCAGAACATCATAGAAAAATTTAAGTTTGATGGTCATATCAACACAATGGCTAACAAGGGCATTTTATATATTGTTCTTAAGGAATTTACTTCCCTTAAAGCTAATTTACATCCAACTGTAATTTCTAACCTTGAAATGGGATATATTTTTGAAGAAATTGTTCGTAGGTTTTCAGAGTCACACAACGAAGATGCAGGGCAACATTATACCCCTCGTGAAGTAATTGAACTTATGGTAAATATCTTGTTCTATGATGATAATGATATTTTGGCTGGTAACAATGTTGCAAAAACAATTTATGACCCTGCTTGTGGAACTGGTGGTATGCTTTCAGTTGCTGAAGAATACCTTCATAGCTTAAATGCTTCTACCGAATTAATATCCTTTGGTCAAGAGATTAATGACCAGACATTTGCAATATGTAAAGCTGATATGTTGATTAAAGGAAATAATGCAGAATTTATTAAAGATGGTAACACACTTTCTGATGACCAGTTTGAAGCACAAACTTTTGATTATATTTTAAGCAATCCTCCTTTTGGTCGTGAATGGAAGAATGAAAAAAATAAAGTTGAAGCCGAAGCAAAAAAAGGCTTTGCAGGTCGATTTGGTGCAGGGCTTCCAGCATCAAGCGATGGACAAATGCTATTTTTACTTACAGCTATTTCAAAGATGAAAGAACCAAAAGACGGTGGAAGTCGTATTGCTATTATTCATAATGGTTCACCACTATTTACGGGAGATGCCGGTTCAGGTCCTAGTGATATTCGTAAATATATTCTTGAAAATGACTTGCTTGAAGCTATTATTGCTCTGCCTAATGATATTTTCTATAACACTGGTATTGCTACATATATTTGGGTGCTTTCTAATAAAAAGCAAGGTACAAAGCGTGAAGGTAAAGTTCAACTTATTAACGCTAACGGACTATTTGAAAAACGTAGAAAAGCACTGGGTAACAAAAGAAATGATATTCCAAGCGATGCTATTACAAAAATAACGAAGCTTTATGGAGATTTTGTAAAAACAGAAATAAGCCAAATTTATGACAATGCAGATTTTGGTTATACAAAAATTACTGTTGAGCGACCATTAAAAGATGAAAATGGTGAGCTTGTATTAAAAAAAGGTAAAAAGCAACCAGATGCATCGCTTCGTGATACAGAAAATGTACCACTAACTGAAGATATAAACGAATACTTTAAACGTGAAGTTTTGCCTTTTGCTCCTGATGCTTGGATTGATGAAACTAAATCAAAGGTAGGTTATGAAATTCCATTTACACGCTATTTTTATAAATATGAAGCACCACAGCCATCAGCTGAAATTATGGCAGAGATACTTGAGATTGAAAAAGAACTTGATGGGGCATTAGCAGAGGTGTTTTCAAAATGAGAGAAATGAAAGATAGTGGAGTTGAGTGGATTGGGGATATACCAAG
>CAZWZB010000035.1:0-32430 GCA_964638835.1 uncultured Eubacteriales bacterium | reverse complement strand
AACTATTTATAACGTTAAATGATACAAGTTTTCCCTAAATATAAACAAAATTTTGGTTAGTACTACTAAATTTTGAATATATATTTTGTAACAAATCATTTTTTATTGAATAATATAAATGTATAGTATTATTGAAAGGAGCTAATTTATTTATGGAATTACAAAGACCTAGAAATAATAATTATGAAGAATGTAAATGTCTAAATGAACTTCCTATTGCAAGAGCATATGTACCATTTCAGAGAGATAATTCAACTCTTCCTATGATGGAAGGATTAGAAGCAGGAACCATATTTCCAGAATTAAATATGCCATATCAAAAGCCAGATAAAAATTATAGTCCAAAAAGAGCATGTTAGGAGGTTAAAATTATGAATAGAGAAATTTTATTAAGCCAACTTACCGCTCTTGACTTTATGGCGGTAGATTTAAGTCTATATTTAAACACTCATCCTGATGAAAAACAAGTTATTGAAAAATATAATTCTATAATTAAAGAAGCTGATATGCTTAGAGGACAATATGAAAAGCTTTATGGTCCTTTATGTTCTTACCGTTCTATGGCACTAAATGATAAATGGGAATGGATAGATGACCCATGGCCATGGGAATATTGCTTTAACTTTGGAATAGAAGAAAATGAAAATGAAAACGGTAATGGTAATGGAGGAGAGTGTTAATATGTGGATATATGAAAAAAAATTAGAGTATCCTGTTAAAATAAAACAAAGTAATCCGAAATTAGCTAAAATAATATTAGACCAATATGGTGGTCCAGATGGAGAATTAGCCGCTTCTTTAAGATATTTAAGTCAAAGATTTACTATGGTAACTCCACAAGCGAAAGCTACATTAAATGATATAGGAACAGAAGAGTTAGCTCATCTAGAAATAGTTGGTAGTATGGTAGACCAACTTTTAGAAACAGCTAGTGTTGCAGAAATTGAAAAAGCTGGTATGATGGATTATTATACTACCCATGGTAGAGGAGTATATCCAGCAGGAGCTTCTGGAATGCCATTTACTGCTGCTTGTTTACAAAGTAAAGGGGACCCTATAACTGATTTATATGAAAACATGGCAGCAGAACAAAAAGCACGTTCGACCTATGAACATTTAATTAATCAAATAGATGACCCTGATATATTAGACCCTCTTAAATTCCTTAGGGAAAGAGAAATCGTTCATTTCCAAAGATTTGGTGAAGCATTAAATATAGTTCAAGAATATCTTGATAGAGAAAGAGTATTTGTTATAAAAAAACCTGATTTTATGAGATAGATTTTAATTCCCTTTATTATATATTAAATTTAAATGTGGCTGTTTTGCTTTTAATAAGTGAAGTAGTCATATTTTTTTTATTCTAAAAATAATTATAAAAATATTCTGATTTCTTTATGTAATTTAATCACAGAACTAAAATATAAAAATAAGTTATTATAATAAAAGTGAAATTGTTTACTAAAATTATAAAATTAATAGAGGAGGAATTTAAAATGTCAAATAATAATTCTGTTCTTATAGTAAAAGAAAATAAATGAAACCATCCATGTCCATCAATTAAAGTTTGCCCTGTAAATGCACTTTCTCAAAATAGCTAAATGCACCTGTAGTTAATATGGATAAATGTATTAAGTGTGGTAAGTGTGTTAACTTTTGTCCAATGAAAGCTTTAGTACTTGAGTAAGTTTATAAAATTTTATTAATAGGGGTGTTTTAAATGGATTACATTCTTTCGTTTTTGGAAGGAATTATAACTTTTATTTCTCCTTGTTTGCTTCCTATACTTCCAGTTTATATTTCATACTTTGCAGGTCAAAAAGCAGAAAATAGAAAAAGAGAAACTTTAAAAAATGCTTTAGGATTTGTTATTGGATTTACAATTGTATTTGTAATCTTAGGAGCATTTGCAGGGAGAATTGGAGGAATTTTAATAAAATATAAAACAATATTTAATGTTGTTAGTGGTATTATTATCATTTTATTTGGACTTAATTTTATGGAATTTATTAGATTACCATTTATTAATATCAATAGAAAAATACAAATTAAGATTGATAATATAAGTTTCTTTTCATCTATTTTATTTGGTATTGTATTTTCTATAAGTTGGACTCCATGTGTTGGTACATTTCTTGGTTCAGCACTTATGTTTGCAGCACAAAGTGGTGAAAGTACAAAAGGAATATTAATGTTATTTAGTTTTTCACTTGGGCTTGGAATTCCATTTATTATAAGTGCATTACTTATTGATAATCTTAAAGGAACTTTTAATTTTATTAAAAAGAATTATAAAATAATTAACTTTATATCAGGTAGCTTACTTATAGTTGTAGGCATTTTAATAGCAACCGGATATATGGGGTATTTTCTATCACTATTAACATTCTAAGGAGGCATTATGAATAAAAAAATAACTACTATTATTGGAATTATTGCTTTCGGATTATTTATTACTATTGCTGTTTTTACATATAATATTTTATCAACAGAGTTTAAATCAAATATTTCTTTAGATATTGTAGATAAAGAAGTAGAACAATTACCAGATGAAGAAAACAAAGAAGAAGTTATTCTAGCTTTAGATTTTACAGCACTTGATAATGAAGGAAATGAAGTTAAATTATCAGATTACTTCGGTAAACCAATTGTACTTAATTTTTGGGCTTCATGGTGTCCTCCTTGTAAAAGTGAAATGCCACACTTTAATAAAATTTATGAAGAAGTCAAAGAAGAAGTGATTTTTTTAATGGTTGATATGGTTGATGGTATGCAGGAAACTGAAGAAAAAGGTAAAAAATATATTTCTGATAATAACTTCACATTTCCTGTTTTATTTGATACAAAACAAGAAGCTGCTTTAACTTATGGAATAAGGTCTATCCCAACAACAATTTTTATTAACAAAGATGGTAATATTGTTACAGGAGTAATGGGAGCAGTAAGTGAAGAAATTTTATTGAAAGGAGTTAATTTGATTAAGTAAAAGGAGCTATTAATTATGAAGAATAATAAATATCTATTCATTATAACAATATCACATTTTATACTTGGAATTATAAATATTCATTTTGCACTTTTAGGATTTGTTTGTATGGGGTTACCAATTTTCTTTTTATTTAAAGATAAAAAAAAGACTTGGTGTCAAGGTTATTGAGCAAGTCTTTATACTAACTGTGGAAAAATAACAAGTAAATTTTCACGTAAAACGCCAGTATTTTTTATAAAAGGTAAAATGAAATGGATAGTATTTGGATATTTTATTATAAGTCTTATGTTTATTATTATATCTACAATAGCAGTAGCAAAGGGTAATCCTCCTGCTGACTACTTAAAATTTCTTCTTATTTTTCCATTGAATAAGTTACCACAAATTTTTACTATATCTTCTTCAGATTGGATTTTACATTTGTCTTATCGTTTTTATTCTATGATGATGACTACTACTTCAATAGGTTTTATATTAGCACTTATATTTAAACCACGAACATGGTGTACTATTTGCCCAATCTCCACAATATCTGATATTTATATAAAATCAAATAAAAAATAAATTTATAAAAAGACTATATTATTTTCTTGTAATATAGTCTTTTTATATTAAGAATTAAAATAAATTTTTCAATTTTGATATAACAAAATTTATACTTTTGTTGCATTCATTTGCTAAAAATTAATTTATTATAGCATAACCTTTTGAAAGCATCAAGAATTTGTTAATGAAAAAATTTACAAAATTTAAATATTGAACATAGTTAAATTTGTATAAAACTTGTATGTTCAAATATTGAATGTACAAAATGTTATATTATGTATACTTTATATTGTTTATAATATATAATTTGCAATTTATTTTTTTTAAAGTTAATAAAAAAATTCAAAAATAATTTATTATTTATATATAAAAGTAAATAAATGTTAATTTTTAGCAAATGAATGCAACAAAAGTATAAATTCTGTTATATTCACTATAATAATTTAAATTTTTTTATTATTAAAAATCAAATGAAAGGATGTTGTTATGGAGAGAGAATTGGCAATATTAGAACAAATACAATATAACCAATATATAACCCAAAGAGATTTAGCAGAAAGTACAGGCTTATCCGTGGGAACAATTAACTTCCTAATAAAAAAAATGATAAAAACAGGTCTAATAAAAATGGAAAAGCTTAATGCTCAAAAAATGAGATATATTTTAACACCTGAAGGTATTGCTGAGAAAGCAATTAAAACTTATCAATATATAGTTAAAAGTTATAAAAATGTATTCCAAATTCAACAGATAATAACATCTATAGTAAACGAACAAAAAGAAAAAGGAATAGAAAAAATATATTTATATGGTGAAGAAGATGAAGTTTATAAATTAATAAAATTAATTTTAAATGAACTAGTAATTAACAATAATATTAAATATGAAAAAATAAATAATTTAAATGAATTAATAAATAATAAAAATATAATGGTTTTAATATGGAATGAACAATCTGAAAATTTAATGCATTCATACAAAATAAATACTATAAATGTATTAAACAATATAATGTAAAGGAATTTATTATGGATAAAGAGTTATTAATAAAGGAACAAATATTAAATTTAACAGAAGAATATTACAATTTAAAACATAAGAAAACTAACGCTTTTAATCCTGGTGAAAGAATAAATTATGCTGGTAGAGTGTTTGATAGTGAAGAAATGAAATTACTTATTGATGCCTCATTAGATTTTTGGTTAACATCGGGGAAATATGCACAGCAATTTGAAACAGAATTTGCACAATTTTTAGGAGTAAAGTATTGTTCATTAACTAATTCAGGTTCATCTGCTAATCTTTTAGCTTTTATGGCATTAACATCGCCAAAACTTGGAGATAGAAGAATAAAAAAAGAAGATGAAGTAATAACAGTATCAGCAGGTTTTCCAACAACAATATCCCCAATAATACAATATGGAGCAATTCCAGTATTTATAGATATAACAATACCAACTTATAATATTGATATATCTAAATTAGAAGGTGCTTTATCTAATAAAACAAAAGCAGTAATGGTAGCACATACATTAGGTAATCCATTTGATTTAACAGAAGTAAAATATTTTTGTGATAAATATAATTTATGGCTTATAGAAGATAATTGTGATGCTTTAGGTTCAAAATATTTATATAACGATGAATGGAGATATACAGGAACAATTGGAGACATTGGTACATCTAGTTTTTACCCACCACATCACATGACTATGGGAGAAGGCGGAGCAGTATATACAAATAATTCAATGTTGAAAAAATTAGTAGAATCCTTTAGAGATTGGGGAAGAGATTGTTGGTGTCAATCTGGTAAAGATGACACATGTTCAAAACGCTTCTCACAACAATTTGGAGAGTTACCTTTTGGATATGACCATAAATATGTATATTCTCACTTTGGATATAATCTTAAAGTAACAGATATGCAAGCAGCAATAGGTTGTGCACAATTAAAAAAATTAACTGATTTTATAAAAACAAGACGTAAAAATTGGGATATGTTAAAAGAAGGATTAAAAGATTTAAGTAATATATTAATATTACCTGAAGCTACTAAAAATTCAGAACCAAGTTGGTTTGGTTTTATGATAACAGTTAAAGAAGATTCAAATTTTACTAGAAATCAATTAGTTAACCATTTGGAAAATAACAATATTCAAACAAGAAATCTGTTTGCAGGTAATTTAATCAAACATCCATGTTTTGATGAAATGAGACAAACTGGTAATGGATATAGAATATATGGAACTTTAGAAAATACAGATTTAATAATGAATAATTCATTTTGGATAGGTGTATATCCACAAATGTCAGAAGAAATGATACAACATATGATAGATACTATTAAAAATTTTGTAGAGGAGATATAAAATTGAAAGTAGTTATATTAGCAGGCGGATTAGGGACAAGAATAAGTGAAGAATCACACCTAAAACCAAAACCAATGATTGAAATTGGAGGTATGCCAATATTATGGCATATAATGAAAATATATTCTTCATATGGATATAATGATTTTATCATTTGTTGTGGATATAAATCATATGTAATAAAAGAATATTTTGCAGATTACTACTTACATAGAAGTGATGTTACATTTGACTTTAGTAATAGTAACAAAATGATAGTACATAATAATTTTTCTGAACCTTGGAAAGTAACTCTAGTTGATACAGGGTTAAACACTATGACAGGTGGACGAATTAAAAGAGTTCAAAAATATATTAACAACGAAACATTCCTGTTGACATATGGTGATGGTGTAAGTAATGTTGATATTTCTAAACTTGTGGATTTTCATAAATCACATGGAAAAATTGTAACTTTAACAGCTATTAATGCAGGGCAAAGATTTGGTGTTCTTGATATTGATAATAATAATAACATTAATGCTTTTCGTGAAAAATCTAAAGATGATGGTAGTATGATTAATGGTGGATTTATGGTAGTTGAACCCAAGATATTTGAATATATAGATGGGGATGACACAATATTTGAGAAAAAACCATTAGAAAGTATGGCTAATCTATCAGAACTAATTGCATTCAAACATGAAGGTTTTTGGAAGTGCATGGATACTCAAAGAGATAAATATCAATTAGAAGAAATGTGGGAAACAGGAAAAGCACCTTGGAAAGTGTGGGACTAGTATGATTGATAAAAGTTTTTGGAAAGGTAAAACTGTATTAGTAACAGGACATACAGGATTTAAAGGTTCATGGTTAAGTATATGGTTACATCAAATGGGAGCAAAAATTGTAGGATATTCTTTAAATCCATATACAGAAAAAGATAATTTCGTTTTAAGTGGTATAGGTAATAAAATAATAGATATAAGAGGAGACATAAGAGATATATCAAAACTAAAGGATACATTTGATAAATATAAACCAGAAATAGTATTTCATTTAGCAGCTCAACCACTTGTAAGATTATCCTATGAACAACCAAAAGAAACATATGAAATAAATGTAATGGGTACTTTGAATGTATTAGATTGTATAAGAACAAATGATTATACAAAAGTAGGAATAATGATAACAACTGATAAATGTTATGAAAATAAAGAACAAATATGGGGTTATAGAGAAAATGAATCTTTTGGAGGATATGACCCATATAGTTCAAGTAAAGCATGTTCAGAAATATTAATAGCTTCATATAGAAATTCATTTATGAATCCAAATGAATTTAATCTACATAAAAAAAGTATAGCAAGTGTAAGAGCTGGAAATGTAATAGGTGGTGGCGATTGGGCAAAAGATAGAATAATACCTGATTGCATAAGAGCTATAGAAAAAGGAGAAGCAATAAAAATTAGGAATCCAAAAGCAATAAGACCATGGCAACATGTATTAGAACCATTATCTGGATATATATTGTTAGCACAGAAAATGTATGAAGATGGAGTAAAGTATGCAGAGGGTTGGAACTTTGGACCAAGCTTGGATTCTATAATAACAGTATGGGAAATGGGACAAATTTTGATTGATAAATATAATGTGGGAAGTTTAGAAGATGTATCAAATCCAAATGAAGTACATGAGGCAAAATTACTTTCACTTGATATAGCAAAAGCGAGATTTTTATTGGGGTGGAAACCTAAAATTAATATAGAAGAAACAATAGAAATGACAGTAGATTGGTATAAACGATATAACAAAGAAGATGTATATAAATTGTGTGTAGAACATATAGAAAAATATTCATCTATAAGATAAGAATCTTTATTGAGTGAGGTGAAATAATGAAAAGAGTTATAATAACAGGAGCAACTGGATATATAGGTTCAAATTTAGCTCATAAATTAGTTGAATTAAATATCAATGTTAACATTATTTCAAGAAAAAGCTCTAACTATAATTTAATTGAAGATATAAAAAATAAAATAAATATTTTTGAATATGATATGGAAATAGACAATTTAATAGAATTTTTTAAAAATTCTCAAGCAGATATTGTATTTCATTTAGCTTCATTATCTATTGGACAACATACAGAACAACAAATTGATGATTTAATAAATAGTAATTTGTTATTTTCTACACATATTTTGGAAGCTATGCTACAATCAAATATGAAGAAAATAATAAATACCGGAACATATTGGCAAAACTATGAAAATGATAACTATAATCCTACTTGTTTATATGCGGCAACTAAAGAAGCATTTGAAAAAATATTAGAATATTATGTTGAATCAGAAAATTTTAACGCAATAACTTTAAAATTATTCGATACATATGGACCAAATGACCCAAGAAATAAAATAATAAATTTATTTAATAAAATAGCTAAAACAGGTGAAACATTAGATATGTCAGGTGGAGAACAGTATTTGGATTTAGTTTATATTGATGATGTTATAGATGGATATATATATGCTATGAATTTATTAAACGAACAAAAAAATATAAAACATAACAAATACTTTATAAGTTCAGGAGAATATATAAAATTAAAAGATTTAGCTATATTATATGAAGAAGTTAATAGTATTAAGTTAAATATAAATTGGGGAAAAAGACCTTATAGAAATAGAGAAGTAATGAAACCTATTATAAATAATAAATTGGATTTATTAATTCAAAATACAAAAGTAAATTTAAAAAATGGATTACAAAAAACATATAATTGTTATCAAAATATAAAAAAAGATTTGGAATAAGGATGTTGAAATATTTTGGAATTTAATAATAAGAATTTATTGAAAAATGTTATACTGAATTTTCTATATAAACCATTAAGTATTGCTTTAAGTCTAATTTACACTCCTTTAGTAATTAATTATTTAGGTGACGAAAAATATGGTGTTTGGGCAACTTTACTTTCTATATTATCATGGATAAATTACTTTGATATTGGGATTGGAAATGGATTAAGAAATAAGCTAACAGAGGAATTAAGCATAGATAAAAAAAATGAGGCAGTTAAATCCGTTTCAACTGCCTATATTGCGATTACATTAATGTCAACTTTAATTTTTATAATATTTTTTATAGTTTCAATTTTCATGGATTGGAATATGATTTTTAATATAAAGAATTTTGATGAAAAAATGAGTTTAATTATTATAATAAGTATAGCATTTATGAGTATAAATTTTATTATTTCATTATGTAAAACTATATTATATTCATTACAAATGGCAAATAGAGTTAGCTTGATTGAAATATTAATTCAAATTTTTAATATTATAGGGATTTTTATTTTATCTAAATTTACAATTAATAAATTATTAAATATTACTATTTTATTTGGAATGTCAACATTTGTATCTAATGTTATTTTTAGTTTGATTATTTTCAAGAAACATAAATACTTAAAGCCAAGTATAAAGAAATATGAGAAAAGAAAATTAAAATCTATATCTGGACTTGGATTAAAATTTTTTGTAATACAAATAGCATGTTTAATATTATTTACTACTGATAATTTAATTATAACTCAATTATTTGGTCCAATAGAAGTCACCCCATACAACACAGCAAATAAAGCATTTGGAATGATTAATTCCTTACATTCTGCAATCATTATACCTTTATGGTCATCATTCACAGTTGCTATGGTAACTAATAATTTCAATTGCATAAAAAAAAATATAAAAATTTTAAATTTATTAATGATTCCTATTGTTTTAGGAACTATTATATTAATAATTATTTTTGAAGATTTGTCTTTATTATGGATAGGAAAAGAATTAAATTATTCAAAAGAATTAATTATCTTTATAGGTATTTATTATCTATTGTTAATTTGGAGTAATATATATTCTACAGTTTTAAATGGAATGGGAAAAATAAATATTCAATTGATTTCGGCTATTATTCAGGCAATATTAAATATACCATTATCAATTTATTTTGCAAGACAATGTAATATGGGTGTATCAGGTATTATTTTAGGTACTGTAATTGTTATGTTGATACCTGCAATTGCTCTACCCATTAATGTATATAAAATATTAGTAAATAAATAAGATTGGAGATTAAAAATGTTATGATAGATAGTCAAAAAATTTTAACTATAGCTATACCTACTTATAATAGAGCAAAATTTTTAATAGAATGTTTAGATAGTGTTTTACCGCAAGTTATCAGTAACGAAGACAAAATAGAATTTATTATATCTGATAATGCTTCTACAGATAATACAGAAGAAATAATAAAAGAATATCAAAATAAATATCCTTTTATAAAATATTTTAAAAACAAATCAAATTTAGGATTTGATGGAAATTTTATGAAATGTTTTGAAAGATCAACAGGTAAATACCTTCATATGATGTCAAGTGATGATATTATGTTACCAGGTTGTGTTGATGAAATATTAAAATGTATTAATGAGTGTAAAAATGTATCACTTATCCATTTAAATAATTGTGGTTTTAATAAGGATTTTAAAGGAATTGAAAATTGTTATGATGTGAGAATGAAATTAAGTAGAAATATTTGTACCAAAAATAAAGATAAATTTATTAAACAAGTAGGAATATATATAACATTTTTGCCAACATTAGTTTTTAATAAAAAATATTTTGAACAGCTTAAAAATCTCAATCAATATATGGGAACATATTTTTTAATTAGCCATGTAGCTTTATTATGTACTAAAGGTAATAGAAAAATGGTAATTATAAAACATAATTGTATTGCTGGTAGAGGTGGTAATTCTGGAGGATTTAATTTATATAAAATATTTGTTGAAGAGTGGAAAAAAGTATTATATACAACAGGTATGGCATCAGGATATAATAAGGAAACTTTGAAAGAAGTATATATTTCATCATTAAAAAATCATATATCTCACATGATTGTAAATATTAGAATAGGTAATGAGCCTTATGAATTCAACGGAAAATTATTAGTAATAAAAAATACTTATATGTACCCATCAGTATGGTTGTATATATATCCATTAATATTTTTATCTAGAAAATCATTAATAGTTTTAAAAAAATTATATAAGATTTATAAGAAAATAATTTTGTCAATCTAAATTAAAATACTTTAATTTTATATTATTAAAATATTTAAGAATATATAACAATTAGAAAGACTGGTGTTAAATTAAATGAAAATAGTATTAATAACAGGAATAACTGGACAAGATGGTTCTTATCTCGCAGAATTTTTACTTGAAAAAGGATATGAAGTACATGGGATTATACGTAGAAGTTCATCTTTCAATACAGGTCGAATAGAACATTTATATATGGATGAATTAATATCTGATATGCATAATGAAAGAAAAATAAATTTGCATTATGGAGATATGACTGATAGTTCAAGTTTAATAAATTTAATACAAAAAATACAACCTGATGAAATATACAATTTGGCAGCTCAATCACATGTAAAAGTATCTTTTGAAGTTCCAGAATATACAGCAGATGCAGATGCTATAGGTACATTACGTATATTAGAAGCAGTAAGACTATTAGGATTAGAAAAGAAAACAAAAATATATCAAGCTTCAACCTCAGAATTATTTGGTTTGGTACAAGAAATACCACAGAAAGAGACAACTCCATTTTATCCACGCTCACCATATGGAGTAGCAAAACAATATGGATTTTGGATAACAAAAAATTATAGAGAATCATATGAAATGTTTGCTTGTAATGGAATACTTTTTAATCATGAATCAGAAAGACGTGGGGAAACATTTGTAACAAGAAAAATAACAATAGCAGTTGCAAGAATAGCACAGAACAAACAAGATAAGTTATATTTAGGAAATTTAGATGCTCAAAGAGATTGGGGTTATGCAAAAGATTATGTTGAATGTATGTGGATGATATTACAACATAATAAACCAGAAGATTTTGTAATAGCAACTGGAGAAATGCATTCAGTTAGAGAATTTTGTACAATAGCTTTTAAAGAAGCAGGTATAAAAATTGAATGGAAAGAAAAAGGAATAAATGAAGTTGGAATAAACAAAGATACAGGTAAAGTAATAGTACAAGTTGATCCCCAATATTTTAGACCATCCGAAGTAGAACAATTACTTGGAGATCCAACAAAAGCAAAAAAATTATTAGGTTGGAATCCAACAAAAACTTCTTTTAAAAAATTAGTACAATTAATGGTACAAAATGATATGGAGTTAGTAAAAAATAATAAGTTGTAAGGAGTGAATAAATTAGTGGATAAAAATGCTAAGATATATGTAGCTGGACATACAGGATTAGTAGGTTCATCAATATTACGAAACTTAGAACAAAATGGATATACAAATATAGTATATAAAATATTTAATGAATTAGATTTACGAAGACAAGAACAAGTAGAAAAATTTTTTAAAGAAGAACAACCAGAATACATATTTTTAAGTGCAGCTAAAGTTGGAGGAATACAAGCAAATAATACATTTCCAGCCGAATTTATATATGATAATTTAATGATAGAAACTAATATAATACATAGTGCTTATAAAAATAATGTAAAGAAATTATTGTTTTTGGGAAGTTCATGTATATATCCTAAGCTTGCTAATCAACCAATAAAAGAAGAATATTTATTATCTAGTAAGCTTGAAGAAACAAATGAAGCTTATGCCATAGCAAAAATAGCAGGTATAGAATTATGTAAATTTTATAGAAGACAATATGGTTGTGATTTTGTATCAGCAATGCCTACAAATTTATATGGTATAAATGACAATTTTAATTTAGAAACATCTCATGTATTACCAGCATTAATAAGAAAATTCCATGAAGCTAAAATAAATAATATAGAAGAAGTTATAATATGGGGGACTGGTAAACCTAAAAGAGAATTTCTGTATGTAGATGATTTAGCAGATGCTTTAATATTTTTAATGAATAATTATAGTGATGAAATTCATGTAAATATAGGAACAGGTGAAGATATTGAAATAGGTGAATTAGCAACTTTAATTAAAGAGGTTGTTGGATATGAAGGTAAAATAATAAATGATTTGGCAAAACCTGATGGAACACCTAGAAAATTATTGGATGTAAGATTATTAAATAGTTTGGGATGGAAATATAAAACTGATTTAAAACAAGGAATAGAGATAGTATATAAATGGTATAAAAACAAATAATTTTATTATTTTAAGGTGGAATATAAATTATGAAATATAAACCTTTGATGTCTATTATTACAGTTTGTTATAATAGTGAAAACACAATAGAAGATACAATTTTATCTGTATTAAACCAAACTTATCAAAAAATAGAATATATAATAATTGATGGTAAATCAAATGATAATACAATTTCAATAATTAAAAAATACCAACCTTTGTTTAAAGAAAAAGGAATTATATATACTTGGATAAGTGAAAAAGATAAAGGTATATATAATGCAATGAATAAGGGAATTAAAATGTCAAATGGTGAGTGGATTGGTATAATAAATAGTGATGATTGGTATGAATTAGATGCTATTAAAAATATAGTTTTAAAAATAAATAAACATTCTAAGGTTGAATTAATACATGGTAATATGAATGTATATAGAAATAAAGATATAGTATTTATAAGTAAACCAGATGTACATTTCAATAAAATAAAAAAGGGTATGTATATAAATCATCCTACAGTTTTTGTAAAAAAAGACGTATATAACAAATATGGTTTGCTGAGTGAAAAATTTAAAATAGTTTCTGATTGGCATTTTATACTTAAAGTATATAAATTTATAAATATAAAATATTTAGAAAATATAATCATTTCTAACTTTAGGGATGGTGGTATAAGCTCTCAATTTACAATTGAACAGGCAAAAGAAAAACACAAAGCAAGAAAACTATTAAAGATATATAAGATAATAGATATTTATTATATATATGATTTGATTAAACTATCTTTGATAAAAGAAAAAACCTTTGAAAATATAAAATATATAAAGCAAAAATTTTCATATTTATTAAATTAGTAGTTACTTTCTTTTATAAATTATATAAAAAAGGAGAAAAATACGAATATGAAAACAAAAGTTTCTATAATAATACCCATTTTTAATGGAGAAAAATATATAAAACGTTGTTTGGATAATATTAATAATCAAACTTTAAAAAATTTAGAAATAATTATCGTAAATGATGCTTCCACAGATAATACTAAAAATATCCTTTTAAATTTAAATAAATCACTTTACAAAAATGCTATAAAAGTAATTACTTTAAAACAAAATAAGGGCGTAAGTAATGCAAGAAATATAGGATTAAAATATTCTATAGGAGAATATATACAATTTATAGATGTTGATGATACTATAGAAAAGAATGCACTTAAAATTGTATATAATAAATGTAAAAATCTAAACTTAGATATATGTATATTTAATTATAATGAAATTATTAATAATAAAACTTTGCCTTCTAAATATAAATATGAAAATAAACTTTTAAAACATGAAAATTTAATAAAACATTTCTTAGTTGATAAAATATCACCATCTATATGGGATAAGTTATTTAAAAAGAATTTTTTAATTGAAAACAATTTAAAATTTGATAAAGATTTAAATATTTGTGAAGATTTACTTTTTGTATTAAATTCATTTATTAAAAGTAGCAAAGTATATACAATTAATAATTATTTTTATAATTATTATCAAAATGTTAATTCTTCAATTCATACACTTTCTCCCAAAATATTACAAGTATTAACAATACATAAAAAGATAAACTTATATCACTTCAACTTATTAAATAATGAATATAAGGTAGAATTTGGATTTTTTAAATTTTACCTAATTGTTAGAACTATACATTCTATATGTTTAGCTACAAATCCATTGAATAAACCTCAAGCATATAAATATTTGAAGAAAATATTTATAAAAGACAGAAAATTATTATTAAATCAAATGTCCAACCAGTTTTCAAGCGTTTTTTTAGTATGCGATATATTAATTTTTTCTACTTTAGGGTATAAAATATATGTATTTTTATTTCCTCTATTAAAAAAAATTAGAGTTTTAAAAAATAATCTATCTAAGTGCTTTTATGGGAGAATTTAAATTATGTTAATAATTTTGTTTTTTATTATGATTTTATTTTCTATCATTGGAATTATTAGTACTAAAGTTTTACTCAATCCTGTTACACTATACAATGTACTTTGGCTGGGGGTGATTTCCTTATATCAATTAAGATTAAGTAAATTACAAGACGAATTATCAATTAAAGGGATATTGCTATTAATAATTCCTATTGTTGCATTTAATTTAGTATATTATATTATAACTTTAGTGAGATATTTAGTTAAAAGCTCTTATAAAAGAGTTTCTTATACAAATAAAGAACTTAATTTATTTTTTAATAGTAAAATTATATATAATTTATTTAAATTTTGGTTTGTTATAGAGATATTAGAAATTATATATTCTAAAGGATTGCCTATAATATGGAAATTAACAGGAAATTCAAAAACATATATGGATTTTGGCATACCTACAATACATGGATTTATGAACGCATTAGGATTAGTAATTATAATGCTTGCATTTTATTATTTAATAGTTATAAACCAAAGAGATACTAAAATGAAAATAATTATTTTTATTATGTTTGTGCTATATACTTGTATGATAACAAGGCAAGTTCTTATATCAGCAATAATTCAAATCTTTACAATATATATTGTGGTAACTAAAAAAGTAAATTGGAAAAAATTTTTTATTGTTAGTATAATATCTATTATAGTTTTTGGTATTTTAGGGAATATAAGAACAGGTTATAAAGAATTTTTAAATGTAGCTTTAATTGAAACAAATATAAATAAAAATTTCATAGGCATATATTGGATTTATATGTATTTGACAATGACGGTAGCAAATATAAATTCAATAGCAAATATGGTTTTTGAAAATTTAGGTTTATATCCAATAGCAAGTTCTTATTTACCTTCAGTAATAAGAAATATCTTTTTTTACGATACTAATAAAATTATACCCAATTATTTAGTTACACAGGCTTTTAATGTTTCTGGATATTATATAGATTTTTATCTTGGTTTTAAATATTTAGGTGTTGCCATTATTGGTGGAATTTATGGTTTTATTGGTTCCTATTTATTTAATAAAGTTAAAAATAATAAAAATAATAAATATATAATTTATTATGCAGTATATTTGCAAATAATTTTACTTTCATTTTTTTACAATCATCTGTTGTATTTACCTAGTGGATTTCAATTTGTTGTTATATATTTAATATATAAATTATTTAAAAGAGAAAAATATTCAGATATTTTAACTTGAAAGGACAATAACTATTATGAATGTTGAAATTTTAATTCCTACATTTAATGCAGAAAAGTATATTTATAAATTAATTTTAAGCTTAAAAAGTCAAAAGCTTAATTTAGAAAATATTATCATAATAGATTCTAACTCTAAAGACAATACAATAAAAATTTGTAATGAATTAAGTCAAAAATATAATATAAAAGTTATATCTATAGAAAATAAGCCATTTGACCATGGAGGCACTAGAAATTTAGGGGCAAGAAATAGTAATGCTGACATTTTAGTTTTTATGACACAAGACGCCATACCTGCTAATAATCATTTTTTAGAAGAACTTATAAAACCATTTTCCGATCCCAATGTTTCAGCTGTGTATGGTAGACAAGTTGCTCGAAAAAATGCAACCCCTATAGAAAAATTTACTAGAAGATTTAATTATCCTAATAAAGATAAAATAAAAACTAAATCTGATATAAACAAACTTGGTATAAAAACTTTCTTTTGTACTAATGTTTGTTCAGCTTTTAGAGCAGAAGACTTTTGGAAATATGGTGGTTTTCCTGAAAAAACTATATTAAATGAAGATATGATTATGGCTTCTAAGCTTATTTTAGGTGGTAAAAAAATTGTTTATGCTTCTAAAGCCAAGGTTATACATTCTCATAATTATACATACAGGCAACAATTTACTAGAAATTTTGACATAGGTGTATCATTAAAACAAAATAAAGAAATATTAAGATATGCAAAAGCAGAATCTGAAGGATTAAAATTTATTAAACAAGGAATAAAGTATTTAATTAAAATCAAAAAACCATATTTAATTTTAGACTTAATTTTAGAAAGTTGTTTTAAATTATTAGGTTATAAACTTGGAATGATATATGATAAATTACCAATGTGGTTAGTTAAAAAGTTTAGTATGCAAAAATTTTATTGGGATTAATGTTTTAATTGAAGAATGAAAATAATATAGACTCGTCCACAAGCCGTTCCTATATTATAATAAGTTATATTTAATTTGAGAGAGATTATATATAAAAAGTATAAATATATATGTATTGGTGTAATTTGAATATTTGATTTAAATTTTGATAGTATTAATTTTATAAGATATAGTTTTATAAATGTTCTATAATTTTTATATAAATTAGAGTATTATAATTTTTTACCTAATATTTTTATATTTAAACTCCGGAGTATTGCTTTTTCAATTGTAATTTGCGTTCCTTTTGCTTTAGTATAAAAAACATTAATAATAACTTATTCTCCTAAGCAAAATATTTTTGTAAATGGATACTTACATTAAATATTTTTAACATAATAACTATGGTGCATGCATTAAATTTCCACAATCATTATTTATCAATAACTTCAACATTATCTAGAATTTGTTGACTTTATCGACACCTTAGTAGAACTAATTATTACTAACGATATTGCCTGAAATACAAATTTTGTAGTACTCAAGAAAGTTTTAATTTAATGTTATACATACAGGGTAGGGTAGTTAGGGTTAACGCACGAGAAATAATACATCTAAAAGAGCCTATTACTATGTTTTGAACGAAATTAATAACAACACTTGAGATACTACTTTAATAATATGAACTAATATTAAAAAGTGTTACATTAAATTTATATATAAGGAAAATTTTTAAAAAATATTTTTCATCACAATAATTGTAAATTTCTTTTCTACATCTATTGTTTTGATATTATAAAAATAGTATAATTAAAACACTTGTCAAAGTGTTTTTTTATCTATATAGATAAAGGAGATTTTTATATGAAATCTATGCCAATAGGTATTAGTGATTTTAGAAATATAATTAAAAATAATTATTACTATGTAGATAAAACGTTATTACTTAAAGATATAATAGATGAAAATATTAGTATACTTTTGTTACCTCGCCCACGTCGTTTTGGTAAACCTTTAAATATGAGTATGATTAGATACTACTTTGAAGATAACAAAGAAAATATTAATTTATTTAAAGATTTAAACATATATAAACTAGGTGAAAAATACAAACAAGAACAATGCAAATACCCTGTTATTTATCTTACTTTAAAAGATATTAAAAATAATACATGGGATATGACTTATGAAAAATAAAAAAATATAATAAGGAATGAATATAGTAAATTTGATTATTTATTTAGAAAGCGAAAATATAAAAGCTCTTGAAAAACATTATATATCTAATATATTAGAAAATAAGGCGACTCAATTGGAATATGAAGATACATTAAGTAGATTAACTTATTTTTTATATAAACATCATAACATAGAACCTATACTATTAATAGATGAGTATGATGTGCCAATACAAAGTGGATATGTAAATAATTTTTATGATGATATAATAAGTTTTATGAGGAATTGGTTAAGTGGTGGTTTAAAAGATAATAGTTATTTAAAATTTGCAATATTAACTGGCATTCTAAGCATAGATAAAGAAAATATATTTAGTGGAAAAGTAGAAAGTATATTGGATAAGAAATTTAATACTTATTTTGGATTTACACAAAAAGAAGTAGAACAAATAGCTAAGGACTTTTTAAATGAAGATAAAATATTAGAATTAAAAGATTGGTATAATGGTTATATGTTTGGTGAAATAGAAATATATAATCCATGGTCTGTTATTAATTATTTTGATGAAGATTGTACAGCAAAACCTTATTGGTTAAATACAAGTAGTAATGACATAATTCATGAATTAATTAAAGAAGCAGATAATAAAATGAAAATTAATTTAAAATCATTATTAGAAGGCGAAAAAGTAGAAGGTACTATAAACACTAATATAGTATATAAAGATATAAAAAAGTCGCTTGCTAATCTATATAGTTTCTTATTATTAACAGGATATTTAAAAACTATATCCAGTAAAACTTATTTAAATAGACCTTATTATACATTAGCAATTCCTAATAAAGAGTTACTATTTGTATATCAAGAAGAAATATTAGACAAATTAGAAAATTATATCTATACTATGGGAGTGTACTTATGAAAACATATGCATTAATAATGGCTGGTGGTGGTGGCACAAGATTTTGGCCTCTGTCACGTCAAAATATGCCTAAGCAATTACTTAATTTAAGTGGTAGTGATGTAATGATAAATGAAACAATAAAGAGATTTCAAGAAATAATATCACCTAGTAATACTTTTATTGTAACTAATAAAACACAAGTTGATATTATGAAAGATATATTATTATCAGAAATTCCAAGGGAAAATATACTATCAGAACCAACTGCAAGAAATACTGCTCCATGTATATTATATTCTGCTATGCACATATACGAAAAATATGGAGATGGTATAATGTGTGTATTTCCTTCCGACCATTATATAACAAATAATAGTGAATTTAAAATTACTCTTAATAAAGCTATAAATGTAGCTGAAGAAACAGATTCAATAGTAACTATAGGAATAAAGCCAACATTTCCAGCTACAGGGTATGGATATATAAAAAGCGATGAAATCGTTGATAATGCATATAGAATAGATAGATTTATTGAGAAACCAAATTTGGATAAAGCTAAAGAATATTTTAATTCAAATAATTATTATTGGAATAGTGGTATGTTTGTATGGAAAGTATCCGTTATAATAGAAGCATTTAAACGATTTCTTCCTAGAATTTATAATAATTTAAATAAGATATCTGGTAAGTATGGAACACAGGAAGAAATACAATTAATAAATGAAATATACCCTAATTTAGATAGTATCTCTGTTGATTATGGGATAATGGAAAGAACGGATAATGCTTTTGTAATACCAGGGGATTTTGGTTGGAATGATGTTGGAAGTTGGGATGCTTTAGGAGCAGTTTTTCCTGCTGATGAAAATGGCAATATAATAAAAGCTGACCATATAAATATAGATACAAAAGAATGTATAATTTATGGAGATAAAAAACTTATAGCTACTATTGGATTAAATAATATTGTAGTGGTTGATACTGAAGATGCTATTATGATATGTGACAAAAATAAAACCCAAGATGTAAAGCAAATAGTAGATAAGTTAAAATTATCAGGAAGAAAAGAATTACTTTAAAGAATTTATATAATGTAAAAAAGAAGAGTTTATAATACAACTCTTCTTTTTTTATAAATTTTATTTCTTTTCTCCAATCCAATCAATACCTAAACTTTTAATAGTATCCTCAAAGCATTTACAATTAATAAAATCATCTGGATTATCTGGATTTGACATCATAGGATGATTAGATAAATACATCTTTGAAGCATTTAAAATATTGATATTAGATTTAGCATCACTACCCCATAAGAACCATGTTATATTAGGGTTAGTGGCTACAATATATTTTAATAATTGTTTACTAAATTTATCCCAATATTTTCTATGACTTCCCGGTTCATTAGCTTTACATGTTAAAAAAGTATTTAACATTAAAACCCCTTGACTTTCCCAGTAACTAAAAATTTCATTAGGAGGTAAAATATTAAACTGACCTTTTGTAATCAAGGTTCTAATTTCTGTTATCGTTTTTAATTCACCATTATAACTTCTATAAATATTTCTTAAAATATTTCTTAAAGAAGTCTGTTTAAATTTATCTGTCCAACTATTTAAACCATTAACTTCAAAAGAACGACCAGTTGCAACGCCTTTTTGAGGATATGGGTCTTGACCTAATATAATTACTTTAATATTATTTAAATCTGTAGTTGCAAATCTAAGAACTTTATCTTGTTCAGGATTATAGTCATCGCCTATAAGTTCTTCAATTTTATTAAGTTCTTCAATTATATTTGTATCAAAAAAAGTATCCCATGAATTATGAATATTATTTTTATTATAAAGCATATATAAATTCCCTTTCTAATTTTATATTTTAATAAAATGTTATCACAAAATAGTATAAATTACAACAAATTTAAAAAAGAAAGAGAATAAAATTTCTCTTTTCTTTTTCTTTTACTACTTTCTTTTATTTTTTTGTTCACCAACTGAACTTTTATAATAATGTTTAAGTTTGTTAAGCACTTTAGAATGTATTTCATCATAATTTACATCTGTAAGTATTTCTATACCTTCTTTAATATTATCTATAGGGTAAATATGAAATTTACCTTGTTTTACTGCTTGTATGACATCGTCTTTTAATACAAGGTCTGATACATTTTGATATGGAATTATTACTCCTTGTGTTCCTGTAAGCCCTCTTGAATTACATAAATCAAAAAAGCCTTCTATTTTGTAAGTAACTCCTCCTATAGCTTGAATTTCACCAAATTGGTTTATGGAACCCGTAACAGCTATTTCTTGGTTGATTGGTACTTCCGATAAACTTGATAATAAAACATAGAGTTCTGTACTAGATGCACTATCTCCATCTACTCCATTATAATTCTGTTCAAAACATAGTCTACAAGATAATGATAAAGGATAATCTTGAGCGTATGTTTGACCTAAATAACCCGTTATAACTTGAACACCTTTATCATGAATACTACCACTTAAGTCGGCTTCTTTTTCTATATTAACTATACCAGAACGACCAGCATATGTTGTTGCTGTAATACGTGTTGGTTTTCCAAATGTATAATCCCCAACATCTAAAACAGCCAAACCGTTTATTTGTCCAACTTTCTTACCAAAAGTGTCTATCATAATAATATTTTGTTCAATAACTTCATCCATTTTTTCTTCATACATATTAGAACGATTTATTTTTTCATCTATTGCTTTTTTTACATGATTTACTGTTATAACTTCTGCATTTTCTAGTTTAGCCCAAGTTGATGACTCGCAGAGTATTTCAACTATTTGATTAAATCGCGTAGTAAGTTTTTTTTGATTTTCAGCTATTCTTGAAGAGTATTCAACTATTTTAGAAACTGCACTTATATCAAAAGGTAATATTTTTTCTCTAATAGAAAAATCTTTGATATATTTAGCTAAACTTTTTATGTTTTCTAGTGTGTAATTCATTTCATAGTCAAAATCTGCTCTTATTTTAAATAGTTTTTGAAAATCTTCTTCATATTCATGTAAAATACTATAAATATAACTGTTACCAATTATTATTACTTTAACATTAATTGGTATTGGTTCGGGTTTTAATGTAGCTACAGTAAGTCCACCAAGTTGGTCTCTTAAACTTTCTATAGTTATTTCTTTTGTTTTTATAACTCGTTTTAATGCTTCCCAAGATTGTGCATTTGCCATTAAATCTTGAGCTTGTAAGATAAGATATCCTCCGTTAGCTTGATGAAATAAACCTTGTTTTATTTTTTTGTAATCGGTAGTCATATTTCCAAATTCAGTATCGTATTCAATTTCTCCAACAAGATTATAGTACGTAGGATTGAAGTCTACTATAACAGGTGCTCCTTTTGCTTCACTATTATCAACTAATAAATTTACTTCATATTTATCAGTAATATCATCTGAAGTTTTTTTAGTTAAAAGAGGTAACAGACTTGACATACTTTCGTCTTCTTCAGAATCTTCTTCTATAAAATCATCTATATTTTCTAATATATCTTCTTTTACTTCTCCTAAGTATTTTATAACTCTATCATATGCTTTATATTTTTCTTGTAAAGCAGTTATATGAGGTCCTATTGTAAACATTCCAATTTTGTAGTCTAAATCATTTATTTGCTTCTTAGCTTTTCTTTCAAAATTTTTCATTTCACGCATTATATCAGTTGCTTTATTTTGTACAACATCTGATTTTTTTAATATTTCTTCTTTTTGTTCTTCAGGAAGATTTTCAAATTCTTCTTCATTTAAAGTTACGCCATCAATTATAGGCATAAAGTACAATCCTGAATTAGTAGTTTTAACTCCAAATCCATGCTCTTTAGCCTCATCAGACATATCTTTCATAAGAATATTTCTTTTTTCCTCATAAATATCAATAATTTCATTTTTTTGTTTCTCATAATCTTCTGTGCTAAAAACTTTAGGTAATTCAATATTTATGAGTTCAATAAGTTCTTTCATATCGTCTCTAAACGCTTTACCTTCTCCGGGATTAAATCTTAGTGCTGTTGGTCTTCTTGAATCATTAAAATTGTAAACATAACACCAATCATAAGGTACTTGTTCATTTTTAGCGAATTTTTCAGCTATTGTTTTAGCATATGAAGTTTTACCTGTTCCAGAAGGTCCTGACATATATATGTTATAACCTTTCATTTTTATACTTAAACCAAACTCCATAGCTTTAACTGCTCTTTCTTGACCTATTATTGATTCACATTCAAATTCATCAAGTGATTTAATATCTAAATTTTCAAGTAAGCATTTATTTTTTAATTCGGTATAATGTAATTCTTTATGTTTTTTCATAATTTCACCATCTTCCTTCAAAATCGTTTCCACATTATAATTGCATCTTCTCTTGTATCAGAATAATAATTTTTACGTATACCTTCAGGTTTAAATCCAAATTTAGTATATAATTTTTGTGCTGAAAAATTATTTATTCTTACCTCTAAAGTTAAAGCAATTATTTTTCTTTCTATAGCAGTATTGATAAGTATTTCAACAAGTTTTGAACCAATACCACAATTTCTATATTCAGGCATAACAGCAACATTTGTTATATGACCTTCATCAATTATATGCCACATTCCTGAATAACCTACAATCTTATTATTATCTTTAGCTACAAAATATAATGCTAATTTATTTTCTTTTATTTCTCTAATAAAATCAACTTTAGACCAAGGAGTATAAAAACATATCTTTTCAAGTTCAAATACTTCATCAATATGTTCTAAAGTCATGGGAATTATTTCTATCATTTTAATCCTCTTTGAGTAATGCTCTTTCTGCTTGAGATTTTCTAATATAGAATGGTGCAAATTCTGAATGATTTATAGCTAGATTTTCTAATTCTAAAGCTAAACTTGCTATTGAAGTAGCCCTTTGCATATTACAGTTAGGAGGAGCAAACATACAATTATTTTCACCTAATGCATTTTTCAATTTATCCATATAAATAGAAACGCCATCACCTAAAAATATAATATCTTCTCCTTCTTCAAACATTATAAAAAGAGCTTTATCAATAATAGCATCTATACTTTCAGCTAAATAATCTGTATATCTTTGAATTTTATTTTTATTATTCCATATATAAAAAGCTGAGTATACTTGATTACATCTAGCATCCATAATAGGACATATTATTTTATTTGTTTGAAATATATTATAAGCTAATCCGTCTAATGTAGGAATTGGTATAATTTTTTTACCTAAAGCATGTGCCAATCCTTTTGCAGTTCCAGCACCAATTCTAAGTCCAGTGAAAGAACCAGGACCACTTGCTACTGCTATATAATCTATAGTATTAAGTTCAAAATCAACAGATTTTATTATTGTATCTAACATAGGCATTATAGTTTGAGAATGAGTTTTTTTATGGTTTATAGTAAACTCCGCAATAGTTTTAGTATCTTCTACAATAGCAACTGTTGCAACTATGCCAGATGTATCTAATGCAAGTATTTTCATAAATTTAATTTGCTATAGTTATTTTCCTATAGTCTTCTCCTTTCTCTAAATCTTTTTCTATTTGTATCCATATTGCATTATCTGGTATTATTTCTTTTACAATTTCAGCCCATTCTATAAGACAAACACCATCTGAAAAAAACATTTCTTCATAGCCTATTTCATACATTTCTTCAACTTCCATTATTCTATATACATCAAAATGGTAGAAAGGTAATCTACCTTGATATATATTTACTATTGTAAAAGTTGGGCTTGTTATATGTTCATCTATATCTAAACCTTTTGCTAGACCTTTTGTAAATACTGTTTTACCAACCCCTAAATCACCATTTAAGCAATAAATACTTCCTTTAATTGATTTTTTACCAATTTCCATTCCTATATTAAATGTTTCTTCAGCAGAAAAACTTTGAATAATCATAAAATTACCTCTTAAATTTTAAATGTTTTATATAATTATATGGTTAATTACTAACACTCTATTATATTTATAAATATTCTAACATAAAACTTTTATTTGTACAATTAGCTAAAAAAAATAATTAAATATAACATACATTTAATAAATACGATTAAATTTACATTATTCTAATTAATTCTTAACTTTAAATTATATAATATGTTTAAAAATAATTGAAATGAGAAATTAAATATTTATATATTATTATTATCAACTATAAATTAACTTTTTGTTGTAGAAAATTAAAAGGTTTTAAGCATTAGAATAATATAACTTTATTAAAGAAGAAAAAATATCTATTTGAAATAGTTGATATATTCAAGAAACTATTATAACTCTAATTAAGACTATTGCTTTTTTCTTAAATCTTCAAGTATTTTATAATCTATATTAATATTATTTCCTATACCAGTACCTAAATCAATATTTTTTTTATTATCTCCATGAAAATCACTACCACCTGATATTTTTATATTATATTTTTTAGCAAGTGCTTTTAAATCCCCTTCTTGTTGACTTGTATATAAGGGGTAGATTGCTTCTATACCTAAAAGTCCAAATTTAATTAATTCATTAGTAAGTATTTCTATTTCATGTAAAGACATTTTATATAATGTGGGGTGTGCTAATACAGGTATACCATTAGCTTTTAATAAAAGTTCAATACATTGTTTGTAATCTAATAGTTTTCTTGGAACATAGCAAGGACAGCCTTTTAATAAATATTTTTGAAATGCTTCTTCCTTAGTTTGAACATAACCTTTTATAAGTAATAATTTAGCAAAATGTGCCCTTGTTATAGTTCCCTTTGCATTAGCTATAGTATAAAGTTCTTCTAATTCAACGTTAAATCCGACTTCTTTTAGTTTATTTATCATTTCGATATTTCTATTTTCTCTATCTATTTTAATCTTATTTATAAAGTTATTGAAATACTCATCTTTATAATTAATATCAAATCCAAGTATATGAAGTTCGTAATTATTATATTTACAAGCAAATTCAATTCCAGGTACTACCTCTACATCATATTTTTTTGATGCTTCTAAAGCTTCTTCTATACCATCTATAGTGTCATGGTCAGTAAGTGCAATAGCTTTTAAATTTTTTTCTTTAGCATAAGCAATAAGTTGTGTTGGTGACATTGTTCCATCTGATGCGGTAGAATGTGTGTGTAAATCTATTTTATTCATAAAAATTATCCTTTCTAAATTTAATAAAAATAATGTGTTATATTAAACTTGAAAGTATATTATTTTTGTATATTTTTCAAGTTAACTAAGTATAAATCAGAAATCAAAATAGTACAATAGAATAGTAATATAATCTTAGGAGATGATGTAATGGATAATGGAGAAAAAAAATCTATTAAGTTTAAGGAGTTGACAGAATTTTCACCTATGATAAACACCTTAAAAGGTGTAGCAATAGCATATGCAATAACTATAATTATATTTATAGCTACAGCAATGTTACTTACATATACTGAAATGACAGAGAAACAAATACCAATAATAGTTACAATCACAATAATTTTATCGGTAGTAGTAGCTGGTTACGATTCAGCAAAGGGAGCAACATCAAAAGGTTGGTTATGGGGAATGACAGCAGGGTTTATATATGCAATTATTGTTATAATTGTAGGCTTATTAATCACAAAAGGAAATATAAAAATAGAATTTTCTACTATTGCTATGATTTTTATGTCTGTAGCAGGTGGTGCATTAGGCGGAATGATTGGAATAAATCATAGTAAAAGATAAAAGTTTTATTTTGAATTTAAAAGTTCAATAATATTATTAAGTGAAAACACTTCTTATCTTTTTCAATTAAGAAGTGTTTTTATAATTAGTTAAGTTTAATTTATTAAGTATAATTATGTATTATACTTTTTTCTTTTCTATTTTATAATAATTTTTTGATTTTCCATCTTCTACTTTAAAAATAATATTTTTATTATATTTCTTTTCTAATTTATTTAAATATTCTTTATTTTCGCCAATAAAAGTAGTTTCTATTTCTTTAGAACTATATATTATAACTTGATTAAAAATTGTTTGTTTAAAAATTATTTCTATTTCTTTTTGGAGTTTTTGAATTGTCCATTGAATAGAATGTAATTTCCCTGTACCCCTACAAAAACTACAAGTATCTAAAAGAATTTGATTTAATGGTTCTCTCATTTTTTTTCTTGTTATTTGAACAAGCCCCAATTCAGTTATACCTACTACTATAGTTTTTATTCTATCCCTTTTTGTTTCATTTTCTAATAAGTCTAGTATTTCTTTTTGGTTTTTACTTGATTTCATATCTATAAAATCAATAATTATCATACCAGATAAATTTCTTAATTTTATTTGCTTTGCAATTTCAATTGATGCTTCTTTATTTGTTTTAAAAATTGTTTCTTCTAAATCTTTTTTACCAATAAATTTTCCTGTATTAACATCTATAACTACACAAGCTTCGGTTTGTTCTATTATAAGAAACCCACCACTTTTAAGCCATACTTGTTTTTGTAATGCTTTTTCTATTTGTGATTCTATACAGTAATAATCAAATATACATATATCTTTGTCATAATACTTTACTTTATTAATAAAACCATCTGACATTTCTTTCATAACTTCTAATACATCTTTATAATCATTGTAATCATTTATTATAAATTCTTCTATTTCATTTGAAAATAAATCTCTAATAGCTCTATATACTAGTGAAAAATCTTTGTGTATTAAAGCAGGAGCTTTTATATACTTGCCTGTATTTAATATTTTTTTACTTTTTTCATATAAAGTTTGTATTTCTTCTTTTATTTCTTCTTCTGACTTTCCTTCAGCATTTGTTCTTATTATAATACCAAAATCATCAGGTTTTAATTTTTTTGCAATAGTTTTTAGTCTGTTTCTTTCTGAACTATCTATTATTTTTTGAGAAATTCCAGTATAATCTTCATTAAGTAATAAAACTATAAATCTACCAGTTATACTAAGTTTATTAGTAAGCTTTGCTCCTTTACTACCTATAGCTTCTTTTTCTACTTGAACTATAATCTCCATGCCTTGTTTTATCTTATTTTCTTTTAAATCATCTAAACCTAAAAAACCATTTCGTGGTTGCCCAATATCCACAAAAACAGCTTGCATTCCTGGTAAAACATTTTTAATTATACCTGTATAAATATTTCCAACTATAGTTTCATTAACTTTTTGTTCTATAAATATTTCTTCAAGTTCACTATTATTAATAACAGCAATCCTTATTTGATGAATATTTGAGTCTACAATTATTTTTTTTCCCATATTTATTGATTTTTTAAAGCTTAAATAAGCTTACAAAATGTCCTCCTTTTAATTTAAATAAATCTTGACGTTCATATTTTATTTTGTAAGGCTCATATTCTAAATCTAAATAGTTATATAAACACTCTATTAATAAGTCCGGCTTCAAATTTTTAGTGCTACCAGTTGCAATTAATGTATATAATTGGGTTTTATCAATATATAATTCAAATATGTCTTCTCTTATATTAACATATTTTGTTGATTTTTTAGATTTTTTAAATATGATTAATTCTTCTTCTAATAAAAACCTATCAATCATATCTTGTGTGATATCTTTATCTAAAATAATATGATAACTAGCTCCTTCAACTGCCGCCATACCATTTTTTTCATCTTGATTTATACTTCTCATATCTAACACACAAGTTCCATTTGGTAAACAATCATTTAATTTTTTTATAAAATCATTTGTATCAACATCACAAACAGTTTCTATATCTATATAATCTGAAACACTTGTGATTCCAACTGAAATAGGTTGTGCAAATGACATTTGTTGATGTGGGTTAAATCCTTGAGAATAAGCAATTGGCAAATTCGCTCTCCTTATGGCTCTTTGATATAATCTCAACATATCTAAATGAGGAATATATTTAACCAATTCACCCTTTGTAAATTTTAATCTATATTTCATAATATTCTCCTTTAATTTTACTTAATAAACTTAAAAAGTGTACGAATTATGTTCGTACATATTTTTTAAGGCAACTTCCTATTTATAGTTATTTTTTAATTATATAATGTCTTCAAATATAACAGGAATTACTTTTTTTAATTCCATAAGTATCTTAATTGCTATTTCTCTCATTTGAGGATGTGCTTCTTTTGCTGTTCTAAGTTTAAAAAAATGCCTCCACTCTCTCATATTCATTGTTACCACTATTTCTGTTTTTAATGAATTTGGAAGTATTGAACGTGCTTCTTCTGGTTTTGCACCCAGTTTTATCATATTCAAATATGTGTTTTCTATATTTTGCATAGTTTCTTCCCACAATTTCATATTTTCACTTTCATCATCCCAAAAGCAAGGTTTTATAAAAGTAAGTTCATTATTAAATTTATTATTTGAATAATTACAATATCGTGTACTTTCCTGAGCGTAGCTTGCTATCCTATGCCTTACTATTTCATGTGTAATTCCCCTATCACATATAATTCTAATGGTTATTTTTTCATGTTCTAATACAGATTCATGTCCTTTTTGTATTAGAAATTTAATCATTTTTTCAGATGATTGTTCAGTTATATTTTCTTCGCTTTTATAGCAAGTTCTTCCTGACTTTTCAAGTTTTTTTAAAATTTCCTGCCCATCTATTTTATCTTCTATATAAAATTCTGGTGATATAATTTTCATTTTTATTCCTCCAAAAATTAATTTAATACGTTTATTATGAAAACAATACTAAACTATTTTAACATTATGATTTGCTATTTACAAGCATAAGAAGTAAAAAAATATAACTCTTAAACTAAGTTTAAAAAATTATATTTTTAGTAATTTTTTTATTTATGATAAACTTTTTAAATTTATAAAATAATTTCTATCAAAAGGTTTGAAATATTAATTAATGTATTTTATAATAGATATAGCATGACTTATTTATAAAATTCAAAAAGGAGTTGATATTTTATGAAAAAATTTTTAAGTTTCTTATTATTTAGTACTATTGTTTTCAGTTCTTCTACCATGGCAAATCTAATTAAAGACTTTTTTATAAATGGTGATAATGTAATTTTATTTTCAGATGAATTTATAGAAGGAGATATAAGTAATAGAATTTCTACATTTGGTATAACTGCAGATACATATTTAACTGCAACTTCATCAATTAGTGGTAGAGCTTCTACTTTATATACTCATTATGGAGATTTTAAATATGATGGAATATGCATAGTTAGAAATGAAGGTAGTAATCCATTTACATTTGAATTTTATACTGCAAGTGGTCGTCTTGTTTATAAAGATAAATTAAATCCAGGTGAAGAATTTATAGGCTCACTTTTACAAAACATTTTAAAATGGGATTTATGTAATGGAAAAGGTAAAGTTAGAGTTTATACAGCAGATGGTTCTCAAGCAGAAGTATATTTTAGATATATGGTATTAGATTAATATACTATAGCCCTATTTGTTAAAGAAATTTTTAATAATTTTACAAAAAAATAAAGCCATGAGGTTACTCATGATTTTATTTTTTTTTGTGTTATGCAAAATGCTCATAATATAGTCAAGCTGTTGTCCATGATTGAAAATTTATATATTCAGTTTCTGTTTCAATCAAATATTCAAAGGAATTCCAAGCATCAATCATACCATATCGAATTATTAAAAGAACAGGTGATTGGATGGCTAAATCAAATAGTTTATCAGCTATAGGCAAATTTTCCATGGAATCAACTTGCTTGTATTCTATAAATAAAGTATCATGGCACGAAAAATACTCTGGTATCCAATACTTTTTTAAGTCCCCTTTCCATTCACTTCTATTAAAATTATCAAACGCTCCCTTGTCCTTATTCCATTCTTCAAACTCATACAAAGAATTGATGAAAAGGATAGAAACTGCCATTTCAAAGGAAGAACAGTATATTTTAGGAACAGCACAAAAATATGCCCCTTGTTCACCATGGGAATATATTTGATTACTACGAATAACATTTTTATAATTTTGTATATCTACTTCTGAAGCACATTCAGCAAAATAATTTAAATTACAAAATAACTTAAATAATGTATTTAACATATGAATTACTCCAATTTATTTATTGTTTACATTGTTGCTAAAAACGAACATTATATAAATAATGTTAACATCACCAAAACTCATTGAGCATAGTTATGCCAGAACAGTAAACTCTATTTTAAATTAGACTACCTTAGATATAGTAAAAATCCTCTCTTGGCAGTCAACCAACTTATGGTAAGTTTATTATACTATACTTGCTATGAGATTTCAATCACCAAATCCATGATTTTTTATTATTTCTTCAATGTTTCAAACGTTTATTAGAAATTGTTATAAATAAAAAATATAGTAGGAATATTACAATAAAATTGAGGTAAATATTTATTGAAATAAAAATGGTGATATTATAATAATATTTATTATTTAAATTTACATTTTTAATTATAAAATGACATTTAATATATTTTTTATCACTAATCTTTAGGTAAAAAGTTACTAAATACAAACTTATATTTTGTATACTTATTTTCCATTTTAATACTTGACATATATTATAATATTATTTTATTGTCAAGCTTGACAAATTATTTATAAAAAAGTATTAAAATATTAATTAATGTATTTTATACTTATATTAGTTATTATTTTATACTATGCACAAGATGGTTGATTTATCTATGAAATTGAAAAAAAGGAGTCGGTATTTTATGAAAAGGTTTATAAGTTTTTTATTATCTAGTACTATTGTTTTTAATTCTTCCATTATAGTAAGTGCAAACCCCGATTTTCCTACAGGTAATGACAATATAGTTTTATCCTCTACATCAGATGATGAATTTATAGGAATACTTACAGCTAGTGTATTAAAATGGAATTTATGTAATGGAAGAGGTGAAGCTAAAATTTATACAGCAGATGGTTCTACAGCAGAAGCATATTTTAGATATAATGTATTAGATTAATAGTAAAAAACTTTTAATTAGAATAATATTTATAAATATGAGAATTAAAAAAATATAACTTTTAAACTTGGTTTAAAAGTTATATTTTTTTATTATAAGTTTTTTTAAATTTATTAACTATAAAATAACTTTATTCTGACCTTAAAGCTTCAACAGCGTCTTTATTAGATGCAAATTTTGCTGG
>CAZWZB010000034.1:0-33746 GCA_964638835.1 uncultured Eubacteriales bacterium | reverse complement strand
TAAATATTTTTCTCCATTAACTTTGTATTCTGGCACTTGTTGAGTATTATTTGAAACTGTATCATACTCATACAATTTGTTATCTTCTATAACTTTTATTAGTTTTTCAGGGTATTTAATATCTGTTGCATATCCTGCATTATATAACTCATAACAAGCTTTTTTGTAATCTGTTTCACCTATTACATTTTTATATCTTATATTAAAAGATAAAAAGTTGGAATGATCTTTTATACTGTCATTCCAATTTTTATAAGCTCTAAATTCTGCTATAACTTTTGTTTCTTTACCCTCTACATATTCTGTAGTTTCTTTACTATATTTTTCACCTATCCAACTACTAGGAGTTGCTTTAATACCAAATAAAGCATTTGCTTTAACAGCAAGCTCGCTATTACCTTTATTACTTTCAAGTATTGCTTGAGCTATAGTTATAGATGGTAAAATGTTAACTCTCTTACTTTCAGCTATAGCAATATCTTTTATTTTAGTTATAAATTGTTCAGTAGTTAATAAACTTATATTTGATTTTAAAATTGGTGTTTTATCTATATAAGTAATACCTAATGTTTTTAAAATACCTTTAGCATAAGCGATACCAAATAATTTTTGTTTCTCAATAGTATTAATTATTTGTACATCATTTGTGTTATCAATAAAGGCACATTCTGTTATAACAGCATGACACTTTGTATCTCGTACAAAAGCATAATAATCTATACCACAATTAGATTTAGTTTTTATACCTCTGCTGTTTTGTCCTAAAGCTTTAACTTCAGTTTCTATATTTTCAGAAAGTGTTTTACCTAATCCCCCTGCAACTGAATAAAAACATTCAAAACCATCTCCACCACCTGCATTAGTATGTATGTCCACTGCAATATCTGGATTGAAAGCATTACATTCTTTTACCTCATCATTGATTATGTCGTTTTCGTCTATAGTACGACTTATTCCAACTTGTATACCATGTCTTTCTAATTCCTCTTTACATGATAAAGCAATAGTTAAATTAATATCTTTTTCTTTTAAACCATTTCCACAAGCACCACTATCAGCCCCACCATGTCCAACACCTAAAAATACTTTACTCATTTTTTACCCTCCTTATTTTTTAAAACTTCAATTGCACTTGTTATTGCTGTAGGCATAGGCATACCTAAAAGCCCAAAGTTTTCAATCACAGAAATCAATTCATTAACGATATAGGCTATGGTAACCATATCTTTAATATAACTAGTACCTATAATTAAGTCTAGTCTATAGCCGATTAAAACTACTAAGAGTATTAATCCTTTCTTTAGCAACCCTATAAAACCTATTTTACTGTTAAGCTGTCCTTTTGGCGTTTCTTTAGGACTGATGGCTACAATTAAACCTGTTATAAAATCTATAACTATAAAAATAAGTAATGTATTTAGTGAATGACTCCAACCACCAAATGCATTACTTATAATAGTACCAATTGATCCTATTACAATTAGTAATCTAGTTTTTAATGAGCTTATATCAATATCACTTGTTAGTAGTGATATGTAATATTTTATATCCATATTTTCACCTCGCTTATTTATTTTCTAAAACATTTATTTTGTTTGCCAATTCAATTAATACATCATTTACATTATTAGATGCAATATTCTTTGAGTTACCAGTAAATAATATATCTTCAGCTGTTGGCTTATAGTTCGTGTGATAAAATCTTAATACATCAATTTCAAAAGCACTTTCGGGAGAAACATATAATATATTCGGATTTTCTATAATGGCTACATCAACAGCATTAAGTACTAAAACCTTTATTTGATTACCATATCCTAAATTACTTATAAACACTTCAACCCAATTATCTTTTTTTACAAACAAACATCTCATTCCTGTATCAACATCAAATATATACATATTGGCAGTTAATGTAATTCTTCCGGAAATATTTATAAGTGCCAATGTATTTTCATATAATGTATAACTTCCACCCCCACAAACTAATAATTTTAATTCTCTTGTTTGTCCACTTCCCGATTGAGCTATATCAAATTCGGATATTTTATAATAAACAAGTTGTGGTATAGGTGTTTTAGGAATGTTAATTATTTTTAATTTATTAAAGGTTTCTTTCAATGCATCTTCAACATTCCCACCAGTGAAATTTCCTGATGTGTCTTCAATTGGAATATCAACAGCCTTTAAATCATTAGTAAACTGGCTTAATTTAGTTGGTTTGTTTTTAATATAATCATCACTTTCAGGATTTGTTACATTCCAGTCTGATTGTGTTTTTTCAAAGTTTACATTACTAATCAATTAAATCACCTCCTTAATTTTAAACAACCAAATTTCAGCAGAACCTGTTTGTTGGTCATTAGAAATACTAATATTATTACTTGACACTAACATGGAAAGGCATTTTTTTATTGTCATTTGTTTGTTGTTTATATGCATAAAAAAAGAACCATTCAAATTAGCAATTGCTATGCTATCAAATTCAATTTGAAAAAGTTCCTTATTTCTTGGTATAGAGAAATCAATATTTAATACATCTACAAGTTGATACTTTGTTGGATTTGTTATTATAGATTTAGTAAGTAATTCACCATCAGGGGAAACGCTTAAAGGAACAGTTTCGCCATTATTATTACCAAGTATAGCAGGTACATTGTTAGAATCCCTAGGCGTATATTTTTTCATTTTATCATCTCCTTTTTATAATAGTCTTTGTAAAGCTGGTACTAAAAAAGTACATTCCCAAATGCTTTCATCTGATAATTCAAAAATAACATCAAAAACACCGGATTTTTTTGGAACACCTTTTATATGATTATTTTCAAAATTTAAGCCTTGTGGTAAGTTTGTAATACTGACAACTTGTAATTTATCAAAGTCAACTTTTATTTCAATAAAAGAATTTTTTTGACAAGTTATTTTAATATCTTTTATGTTACCAATAATATCTTTGTTACTTTCAAATCCACCTATAACAGGGTTTTTATAATTTTCAACTAAGACATCTACTCCATTAAAAAAGTATTCTGTAGTTTTTGGCTTTATAGTATTATCATATATTAAAGTGCTAGTACTAAATTTGTTAAAATTATAAATATCAAAATTTATACTTTTTATTACATTAATACTAGAAGATTTTAGATTTATATCATGATTTTGTTTATACAATATATTATCAACACAAGTAAAACCTAAAGTACCATCAACTATATTAATACTTACAGCTTTTTTGATATTTTCATGTTCAATTTGATAGATTGGTAAAGTTGAATTATGATTATATCTATATCCACAATCATGTTTAAATATAGATTGTAAACCATTTAAAATAGCTATAGATTTATTATCGTAAACAATCAAAGTTATCACCTCTTAAATATTGCTTATAAATTTTGGGTATATGCTTACCATATCAGCACCAGTTAATGTTATAGGTATTGTTAATGGTGAATTATTTGTGTTTACATTAATAACTTTATTATTATTACTTTTAAATTTAGCATTACCTACAATAGTTAAATTAAGTAATGCATTTATATATTCTCCATTATAATTTTTTGCCTCAATAGTTACATTAGTGTCTATATTTTCACCAATATATTTATAAAAATCTTTTTCAAACTTCATACTAAAGTTTGTAACTTCATTTAATGTTACCATTTCTACAGTATAATCTGAATTCATAATCCATACTCTTTCAGAAATATCTAATCCAATAGATAAAAAGTTTTTTGGTATAACATCAGAAATTTCATAACAACCAATATTAATGTCAAAATTCATAAATACAATACTGTCTGTAGTGATTATTAGTAAATGATTTCTATTTTCAGTTATAAGAAAACCTTTCATGCTTGAGCTAGATATACTACTATAATTTATAAATTTTAGTGTATTAAAATCAATTAATTCAAAAGTATAAAGCCCTTGAGTGGTCTGTCTAATAGTAGTATCTGTTTGGTACATAATTAAATTTATAAATATTTTATTATTCTTTTTGATTACAAAAGATTCATATATAGAAGCTGCTTTTTGTGATAACAAACTAATTTTATCAATATTCAAATTCCATGTAAAATTAACATCTTCTATTGATACCATATTTGTAATTACCTTTTCATCAAGATTTAATTTTAATAATTTAAATGGCTTAGTTAAATCACTAAAATTAGGAATATAAAAACTAACAATATTATCTTCTATAAAAACATCATTAGTTCTCCAAATGCCAGATATTAGATTACCTAAGGAAATATTATTTTTAATTAATTCAACTATATTTGTACTTTTAGATACTCTTGCAATGCTAAGACTAAAAAGAGAATATTTATTTGCATAGTAAATATACTCATTAGTTTCTAAAATCTTCATACTAGAGACACCATAAGCATTACCATCATAAACAACTGGATTGGAAGTAGTATTATTTGATTTATTATATATATATAACCATTGATATCTGTTTGCTTCATTAGTAAAAAAATATATAAAGTTTTGGTTTTGTCCTAAATATTTATCATAAATACCACTAAAATCACATGAATTTATTAAATTTATTCCACCATATTCATTCCTGTCAAACACATAAATTTTACTACTACCAAAAATATAAAACTTATTTTCTATATATTCATCATTAATTATAGCTTTTTCATTCCAAGTACTTAAATTAGTACCATTAGAATTTACAATTGTTTTTTTGTTTGTAAACAACAAACCAGGAACCCCATTATTAATAGCTATTTGATTAAATGGTACTGGTGAAAATGTTTCTTTATCATAATATTGTGCATTAAACAAAAACCCTGTTGGAGTTTCTACAAGTTTTGATACCGCAGTATTTATAATTGTACTATCTAAAATTAAAGCCATGTTAACCCCTCTCCTTATTCTAAACCTGCAAATACTTCAATACTACCTGCTCCTATAATAACAACAGGAATTCTTAAAAAATCATCAGTATTTGAAGTTTTTTTAATTGTTTTTTTATTATTTTCTTTAAAAATTACATTTCCTATAAGTTGTAAATTCAAATTTACAGCTAAATTTTCACCTGAATAATTTTGACAAGCAACTATTACTTCACTTTCTATGTCGATACCATTAAAAGTATATAATTCTTCTGTAAAATCACTAACAATATTAATACCAGTAAAAGGAGATATAATAGCAACTTCTGAACTAGTATTTTGGCACCATGTATTATTGTTTGAGTCTATAGCTAAAATATTAAAATTTCCATTAACTGAACCAGAAGATTTATATTTTTTATACCATTCATTCCATTCATAAAAATCAATGTTATAATCATTTACAAATATTAATAGTTTGTTGTTTCTTGAGGTCATAAATCCCTTATAATTAATTGGTGAAAAATTAATATTATCTATAAATTTAAAGTTATCATTTTCGAGTTTTTCAAAAGTGTATATGCAGTGTTTGTTGTTAAGTAAATTAGAAGTACCCATGGAATATATGGCTAAACTAACATATTCACTATCTCTTGTAGAAATCAAAAAAGTATCATAGTTACCATAGTTGTTTTCAGTAACACTTATTTCTATATCAATATTTACAATTTCACTTAAAACACTATTATTATCAAAATCAAAAGAATATTTCTTTAGCACTAAAGAGTTATTTCCTTTATTCTGGAATATAAAAATTTTGTTATTTTTTAATTCTGTAGGGGAAGACCATACATTATAACCACTTAACACTTCTGTAAGAAGTGTTTCTAAAGAAAGAGTAATAACACTTAGCTTATAAATATAAGTAGTTGTGCTAGATATTAAAAAATAAATGTTTCTATAATCATTACATATAATAAAAATTCTGCTATTAATAAATGTTTTTGAATAGATATTTGTTAAATCCTCTTTTCTGTACCCAATTAATATAGCAGTTTTATTATAACTACCTTTTAGCCATATAGTTTGTTTATCCTGAAAAACAAATTCATAGACACCAGTTGTAAGTGTTATTTGCTTATCAACAAAAGTTTTGTCATCTGTTTTTATATATCTAACTAATTTGTCTTTAAGTACACTGTAATAGATATTAAAATTCTCACTATCAACAAAGTACATTTTATTGCTTAGATTTTCCCCTATAGATGAGTTATTAATAAACAATGTTCTATTCATATATATTTCGTTAGTACCATTAACAGCAACAAAATTTAATGGTTTTGGAGTTATAGGATTTTTAGTGTATATATGACCATTTATAATAAATTCTTCTCCTAATTCTATTATTTTAGGTATACTTGAAGAAAAAATAACTTTATCTAAAATTTCCATTAAATCATCCTTTCTAATAAGTGCTAATATATAAACTAGCTGTGAAACTTCCTTGCACAAAGACTTTTATACCATCACTTATACCTAATAAATACTTTTGAGCTTCGTTTGGTTGTAGTGTAACATTTAGAATTTCAATATCATTATCTATAATAGTAAGTATAAGTTCTGAATATATACTATCATTTTTTATAAGAAATTCTGTACCTATAATATTAAGTTTAAATTTATCTTCATAAATTTTATTAATATCAAAAAGTAATTGAAGTTTATCAAATGTTTTATTATTCCAAAAATTTTTATAAGTTGATGGTTCAATAATAGAAATATCACCATTACAATTATAATTAGACTTAAAAAATATTACATTACCCAATTAAAACACCGCCTTAATAAATGTTTATTTCAAAGTCTTTTTTTCTAAAATTTACAGTATTACTTTTAGTTATTTTTAAATAAAATATCAATTCTTCATATGGTGATAAAGAATTGATATATAATAAATTAGAATAATGTTGTTTATTTAAACTTAATTCTATGTTATCAGAATTATTATTTATAATTTCTATATGTATATCAGAAACTTTATTATCACCAAGATTTACAAGTTTAAAAGTTTCAGTATAACTATTTAGAGTAGTGGTCTCAAAGCTTAAAGCACTTCCATTATATATAAGTTTTAAATTATTTTCTGTAAATAAAAAAACATCTCCTTGTTTAAAATAAAATATAGAAGATGTGTATTCTTCATCAGATAAAATTTTTATATATCCCTCTAAATTATTTTCTAAGAAAATATTACATTCATAATCTTCATTAAAGAGTTTTTCACTTAAACAAACACCATCTATATTATACAATTGAGCTATTGTATTAGGCTTAGCATTTTGAATTGTTAAATATGGTGAAGAATAAACTTTATAATCAGTTAGTATAAGTTCATCATCATTTACACTAAAACCCTGAAGAATATCACCTTCAAAAATATAATAACTTCCGCCCTTATTAATCCAAGTTACACCATCTGTAGATGAATAAGTTTGAATAAAATTGTTATAATATATTATACGCCAGTGACTTATTTTTTCATCTCCTGCCACTTCTTTTATACCTATCTTTGATTTACTATCTTCAAAAAAGAACTCAAAATCAATACCATTAACTTCTTTTTGAACTTCAATTAAAAACCCGTTTTTATGTGGAAATTTCCTTTTTATAGTACCATTTTTTAGTTTAAAAATATTTTCTGTTCTGCTCCATCTTCCATCACCTAAAAAATCAGAAGCACGAGAAGTTATATAAAAATTATCTTCCTCCAAAAGTCCATGTTGTACTTTTGTTAGTTGCATAAAATCACCTCTATGCTAATGGTGTAACAATATGGTCTACAGGTATAACCTCATTTACAACAATATCGTTTATAGAATATCCTAACTCATCCATAATTTCTTTTACCAACTCTCTTACAAGTATAAAAGAGGTCAAATACTTACCTTTATACAATATCCATGGTTCACCATCCTTTACTTGTATATAAGGTATACAGTCAGAATCACCAGGACACGGACTAGGAACAAAAACCTTTCCTCTTTGAACAATATTATCTCCACCAAATTCTACATAAGGACGAATATATACGCCCCAAGTTCTTTGTCTTAATTTATACATTATCTTTTTTCTCCTTTCCAACTATTAATTTATGTCTAATTCCTTTTACTTTATCTAAAATAAATGGTATATCATTTTGTAAATCCCTTTCAAATAAAGTTCTCCATTCATCCATCTTATTAACATCTTCAAATATAGGCATTATGTCAAAATGATGGTCTAGCATATAATTAATCATTTCTTCTAAAAGAATACCTACATAATAATTTCCTCTAAGTTCCATATCATTTCTAGCAAGCAGAGATACTTTTTCAGCTTCCCAACGCAACCACCTATAACATCTTTCATAATGTATTCTACTATTTTTATCCTCTTGTTGTTCAATTGAAGTTTCAAGAGTTATCCATTCAAATACAGAGTTTGTAATCCCCAATACTGCTTGAGTTCCTGTCCAACCCCAAAAAGCAGGATAAAATTTATACCACATTAATAATAATATATTTACCATTTCAATCATAATATTAATTGCTAATGGGATTTCTTTAGTGGCCAAATACTTACCATTTTGTATTGGATGATGGCTTATACCTAACCAAAATTTTTCAGGATATACTACATTCCAATTGACTGGAATTAAATCTTCAAATCCTTCAAATTCTATTGGTTGTTCTTCATATGGATAATCTACAGAAGGTAATATCTTTTTATCAGTTTCATCTTCAGCATATAAAAACCAAAATCGTTTCCATAATTTTAATTCATGTTCATTGTTTAAATATATTTGTTTTTGTTTACTATCTAAAAATAGTGATTTTAAAATATCAATATTTTTGTATTCTTTTGATAGAGATTTAAAATTTTCAATTGATATATCAATTGAAATATTTCTATTAAAATAAATATCAAATATAAGAATCAAATCTTTTGTTTGATTTATGCTTAAGTTATTATACTTGTTATAAATATATATTTCCTTTAAAAAATCTTTATTTGCAAACTTTTTTGTTTTATCAATTAATGTATCTCTAATGGAATTTTTATTAGCAAATAAATATATCAATTCTATTAAATTGTCTTTTATATTAATACGTTTTAAATTATGTTCTATATAATATACATCAATATCTTTAAACACTTTATTTAAATACTTTATAATATATATTATATTAGTGTCTTTGAAAGCTTTTGTTAGATACTTTGTATGATATAGTGAATTAGAATCTTTATTTATTTTTTCTAAGTATTCAAAAATGTTAAAAACTTTAAGGTCTTTAAATTCTTTTTCCAATTTCTTTCTTTGATTTAATATATTACTTTCTTTGATTTCTTTTAAAAACTTATATACAATATTTTCACCTATACCAGAATACCTATCTTTTAAAAAAGAGATATGTTTAAAATCACTTATTGAATTTTTTTGATATATATCTTTTATAAATTTCAAAGTATTTGTATCAATGTAATTTTCAAATATTTTTTTATCATATAGGTTTATATTACTAAATATAAATTCCTTTGTTTCAAATTCTGTTATTATATCATTATATTTTAATATTGGTTTTCTTTTTGGTGCTAATATAATATCATTTGAAAGAAGTATTTCTTTTATTAAACTTAAAATAAGTTCACTTACTATATCAATTTCAACATCTACAGAACTTAATAATTTGTTATTATATATTGTGCTATTTTTATTTGATTTTTCAGTTAATATATTATTTATAATATGGTTTTTTTTAAATACTCTATCAAGAAAATAATTATATAAAATATTGATATTTTTTGGGTTTTCAGAAGCTAAAATATTATTTAATTTATAAATCTCTACAAGTTTTTTAATACTAAGAATATTATTGTTAATTTCAATTTCATTATCATTAATATTGTAACTCAAAGTTTTAAATATCTCTAGTTTTTTAATGTAAGTTTCGCTTACAAACTCATTTATATTAAATATTGATTTTGTGTTATTAGATACTTCAAAATTTTTAGATTCTATTAAATATTTTATGTTGATATCTATCATGTTTTGAGATTTACTAATATGTATATTTTTATTATCAAATAAAGAATAAATAAATTCTATTTCTTTTAAACTATTTAAATTTAATCTTTCCAATAAATAATTTGTTAAAATTACATTTATTTTAGTTTCTGTTTCAAATAAAAAAGACTTATTAACAAAAAAATTTTTATATGGTAACTCTATATTTTTAATAATATCTTCTAAAAAGCTATTATGTTGTTGAGTTAATAAATTTAGTATATTATCTATTGTACTTTTATTTTGTTCATGTATAAAATTAATATAATTATTAGCTTTTATTATATCATTTTGTTGATACATTAAATCAGTATAAAGTTTCTCTTTATAAATTTCACCAAAACAATTGTAAGTAAACTTGTATTTTCCATATACATTAGAATTAGTATAACTAAACTTATATTTCATTTTAGAATTTCCTTATTGCTATACCATATAAAGTATTAGCTCCATTATTAAGCATACTATATGGAGAATTAATATTAAACATTACATATTGTTTTTCCTCTGGTTTACCTTTATCTATAACAAGTGTATCTAAATGAAATATAGCACTTCTATCACCTATTAATACATTTTGAAGTTTTCCCCTTTCTCTATCATAAGCATGAGTTATTATAATTTCACTCATATGATATTTATGTGTCCATGCTGAACTTGTTATATAATGTTTGTCAGCAAATTCATTTATAGTAGAAAATTTAGGTTGATGTGCTTGAAATGGTGTATTTGATCTTGTTCCTAACATTGCTATATCCGTAACACCTGTTGCTGTTCTATTACCATATTTGTCTGGCATTTCATCAGGTTCAAAAAATTTATCTGCTCCTACTGTTATACCAAAATTATGATAATCATCTCTATCAGAATTTTCAAAGCTTTCTAAAGCACCCATATAAGCCCAACTTATTAAATAATTTTTATATGGATGTATATCAATACTTGGATCGCCCTGAACAACAATATTAATAAAATCATTACTATATGATATCCAATATTGTATTGGTACCCAATTAAAAAGTTTTACATCTTCACTATCCCTATACCATGCATATCTTGCAGGTATACTACTAATTTCATCATCTATATCATTACCTTGTTCATTTAATTTTGTTCCAACAGTAATAAGCATATAGTTCATAACATTATCTGGCTTTTCAAGTTTTATATATACATGAGCTCCTTGTTTTGTTGTATTACTTATTATAGCAAGTTGTTGAATATCTCCTGAAACTGGATATTCTAATTTCCATGGTTCAAATTCGGTTACAGTTTCAGTAAGAGTTTCTGCTATATCTTTTACTATATATTGTATTATACTAGTTCCTTGTGCCCATTTAAAATCTTTCATTTTTATTCCTCCTCATAAATTTCTTGATTAATTAAATTTATACTACAAATATAGATTAAATCTTCATTTTCACTAACTTGTTCTGGTTTTATTGAGAAATCAGAAATTAATATATCATTTCCTATGATATCTTTTTTATAGATATCAATAGTTATATTTTCTGTAATTACTTCAGAATTAAAATTTTGAATATAAACCTTTGCTGTATCAGCAGGTTTACCTAAAATAGTTATAAACTCAGGTTTATATTTTCTATCATATTTATCATTATGTTTTGTATGATCCTCATGAAAGTACACTGTATTATTCTTATTTTTATCCAATATAAAACTTCCAGTTTGCCAGTTAATAATTTGACCTGTATCTAATTCTAAAAATAAATCAACATCAGAATAACTATTACTTTCCCATCTCATTATTATTTTAAAATCATATTCATGTATTATACATTCTGGTTTTTCTTTTAAATAATCAATATCAAACCATACTTGTTTGCTATTACCTGAACTATTATGGTGTATAAATTTTATTATCTCACCTGCTTTAACGTGATAAAAAGCATTAAATACTTTATGTTCTCCTAATTCTTTTGTATATATCCTATCAAATATTAAAGTGTTTCCTATATATAAACTCCAGCAATCATATACTTTCCAACCAGTTTGAGAATAAGTAATGCCTGTTATTATTGCATTATCATCAAAACTATATGTCATTTGATAATCAAATTGTAGAGCTGGTATATACATTTGAATTCCTGTAGATTGTTGAACTAAATTTAGTCCCAAAAACTTCTTTAATAATTCTAATAATTTCTCAAAATAATCTTCTACTAATTTATTAAGTTCATCTGTATTAGCGGTCCCACTCAAATTAATACCATTACCCAAAAGTTGTGCAAGTTCATCAAAGTTTACTATATATTTGGGTATACTCATTCTATCAACTCCAAATACTCTAAATCAAACCAAAAGGTTGTGTCATTTGTATTATAACTATTAGGTTCAATTAAAATTTTATATCCTGCTGGAACAGGATAATGTTTTATAAAGTATTTATGTTGCAAGCTATCTTTTGAATATATATTATCTAATATTTTTAATGCACAATCTTCATTAGGGGGAATTATATATACATCCCATTTGTCCCAAAGGTTAAATATATTTTGACTTATTGTAATTCCTGTTATAAGTATATTTTCACTTGGTGTAAATCTAATTGGTTCACCATTTGAAATAAACCCTTTTATTTTTTGAATACCTTTGATTTCCATTAGTTCTTTTATTTGATTTAAAATATCTAATATTTGTGGGAAGTAGTAATTTAATATATCTTCTATACTTGAAGTATCAATTTCTATATCTATATCTTTTTCTAATAAACTTAAAAATTCATCAAAGTTTATTACTGCTACAGGTAACGACATTTAATAACCCCCTTTTTTTACAACAAAAAACACACTATATCTAGTGTGTTAAAAAATTTATGTTTACAAATATAAAATTTGTGTTATAATAGACTTATTAAAAGGCAATCGACCACATGAGTGGTTAGCCTTGGTTGGTTATATAGAATAACGCCTGTTCGCTAAAGACAGGGCGTTATTTTTTTGTGTTATTATTCCTATCTAAATAGGAGATAAGAGCAATAAGCAACATTCCAAAAGTAAAAATTAACATTAATACTTCAAATGTACTCATGCACACCACCTCCCTTCTTATGTGAAGTAGAGGCTAACAACACCATGTCTTCGATTACCTTAAATTTATATTATCACATATTTATTTATATTACAACAAAAAATATAGTTATTTTTTACATAAAAGATTCAACTTTACCATCTTCATTTCTTATTAATTCTGTTTCAGAAACAGAACCATCAGGATAGGTTGTTAATATTTTTACAACCTGACCTTGTTCATTCCTAATAAGTTCCTCTTGCCATACCATTGGACAACATTCTTCTTCACTTTCTAATGATTCAAAATTGCCATAAATAATTTTATCCACTTGACCTTGTTCGTTTCTAAATAACTTGCATGGAGCTTCTGGTAAATCTAAATTATTAGGTAGTCCCGCTTGTATTGATGTACCATTTGTAATTAATAATTCGTTACTATTTTCTGAATGCCAACGCTTATTTTCAAAATATTTATCAACAACACGTTCTATAGGTTCTCTATAATCATAAAAAGCCATACTATACCAACCCTTTCGGTCTACCATAAAAAGTGGGAGGCCCCATACTATCTAGGCTCTGTATTTTTACAAAAGCTTTTTGTTGTTTTGCTCTATCTGTATTTGTTGTTGTAGAATCTCCGCCATTAGATCCGATGGTTTGATTATTACCAATATACATTACAACATGTTGAATAACTGTCCCTTTTGGCCAAATATAAAACACTAAATCTCCAGGTTTCAAATCTTTTTTTTGTATTGAAGTACACCATTTATACTGATCTCTTGCAATCATATAATTTTTCATTATTCCATGTTCTTTTAAAGCTCTGTATGTTAAATGTGAACAATCAAGTCCATAATGTCCTTTTGTTTCTGGATAATTGCCACCCCATTGATACCATATATTTAAATATTTTTTGGCTGTATCAACAATCCTATCTCTTATGTCCATAACTACTGGTTTGGGTTTATCTTCTACTATTTCAGGTGGAGCAGGTATTTCTGGTAATTCGACAATTGGGTCTTCATATTCACCTTCTGCTTTATCACATATATGGTCAGATACAGCACCAATATATTCTAAATCTACTTGGTCAATATATCCACTAGAGCTAAAGCTTGATTGTATACCTATTATCATATATTTATCATTAGCAGTTGAAATTAATGTTTTCATACGAACTAAATCTCCAACATCCATAGTTGGATTACCTATAACTGCTACTGATATACGTCTTAATTTTCTTCTCATACTCATAAAATAACTATCAGCAATAGCCCATTTTTGTTCTTCTGTTTCAGCCCATTTTGCTTGAATACCAGAAGAAACAATTTCATTATTAAGATAGTCTATTAGAAATTTATCTTCAAATGCTTGCCATTTATCACTACCTGTAATTATAACTCTATTTCTTAATATAGATGGGTCAACTTTATATACACTGTCTGTTAAATTTATGTAATCATTAAATTCATGATTATGAAAGTCTTGTTGAGTATAATAATTAATTTTTTTCACCTGTATAACACCATATCTATCACAATATATTCTATGGCTCATAGTTTCTAATATTTGTTTAATAGCATCTGAATAGTTTGTACCTAAATTAAATTTTAGTTCTTCTATTTCAAAATCTTTTTCATCAATTGTATCTGATTCATATGTTATTTCCTCAGTTTTAATCCCAGCTCTAATAGTTAAATCTAATATTATATCAAAAGCTTTTGTATTTTCATAAACCAATGTTTTAGTTTTAATAGGGTCAATGGGTTTAAGATATTTTCGATAATTGTTTAGAGCATTAAATTTAATTGATACAGAACTATCTGAATTGTCAACATTACTTATTTGACCTGTAAACATTGTTACCAGTTCATCACCATATCCTAATTCAAGGGTTACTTTGTTGAATGCTTTTATAACTCCTTTCCATCCACTAAGTGGTAAGTCTTTAACTCCGTCAAATACTTTATTGTTTGAGTATTCAGGTGAATAATACCCATTAATATTACTTACTTCTACTTCTAATTCATCAGCTGACATATTCCAACGTCTATCTAAAGATATTTGTATAACGTCTTGTAGCACAAAAGGAATATGCTCATAACTACCCTTACCATCAGCACGATATATTGTTACTCGTTGATTAGGAGCAGAAGACCCTGTTTGAAGTATATCTGACAGTTGTTGTGCTAATTCTATTGTTAGTTTATGCATATTTTCACCACCTTTATTTTTTGAATACAAAAAGACACTCTATTTTGAGTGTCTTAAATATTATTTAATTGGTTCTAATTCTTTTATTAAAGAATCTTGCAATAATCGTGAAAAATTTATATTGTTTTTTTCAGCCATAGTATTAAGCCAAGCAGGGATTGTTAAATTTTTCCTCACTGCATTATCTCCATGTTTTTCAGCATATGAATTTATATCCAACACTATTAAATTAACAAATCCATCTTCATACTCTAATATTATATCTTTATAGCTTGATGGTTTTGGTACAGTTTCACCATCTTCCAAAGTAGATAATATCCAACCTGAAGCAACATCAATAGCCATCTCTATAGCTTCAACTAGACTTTTTCCTTCTGTAACACATCCTTTTAAATCAGGAATAATAACTGTATACCCATCTGAATTTTCACATGGATAAAAGCAAGCAGGGTAAATAAGTTTCAACGTAATTCCTCCTAAAATATATTTATTTAATCAAGCAGGACTTTTTACAGCCCTGCTTGTTGTAGTATTGATTTTACAGTTCGTTTGTCTAAATCTCCACCATGTTTAGGGATTGTCACTTTGCCCTTTTTAGTCTGATGTATGTATTGACAATGAGAACCTTTAGTACACTTATAAATTCAACCATCTTTTAATATTATTGATTCTATTTCCCTAAACTTCATTTTACCACCTCCTTATATATATTATAATACGCATTATGCGTATTGTCAATTAAAATTTTAATACCAATACCTGTATGTTAAAATTATAATAGTGATTGAAATAAAAACACACTATATATAGTGTGTTAAAAAATTTATGTTTACAAATATAAAATTTGTGATATAATAGACTTATCAAAAGGCAATCGACCACATGAGTGGTTAGCCTCAGGGTTTACAATAACGCCTATACTTGCTAAAGACAGGGCGTTATTTTTTTGTGTTATTATTCCTATCTAAATAGGAGATAAGAGCAATAAGCAACATTCCAAAAGTAAAAATTAACATTAATACTTCAAATGTACTCATGCACACCACCTCCCTTCTTATGTGAAGTAGAGGCTAACAACACCATGTCTTCGATTACCTTAAATTTATATTATCACATATTTATTTATATTACAACAAAAAGTATATTTATTTTACTAACAAAATCCTATACCAGTTTTTTGTCCCGCAATCATACTTAATTCAATTGTGTATACTTCGTTTAGTGCTATGCCTGTTGGGTTTATTGTACTTACAAAAATACCACGATAACAAACGCCAAATTCATCTACAAAATAAAAAGGACTATCATAATTTTGCATAAAGTCTTGAAAATGAAGTCCATTCATCGTAGCAGTAAAAGTTATTTCTGTATCTGCAACAGTCATTTCTTGATATCTTGTATAACCTCTTAATGTTTTATTAGCATTTAAATTCCTAATAGGTTTAGGAGGAGTATAATCTGTAATAATACAATCTATGGTTTTTGCTTGATATAAATAAATACTGTCTATTATAGCTTTTTTTTCGTTAGGCTCTCCTGTCACCTTATATTCAAAGCTTAAGTTGTGTGTACCAGGTGTTAATCCGATTGGTATGCAACGTTGCCAAGGCGTTGGACCATCAACTTTAAGTTTAACTACTCCATCAACACTAAATGTTAATGAATTAGGCTCTTCTTTTTGTTTTGGATTTTGGGTGTGAAATTCAAAAATAACTTCACCATAATTATTTAATCTAATTTGTTTTTCAACTATCCCTCCATAATATGACCCCAAACAATTCAAAGCTAAATCTCCATCCAATCCAGCAGTAGAATCTACATTAGTATCAACTGTAACTATGTGCCAATCACCCTCTTTGACTTTCCAATCAAACATTACTCCACCTTCAAAAGTATCTTTCAAAAACCTGTAATGTCGTGGTAATAATAATTTTAATTTATGATAACTTAAAAGTTTATTCATTTTATCACCTAATTTCTAGCCTCATCACGCAAACCTTGTTCAACGATATCATCTTTAAAAATTCGGGAATACAGTTTTTTCATTCTTGCCTCAACTTCTTTTTCTGTATTCTCATCTAAACCTTGTATATTAAATATAACAGTTTGATTTGTGTTTGTTTGTCTGTTATTAGAGGTTTGAACTAAATATCCATACTTTGAAAGAGTATCTAGTTCTGATGGAGCATTAAAATTACCTACAAGTTCTGCTGTGTTTTCTTTTATATCATTTATTACATTAGCTATTTTGGTAAGCATTTTATTTTTATCAATTTCCCATAATTTTCTTTCATCAGAGTTAGTTATAAACTTTTCAAGTCCCAATAAAGATATAAATTGTTCATTAAGCATATCCTTGTATGTTTGAGATAAAGTTTTAGCTCCTTTTTTATCTTTTTTAGCTTCTGCTAGTTCAATTTGAGACTTAACAAGGTCTTCATCTTTACTAAAATCTTCATCTATTTTTTCTTTTGATTTTTCATATAAAGTTTTTTCGTTTTTAATTTCATTATTTATATCTTCTATTTGAGCAAGAACTGTATTACTAGCAGTTTCTAGTATATTTATTTCATCTTGGGTTTTAGCAATATTTTTAAGTCCAGCATAAGCAACCAACTTTTCATTTAGAAAATCTATCATTGCTTGCCTATATTTCTTTACTCCTTCTGTATCATCTCTTGATACGGCATAATCAATTTGTGATTTAATAAGGTCTTCTCTACTACTATATTTTTCTTCTAGTTCGTCTTTTGCTTTTTCAAAAGGTGTTCTATCGTCTTTTTTTTCTTTCTTAGGTAAGTTTCCTGCTGCTGTTTCTTCATATTCATTTTTTGATTTTGAACTTATATTGTTGGATTTATTATCTAAATTTTTGTTAACTAAATTTATAGCCATGTTTGAAACTTCTGTTGCAGGATTATTAAATGTAGTTTTATCATTAGAATTTACTTCATCTTTCATAGTTAATAAATCTCGAAGATTATTAGTTGTGTCTTGAATAGCTTTATCTACACTACGTAATGAATTTTTTGCTGAATCGGAAGCTTTTTTGAATACATCTGATAGAGCAGGTATACCACTAGTTAATCCAGCTAATCCATTTGTCACTTTGACAAATCCATCTAAAAAAACTCTTACAAGTTGCAAAAAACCAAGCTTTGTAGTTTCCATTGAAAATTTAACAAATCGCCTAAATTTTTCGGATTCCATATATAGTTTTACTATCGCACCAATAACAATCCCTATTAAAGCAATAACAGGATTAGTTGCAATAGTAACTAGTAACATTGCTCCTTTATAACCAATCCAAAGTGCAATCCCTATTTTAACCATTTCAATAATATTCCCTAAATTTTCTGCTAACCATTGAAAAGCACCCGAAACCGTATTTAATATATCAGGCACTTTATCAAGCATATCAATTAGCATATTAACTACCGTGTTGGTCATTTGACCAACACTTTCTGCTATACTATCTAAAGTACCATCGGAAGCAAATCTGTCAAGAACCTCAAACAATTTTGTAAATGCTTCTTGTATATGAGGCTCCATTTTCATACCAATTTCTTCAAAAATATTATTAAGCCTTTGTCCTAATATTTTTGTTTTTTCAGCCATACCTGTATTCATAGCTTGAGCCATTTCTTCTGTCGCTTGAGCTCCTCTTGCTACAGATTCAGCTATTTCGTTAGTGGAAATTTTTAATAATTCTGTTTTACTATACAAATTTTTTACCAAATCAAAAGCTTCTTTTCTCCCAAAAGCTTCAGTTAACTCATCAGCTTCCATAGTATCTAATACTTCACCATATTTTTGTTTTATTATTTCAATTATTTCTGGGACAGATGAAAGTTGATTATTTGCATCTAAAAAATTTAATCCTAACTTTTCACCAGCTTTATTTGCTGATCTTAAAAAAGCAGCAAATTTTGTTGCGGCCTCAGACCCTGTCATTGTCATTTGAAGTGTTCCACCAATTGCAAGAACTTCTGAAAAATCATAACCTGCACTTGTTGCTGAAGCTCCAAGAGATGATATATAACTAGACATTTCACTACCTTGGGTTCTAAACTTTTGTACAGCGTTTGATATTCCTGCAGAAAATTTTTCTCCAAAATCAAAATCCGAGTCAAATAAATCTCTATAAATACCATAACCTTGAGCAAATAGTGTTGTCATTTCTCCTACAGTGGATTTTGTAGCTTTACCAGTAAGAGCTGCTAACTCAGTAAATTTTGCAACACCCTCATCTGTAAGACTTGCAATACCTGATTTAATATCATAGGATGCACTTATAAATTCTTCTCTAGTTGTACCAGACCATGTATTAGAAAACTTGATAGCAGATTGACGTATAGATTCTAAATCTTTTATGCCAAGTGAAGCTAATTCACCAAGTGCTGTTTGTGTTTTACCATATTCATTTATAGCTTTACTAGCAAAATTTTTAACTGCATTTGCAACTAATCCAGCAGTTAATAATGTAGCCATAGTTTTAATTGATTTACCAAATTGGTCAGTTGCATTTGTAGCTTTTTTTATTTCACCATTTACATTTTTTATTCCATTTTTAAGATTAGAAACCGCAGCTTCAAAAACAACTTTAATTATATTGCTTCCTGCCAAATAAAACACCTCTGCTTGTTCTTAATTTATCTAATGATTGAAAATCACCTATATCATTATTTATATTGTCGCCTTCTGATTTTTTTAACTCATTAAACAGTTTTTGAGGGTCTGAAGAATGAGTAATAAGTAATTTCATTTTATAATCTTCTAGCTTTCCTTTTTCCTTAATTTCTTTTTGTGTATCTAAATACTCAATATATTTAATAGTGTCATACAAATACATATTATCAATTTGATACGGTAAAAAACCATAACCTTTTGAAAGTTTTGCATATGTTAATATAAAAAATTCCTCTGTTATGGTAACAAAGGAATTTCTGTGCCACTTTTGTTTTGTTTGTCTTCTAACTTTTTTCCAATAGTGCTTTCTGAATTTTGGACTTTAAAATTTTTAGTTATAAATTCTATTATCTTTTCAGTTGGAATACCATTATAATTTAACAAATCTTTTAACAATAAAATAGTATCATATGTACTTAGTTCATCTAAAAAAGCATCTTTTTCTGAATTTTTAACATCAATAAATGGAGCTATTAAATCTTCTAATATAAAATCTAAATTATCTTGAATAAATATAGGTAAATTAGATACTATATCTTTATTATCAAAGAATTTAACCAACTCATCAGCTTTTTCTGCTATCTTTTTTACAAGATTTTTAAACTGTTTATTTTTAATTCTTCTAGCTTTAATTTCAAAAATTTCATCATCTATCATTACTTTTATTATTTTACTCATTATTATTATCCTCCAATAGTATATAAAATTAATTCAACTAATTTGTTCAATTGACATTCTGTAGCTTTTTCATTTTGTTCTAATATAAAATCTCTAACAGTAAAGTAAGCACAACTTTTTTGTTGTGATAAACTTTTATAACCTTTAGATAAAATTTTATATCTATTTAAAATTTCTAATTTATTATTATAAAAAAACTCTACTAATTCAGCAGAGTTTCCATTACACAGCACTTTCAACCTTTATATTAGTTATATTTGAATATCCTATGTATTCAGCTCTAATTGTACTTGTACCAGGTATTATACCAGTTACGGTTACATTTGATGTATTTTGACCTGATAATCCTGCAACATCTTCTTTTGAAGTTGTCCATTTACATTTAGAAGTAACATCTTCTGTAGAGCCATCTATATACATAGCATTAGCTCTAAAATTAATGCTGGAATTAACTCTTACAGTTGGGTTAGCAGGTGTTATCCAAAATAATGTTACTTGTTTATATTGTTCTCCCTCTACCATGTCATCATCTCCTATTCTAAAAAGGTAGTCACCATTTTTACGATAATCATCAACATATCCTTTAAAAATGCAAGGAATAACCCATTCAGCGTCTAATTTGTATGCTAATTCTAAACTACCAGTATTTGTAGTTCTATATATTGTAATATCATAAGAAGTGTCAGGAGCAGATACAGGATGAATTACTAATTTACCACTATGATGAGTTGCTCTTAATCCTGGTAAACTACCAAAAGTAACTGCACTTGGATTGGTTTCACTTCCTACAGCAGTAGCCGTAGGCATTATTAGTCCTATTTTGATTTTTGTTGTATCAAGTATCTTTACTTCAAGTGAAACTTTTTCACCTATAAGTACATCATCTAAAGCTGTATTTCCTCTTTGGTCTGACTTAAGTTCATGCCATTCTGTTTCATACTTTAAAGTAGCTCCTTATAAAGACATCCCAAGGTATATTGGTACATTGCTACCCTCAGGATAAAAATAAACATCTGCTACACCAATATTGATTGTATCGGATAATCTACCCATAAATTTCCCTCCTTTTATTTATAAGATTTTCTCTTTTTTGTTGATTCTTTAATTCTAATTCTTCTAATGCTATAGCTTGTTCTATATCATCATCATTTGATATTTGTCTTGCTAAACCCAATGATATATATTCTTGAGCTATTTCATCTTCCATATCTACAACATCGGAATTTTTATACAATTTTCTATTGTAGGATACACTATCTTTTGGACCTAATCCAAAGAAAAATATTTTCATAATTTACACCTCTCTAAATGTTTTTATTCTTACAATAAATCTTATTAAAGATACGCTTAATGGTACTTCAATATTTAAGAAAAACTGTTTCATTTCATTATCAAAACTTAAATGGTCTATACCACTATCAATAACTACAAAACCTACTTCACTATCTGTTTTATTTAATTTAAAATTATCTAAAGTTCTATAATTGAATAATGTGTTGGCTATAGTTTTAGTTGCTTCTTTTGCATTAATATCAGTATCCATAAATGTACCATCATAAGGATAAACATAATATATATCTAAGTTTATATCTTGAGTTGTTGTATCAAGTGATTTATTGTCATATGCTATATCAACTTGAGAACTTTCAATTAATACACAAGGGAAAAAGCTTTCAAATTCTTCACTAGCTAATGCAGGTAGTAAAGTAAAATTTCCTGTAACTATTTTTCTAGCTATTTCAATTGGTACTTCTTTAGTAAGCAGTTCTTGTATTTTTGATTCTATTTCTGTAAAATAAAAATGATTTTTTATAGTTTATTCACCTCGTTTTATTTTTTTATATATAAAAAGACACCCAACTTTGAGTGTCTTAATTATTTTATTTATAAAATTGCTTTCTGTTTTAATATTTCATAAGATACAGTACAGCTTTTAACATTATTTTTACCATCCGTATAACTTATTTTTGTAGGATAATTGTTATTGTCTAACCATTCTTTTATTTGCTCTAATACTACTGGTCTATATTGTTCAATTACTCCTATATGTCCATGTTTCTCATAACTTGTTATAACAATATTTTCTTTTGCAATATCTAATTTCTGTATTATTCCTGATATAGCTAATGTATGTGGTTTATTATTTGTAGATAGTACACTCAATTTCTTAGCTATCATTTCTTTATCATATAACATAGTTTCTTGTTCTACTCTTATATCAGGTATTTCAATATCTGCTTTTCTATATAATTGTTTTAATAAATATACTTTATGTATGCCTTCCATTTCAATTCCTGCACCTGATAATGTAGATAATATTATATTTGCTGATTGGTTAATAACTTCTATACTTTCTATTTGTTTTCCTTTTTGTTCATTGCTTTTTATTAAAAATACTTCTGCTAATTCGTCAGCACATCTATCTTGATATTCTTCAAGTTTTTCAGCAAGTGTTGACATTTCATTTTGCATTTTTGGGGTTATATTTATTTTTGCTAAGGCTAATGGTAGTTTTTTTATGTCAATGCACCAAATATCTTTATTAGTTTTAGCTTTTAGAAAGGTACCCGAAAATTTTAGGGTACCTTTTTGAATGACTTTATCTGAACACCATTTATCCCTTTGATATTCTATTTGTTTATCGTCAAACCCCAATCCACGCAAAACAAAGTTTATTGCAGTATAAATTTTACCAGTAGATTTTTCTTGTATAGCTAATAAATTATCACCTAAAAAGTTTACTTCTTTAATAATTAAATTGTTGCTCATGATATTTCCTCCTAAATATTATTGTAAAAATTTATTCTTGCATTTTCATTAGGAGTACTATATAATGTACTTATAATATTTAGGGCAAGATTTTCTTGCCCTAGAGTACGTTAATAGTACTCATTTTTCTTTAAACACTCGTGAATTCTTTGGTCGGAAGTACGAGTGTTTTTATTTATTTTTAATTTCAGATTTTTTCAACTCCTCATGTATAAGTCGTACTAATATGTCTTGCATATTTTCCTTTATTCTTACTGAGTGCATTTTAAATTCCTGATGAAGGTCATCTTCTAACCTTAAAGTTATAGATTTTATTTTAATCACCTCCTGACTCTTAGAATTATAACATTTTTCTATTCAAGCTGTCAAGATGCTTTTTAAAATTATTCTAAAAAGTTTGTAGCACTCCGACCAAGTGCTTTTATATTGTAGTTACCATTTTAGTTTTTTGAATACAAAAAGACACCCAACTTTGAGTGTCTTAATTGTTTTATTTATAAAATTGCTTTCTGTTCTAATCTTTCATTTTAGAAAATATATATTATAACTTTTTAACTTTTTTGTTATAAACACTCATCAACTGCAACATTATGTTGAAAAGTAATTATATTTGTGATATAATAGTTAAGCACCTTGTAATGTGTCTTACGCCTCTGTAAAAGGGGGTGATACCGTGTTACTAAAGACACTATTTGCCCACTGTTTCCCTTTCTTTTTAGGAGTGAAAGGGGGTGAGTAGATGAAAAAGATAAAGTTTACATTTCTTACTTTTGAATACGAAAATGATGAAAATAAAGATAAAGCTAAAAAGGATAATAAAAAAACCCATATAACCAGAGAAATTATATTGGGTTTCCTTGTAAGTTTTGTTGCAGGTATTATTTTACTTGCAATTCAGCATTTTTTTGGTCTTTAGGACTCAACTAAAGACATAATAAACGGTGTAGGACACTTGCAAGGTGTCCTTTTTTATTGTGATTATATTATATAACAAAATAAATTATTTGTAAATAGTTTATTTATGTTAAGTATAGTATATGTTAAAGATGATGATATATACACTAATCATTGGATATCATATATAATATTGATTATCAAAATCTTTTTTTGCTTTATAAGTCTTATTTAGTATAACTAAAATTTTTTAAATAAAAGTAACTACAATTTACTGATTATTGCACTTAAATCTTTTACATATTGTTTTTTATATTTCTCAAAAGGTTTTTCTAAAAACTTAGTAGGCATTATTTTAACAACCAAACCACCTGTTATAGGATTTATGTCGTATTCCTTACCTGTTCTTTTAGATTTAAAAACATATTTAAAAAGATATTTACCTTTTCCATTTTTAGATTTTCTTTCAATTACTTTGTTTCTAATCGCCCATACTAATAAAGATGGAGCTTTTTTAAAAGGTACAAAGTGAGGAACTATATTATTTCCATCATGTTTAGCACCTTCATGAATAAATCTAGCATACTTTGTATTAGAATATATTTCTAAAGTAAGATTTTTCACATTAGATTTAATAGAGTTTCTTAATCTACCAGTGTCAATTTTATCTTCTTGTCTAATAATTTCTTTAGCGTCTCTTACTATTTTTTGATTATATATGTTTGCTACACGTTTTATATTTTCAAGTAATTCCTTGTCATACTTTTTTAAATGTTTTTCTAACATTTTTGTATCTAATTCAACTATATTTGAATTAACATTAAAATCACTCATTGACTTCACCAACTTTTATTATTTTAGCTTTTTCGGGTGACTTTTGAACAAAACAAGTAATATGATGTATTTTATCAAAAGTATACACAGGTTTAACATTTACAATGGTGTAGAACACTTTATTTTGTTTATCCCATATACCAAAACCTTGCTCTACTTTTATATCTGGATTAAAAAATATTTTAATTTCTTTATACTTTTCATTTATTCGTATTCTACAAATAACAGAAGTTATTATATTTTCAGTATCAAAACTACCATTATTAGCATTATTTCTACTGTAATCATATTTATATGGATATATATCAACTATATTATGAAACCCATCTTTAAACATTATATCACCCTTATATTAACACCTTTTTCAACTATAGGTTCATATACTTCTTGTTTAAATATATCTAATTTACTTAATATATCTTTTTCATAATCAGTAGTAGTTTTTGAATTATTTTTTTGATACATATACTCACCATCAAAACTTTCACTAAACAATAAATCATCTTTATTACTACTATTAGTTTTTAATTTAATTAATTCAAGCACAACAAGTTTTACGGTTTGCGGTATTTCTAAAAAACCATAAGTAAAATTTATATGTATGCTTTTCTTTTTCTTCTTATATAAAGAAGTGTCATTTATTTCAATTATATTTCTACTTTGATATGCAAAATAATCTTCATTATCTTCTAATATTACATCTTCTGTTAATGTCTTATCTTTATAAGTCATTTTAATGATACTTAATAAAGGTGTTTTTGGTGCTTTTATTTTACTTACAACATCAGATAAAAAATCTTGTTCTGTTTCAACAAAACGAGTGTTGCAATAATCATCAACAACACCCGAATAAATTTTTATTAAATTGGTAATTTCTTCATCACTTAATTTATTAATTGTTTCAACACCAAAATTTTTAATCTCATCTAGTGTTAAATACATATAATCACTCTCTTATATAATTTTTTTTGTTGTAGCAGGTTTTGTAATTATAGGCATAGAATCAAGAATATCTCCAACATTGTATAACATAGCACAAGCATTAGGTTCCATTATTATAGTATCATTATTTAAAAACCAGGCATAATATCTATTGTTTTTTGATACTAACTCTCTGCCTTCTGTAGTCATTCTATATCTAATATCATAATTATAAACCATATGAAAATTTTTAGGATTAGCAAGTATAATTATATCATCAGGAAATTGAGGTAATACTTCAAAACCTATTGCTAATGGACTAAAGTTTGCTCCTCCTAAAAGAGCATTATCACCTGCTGTGGTTTGTCTGTTCTTTAGATATTCTATAAAGTTTAACTCTGTCATAGATGAACATATCCATTTAAATTGAGGTTTATTAAAGTATTTATTTGGTATAGCCTTTATTAATCTATAGAAATATTCATCTGAAAAACTGCCACCATTTATAGCACTTGCATCTATTCTTTGGTTTGTTGGTAACTGATTTTCTAGTAACTTTATAATACCATCATTAATACTAATAAATTTAGAATCAGAGTCTGTACCCGTCACTGATTCATCACCATTAATAAATAAATCCAATAAATCTAATTGTAATTGTTCAGCAATTTCACCTAAAAATGATGTCTCAAAACCCTCTTGCTCAATATTTTCATCATACCATTCTTGAGTTATTTCGGCATCCATTCTCATATTAACTGTTCTATATGGTACTTGCTCTATAATTGGTTGAATTTCTTCACCTTTAACATTAGAAGTATCTTCTATTTTTTTTCTTAGATTTCTTGCAGATACTCCTAATTTACTAACTCTACCCTCATTTTGTTTTCTCATCTGCCATGTAATTTTTGATAAAAAATCACTTTTATCAATTATCATTTTTATAAATTCTTCTGCTTGGTATGGTTGCATAAGTCCACTTGCACCATAATTACCAGTTGTAGCAATTGTATTTTTTATAATATTATTTGTTGTATTATTCATTTTTTAACCTCCTTAAAATTGTAATCCTGAAAATACATTTTGTTTTTTTATTTGTGTTTCTGTTGGTTCTTCTGTATTGAGCTGTTTTGAAATACCTCTACCGTTTTCAATAGTAACAAGTCTTTTATCCATAGCTTCAAATTGTTCTTTTATGATATTAATAATGTCTTCTTTTTGTACTTCTTTGCTTGTATCTGTAGCTTCTTTTTGTTCCTTTTCAAGTTTTTCTATCCTTTGATTGATAGGTTCTAATGCTTCTTTTAACGCTTTTTCAAACTCTTCTTTTTTCATGTCTTCTTCTCCTTCATTATCATTATTTTGTGTAATATTAATCAAATTTCCAAGTGCTTCATGTGCTATTTTTATTTGCTCCATGTTAGCAGTTGAAATTGTTTTACCTGCTTTTTCAATAAAAAAATCTGACATTGATTTTTTAACATCATCAATACCAGAAATCTTTTTCTTCATATAAGCTGAAAATTCATCAATAGCTTTATTCATTTCGTCTTGTTTATTAGTTATATTTTTATCTACTATTATATCTCTTATCGTAGAAGAAAGAGTATCACTTATACGCCACATGTTATCCATTACATCAGCAGCAGTAATTCTTTGTTGAAATGTCTTCACTGTGCTTATATCATCTTTTGCCTTTTCAACATTTTTATCTTTATCGAAAAAACTCTTGACAAAATTAAAAAAACCTCTGTATTCATCATCAGAAGTTTTTTTTACATTATCTTCAACTGGTACTTTAGTTGCATTACCTGCCATACTATAACCTGTAATTTCACCTTTTTTTACTTGTTCCCATACTTCATCAGTTGCTTTTGTTACTAACACCCATGAGCCTTTTTTTATTTCTGATTTATCAATTTTAAAGTTAACTGGTGCAATATAACTTTCTACCACTGTTCCATAATCTTTTTGAAAATTATGTTGTAAATCTATATTTCTTGAATCTGCTAAAAATTCATGTGATGCTTTTTCAATTTCAATTTCATTAGCAAATTCATTATCTGTATCTAACATATCGGGTTCATAAACAACACCATATACAAGTTTTTTGTCATCTGATTTATTGAAAAAAATATTAACTTGTTTTTCAAACTCGGGTTCTTTATCTTCTGACTTCATTAAAAAGAATTGTTTTTTGTTTGCACCTTTTTTTACATATGATACATGAGTTATTTTCATATTTGTTAATTCTGTTTTCATTTAGTAAATCCTTTCTTTATATATAAATCTTAATTCCTAATTCATTTCACCTTCAAATATGGGATATATAGCACATCTACAATTAACTATTTCCCCTGCACTTGCTCCTAAAGAACTATCACCAGGAAAAAGTAATTTTGAATTACCAACATCAAAAGGCTCGTCTTTTTTTCTTATTTGACCATCTGCTATTTGATGTGTTGGTCTTACTTTGTTATTTCCTGAACTTGACCATTTGTAACCTATAGTATCAGGGTTTTCTTTAATAGCAGTATATTCTGTATAATTACAAGAAGATATTATCTCTGTTCTAGCAATTGCCTCACATCTTTTTAAAGAAAATCCTGTTTCTTTTTTTATATTTTCTGCTATATCATATGTTGATAAACCTTTTTGATATCCTTTTACTAACTGTCTTTTAATACTTTTTTCTGTAGTTTCCGCTACTTCTTTTGCCCACTTTATTTTTTTATCTCTTAAATAATCTCTAGTTTTTTTATCAAATTTATTAAAATCAAATAACATATTCATATTTTCAAATATAAGCTTAGCAGAATTTTTTACAACACCATTTTTTATGAATTTATCATAAGTGCTTTTTAATGCATCTTTAAATGAATTACCAATTTCAATAAGTGTATCTTTTATATCTGATACAATAACCTTGTTATATAAAGAGTCTAAGTATTCATAGGTCTTGTATTTTTTAGGTTTTTTAGCTTTTTTAATTTCTGTAACAAACATTTTATCATTAAGCACTTTTATACATTCATTTTTATACTCATTAAAAATACTTTCTAATTCCAAAATAAAATCGATTATATATTCAATTGCTATATCAGTCCAAACTTTATCTTTTTCTTTAAATGGTTTTAAATATTCTTCTTGTTGCTTTTTAATTAAATTTCTCTTTTGTTGTTTAGCACTCTTTAAAATTAAAAAAGTAATATTTTTCTTATCCAAAAATATCACCCTCTTTTATATTATTATTTATTATATCTATTAAATTGTTTATAAATTCTACTTCATTATTAGATTTTTCTATCTGTTCACTTGTATTAGAAGTATTCTTTTGATAATTTATTTTAACTAAATCAAATGGTATATTACCTATTTCATCTGGTAAAGTTTCAAAAGTTTTATTTAAGTATTCACCTAATATATCTATAAGCATATTAGGAGTTACTGCACCTGCTTGTATAAAGGCTGGTAGTATTTCAGATAATTCTGTAGCAGATGACATTTCAGGGTCTTTAAAATACATCTCAACATATCTTATATTAAGTTCATTATTTATTATATTATTAAATTTACCTGCTATTTTTTTTCTTTCTGGTTGAAATATTTGTTCTTCTGTAACTACTCTTGCTGTCTGAGCAGTAGCTCTATTATAATCTGTACTTGAACCTGTATATATTGGAGGTAATCTAAATGCATCCCTTACTTTATCTTTATTTTGTTTTTGATAATTTTGAAACAAAGCATCACCATTCATTGTATCAGTTAAAGGTTTTATATCTACATTAACTCTTTGTGTACCTTGTGCAACTAATTTTTCTGCTTCTGGTAACTCTGGTACATCTGCTTCTATTACTATTGCTTTATATGCATTTTCAAGTCCTTTACTATCTTTTAATGCTTCAATACTTGCACTTGTCAATTGCCCACCTGAAACTAATATTGCTGATGGGTTTATTCTACCATCTTTAAAGTAATTGTAATTTAGTACTTCAGATTGTATACTACCACAAGCATTTACCATAACTCCACTATATCTAGGACTTCCATAACTACTATAACCATCATGTATAGAAAACATTATTAATTCATTTGCTAAATCATCATTATTTATTTTTTTATTTTCATCATCATTATTATCATCTTCATATTTTCCTGTCTTTGCTGACATTCTTCTTGGGTCACCAAATTCTTTAAAATATACTTGTTCTCCATTATATGATTGAATAAATTTTTTAAATTTTATATATACTGGTACTTGAATATGATTATTATTATAATCATTTTGCCATTGCTGTACTTCTACATATTTTAATTGAGAATTGCAAATTCTTATATTACTTGCTCTACAATATTCAATACCTACAACTTCACCTTTAGTATTTCTTATAACTTCAGCAAATCCATATCCAAGTAATTCTCTATCATACATTACTTGTTCCATCACTTCACAAAATGAATATAAAGGATTTATATTTTTATATAAATTCTCTAATCTTTTCCATTCATCATTAGCTATTTTTTGTGTTTGCTCATCAACTGAATTATAGTCAAAATCTTCTTTATATCTTATACCAAATCCTAAACCACATATGTTTGTTGCATATGCGTTTAAATTTTGTTTTAAACTATCTGAATTCTGTACTATGTCAATAAGTTCTAAAGGGTCATAAGGAGGTTCTATTATATTTATATTTTTGAATTGGTCTAATTGTTTACTATGGTTCATGTTATTTGATTTTTTACTATTACTATATGCTTTTGCTATGTTATATTTTCTGCCTTGTTTCCTTTTGCTCATCTCCTATTATTACCCTCCTTTCTTCTCCTTTCAGTATTTGCCACTGGATAACAAAATAATAATATACAATCTGCTTCATCTGGTGATGGTAAATTTCTTTTTTTCATATCTTTTTTACTTTCAACTTTTACTTTACTATCTTCAGTAATAATATATTTCCTACTACTTAATTGTGCTATTAAATCATCATCTTTAGGTAGTATAATATTACTTTCTTTTTCTTTACCATCTTCATCATAATTCAATAATAAATCTTTCAAATTTCCAATCATGTATGTTGTTGTATCATAATAATGTATATGATTAATTCTCATACCAAAATTAATAGGAATAACTTTCATCCACCAATATTCAGTAGGGTTTGATTTTTGTATTTGTACTAATCTGTCAATTACTCCTCCACCTATCCCACCATTATCTATTCTTATTGGTATTTTATTTTCATACTTATATTTTTTAACCAATTCACTTCCTAACATAACTATTTCAGCAGCAGTTTTCATTAAATCCTGTCCACGTATTTTTTTATAAAGTTGTACTTTTTTATTGATTTTAAATGCAATAACTGTTTTATCTTCTCCAAAACGTGCTATATCTGATGCTATATCTATACTTACTATTGGTTCTTCTATAGTATCAGTATTAACTCCTTTATCTATTAAATACATTTTTAAGAAAACATCATCTTCATCAACTGGAAATTCTCCATATACACGAACTCTTACTACATTACTACTTTCTCCATATTTTTTTATTAGAGAATTTATATTATCTTTATTTGTTCTTTGACTATCTAATGATGATACTTTATGTGTTTTATACATTGATATATCAATTGTATGACTATCATAAAACACACCTTTCGGTTTATTTGGGTTACCACATAATAATAACTTATTATTTGCACCTGAAAGCGTACCAAGTATAGCCTCCATTATTTTATCATCTACTCCGCTTGCTTCATCTACTATAAATAACATATTATCTTCATGAAATCCCTGCATATTTTCAGGCTTTGTAGCAGTCCTTGCAACAGCAAACCAACGTTCTTCATTACCTACTACAGATATCCTTGTTTTAGTCCATTTTAACATTCCTCTTAATAAATCACTTTTGTTTATCCATTTAGATAATTCTGACCACAATACATCATTTAGTTGTTGTCTTGTTGGAGCTGTTGCAACCACTCTTGAATTTATATAACAACTTAAAAACCACAAAGCAATGCAAGCTTCAAAACATGTTTTCCCTACTCCTTGACCACTTCTTATACTTACCTTAGGATTATTTGCTAAATCTATTGCTGCGTTTTCTTGCCATTTATCAGGTGTAAAATGAAGTACTTCTTTAAAAAACAGTATGGGATTTTGTTTAAATTCTGTTTGTAATTTTTTTATTTCTTCTTTGCTATATTTCATAGTTAGTTATCACTCCAAACAAAAACATAACATATTTTATTTTTATTCTGTTTCTTCCAATGCTTTTATCCATGCATCTGCTATTCCTGATTCTTCACTTTTTTGTTTCTTTTCTTCTAACTCTAATTTTCTATTGTCATATTTAATTTTATGTTTATTCATAGGATTTGTATTAAAATACTCACCTAACCAATTTAATGCTTTTAATTTATCTTCTAATTTTATTTTAGCTCCATTTATACCTACACTTATTTCGTTAATAATAGCTCCATCTACCATTTCATCGTTTTTAAAATATAATATATTCTTTTTATATTTTCCTTTTTTGCCTGCGACTTCTTCTGTACCAAAACCAACAAAATCTGTCATATCAGAAAATGCTATTTTCATATATCTTTCGACTATATCATTTTCATCTACTAATAAAGCTTGTTTTTTAATTTCTTTTAATTTATTTATTTCTGCTCTAATATAAGGTTTACCAAGGTTTTCGTATCCAATAACTGTTGCAGTCTTTTTAGAATACCCTGCTTTAATAGCTGATAATGTTGCATTAAAATTATTTACATAAAAAAGACAAAAAAGCTTTTGCTTCTCTGTCAATTCTTTGTTTTCTTCAACTATATCAGAAAGTTTTTTATTATTATTTGTATTGTTCGTTTTATTTTCGTTCGTTTCTATTTCCGAACGTTCGTTTTGTTTGCTTTCCCATTTATATATACTCTTCCATCTTCTTATTGTTCCTTGAGGAATATTTAATTTATCTGCTATATCAACTAATTTTAATCCACTCTTATATAATTTATAAGCGTCTCCTACTTTTTCATTCATTTTTCCACTCACTCATATCCCTCCCTTGCTTCTTTTTTTTGTTAGAATAAAAATAACACACCTTTTTTTTGTGTGCTATTTTAAAAATTAACGTTTAGAGGTATTACATACATGGATAATCTATACTTTTACTTTTATAGTATATCACATTTTTATATGAAATTCAATGAAATTGTGTGCAATTATATGCAATGTTTTATTTTATTTAATGCTTTTATATGAATATTATGTATCGTTCTTACACTAAACCCCATTAATTCACTTATTTCTTCCCATGGTTTCATATTCAAATATCTATGTTCTAAAACCAATTTACAATCAATATCTTCAACTTTATCAATGGAGTTTTTAATTTTAGATTTAATTCCTATTAACGCACTTATTTCATTAGTTAATTCTTTTTCTAAATCTAATATTTTTACAATACATTCTTCCATAGCATGTACATTTTTTGTCCTATCTACAACATCTCCATTTATTGTTGTTGTAACTTTTGTTGCTAAATCTTTAAGTTTTTCTAATTGTTCTATTTTATTTTTTATTCTTTGATCTATTTTATAAGATTGGTTTAAATATATTTGTGTTAATTTTTCTTTTTTTGTCATTTCTTTTTCTCTCCTTATGTATATTTATTAATTTAAATTTATAAATGTAGTTGTCCTTCTAAGACTTCATTCTTTACTTCTCTTTGATGACTTACAATAT
>CAZWZB010000033.1:0-33990 GCA_964638835.1 uncultured Eubacteriales bacterium | reverse complement strand
GAACAATAAGAAAATGCAAAACTGCCAATAGAAGTAACACCAGATGGTATATTTATTTCTGTTAAATTAGAACAATTAGAAAATGCACTACTACCAATAGAAGTAACATTAACTGGTATATTTATTTGTGCTAATTTATAGCAACCAGAAAATATTTTATCTTCAATAGAAGTAACACCAGATGGTATATTTATTTCTGTTAAATTAAAACAACCAGAAAATGCAGATTTTCCAATATATGTTACACTTTCAGGTATGTATATATTTTTAAATCTATAATAGCCATAGAACGCATAATCTCCAACAGTTGTAATTCCTTCAGGTATACTATATGAATCTATATTATTACTACCATAATAACCTAGTAATATAGTTTTATTTTTATTAAACAATGTACTATTTTCAAATATGTAATAAGGATTTGTTTCATTAAATTTTATATTTGTAAGATTACCACAATTACTAAATACTCCATATCCAATATTACTTACGCTATCAGGTATATATATTTCAGGTATACTTCTACAATCACTAAAAGCATTATTTCCAATAGATATAACACCTTCAGATATATTTATATCTATAAGACTTTGACAATCGTAAAATGCATATTCTTTAATTGTTGTAATACTACTTGGTATAATTATTTCTACTAAACTATTACAATTATAAAATGCTCTATATCCAATACTTACAACATTGTATTCTGTTCCACTATACTCAATTTTTTCTGGCAGTTTTACTTCTGCAGGTAAAGCTTGTGAATAGCCTACAACTTCAACTGAATTTATTCCATCTTGCATAGGTGCATAAATTATTCCTTGAATTTCAAAAGAGTTTGAAAACACAGTTTCTGATAATGGCTTAATATCATATCCACTAGACTCAATTAAATTTAATTCTTTTTCATCATTATTTAAATATTCTGTTTGATATAATAAGTTTTCTTGTTTAAGTAGATTTACTGGTTCTGCAAATGCATTTGTAGTTCCTAATTGTAATGTTATAGTACATAAAATAGCAGTAGTTGTTATAAATTTTTTCTTAAGTTTATTCATAAAAATTTCTCCTTTAATATATTATCAATCCAGAATATTTTGTATTAATTTACTTTATCATATATAATAATAAAAATCAAGAACTGAAATCAACCTCTAGTTGGTAGAAGTTCACTTCTATATATGTATAAAAATTAAAAAATAAACACCATTAACTAAATATAAGTGGTGTTTGTTTTTTATAATTATTAAATCTCTATTACTTCTATTTCTTTGATAACATCTTGTATCATTGTATCTAAATTTTCCATATTTCTTTCAATGCTTTCTATTATTTGTCTTTTTGGTTTTGTTTCAGGGTGTTTTGGTACAAATATAGTACAACAATCTTCATATGGTAATATTGAAGTTTCAAAACTTCCTATTTCTTTAGCAATGTCAACTATTTCTTGTTTGTCCATACCTGCTAATGGTCTTAATATTGGTAGCTTAGTTGCTGAATTTACCGCCTCTAAAGCTTTCATTGTTTGACTTGCTACCTGCCCAATACTATCACCTGTTATAATTGCTTGAGCATTAGAATTTATAGCTATAATTTCAGCTATTTTAAGCATTGAACGTTTTAAAAGTATTGTTAGTTTTTCAGGTGGGGTACATTCTTTTAAATATAATTGAATATCTGTGAATGGTACTACATACAATTTAAATTCTCCTGTGTAAGTTGATAATATTTTAGCTAAGCTTATTACTTTTTCTTTAGCTCTCTCATTTGTAAAAGGAGAACTATGAAAATAAATTCCTTCTATTTCCACTCCTCTTTTAGCTATTTTAAAACCAGCTACTGGACTATCAATTCCACCTGATAAAAGTAATAATGCTTTACCAGTAGTAGGAATAGGAAGACCACCACAACCTTTTATAGTTGTTGAATAAATATATAAATCATTTCTAAGTTCTATATTTAGTTTTAAATCAGGATTGTGAACATCTACAGTTAAGTTTTTTAGATTATTTAAAATAAATTCACCAACTTGACTTGAAATTTCATTTGATTCAAGAGGATATTTTTTATTTGCTCTTTTTGTTACAATTTTAAAACTTAGCGATTTATCTTTATATTCTTCTTTTATATAACTTAAAGCTAATAATTTTATATTCTCTATATCTTGATTTTTACTTTTAATACAAGGAGAAATTCCTATTATTCCAAATATTTTGGTTAAAGGAGGAATTACTTTTTCATAATCAATATCACCCTCTATAGACTCTAAAAGAAGTCTTCCTTGTTCTTTTGATATTCTATATTTATTATTTAAATTTTTAATACGTTTTTTAATACTTGCAATTATATTATCTTCAAATATATAACGATTGTTACCTCTTAGAGCTATTTCACCATATTTAATTAATAATACTTTTTTCATATAAACAAACTCCTTTTAGAAGTGTTAATTATTATACACTTCTTTATTATAAATAACTAAAAATTTATTTAGATTATAACATAATAAATTTAATTCTTCAAATAAACATAGAATTTAATTCCACAAAAAAATTTATTGTTTTTCTCTATAAAATTCGATATAATAGAAGAATATAATATTAAAAAGAGAGGTTAATATATGAAAAAAACAATTAAAGCACAAATTTTTAAAGGATATATAACCATAATCTTAACCATAATTGTAATTGTAATTGTATTTTTGCTTTATTTATTTTCTACAAATAAAACAAATAAAGATTTGCTTAGAATGCAAGCCAATCAAAACAACTCAAATGAAGCTATAATTTCTCATTATGAATGGCTCGAAGATTTAAATAAATCTATACAAACCGGTACAGAATTTACAAAAACTTTTGATCCAAATAATTGTTCTTTTTCTCTAAAGGTTGCAAATATTGATATAAACAAACTTAGTTCCGAATTTCCTCTTTGGACACCTAAAACTGATTTTGATAAATTAAATAAGGAAATATACTCTTATTTAGAAATAATAAAAAAACCACATGAAGAAATTCATATTTTAGGTGAACAAATTCTAGAATTATCTAAAACTAACAAAGAGGAATCATATTCAAGATATTTAATTGAAATAAAACCTAAAGTTTATTTTGTAATTGAAGGATTAACTAAAATTAATGAAATTTATAAAATTCAAGCAGACGCTAAAGCTGTTAAAGTTGAATTTTTACTTGAAAACTTAGCTAGAACATTTATTTTGTTAATTATTACCCTAATAATTTGTGCATTTTTATATGCAAATTCAATATCAAATAAGATATCACAACCAATAAAGAAAATAGCTGAATGGTCTAAACAGTTATCAACTGGAATTGAAAACTTAAATTTTGATAATATAGATATAAATAATGATGAAAAAAATGAAGTTAGTATTATGTGTAATTCATTTAATCAAATGGTTAAAAATATCAAAGAAAGTGTAAATATATTAAAAAAAGTTGCTAATGGTGATATGACAAGTTCTGTAAAGATTTATTCTGATGGTGATAGTTTAGGAAAAAGTATACATAAACTAATAGAATCTAATAATTCAATGTTTTTTGAAACAACTGAAATTGCTAATATAATATCAAATGGAGCTGAACAAGTTTCTGAAGCTAATCAGGCATTAGCAAATAATATAAATATTCAATCAGAAGCGGTTACAAAAACATGTTCATTTATAAATGAAATAAAAGATTTATCATTAAATACTACAGATAAATCTAAAAATATAAGTGATATTTTTATACAAATTAAAACAAATATAGATAAAAGTAATCTTAAATTAAAAGAACTTGTAAATTCTGTTGATGATATAAGAATTACATCTGAAAAAATTTTTTACGTTGCAGAAACTATTGATAATATAGCAAAACAAACAAATTTACTTGCAATTAATGCATCTATTGAAGCCTCAAGAGCAGGGGAAGCAGGTCTTGGATTTGTTGTTATTGCAAATAAAATACAAGAACTTTCTATTAAATGTTCAAATTCTGTTAAAGAAAGTAAAACATTAATTGATAATGCTATTGGCAAAACTTATATAGGAGAAGAAATTTCAAAAAAAACTTCTAAAACGTTCAATGATATTACAAATGAAGTAAATGAAGTTATGGAAGCTATTAATGATATTACAAAGTTATCTAGTAAACAACAAATTGGCATTGAAGAAGTATATAATGAAATACAACAAATTTCAAGGAGTGCTATAGAAAATTCAGCAGTTAGTCAACAAGTTGCTGCTCTAAGTGAAGAAATGAATAGTAATGGAGAATTATTGAGACAATCAATGTGTAGATTTATTTTAAAAAATAATTAATATTAAACAGAAATAATTTTAAAATAAATATTTATATATTATAAAATTTTGTGGTATAATTTTAAATGGTAATTCAAATTAGATTTAAGAGGTGTTATATGGAAATACAAAAGATAAAAGTTTTCTTTAAAAACAATATTATTATATTTTTAATTATAACTATTGTTATTTTAATATTTTTTTCAGTTTATACAATAAAGTTATATAATGAAAATAAAGATATTAAACTCGATAATTCAAATAAAGATTATGATATTGTTGTTGATAAACATCCTTCAAATGAAATGTTATTTTTAAACTCAATTGAAGAAAAATATTTACCAAAACAATTAAGATATATTAATATTAATGAATCTGCTCTTAAAAATATTTTAGAAAGTAGAAATTCTATATTAGCTGATGAACCTTATTTTTCTACTATAATATCTGTTGCAAAAGAAATGGATATTAATCCTCTATTAATATTCGCAATATCTGGTCAAGAACAAGGATTTGTTTCTAAAGATAATAAATCAGCATTACAAATAGCTAATAACCCATTTAATGTATTTGGCAGTTGGAAAAAATATAATACTGATATAAGGGATTCTTGCGAAATAACAGCAAGAACATTAATAAATTTAAGTAAAAATAGACCTTATAATGAAGACCCAATAAAATGGATTAACTTAAGAGGAGGAAGAGGAGGTTATGCAGAAGATGAAAATTGGTGGATAGGAGTTACACGTATATTTGAAAAATTAAGAACAGAAACTTATCAATAGTTATGAGTTAATGTAATCACAAAATTGCTTAAACTATAAATCAATTAATAAATTTATAATTAAGAATTCACTTAAAATAGATTAATTTAGTTTTTATTTTTTCAATGGTTTAGTTTTATTTATAGATATTAAAATTAATAACTATCTATATTTATTATGGTAGTTAGTTTTGATTTATACAAAAAAGAAGTAACTATAATAGTTACTTCCTTGAATTATTTTAATTTTAAAAAGTCATCTAATTTTATAAAAGCTAAGTTTGCAGTATTTGCAGCATTTGTATTTTCTTGTTGTATCTGTTCATAAATTTCTTTACGATGTACTGTTATATTTCTTGGGGCTTCTATTCCTAAACGGACTTGATCACCTTGTATATCCAATACTACTAATTCAATATTATCTCCTATTATAATTGAATCCCCTTTTTTTCTAGTTAGTGCTAACATTACTATTCACCAACCTTTTTATTGTATTTTTTTATATCTTCATATATATTATGACGTATTTCATAATCACTATTATTAACTATTATTTGCATACCTTTTCTTGTTTTAGCATTAATTATTATAGGTGCTTTTAAATTCACAGTCATTTGAGTTATATCTTCAGGTACTACAAGTACATTACATATTACTAAATCTTCTAATTCAAACTTTCCTAACGTTTCTAATAAGCTATCATCTACTTCTGGTCTATAACTTTCAAGTACAGCAAATGTATTAAGTACAGGAAAAGCTAAATCTTCAAGTTCTACAGATTGAAGCCACCAAATAGTATTTATTTCTTTTTCATTATCCGTAAATAATACAAATTGTTTATATTTTTTAAATCCAGGTAAACCTTCATTAAAAAACAATATTTTAGTTTCATCAATTTCTCGTTCTCCAAAAATCTTTGTATTTAATAACATAAATATTTCTCCTTAATTAATATTTTTATACTTATAGTTATCAAATTTTTAAAATTTAGTAACTATAAAATTAAAAGGACGAATAATATATTTCGCCCTTTTTAGTTTATACTGTTTTATTTAAATAAAACTTAAAGAATAATTTTCTTCAGCTTTATATATACAGTTTAAAATTTATCTTATATAATCTACTAAAGTTTGTTGCATTATTTTAGAACCAACTGATAGTGCTGAATCATAAATTGTTTTTTGATTCATATAATTTATAAAAGCTTCTTCAAAATCTACACCTTCATTTTTTGTCATAAGCTCACTATAATTTACATAATCATCACCTAATCTTCCCTCTATTAATTCTAAACGATTTACACGACTACCTAATTCAGAATTCATATTATTAAGATGTTCTTTGTGACTATCTACTTTAGTTAAAAGTTTGCTAAATCTTGTTGTCATTATTGCTCTGAAGGTTTTTTCTTCTGATTCTTGAACTTTAGCTACTTTATCCGCTATTTCCTTTTCAGTAAGATTATTATATTCAGCTCCTAAAGTTACCTTTAAATCTTCTTTTATTTCTAATTCTGTTCTATATGTTAAACTACCTGCCGTATTTACAATATCATTTAAATCTGCTATAAGCTGAGATGTATATACATCTGAACCCTCAAGATTTATCTTTATTTTGTTATTTGACCCAAATTCATATTGAATATCATTTGGTTGTTTAACATATGTTCTGCCAGTAGTACGATTTGTGCAATTAAAGTATTGTTGTGGATTTAAATCTCCACTTTTAAAGCTTGTTTTTTCATATATTACATTTATAGTAGGTGATTTTTTTAAATCTTCAGCTACATTTTTACCAAATATTATTTCTCCTGTGTCAGTTAAAAGTTTAATCTCATCATCACCTATGACATAAGCATTAGGGTCTGTTGATACACCATTAGACCTAGTCGGAGCAACACCTGTTACCGTATATTGAAAATTAAAATTATTTAAATCTATATCAGTGTAAGGTAATTTTATACGTTCTACATCAATAGATTCTATTTGTTCTTCCTGACCAAACATAGATGCTTTTATACTTTCTATAGAATTAATATCAAAACTTTGTCTAATATTATATACTTCATTTACATCTTTATTAAATATAACCTCTTGATCTGTTTTAAATCCACCAAATACATATCTTCCAGCATAAGTAACATTAGCTTCACTTGTAAGTTGTTTTGTAAGTTGTTCTATTTCTTTCATTATTGAATGTCTATCATCAAGAGTATTTGATTCAGATGCACCTTGTATAGATAATTCTTTAATACGTTCAAGTATTTTATTTGAATTTATCATTGATTGACTTGTGGTATCCATCCAAGATGTAGCTTGCTTTACATTATCTGAATATTGTACAGTTTCTGAAACATTAGTACGAAATTTTAAAGCTAGAGCTGCTACAATAGGGTCTTCAGATGCTTTTTGTATTTTTTGTCCTGTTGCTATTTGTAATTGATATTTACTTAAACGTTCTGAATTCCTATTTAAATTTAATAAAAGGTTATTAGTTGTCATTCTATTAGTTATACGCATTTATTTATACACCCTTTCTAATTATCTATTTTAAATTTTAGGTAGCTCCTAGTTTATTTATTGTAGTATTATATATTTCATCCATTGTTGTTATCATTTTTGCAGCAGCCATATATATTTGTTGATATTTTACCATATTAGCCATTTCTTCATTTAAACTTACTCCTGATACAGATAATCTTTGATTCTCTATTGACATTGTTATGTTTTCTTGATTTTTTTCAAAATCTTCAGCTTGGCTTGTATCTATAGCTAATTCTGCTATAACAGAAGTCATAAAGTCACCAATTTCACCTTGACTAAATGCATTATTATTATGTTTCAAGCCTACTATTTGTAATAATAAATTATTATTTGATTTATCTGCATTTGGGTCAAATGTTGTAGCTAAATTTTTAACATCTGAAAGAATTTCTGATGATACATTAAAATTTGAAGCTGTTATATCACTATAGTCAAGACCTGGTATCTGTCCTGAAAATGCATTTCCATTTACATCTTTATATGAGAAAAGTCCTACCCCTGTTCCACCATTTAGATTAAAGCCATTTGCAAATCCACCGTTTTGGGTAAGTTGAGTTCCATTATAAGAAATTCCTTCATTCATAAGCTTAGCAAATGTTCTAGCAAAATGATTTATTTGTTCTAAATAATGAGGTATTCCTTTAAAATTAACAGAATCATCTATTCCAGTTTTTCCACCTGCACCGTTATTTCCATCTCTTAAGGTTATATATCCTTTTAATTGTCCTCTTAAAGCTGGGTCTGTAACATCAAGTTTGACGTCCATATCCTTCCAATATATATCATATAATGGACCCGTATTAGTTTGATTATACTTTTTACAATCTGCTTGATATTGTTGAAATGCTGCTGTTACATCAGCTGCAGTAGAAGTATTAGTTATACCATAATTACCGCTAATTTCTTTATTTGAACGAAAGTTAGCTTCTGTTTGAATTTGAGAAATATCTCTTTCTCTTACTTCTAAAGGTTTCACATCTAAATGGTCTACTAAAAGTTGTCCATTTAATTCTACTCTAAATTCTTTTCTATCAGTTTCTTTTACTTCTACATTTACTAATTTTGATAAATCATCTACAAGTACAGCTCTACGGTCACGAAGGTCATTAGCAACATTTCCATCTATCTCTGAATTATATATTTGTTGATTTAAACTTTGTATCTGACTTGCATAAGAATTTATTTGTTTTACTGTAGACTCTATATTGAAATTTAAATCTTTTTGATAATTTGTTAATTTTGTAGATACTTCATTAAAATATTGTGTAAAGCTTAAAGAATTTTGTTTTAAAACTTCACGGTATGCAAGGTCTGATGGATTTGTTGATAAATCTTGTATTGAATTAAAGTACTTTTCCATTACTTTATTAAAACTTGTATCAGAAGTTGCATCAAAAACAGCTTCAATTTGAGATAATGTTTGTGATTTTACTGAATATTCACCTAAAATAGAACTAGAGTTCCAATATCTTCTGTCTATGTAAGAGTTCCTAATTTGATTTACTGCATATACTTCTACTCCTGAACCAATCATACCTTTGCCATTATTTAAGGCGATAGGTCCACTTGCTCTTTGTGCTACAACTTGTCGTGAATAGCCTCTCGTTTCAGCATTACTAATGTTATGATTTGTTACATCTAAACCAATTCTAGCACCATATAATCCTTGCAATGCTGTATTAAGTCCGAAAAATGTTGATACCATATAGTCACTTCCTTTTACATTCTATTTATTATTGTATCCAACATAGAATCTATTACATTATATACTTTAGCTGATGCATTATAAGCATGTTGATACATTATCATATTTGCCATTTCTTCATCTAATGAAACACCTGAAATACTTTGTTTAGTATTTTCTATTTTATTTAATACCATTGTTTCATTATTTATCATGTTAGTTGCAACACTTCCAGAATCACCAATACGAGCTATAAATTGAGCATAATAAGTATCAAAATTTTGTTTATGTCCTACTGCAGGAGATTGAGGAGAAAATTGTCCATTATCATCTTTCCATCTTTTTAAAGCTTCCTCTATTAATGTGTTGTCCCCTGGCTCTCCGATATTAACTGATAATGCTAATTTACTTGGATTGAGTAATAATTCTTGATTTACCTTTATATTTCCAGCAACAAAATTATTAGTACCATCTATTGTAGTAAATATTGGTAAATTATTGGCGTTATTACCATATAAATCATATGGAGGAGCTCCTGTAGATGTATTGCCTGTTACTATACTATTAAACATACCAGTTATACTATTTACTAATATATCTAATTCTTTTTGAATTGTTGGTATTAAAGAACCTTTTATATCGCTATCTGGTGTATTTCTATCCCCAATAACATCTCCTCTTGATACAAGTAAACCTTTTAAAAATCCTCTATCTGTTTTTGCTTCAGCACTTATATTTTGAAGGTTTGATTTGTTATACAAAGGAGTTACATCTTCGTTATGTGCTAATATACTAGTTTTATTAGTCCATACAGGTTTTACAAATGATAACCCATCACCATTTTCATATTGAAGTCCTAAACGCTGAACATCTCTTTGGTGTACAATAGAACAACCTTCAAAGTTTATACTTACTTGACCAGATTGGTCTTCTTTTACATTTATATCACCATATGTGCTTAATTTATCAATTAAAAGATTTCTTTGGTCTCTATAATCGTTTGCATTATCCCCACAGGCTTCATATTTTGCTATAAGTTCATTATATCTAGCAATTTCTTCAGCTGTTTCATTAATTTCTTTTACAGTTGACTTTATTTGGTCATTTAATTCATATTGATGTTTAACTATTTTATTATATATTTCATTAGATTTATCTATAAATTTAACAGCGGTTTGTAAAAAAGAAGTTCTTGTTTCTATACCTTCAGGGTGAGTGGATAATGTATTTAAGGACTTCCACAAATTATCCATTTGATACCCTAAAGTTTCACCACTTATTTCTCCTAATATAGTTTCTATTTCAGAGATTGTATTTTCTTTTGCTACATAATATTGTATTTTACTTGAACTTTGTCTATATGTTCTATCTAAAAGTTTATCTCTAATTTGTTGGGTTTCATTTATATCTACACCCATACCAACTCTTTGAAGTGTATTTCCATTAGCTCCTACAGTTCTATAAGAACTATCACTTTGTGTTATACGTTGACGAGAGTATCCTTGTGTTTCAGAATTTGCCATATTGTGAGATGTTGTATATAAAGCTCTTTGAGCAACTTTTAATCCTGAACCCATTTTATAGAGATTTGACATTAAACTCATAAAATCCCTCCTATCATTTATTTAAAGTTTTTAAGATTTCCTATCAAAAAAATTTCTTCCTTCCGATTGTTTTTCTACACCACCATATTGGTATAAAAGCGGAGGAAGAGCTTTTGCACTTTGAACTACATTTATATTAAAATCTACATAATTTAAGGCTTCATTTAAAAGTACTCCATTTTTATCATTATTATTTTTTAGAGTATTTAAAACTTCTTTTAATCTATCTCTTATATCTTTAAGATTTTTACATTCTTCATTTTGATTATTCTGATTACTCAATATATTTATAAGTTCACTTAAAGTAAGGGTTTTTTCATCTTTATTAAGAACCATTGCTATATCTGACATAAGTGTAATTCTTTCTTTTTCAAGTTTTTGATTTTCAAATATAATTTGATTTTCTTTTTTTGTTATTTCTCTTAATTCTTTAACATCTCCTTTTATAATGATTGGAGTTTTTTGAATAGAAAATTCTAAAAGCTTATTATAATTATCAATTTCGGCTTCTAATATTTCCATAAGTTGATGTGTCATTCCTGCCAAAAAAACCCCTCCTAAATTTCTGGATTAAATATAGTATTTACTATTTTATCAGATATTTCTTTAGCATCTACTTTATAAGTACCAGCTTGTATTCTATTTTTTATCTCATTTATTTTATCTTCACGTATATCAGAAGATTGCATAACTGCTTTTCGTGCAATTTGATATTCTTTAGCTGTTTCTGAAATATTAATTTCATCTTTATTTTTTATAGATTTTTTTGCTTCAACTGCTGCTGTTTTTTGAACATTATAAGTATTTATAATATTACTAATACCTGTTATTCTCATGTAGTACACCCACTTCCTATTATAGTTTTGCCATTCTTATATAATTTATCGGCACTATTATAAATTTATTTTAGTATATTTTTGATGTTTATTAAAAAATAAAGAGACTTTTATTTTAAGTCTCTTTTTTAGTATTACCTTTCTTTATTAAGAAAATGCATTTTGTTTTTATTTGGTGATGGCTGTTCTTTTTTTACTTGATTATTTTCTATGCTTGAACGCATTGCTTGACTTAAATTTCTTGAACAACCTGAACAAAAACGACCTGTTTTTATTTCAGCACCACATTTTTCACATTTTAAAAAAATAGGTGAATCTTCAGATAACATTAATCTGCCATCTTTTATAAATTTCTCTATTAATCTAGCAGATATACCTGTTTCATTGGAAACATCTATCATATTAGATTTTGGATTTTCTATTATATATTCTTTTACTATTTGAAAATCTTGTTCTTCTTTTTCTCTACACCTTGGACATATTGGTGGCCCTGCTACATATTGAAATATTTTCCCACACTTTGCACAATTTCTTACATTCATTTGCAAACCTCCTTAAAATAAATTTCTTTATGTTATATTTATAGCACCTATAGTACCTGATAATGTATAATAATACATATCAGCGTTTATATTATTATCTATAAGTACTTGAACACAAGCATCCATTGTTGCTCCTGTTGTATAGATATCATCTATAAGTAATACTTTTTTATCTTTTATTTTATCAATATCTATTATTTCAAATGCTGATTTTAGATTATTATATCGTTCTTTTGGTGATAAACTATTTTGAGGTTTTGTATCTTTAATTCTTTTTATTATTGGTTCATATGGAATTTTAAGTTTATAAGATAATTCTTTTGCAAGCAGTTCTGCTTGATTGTATCCTCTTTTTTTTAATTTATTTATATGTAGTGGTATCGGTATTATTAAATCGAAATTATAGTTCAACATATTTTTATTTTTCATATCTTCATACATAATATATGCAAATGTTTTAGAATAATGAGGACAATTCATATATTTAAATCTATATATAGCTTCTATTGTCATACCAATATATTCCAAAGTTATAAATCCTTTTTTGTATAAATGTTCTTTACTATAACAATCATTACAAAATTCTTTGTCATTATTTAAGCTTTTACCACACTTATTACAAGTTGGTTCTTTTATAAAAGGTAAAGTTTTAATACAATGTTCACATATATCAAGTTGAGCATATTTATTTATTGGTATTATGTTGTGACAAAATATACAGCGTGGAGGATAAATCCAATCAAAAATAGATAAATTCACTATGTCACCTCTAATATTAAAGCTATTTTTTGTAAATATTATTATATCATATATAATTACTTATTTCAACAACCAATTATTAAAATAATATGAAAATTGAAAACAGTAAATCAATAATTACCAAATTGGATTATGAATTTAAGCTAAAATATTTTATGTGAAAAATATTTTAATCTATAACTTAATGAAGAATATCTATTTATTTCCCTATTATTATCTATCATTCTATTTACCATTTCTTGAACACCTACTATTATTACAAGTTTTTTTGCTCTTGTTACAGCAGTATATAATAAATTTCTACTCATAAGCATAGGAGGTCCTGATAATATAGGAATTATAACTACAGGATATTCACTTCCTTGTGACTTATGTATTGTTACAGCATATGCTAATTCTAATTCATCAAGTTGGCTACTATCATAGACAACTACTTTATTATCATCAAATAATACTGTTATACCTAAATGATTTATACTTATTATAACACCCACATCACCATTAAACACCCCAACCCCTTCATCTATTTTTTTATATTGTGAGTCTAAAATAATCCATGATAAATTATAATTATTCTTTATTTGCATTACTTTATCATTTTCTCTATATATTACATTTCTAAATTCTTTTTCTTTTTTATCTTTGTTAGGTGGATTTAAAGTTTTTTGTAATAATTTATTAAGTTCATTTACTCCTAATAAATTTTTTCTCATAGGTGTTAAAACTTGTATATCTTTTTCTTTATTAACATCAATATAATTAGGAATTCTGTTTATTATTAATTCTATAATAGTAGAAATTGCACTTTCTGATGTATTTCTATTTACAAAGAAAAAATCTTTATCTTTTTCGTTTAATATTGGATATTCACCTCGATTTATTCTATGTGCATTTACTATTATAGCACTTTCGCCTTCTTGTCTAAATATTTCATTTAATCTTACTACTTTTATACAATCACTCTTTATTATATCATTGAGTACATTACCTGGACCAACAGAAGGTAATTGGTCAGCATCTCCAACTAAAATTAATCTTGTTCCAGGTGTAATTGCTTTTAATAAATTATTCATAAGTAAAATATCAATCATAGATACTTCATCTATTATGATTACATCAGCTTCTATTGGGTTATCTTCATTCTTTTGAAATACTTGCCTTATACTATCTTCTTGCAAAAAACTTAATTCTAATAACCTATGTATTGTTTGTGCTTCTCTGCCAGTTGCTTCTGTCATACGTTTTGCTGCTCTTCCTGTTGGTGCTGTTAATATTATCTCATTTCCTTCATTTTCTAATATATCAATTATTGTATTTATAGTTGTTGTTTTTCCTGTTCCAGGTCCTCCCGTTATAACTAATACTCCATTTACCATTGCTTCTTTTACTGCTTGTTTTTGGTTAAAAGCTAAATTAATATCTTGTTCTTCTTCTATGGTTTGGATTTTTTTATTTAAAAGAGTATTTGTATTATTATCAAACACGCTATTAATTTCTAAAAGCTTTTTGGCAACTGCAATTTCAGTATAATAAAATACAGATAAATAAATTATTTCTTTTTCTTCAAGTAAATCTTGATATATTTGTTTTTCTACTAATAATTCTATTAACATATTTTCAATTAATTCAGAAGCTACAATTAATAATTCAGCTGAAATATCTACCAACATATCTTTAGGAAGATATACATTACCATCGTTAGAAGCTTGTTTTAGAACATATTTAATACCAGATTTTATTCTATTAGGTGAAGAATTTTGTATACCCATATTCTTTGCTATTTCATCTGCTTTTTTAAAACCTATACCAAAAACATCATCTGCTAACTTATATGGATTTGCTCTTAATACATTTACACTTTCACTTTTATATTTTTTATATATCTTAATAGCATATGTAGGTGTTATTCCATATTGTTGTAAACTTATTACAATATTTCTTAACTCTTTTTGTTCATGAAAAGATTCACTTATAAGTTGAGCTTTTTTTTCTGATATACCACTTATTTCAGTTAATCTTTGAGGTTCTTCTTCTATAATTTTAAACGTATTTTCTCCAAACTTATTAACAATTTTTTTTGCTGTTTTATCACCAATTCCCTTTATTATTCCTGATGCTAGATATCTTTCTATATCTTGTTCAGTTTTAGGCATAGATTTTTCATATGCTAATATTTCAAACTGCTCTCCATAAGTAGGATGAACTATCCAGTTACCAGTTAGATTAAGATTTTCACCTTCTTTTAATTCTAATATATTTCCCACACAAGTTATTTCATCATCTTCTGCTAATAATGTAAATACAGTATATCCATTATCTGAATTATAAAATCTAATAGATTCTACAACTCCTTCTATAGTTTGCTTTGCTTCCACATTTTCACACCCTATTATTAATATTTTATATTTATTAAATTTTTTTGTTATAGTTAATAAAGTTAAAAATACTTCATTAAATTATAAATAAATTTAGTATAATATAAATTTCTAATAAATTCAAATAAGTATAAAAGAATTTATTTTTATATAATTAAATCAACGATTAAAGTTATGTCGCACTTTATTTAAAGTGCGACACAACTTTAATCGTTAATGAAAAAATAAAAAAGCACTGAGAAATTATTTACTAATTATAAAGAATTAAAAGAGTAACATATATTTTTTATTTTACTCATATATTTATAAATAATTATTGTGTTTTTTATAAAAATTATATATAATTAAACTTAACTTGACAAATAAAGCCTCAAGTTAAGTTTTATATTTTATTTAAGGAGTGGTAAAGTGTCTATTTTGAAAAGATTTAAGGACATAATGGCATCAAATTTTAATGCATTACTTGATAAAGCAGAAGACCCTGCTAAAATGGTTGACCAGATATTAAGAGATTTAAATGAAGATTTAGGTAAAGTTAAAGCAGAAACAGCTGGCGTTATGGCTGAACAACAAAAAGCCAAAAGAAATTTAGATGAATGTAATGCAGAAATAAAAAAAATGCAAGATTATGCTATGAAAGCAGTTGAAAAAGGTAATGATGATGATGCAAAGCAATTTCTTACAAAAAAATCTCAACTTGTATCAAAACAATCTACATTACAACAAGCATATGATTTATCTAGTGATAATGCTCAAAAAATGAAAGAAATGCACGATAAATTAGTAACTCAAATTAATGAATTTAATATGAAAAAAGATAATATAAAAGCTACTATAGCAGTTGCTAAAACCCAAGAAAAAGTAAATAAATTAGGTTCAAGTATGGATAAAGCTAATAATTCAATGAGTGCTTTTGATAGAATGGAAGAAAAAGCTAACAAAAGACTTGATGAGGCAAATGCTTTAGCTGAGCTTAATAAAGGTTCTGATTCTATTGAAGATGTTATGAAAAAGTATGATAATCCTTCAGATGATATTGAAGATGAACTTGCAGCTTTAAAAAGGCAAATGAATAAGCAAGATTAAGTATAAAAATATATAAGGAGAATGCATATGGGAATTTTTGACCAATTAGCAAGTATTGTTGAATGGGATGAATTTAATGACGAAATGATATTTTGGAAATGGAGTAATAAAGAACTAAAAAAAAGTAGTCGTTTAATAATTAAGCCTGGTCAAGATGCTATATTTTTATATAATGGAAGAATAGAAGGAATATTTAAAGATGAAGGAAATTTTGAAATAGAATCTGATATTATACCATTTCTTAGTACTTTAAAAGGGTTTAAATTTGGTTTTAAATCAGGTCTTAGAGCAGAAGTTTTATTTGTAAATACAAAAGAAATTACTGTTAAATGGGGAACTAAAACTCCTATAAATATACCATCAAATAAACTACCAGGTGGAATACCTATTAGAGGTTTTGGTACTTTTAGTATTAAAGTTGATGATTATCTAGTACTTATAGATAAAATAGCAGGGGTAAAACAAAGATATGAAGTTTCAGATGTAAAAGAACGTGTTTTAAGTAACCTTGACCAATTATTAATGAGATGGATAATTAAAGAAGGTAAAGATATGTTTAACCTTCAAGCTAATGCAATAGAAATAGCTAAAGGTATAAAAACTGATTTAGATATGGAATTAATTAAAATTGGTTTAACAATAACTGATTTTGCAATAGCTAGTTTTAATTATCCGGAAGAAATTCAAAAAATGATTGAAAAGAATGCTTCTTATGATATGGTAGGGGATGTTGATAAATATCAAAAAATTGGTATGGTTGATGCTTACACTCAAAGCCAAACTAAAGGTAATAATTCTGAAATGGGGCAAGCAATGACTACTGGTATGGGTATGGCTGCTGGTTTAAATATAATGAACCAAATGTTTAACAATATGAACTCACAACAATCAACCCCAACACAACAACAGCAATCAAATCCAAATCAAACAATATGTAATAAATGTAATGCAACAATAAATAAATCAGTAAAATTCTGCCCTGAATGTGGGGAAAAATTAGAATCAATATCAAAATTTTGTGGTGAATGTGGCACTAAACTAGAATCAAATATAAAGTTTTGTCCTGAGTGTGGTGCAAAAAATATATAAAAGGTATGATAAATAATGAAATTTCTATATAGAAAAATAATAATTACTATTACTATTATTTTATTAATAAATTCAACTATATTTGCAGAAGTTATACCTCCTCAAGTAATAGGGGAGGGTATATTATTATTGGAACCAAGCACTAATTCTATAGTATTTTCAAGGAATCCTGATAAAAGATTATATCCTGCAAGTACTACTAAATTAATTACAGCTTTAGTCACTTTAGATTATTTTGCTCCAGATGAAGTAATTTTAACAGGAGAAGAAGTTGATGCAAAAAACTTACCTCCAAATTCAAGTACAGCAATAGGTATTGCTCCCGGTCAAACATTAACAATAGAAACTGCTTTAAAAGGATTATTATTGTCTTCTGGAAATGATGTTGCATGTACATTAGCATTAAATGTATTACAAAAAAAAGAAAAGTTAACTAATATTAGTTATAGTGAAGCTGAAAAGAAATTTGCAACACTTATGAATGAAAAAGCTAAAGAATTAGGTGCATTAAATTCAAATTTTGTAAATCCACATGGTTATCATAATGATAATCATTATACTACAGCAAGAGATTTATCCATTATAACACAAGTATTTTTAAGGAATAATTTACTTAGTGACATTGTTAAACTTAAAAACTTTAAAGGTGATGGTGCAGATAGAGAAATGTATAGTGGTAAGAAAATTGTTACATATAATTGGGCAAACTCCAATAACTTAATTAGTAGTTCTACATATAAATATGAATATGCTACAGGTGTAAAGACTGGATATACTGGAGAAGCTGGTAGATGTCTTATAGCTTCAGCAGAAAAAGATGGTGTACAACTTATAGCAATTATATTAAATTCAACAGACCCTGAAAGATGGATGGATGCTAAAGCATTATTTGAATATGGATTTAATAATTTTAAAATAGATTCTGTTCATAAAAAAGGTGATATTTTAGATACTGTTACAATCAGAGATAATAGTTTTAAATTAAATCAAAAAATACAAATATTTGCTGATGAAGATTTAACCGGTTATATTTTAGCTAATGAGCCAATGGTAAAAGAACTAAATTTTTATGAAAATTCTAATATATCTTCAGAAAATCAACCACCAAAATTAAAACTACCAATTATATTAGGACAGACTATTGGTACTGTGTCATATAAAGTTGGAGATGAAGTAGTTTTAAAACAGGAAATCAAAGCTTCTAATAATATGAAGATAGATTTAAATGAAAATATTGTTGATTATAAAAAAGCTGGTAAACGAAATACCCAAAGAAACATTATTAATTTTATTAAGACAATATTTTTTGCTTTAATAGTTGCTATATCTAGTATTATGGGTTTAGGAATTTTAAGAGGATATTTAATAAAGAAAAGAAGAAGAATGAGGATAAAAAGAAGAAGATATGCAAAAAGAGTATAGGAATACTTTCCTATACTCTTTTTATTATATGATTTTAATAATTATATTTATAATTTTAAGTAACCAAACTATAATAAACAACATTTATTAAATTTGTTTATTATCCAAGTTCAAATGCGAATAATTGACTATTTTATATATTTTATATTATAATATCAACTATACAAATTAGAAAGGAGAAGCTATCAAATTTGATAGCTATTTTTATACTGTGAAATTAAACAAAAGAATATTTAGTATGATATTTATTGATATTATTTTAATTAACATATCTGTTTTAATTTCTTATTTTATGAGGTTTGGTAAATCTCTTCCTTTAAGTCAAATTGAAATTTATATGAATATGGCATTTTTCGTTACACTTAATAAACTAATTGTATTTTATGCAATGGGATTATATAAACCTATATGGAAGTATGCTGGATTGGATGATATTATAACTATATTTATGTCAGTTTGTGTTGCTAATGGTATAATTATAGTTTTTATATATCTATTGCAACTTACTCAAGTACCACGCTCAATATATTTAATTGCTACACTTGCAGATTTTATGTTTATTATGGGTAGCAGATTTTCTAAAAGAATTTTTAATCGGTTTACCAATAAAGATTTTTCATTTTATTTTAATACTAAAACTGTAAGAGTTATGATAATAGGAGGCGGAGAAGCGGGAGGCTTACTTATACAAGAGCTACGCAATCACCCTAAACGTGGACTTATACCTATATGTATTATTGATGATAATACTGATAAAAGAGGTCGTAAGCTTAATGGTGTTCCAATAGTAGGTACAACTAGTACAATCACTTACTTTGTTAAATCAAAACGAATAGACCAAATTATTATAGCTATTCCTTCCATAAAAAAAGATGCTCTTAATCATATAGTAGATGAATGTAAAAAAACAAAATGTCAAATTAAAATATTACCCTTTGTAAATCAAATACAAGACTTAAAAGGAAATGTTAGCGATGTATTAGTAAAAAAAATGAGAGATGTTGATATAGAAGACTTGCTTGGTAGAGATGAGATAATTTTAAATACTGATGAAATAGTTAAGTATATTAAAGATAAAATTATTTTAGTTACTGGTGGTGGAGGTTCCATAGGTTCAGAATTATGTAGACAAATAGCATCTTATAATCCTAAACTTTTAATTATTATAGAAATATACGAAAATAATGTATATGATATACAAAATGAATTACTTTTAAAATATCCCTCATTAAATTTAAAATGTCTTATAGCTTCTATACGTGAAAGAGAAACTATTTTTAGTATATTTGAAAAATATAAACCTAATATAGTATTTCATGCTGCAGCTCATAAACATGTTCCTTTAATGGAAGATAGCCCTAAAGAAGCTATAAAAAATAATATTTTTGGTACATTTAATGTAGTTTTAGCATCTGACAAATATCATGTAGAAAGATTTATACAAATATCTACGGACAAAGCAGTAAACCCAACGAATGTAATGGGTGCTACAAAAAGAGTATGTGAAATGATAGTTCAAGCATATGCTAAAAATTCAAATACTAACTTTGTAGCAGTTAGATTTGGTAATGTACTAGGTAGTAATGGTAGTGTTATACCTGTGTTCAAAAAACAAATAGCAGAAGGTGGACCTGTTAGAGTAACACATCCTGATATTATAAGATATTTTATGACAATATCTGAAGCAGTATATTTAGTTCTTAAAGCTGGCTCAATAGCTAAAGGCGGAGAAATATTTGTATTAGATATGGGTGAGCAAGTTAAAATTGATAAGCTTGCAAGAGATTTAATAAAACTATCTGGTTTTGAACCTGATGAAGATATTAAAATAGTATATACAGGTTTAAGACCTGGTGAAAAGTTATATGAGGAATTGCTTATGGCTGAAGAAGGAATAAGTAAAACTGATATAAGTAAAATTCATATAGCAAAACCTATGAATATAACTTTAGAAGAGTTACATCAAAAGTTTTCTATATTACAGGAAGCATTAACAAAAACTGATGAAGATATTATCGAAGCTTTACAAAAAGTAGTATCAACCTACAAAAAACAATAACTCTCAAGTTTTATTTGAGAGTTTAATTTAATGCATTTTATTATGGAGTGGTTATAACGCTTTCAGCGTTCTTATAATCAATTTATGTAAGGAACAGATAAAATCTGTTCCTTTTCTTTTTGCATTAAATTATAATGTTATTATTCTTTAATTAATACCCTTACTTATTTTATATACACTCAAAATTAAGTCTTCAAAATCTCTTTACACTTGCGTTGCAAGTGTAAAGAGATTTTGATTGTTGATAATGTAAATAAATATAGTAAATTCAAGGATAAATTAATAATATATATAAAAGATAGTGAACTTTTTAAAAAAATAGTGTAAAGGAAAATTAAATTTATGTATAACTTCAATCACTATAATAGAGGCAAAAATGAATTAATGAATTATTAAAATGGCCAAAAATCTTTAAATACGTCTACGAGAATTAAACTTCAATTAGGAGTGTTTGAAAAATACTTTGGAGATAACAAAAGGGGTGTGCAAAGCACACCCCTTTCAAAATATTATTATATAAATTTCTTATGTTTTTATATAGTATAATATATAAAACATATTATACTTAATAAACAACTAACTTTCGTTATTAATCAAAAGCTACAATAAATTTAGTAAAACAAAAAATTTTTTTACTAAATTTATTGATTTTTTTTTATTCGTATGATAATATATATATAAATAATATAACGGCCATTATATTCAGTAAATAAACTATAGCAATATAAACAAATTTGAGGAGGATTCAAATATGGAAAAATTATCATTTACTACAAAGCTTTCTTATGGATTAGGTGCTTTCGGAAAAGACCTAGTGTATGCAATAGTCGCTACATTTTTAATGTACTATTTTACAGATGTTTTATTTATAGCTCCTGCATTTATAGGTACATTATTTTTAGTAGCAAGAATTTGGGACGCTTTTAATGACCCTTTTATGGGAATGGTTATAGATAATACAAAAAGTAAATGGGGAAAATTTAGACCATGGCTTTTAATAGGAACATTATTAAATGCTGTAGTTTTAGCCTTCTTGTACTTTAATCCTAATTTAAGTGGAACACCTTTATATGCTTATGTAGCAGTTATGTACATATTATGGGGAATGACATATACAATAATGGATATTCCTTATTGGTCAATGATACCAGCATTAACAAGTGATAAAGCTGAAAGAGATACAATTTCAGTTATACCAAGAATTTTTGCTAGTTTAGCATGGTTAGTAGTTGGTACCTTTGGACTTAAATTTGTAGCTACACTTGGTAATGGAGATAATTCTAAAGGATTTTCAATGTTTGCTTTAATTATTTCTATTTTATTTGTTTTAACAATTATATTAACAGTAATAAATGTAAAAGAACGTGTAGTTACCAATAACAAAAATCAAAAAACTTCTTTTAAAGAAATAATAAATATTTTAGGAAAGAATGACCAAGTGCTTGCTGTTTTATGTACTTCTTTATTGTTTAATATAACATTCCAATTATCAAATGGTTTTGCTCTATATTATTTTAAATATGTAACACTTAATGAAAATTTATTTTCAACATACACATTAGTTGCAGGACTTGCACAAATGGGAGGGCTTGCAGTATATCCACAATTATCTAATATTATAGGTAGAAGAAAAGTTTTCGCTATGGCATGTGCTTTACCAGTAATTGGATTTGTTTTACTTTTAGTAGTTGGTTTTATACAACCTCAAAATATAACTTTAGTAGGCTTATGTAGTGCAATTGTTAATATAGGGATTGGTTTTACACTTGCATTATCTACAGTTATGCTTGCCGATGTAGTTGATTATGGAGAATATAAATTTAATACACGAAATGAAAGTATAATATTTTCAACTCAAACATTCGTTGTTAAATTAGCAGGTGCGTTAAGTGGATTTTTAATAGGAGTAGGTTTAACAGTTATTGGATACATTCCTGATGTGGAACAAACAGCTACTGCTGTTTCAGGGATAAGAACATTAATGATTGGTGTTCCAGTTGTTCTATGTATAGTTTGTGTATTTGTATATTTTAAATTCTATAAATTAAATGGTGAATTCCAAGAAAAAATATTAAAAGAATTAGAAAATAGAAAAACTAAGGCAATACAATAATTTTTAAATATATAATGAGGGTAGGTGAATACTTACCCTGAAATTAATAACGAAGGAGGATTTTTATGTATTTAGGTGTTGACTATTATCCAGAACAATGGGATTTAGAACTTATGAATGAAGATTTAGATAATATTGTGGAGTTAGGTAGTAATGTTATTCGTATAGGTGAATTTGCTTGGCATATGATGGAATCAACTGAGGGGAATTATGATTTCTCATTTTTCGATAATGTAATTGAAAAAGCTAAAGCTAAAGGTTTATATGTTATATTTGGTACACCAACTGCTACAATGCCAGCATGGCTTGCTAAAAAACATCCTGAAGTTTTATCAGAATTTGAAGATGGTACAAAACGTGTTTTTGGTGGAAGACGTCAATATTGTTTTAATAGTAAAACTTATATTAACTTTACTAAAAAAATTGTTACTAAACTTGTAGAACATTATAAAGATGAAAAAGGAATTGTTGCATGGCAAATTGATAATGAATTTGGACATGAAGGTAGTGATATGTGTTATTGTGATGAATGTAAAAATGCCTTTAGAGAATTTTTAAAACAAAAATACAATAATAATATTCAAAAACTTAATGACATTTGGGGTACTAGATTTTGGTCACAAACTTATAATGATTTTGATGAAATACCTGTACCAGCTAAAACAATAACAACTCATAATCCATCTTTAAGAATGGAATGGGAATTGTTTAGAGAAAAAAGTGTTGTAGATTATAATAAATTACAATATGATATAATTAAAACAGTAATACCTAATACAACCGTATTTCATGACTTTCCAGGTGGTTTTTTTGATAAACATTATGACTACTCAAAAGTTGCAAGAGATATTGATGTAGTAGCTTATAATAATTACCCAGTATGGGGAGGACAAAGAGAACCTATACCACCATATGAAATAGCATGTGGGCTTGACTTTATGAGAGGTGCAAAACGTCAAAATTTCTGGATAACAGAAGCTATTATGGGAGCTCAAGGACATGATGTAATTGGATTTTTACCAAGACCTAATCAGGCTAAAATGTGGTCATATCAAGCTATGGCACATGGTTGTAGTTCACTTATGTATTTTAGATATAGAGGAGCTACAAAAGGAGCTGAACAATATTGTTATGGTATAATAGATACAGACAATACAAAAAGAAGAAAATTTAATGAAGTTAAAACTTTCTTCAATGAAATGAAAAAGAATGAAGAATTAATAGAAACAAATATAAAAAGTGATGTTTGCATTATATATGATTATGAATCTATGGCATCATTTAGAATACAAAAACAAAGTGCATTAATGGATTACAAAAAAGAAGTTCTTAGATTATATAAACCTTTTTTTGAATCTAATGTTTCAGTTGATATAATACCAAGCTATGAAGATTTTTCACAATATAAAGTACTTTTAGTTCCAGTTATGATTATACAAAAACTTGAAGTTCAAGAGCGTATAAAAGCATTTGTTAAGTCAGGTGGTCGTGTAGTATTTAGTTTTAGAACTGCTTTAAAAGATGAATATAACAATTTAACTTTAAATAAGTTTGCACCTATTAATTATGATGATTTAGTTGGTGCATTTGTTGCAGAAATTGAAAGTCTTCAAGAAGGACAAAATGTTACTATAAAAGGTAATGAAGAATATAATAGTATTGTAGGAAATGGAGAAGTTTTTAGAGATATGCTTAAAACTGTTACTGCTAAAACTTTATTTAGCTATACAGATGACTTTTACTTAGATTTTTCTGCTATAACAGTTAATACATATGGTGAAGGTGAAGCTTATTATATTGGTTGTGGTATAGATGATACTACAATGGCTATTATAGCTCAAAGAATAATTAGTAGTTGTAGTATTAAGACTATTGATTCCCCAAGTGGTGTTGAAATTGTAAGAAGAAATTTAAATGATGAAGAATATTTGTTTATAATAAATCATAATAACACAAGAGTTACTTTTGACCATAGACAATTAGAACCATTTGAATGTATAATTGAAAAAGTATAAAAAAAGGCAAACATATATGTTTGCCTTTTTTTATGTGAAATTAATTTTAACAATATATGAAATACTTTAACTAAATCTATATTTTTTTAATTATTCTATATATAAATTTTATTTATTTTAAATAATTTTTTCACATTGTAATAAATAAATTTTAATATTTGGTTTAATTTATATTAATAACATTAATTAGTAAACAAAGTGATTTAATTTTACTATATTTTGTGTAGTTTTATTTTTATGCAAACACTCCAAGTATCTTTCTTAAACTCTTGTTTAAATAGCTAAAATGTGTTATAATATAAGCAGTACAAAATGAAATTTTGTTTACGATATATATGCTTTGGGGGACATAAAATATGTTTTTACACATAGGAACAGACATAGAAGTAATGAAGAAAGATATCATTGCTATAATTGATATTAAGACTATAAAAAACTCTAAAATATCAACTTATTTTTTACAAAACGCAAAAAATAAAGGAAATGTGTGTAACTTATATGAGGATAATCCAAAATCAATTCTATTATTGTCCAATAATGATAAATTGGAAATTTATTTATCCCCTATATCTTCTACTACACTACAAAAAAGAATTAATTTTGTTAAAAATTTAAATGTGGTATAGGTAAAAATTTTCTTAAATTTTATTATTTATATTGAAATGTGTAATCTCTTAAATGTACATAAATATATAAACTTTGTTTATACATTTTATCATACTAAGAGTTTACTAACTAGTAAATTAGAAACACACAAGGAGAGACAAATTATGTCAAACGATTATAATGAAAATCAAATACAAGTGTTAGAAGGGCTTGAAGGAGTAAGGAAAAGACCTGGAATGTATATTTCAAGTACATCTTCAAGAGGATTGCACCATCTAGCTTATGAAATAGTTGATAATGCTGTAGATGAAGCACTAGCAGGATATTGTAATGAAATAATAATAAAAATTCATGCTGATAACTCTATATCTGTAAAAGATAATGGAAGAGGTATTCCTGTAGGTATTCAACCTCAAACCGGTTTACCTGCTGTAGAAGTAGTATTTACAATACTTCATGCAGGAGGTAAATTTGGAGGTTCAGGATATAATGTTTCAGGAGGATTACATGGTGTAGGAGCATCTGTTGTTAATGCTTTATCAGAGTGGCTTGTTGTACAAGTTAACTCAGAGGGTAAATTGTATGAAGAAAAATTTTCAAGAGGTAAAGTTACTAGTCCACTTACAATAATAGGTGAAAGTAATGGCGTTGGCACATACGTTCATTTTAAACCTGATGCAGAAATATTTGAAGAAACAATATTTCAATTTGATACTTTAAGACAAAGATTTAAAGAAACTGCCTTTTTAACAAAAGGATTAAAAATAACATTGATAGATGAAAGAGAAGACCAACAAAAAGAACGAACATTTCATTATGAGGGTGGTATAAAAGAGTTTATAGAATATTTAAATAAACATAAAACACCTATATTCCCCGAAATATTTTATGCAGAGGATACAAAAGATGATGTATTTGTAGAAGTGGCACTTCAATATAATGATAGCTATATTGAAAATATATATTCATTCGTAAACAATATCAACACGGTAGATGGTGGTACTCATTTAAGTGGTTTTAAAACAGCAATAACTAAAACAATAAATGACTATGGTAGAAAAAGTGGTTTATTAAAAGAGGCTGATAAAAATTTTACAGGTGATGATGTAAGAGAAGGTATAACAGCTGTAATAAGTATAAAAATAACAGACCCTCAATTTGAAAGTCAATCTAAAGCAAAACTTGGTAGTAGTGAAGCCAAAAATGCTGTTGAATCTGTATTAAGTGAACATTTAACTTATTTCTTAGAACAAAATCCATCTGTAGCTAAAATAATAATTGAAAAAGCATTAAATGCATCAAGAGCAAGAGAAGCAGCTAAAAAAGCAAGAGAACTTGTTAGAAGAAAAAATGCATTAGAAAGTTCAGCATTACCGGGAAAACTTGCAGATTGTAGCGAAAAAAATCCTGAAAAATGCGAAATCTATATAGTAGAGGGTAATTCAGCAGGTGGCTCAGCAAAAGAAGCTCGTTCAAGAGCAAATCAAGCAATATTACCACTTAGAGGTAAAATTCTTAATGTTGAAAAAGCTAGATTAGATAAAATGTTAGGTAATGAAGAAATAAAATCTATGATTACTGCTTTTGGTACTGGTATATCAGATGATTTTGATATAGCTAAACTTCGTTATCACAAAATAGTAATAATGACCGATGCGGATATTGATGGTGGTCATATTCGTACTTTATTACTTACATTTTTTTATCGTTTTTTGACCCCACTTATAGAAAATGGTAAAGTTTATATAGCACAACCTCCGCTATATTTAGTAAAGAAAAATAAACAAGAACATTATGTATATGATGATAAAGAATTAGAAAAGCTTTTCAATCAAATAGGTCGTGATAATGTTGACATTCAACGTTATAAGGGGTTAGGTGAAATGGATGCCAATCAATTATGGGAAACAACTATGGACCCACAAAAAAGAACGCTTTTAAGAGTTAGTTTAGAAGATGCTATTATTGCAGATGAAACATTTACTCAATTGATGGGTGAAAAAGTAGAGCCACGACGTGAATTTATCCAACAAAATGCAAGATACGCAAAAAATTTAGATATATAGGGGTGAAGACATGGAAGAAAATAGATTTGACCACATAGTAGAAGTCAATATAGAAGAAGAAATGAAAAGATGTTTTATTGATTATGCTATGAGTGTTATTGCTTCAAGAGCATTACCTGATGTTAGAGATGGTTTAAAACCAGTACACAGAAGAATACTTTATGCAATGAGTGAACTAAATTTAGAGCCTAACAAACCATTTAGAAAATCAGCACGTATTGTTGGGGATACAATGGGTAAATATCACCCACACGGAGATACATCAATATATGATGCTATGGTTCGTATGGCTCAACATTTTTCTATGAGATATACTTTAGTAGATGGACATGGTAACTTTGGTTCAATAGACGGTGATGGAGCTGCTGCTCAACGTTATACAGAGGCACGTCTTACCAAAATGTCTGCTGAAATGCTTGTTGATATAGATAAAAATACAGTTGATTTTATGCCTAACTTTGATGAAACTGAAAAAGAACCACTTGTACTCCCATCACGTTTCCCTAATCTTTTAGTTAATGGTTCATCTGGTATAGCAGTTGGTATGGCAACAAATATACCTCCTCACAATCTTAAAGAAATAATAGAAGCTGTAGTAAAGATAATAGATAGTAAACTTGAAAATACAGAAACAGATATTGAAGAACTTCTCAAAATAGTAAGTGGACCTGATTTTCCAACAGGTGCAACTATAGTAGGTAAATCTGGTATAAAAGAAGCTTATAGAACTGGTAGAGGAAAAATAAAGCTAAGAGCAGATGCTATAATAGAGCCAATGCCTAATAATTCAAACCGTCAACAAATAATAGTTGATGCTATACCATATCAAGTTAATAAATCAAAACTTATAGAAGCTATAGCAGATTTAGTAAAAGACAAAAAAATTGAAGGAATATCTGACTTAAGAGATGAATCTAATAGAGAAGGTATGAGAATAGTTATTGAACTAAAAAAAGATGTTAATGCAAACGTTGTATTAAACCAACTATATAAATATTCTCAAATGCAAATTAGTTTTAACATAATAATGCTATCACTTGTAAACAACGAACCTAAAACTTTAAATTTAAAACAAATGTTAGAGTGCTATATAAAACATCAAAAAGATGTTGTAACACGTAGAACTCAATTTGATTTAAGTAAAGCAGAAGATAGAGCTCACATATTAGAAGGTATAAAAATAGCACTTGATAGTATAGATGAAGTTATAGCTGTAATAAAAAATTCAAAAGATAGTGCTAATGCTCGTGAAAAACTAATAGAACATTTCAAACTTTCAGAAAAGCAAGCTATGGCAATAGGAGAAATGCGACTTAGAGCTTTAACAGGATTAGAAAGAAAAAAAATAGATAATGAATATAAAGAATTAGAAATTAAAATTACAGAATACAAATCTATACTTAATGATGAACATAAATTATATTCTGTTATAAGAGAAGAAATATCTTTAATAAGTAATAAATATGGTGATGAAAGAAAAACTAAAATAATACATGACCCCGGAGAAATAAATGAAGAAGACCTTATAGAAGAAGAAACAAATGTAATAACAATGACTCATTTAGGTTATATAAAAAGACTTCCTCTTAACACATACAAAACGCAAAATAGAGGTGGTAAAGGTGTTATGGGTATGCAGACTAGAAATGAAGATTTTATAGAACATTTGTTTATAACTTCTACTCATAATTATATTTTGTTTTTTACAAACTTGGGGAAAGTGTATCGCCTTAAAACTTATGAAATACCAGAAGCAGGCAGAACAGCAAGAGGCACTGCTATAGTTAACCTTTTAAATTTAAGCCCTGAAGAAAAAGTAACAACTGTTGTATCTATTAAAGAAAATGAAGAAGATAAATATTTTATTATGGCAACAAAAAAGGGTATAATTAAACGTATTAATATTTCAGAGTTTAAAAAAATTAGAAAACTTGGACGTTCTGTTTTGACAGTTAGAGAAGATGATGAATTAATTTCAGTTAAACTTACAGATGGTACAATGGATATATTTGTTGTAACAAAAAATGGGCAAGGAATAAGATTTAATGAAGATGAAATACGTATATCAGGAAGAACTGCTTCAGGAGTAAGATGTATTAAGTTAAAAGAAAATGATATAGTAATTGACGCTGAAACAATCTTAGATGGTTATGAAACACTTTTAGTAACTTCTAATGGATATGGTAAACGTACATTAGCAGATGAATTCACTACACATCATAGAGGTGGAAAAGGTGTCAAAGTATATAAAATAACAGATAAAACAGGTACTATAGCTGGTATTAAAATGATAAATGATAATGAAGATTTAATGTTAATTACATCTGAAGGTACAGTAATAAGACTTAGAGGAAAAGAAATATCTACGCAAAGTCGAATAACACAAGGTATTAAACTTATGAATTTAAAAGATAATATTAAAGTTGTTAGTTTAGCAAAAATAGCTGAAGATGATATAGATGATGAATTTGATGTAGAAGAAGATATAAATGAAGTTGTTTAAATAATATAGTGACCAATTTTTTTAAAGTTTGGTCACTAACTTAAAATTTAGAATTATATTAAATAGGAATGTGTAAAATACACTTCCTATTTTTTTAAACTATTATATTTAAACGCTTTTTAATATTTAAAAAAATATCAATAATTAAAAGTCTATATAACAGTAAAAACGGTTGAATTCTAAATATAAAACAAATGTTTATATTTTAGTATTTTTAGTATTGAAATAATTATATGCATATGTTACAATTATTTTGAAATAAATAAAATACTTATTATTGAAAGGAGTAATAAAATGAAGAAAAAGCTAATAACAACTTTAGGAATTACATTTATCACCTCACTTGCTTTGTTTATACCATCTGTACAAACATTTGCTGTTTCTGCATTATCTGTTTTTCGTGTTAATGATTTAAAAACAATAAAAATAACCGTAGCAGATATACAGGAAGCAGTAGATTATTTTGAAAATAACAAAAGTAATTATGAAGATTTACACTCAGAACAAATAGTTAATAATTACTTTTCTTATCAGCCTTCAAATGTAAAAAATGTAGTACCTAAAGAATTAAATAGTGTAAATGAATTTACTGATTTTTCTTTTAAATTACCACGTGAATTAAAAGATGAAACACCTAGTATAGAAGCTGTTGATTCAAACTCTATTAAATTTTCATTAAACACAGAAGGTATAAATAAAACTTTATCAAAATTAGATAACTCATTATTACTAGATGATAATTTAAATGGAACAGAAATATCTATAACTACACCTGCAATGGTTGTAGCAAAATATAATAATTCAGAAATATTATTATTTGCTACACAAAATATAGTATTTGATACTAAGGCCGATGCAAAACAAGAAATTTTTAATACTTTAATTAATCTTCCTATTGTACCTACCAATATTCGTTCTCAACTTGCTAATATTAATATTGAAAGTCAAGATATTTATTTACCTGTGTTAGTTGGTGTTGGTAGAGAAACAAATATTAATGGCTCTACAGGCTATATTTATGCTATGTCCGATTTAAAATTATTTGTTCAAACATTACCATTTAATATGAATATAAGTGATGCTGAAAACATTTCTGCTTTAGTTTGGACAAAGGATGGAGTATTATACTGTTTAACAGGAAATAAAACTGATGGTGAACTTCTAAATATAGCAAGGAGTATTAACTAATGGTTATCGAAACAAATAACTTAGTTAAAAAATATGGTGAAAAAACTGCTGTTAATGGAATAAGTATATCCATTCCCGAAGGACAGATATATGGATTTTTAGGGGCAAATGGAGCAGGTAAAAGTACTTTTATTAAAATGCTTTTAGGGCTTGTTTTTCCCACTTCAGGTAATGGATTAATTCTTGGAAAACCTCTTGGAGATGTTTCTGCAAGAGAAAAAATTGGTTATCTTCCAGAACTTTTTCGTTATCAAGAGTGGATGACTGGAGAAGACTTGTTGAATTTTCATACAAGCCTTTTTCATTTAAAAAAAAGTAAAGATAGAAATATTCAAGTTTTAAAGCGAGTTGGTCTTTTAGGACAAGAGAAATACAAAGTTGGTTCATATAGTAAAGGGATGCAACAACGTCTAGGACTTGCCTGTGCATTGTTACCTAATCCTAAAATTCTTTTTTTGGACGAACCAACTTCTGCCCTTGACCCTATTGGACGTAAAAGTATTAGGGATATTATTGTGGAATTAAAAAAAGAGGGAGCTACTGTCTTTTTAAATAGCCATCTTCTAAGTGAAGTAGAAGCTGTAAGTGATAGTATTACAATTATTAACAAAGGTAAGGTTGTAAAATCCGGATTAATTAAAGATGTACTTATGGAAAAAGTAAAACTTACTATTCGTTATGAAAATATAAACGAAGAAATAATATCTACATTAAAGAATAATTTTGATGAGAATTTAAAACAAACGGATAATATTATTTTTATAACACTAGAAGATAAAGAACAAATACCAACTATAGCTAGTTACCTTATTTCAAAACAAGTAAAAATTTATGAATTAACACCGCATCAAGAAACGCTTGAAAATGTATTTTTGAGGGCTGTTGGAGAGGAGGAGAAATAATTTTTGCTATTATAATTACCACATTAAAAGAAGCTTTAAGAAAAAAAACATTCATAGTTATGGGGATTGTAGCTATTTTATATCTTATTTTTTGGAGTGTAATACTTTACTATTTTGATAAAGAAGGTACAGCACATGGATTAAGAGGACAATCAAGATTAATTGCTAGTGGTTTACTAACACAAACAGGTTTGCAATTTTCCTCTATGTTACTAACTTTACTTACAATTATGATTTCTTCAGGAGCTATTGCAACAGATTTTGAAAATGGAATGATACATGCTATTATTTCAAGACCTCTTAGACGCTCAGAATATGTATTAGGTAAATTATTTGGGCTTTTAATACTTGTATTTGGCTGTGGTACTTTTTTATTTTCAGCAATTCTTATATTGGGAGCAATTTATTCACTTGAAACTATAATTATTCTTACACTTTCTCAAATATTGAGTAGTTGGTTACTTTATCTTTTTGTACCATATGCTATTTTATGTATAACTATATATGGTTCTACATGTATTAAAGCAGTACCTAATGGATTACTTATGATATTTATTTATATTTTAGGGAATATTGGTGGGATGGTAGAAATGATTGGTAAATATATTGACAATCAACCTGTAGTAAGTGCTGGTATTTTTATTAGTTTGGTTTCTCCTTTTCATACAATCTTTACAACTGTACAAAGAGTATTGTTACCTTCTAATGGGATTATAGGAGAATTAATGAGTAGTGCAGGAGGTCTTTCTGGTAGTGGTAGCCCTCCAAGTGTATGGATGTGGGTTTATATTACAATTTATTGCTTAGGATTTTTGATATTATCAATTCGTAAGTTTGGAAAAACTGATATTGTATAAACTCATAATTGATATGGTTACTTAAAAATATATTCCAATAAAGGTTCAAGAAAGATAATTTTATATTTACCTCTATTATATGTATTATTGGGAAAATTTTAATATTTTTCTTTAAATCTATTTAAAATAAATTTAAGTATATATTTTTAAGAAGGATTTTAATGTAATATACAGCAATTTTTACAACTTAATAGTAACTATAGGTGGAGCTTTATTAAAACTTTGGTTGCAGTATAATGAATTTAATAGTAATTTTAAAAAAGCAAAGAAGAATTTTATGAAATAAATTTGAGAAAAGGGCGAAATATTTCGTCCTTTTTTTATTATATTTTAAAGAATATTTAATATTATTAGGAATTAAAAAGTTTTTTAATATATTTAAATTGTTATAAGTTTTATATAAACAAAAAACCCTTTTAATTAAAAAAGGATTTTTTAATTGATGTACGCGAGAAGATTCGAACTCCCGACCCTCTGATCCGTAGTCAGATACTCTATCCAGCTGAGCTACGCGTACATAAAAATATTAAAATGCTCGAGACCGGAATCGAACCGGTACGGGTTTTACCCCGCAGGATTTTAAGTCCTGTGCGTCTGCCAGTTCCGCCACTCGAGCATATAACTGGTCGTTATAGGGCTCGAACCTATGACCCCCTGCTTGTAAGGCAGGTGCTCTCC
>CAZWZB010000032.1:0-34236 GCA_964638835.1 uncultured Eubacteriales bacterium | reverse complement strand
TTTAACTAATATTAAATAAATAAAAAAGCCCCATTCGGGGCTTTTTTGCTATATAAAATTATAAAAAGGAGATGACAATTTTGAAATTAAAAATATTAACAACAATATTTATAACTACTTTATTATCAACAAATGTTTTTGGATTTGACAAAGATAATTTTATTTTTAAAGTAAACAATTTAAATTTTAATTATAGTAAAAGTATTAGCATAGAAAAAGACGAAATACTATTTGATATGACAGAATTATTTTCACAACTAGGAATTAAAGCTTACTGGAGTGCGACTGATAAATCCACTTATTGTACTAAAGGTGATATAAGTTTAAAATTATTTGATAATTCTAATAAAGCAATTGTTAATGGTAAACAAACAACAATGTCAATAGCCACAGTAAAATTAAATGATATTGATATGTTAATACCATTAAAGTTTGTAAGTGAAGTTTTTGGTGCTAGTGTTATAATTAATGATAATGAAATTAATATAATAACTGCTGAACACAATACATCTAAGTTAGATTATAAATCACTTGGTACTATAAATATGACTTATGATGAAGCTCTTAAAAAAGTTAAAACTAATAGTCCATCACTAAAACAATTAGAAAGAAGTGTAGATAGTTTAGAAGATATTAATAAAACTCTTGTTGAAACTCAAATAATAGGTATTCCTGATGAAAATGGTAATGTAAATATTAATTTAGCAAGTCAAGTTTCTGCTTTAGCAACTATATTTAGCAATAATCTAATTATTGAAAATGCTGATTATGAAAAAATTGTATATAATTCCTTAGCCGAATTAACTTTAAAAAGTCAACTTACTTCTTTAAAATTAAATGAATATGGTATAGCATTAAAAGAAAAACAACTGGAAATTGCAAAACAAGATTTAAATATAGCTAAATTAAAATATGAATTAGGAATGGTATCTAAATTAGAATACGATATAGCTTCAAGTTCATATGAAAAAAAACTTAAAGATTTTGAGATATCTAAACAAGCCATTAATATTGATTTTATTAACTTAACTACACTTATGGGTAGCGATGGTATGTTAAATAAATATTCTGTTAGTTATGATATTCAATTTAAACCGTTAGAACAAATAAATTTAATAGGTTATATTTCAACTAAAATAAATGAAGACCCTACAATAAAAGTTAAAGAGCAGAAAGTAAAACAATATGAATTTGAAGCTGATATATACTCATCTAACAATCTAAATACTACTCAATCTGAAAAAGCAAGACAAAATAATATAGATACTGCTAATGATAATGTAAAAGATGCAAGAACAGAGTTAGAGAAAAAAATAAGAACAGCTTATACTGAAATATTAAATTTAGAGGAAAACTATAAATTGGCATTATTAGATTTAGAAGATGCTAAAAACCAAATTGAAATTAGTAAAGTAAGATATAATGGAGGAATAATATCCTTTGCTGATTATAATAAATCAGAACTTAATTTAGCAAGTTGTGAATTTGCTATAAAAAGTATTGTATATCAACATAATTTAAAAGTTTATCAATTTTACAATCCATATCTATTATAAATCATATTGATTTGAATTAAATTTTATAATATAATAGAGGTGACACAAAAGAATGATTAAAAAGAACATTAAGGATAATAGTTTTAAAGAAGTATTCGGAAATCATCAATTATTTTGTGAGTTTATAAAAAGTTTTATAAATATAGATATATTAAAAAATATACAACCTGAAGATATAGAAGATATAAGTGAAAGATTCATAACTATTTTGAAAGAAAATAGAGATGGTGACACAATAAAGAAAATAAATTTAAAAAATAATCCTCCACTATTTGTAATAGTGTTATTAGAACATCAAAGTGATGTAAAATTTTTAATGAGTTTTAGATTTATAGAATATTTGACTTTAATTTGGTCAGATTATATAAAAAATATAGACAATAAATCACAACTTCAAAATAAAAACAAAGCTGAACCAAGCAAATCAAAAGATTTTAAGTTACCACCAATAATACCAATCGTATTTTATGAAGGTGATGGAGAATGGACAGCAGAAATTAATCTTAAAGATAAAGTATATTTAAGTGATATGTTTTCTAAATACATACCTTCATTTGAATATGAAGTAGTAAATTTAAATAAATATACTAAAGAAGATTTATTAAATTTAAGAAATTTATTATCATTGTTATTATTAATTGACAAAGTAAAAACAAAAAAAGATTTTTATATATTAAAAGACATATCAAAAGAATATATAGAAGAAGTAACAAAAGATGCATCAGAATCTTTAATACTAACTATAGCAAATATAGCAAAAGCATTTTTAGAAAAAGTAAATGTGCCAGAAGAAGAAATAGATGAAGTATTAAATAAAGTATATGAAAGGAGATTTGTTGAAATGTTTACAATGATTGAACATTATGATGTACAAGAAACTCGTAAAGAAGCAAAATTAGAAGGTAGATTAGAGGGTAAATTGGAGGGTAAATCAGAAGGAATAATGGAAGGTAGGAATAAAGAGAAAATAGAAATTGCTAAAAATTTACTTGCACTTGAAGTAGAAATTGATAAAATACAAAAAGCAACAGGATTATTAAAAGAACAAATATTAGAAATAAAAAAAACATTACAATAATAAATAAAAGAATAGAGGTTTAAAAATGGTTAGTATAATTATGGGTAGTGATTCAGATTTACCTATTATGAGTGAAGCAGCTAAAATATTAGATAAATTTAATATTAAATATGAACTTACAATTGTATCAGCCCATCGTACACCAAATCGTATGTATGAATATGCACAATCTGCTAAAATTAGAGGTATTAAAGTAATAATTGCTGGAGCAGGAGGAGCAGCACATTTACCAGGAATGGTTGCATCATTAACTACTTTGCCTGTAATAGGTGTTCCTATTAAAACATCCACTTTAAATGGAGTAGATTCTTTACATTCAATAGTACAAATGCCAGGAGGAATACCAGTTGCTACAATTGCTATAAATGGAGCATTAAATGCTGGGCTTCTTGCTATTAAAATTTTAGGTACTTTTGATGAGGAAATATCTAATAAAATTTTAGAATATCAAAATGAATTAAAAAATATGGTTGAAGAAAAAGCGAATAAACTTGAACAAATTGGATATGAAGAATATTTAAAAAATAATTATTAGAAATGTTTTTTTATTTATAAGGTAAATATCCAAAATAAAATTTATTCTTAGAGAAGTTTAAAAAGCTATAGAATAATTCATTGTATAAGTGATTAATTAAATAATGCTCTATTTTTAGCTAGAGCATTATTTTTTTTGTTATTTCTTTCTATATAAAAGTGATATTAATAGTATAGTGGAAGCTAACAATACAATATTTTTGATTATCTTAAAGTTATATATTGCAACAAAAATTTTAAATTTGCAAATTATCCTTTAACCATTTTGCAACTCCATCGTTATCATTACTATCACAAATATAATCAGCAACTGATTTAACTTCATCAATACCATTATTAACAGCAACACCTATTCCACATTCTTGTATCATTTTAATATCATTAAAATCATCTCCAAAGGCAACAACTTCGGATAAATCTATATTCCAATATTTTAAAATAGATTTTATTGCATTTAATTTTGTAGCTTCTTTGTTCATAATTAAACCAAGATTATCATATGTAGCTTCTATATATAAATTATCAGGTAAAAACATAGCTATTTCATTTAAAATATCTATAGAAGATATTTTAACTATTATTTTATCAACTAGTTTATTAGGTAAGTCTGTGAAGTCTGTTTTAATAGCCGGCATAAAATTTGTAGGTAAATCAAAATTAGCATAAATAATATCATCAATTTCAATTGAAAGAAGTGCCTTAGGTTGTTTATTTAGTATTTCCATAAGAATATTTTTTGTAGTATCTAAATTAATACTAGATTTGCAAAATTCTTTATTATTGATATAAACAACTGCTCCATTGTGATAAGCAATTGAGTCAGCTTTTATTTTAGAAATAAAAGGTTTAACTGTTCTAATAGGTCGAGCTGTAGCAAAAATTAATTTTATTCCATTTTGTTGATATTCATTAAGTGTAGTGACTGTATAATCAGATAATGTTTTATCTGTATGAAGTAATGTTCTATCAAGGTCAGTTACAATAGCTTTAATATTCATTTATTCAAACCTCCATAATTACAATAATTTTAAATTTATTATATCATAAAATTTATTCTTGTATAGATTTTTGTAAGATTTAAGTATTTCCATTAAAATAAATAAGTAAATAATATATTTATTGACTTTATATATAATATTAATAAAATTATATAAAGTGAGGTATATATCATGGCACAACAAATTAATGTTAATATTAGAATGGATAAAGATATTAAGGAACAGGCAGATAATTTATTTAATGAATTAGGTTTTAATTTAACAACAGTAGTAAATACATTTGTTAGGCAATCTAGAGAAAGAGCAATACCATTTCAAATAAAAGCAGATAATGATTCATATTTTACTGAAATCAATATGAAATATATTAAACAATCATTAGAAGATTTAAAAAGTGGAAATGTTATTGTAAAAACTATGGCAGAACTTGAGGAAATGGCTAATGAGTAAAAATTTAATTTTTACAGCAACAGCATTCAAAGAGTATCAATATTGGCAAACACAAGATAGAAAAACTCTCAAAAGAATTAATTTACTTTTGAATGATATTTTAAGAAATCCAATTGAAAGCAGTATTGGCAAATGCGAAATGTTAAAAGGAAATTTAAGTGGGTATTGTAGTCGTAGAATTGATGATAATAATAGATTGTTATATAGAGTGTTGGATAATGATAGTATTGAAATTATTCATTGACATTATAATGACAAGTGAAAAATAAAAAATCGGCTAAGTTGAAGCCGATTTTTTTAATAATTAAATAATTAATATAACTTTTAAGATAATCTTCCTTTAAAGTCTTCATATCCAAATTTACGAATAAGTTTTATATTATTATTGGAGTCTACAACTGCAATAGAAGGTAAGTTTACACCATTAAACATATTATTTTTAACCATTGAATATTGAGCCATATCACAAAAAATAAGTTTGTCACCTATTTTAAGAGGTTTGTCAAAAGAATAATCACCAATGATATCACCTGCAAGACAAGTATAACTTGAAAGTCTATAAGTAAATGTTTTTTCGTTTGGTTTTCCACTATCTATTATATGTGGACGATAAGGCATTTCCAATACATCTGGCATATGACAAGTAGCAGATGTATCTAAAATAGCAATTTCCATCCCATTATTAACTATGTCTAAAACTGTACTTACTAAATAACCTGAATTTAAAACAATTGCTTCTCCGGGTTCAAGATAAACTTTAACTTTATATTTTTCTTTAAAAGTTTTAATAGTTGAAATTAAAGTTTCAATATCATAATTAGAACGTGTAAGATGATGTCCACCACCAAAATTAATCCATTCCATTCCTTTTATATAATCTTTAAATTTATCTTCAACAACTTCTAAAGTTTCAACTAAAGCATCTGAATTTTGTTGACATAGTGTATGAAAATGTAATCCTGTAATGCCTTCCAATAAATCAGGGCGAAAATTTTTAATAGTTATTCCTAAACGTGAACCTAATGAACAAGGGTCATATATTGAATGTTCTTGTGTAGAATGTTCGGGATTAATTCTAAGCCCAAATTTCTTATTTGATGATAAAGCTTTTGTTTTGTATTTCTCCCATTGTGTAAATGAATTAAAAGTAATATGGTCACAAATTTCTAATATTTCATCAAATTCATTTTCTAAATATGCAGGTGAAAAGATATGAGTTTCTTTACCCATTTCATAAAATCCAAGCTTTGCTTCAAACAATCCACTTGCAACAGTTCCACTTAAATACTTACCAATTAAAGCATATAAATAAAACATAGAAAAAGCTTTTTGTGCTAATAAAATATTACAATCAGCTTTATTCATTATTTGCTTTAGTATTTCGAGATTTTTTACAAGTAATTTTTCATCTATAATATAATAAGGAGTATGTAAAGCATTAATATCAAAATTTATCATACTAATCCACCATCTCTGGATTAAAATCCTCTTTCCAAGGTAAGCCCCATTTATTTAATTCTTTCATAAAAGGGTCTGGGTCAAATTCTTCAATATTAAATACACCTGCTTTGTTCCATGTGCCATTTATAATAAGCATTGCACCAATCATAGCAGGAACACCAGTTGTATAAGAAATAGCTTGAGATTCTACTTCTTTATAACATTCTTGATGGTCACAAACATTATAAATATAATATGTTTTTGGTTTGTTATCTTTAATCCCTTTGAATATGCAACCAATATTAGTTTTACCTTTTGTTCTTGAACCTAAAGTTGCCGGGTCTGGAAGAATTGCTTTTAGAAATTGTAATGGAATTATTTGTTTGCCTTCAAATTCAATAGGTTTAATTGAAGTCATTCCAACATTTTCAAGACATTTTAAATGAGTTAAATAACTTTGTCCAAATGTCATAAAAAATCTAATTCTTTTAATTCCTTTAATATTTAATGCTAAAGATTCTAATTCTTCATGATAAAGTAAATACATATCCTTTTCACCTATTTCAGGAAAGTTATAATTTCGCTTAATTTCCATTGGTTCGGTTTCTACAAAAGAACCGTTTTGCCAATATCTACCTTTAGAAGTTACTTCTCTAATATTAATTTCTGGATTAAAATTTGTTGCGAATGGATAGCCATGATCACCTGCATTAGCATCAAGAATATCTATTTCATGAATTTCATCAAAATAATGTTTTTGTGCATAAGCTGAAAATACTCCTGTAACACCTGGGTCAAATCCACTTCCTAATAAAGCTGTTATGCCAGAGGCTTTAAAACGTTCACGATATTCCCATTGATATTTATATTCAAATTTAGCTGTATCCGGATGTTCATAATTTGCTGTATCAATATAATGTGTTTTAGTTGCAAGACATGCATCCATGATTGTTAAATCTTGATAAGGTAATGCTAAATTAATTACTACATCTGGTTTAAATTTATTAATTAGTTCAATTAATTCTGAAACATTATCTGCATTAACTTGAGCTGTATGGATTTTAGTTTTACCACCATCTAATTTTGATTTTAATTTATCACATTTATCTTTTGTTCTACTTGCTATTATAATTTCTTCAAATACATCTGAATTTTGACAACATTTATGTATAGTAACATTAGCTACTCCACCACATCCAATAATTAAAGCTTTTCCCATTTTAACATCCTCCAAAATATAAATTTATATAATGGCGTTTCTTAAAATAAAATGATGAAGTAAAAATTAATTTTGAGAATAAGAGCAAACAACCTTTGGCTATTCATATGATACTATCATTCTTTTAATTTTTACTTTAAAGATTTTAGAAACGTCCCAATTTAAGTATCTGAACCAGTAATTGCAAGTAATAGTTCTCTTAAAATTTTACAAGCAACTATTGTTGATGCACCACTTTGGTCATATACTGGTGATAACTCATTAATATCGCAACCAACGATATTTAATTTATTAAGTTTAATTACTGCATCTAGTAATTCACTAAAACTAATTCCACCCGGTTCAGGTGTTCCTGTACCCGGAAAAACTGATGGGTCTAAAATATCCAAGTCTAATGTAAAATATACAGGTTTACCTTTTAAACTTTCATAAACTTCATCTAATTTATCTAAATTAAATTTACTCATAAAAGTATGTTCTTTTGAAAATTCAAACTCATCTTTTTCACCTGAACGTATTCCAAATTGAAATATTTTGCCATCTCCAACTAATTCCCAAACACGGCGTATAACAGTTGCATGAGATAATGTGTCTTCAAAAAATTCTTCTCTTAAATCAGTATGTGCATCAAAATGAATAACATGTAAGTCAGGATATTTTTTAACAACTGATTTGATAGTTCCTAAAGTAACTAAATGTTCTCCACCAATCATAACAGGGATTTTATTATCTTCTAATATTTTTTTTGTACAGTTTTCAATTTTATCTAATGTTTTTGGTGTATTTCCAAAAGCGATTTTTAAATCTCCTACATCACAAATATTAGTTTGTGATAAATCCTTATCTTGATATGGACTATATGTTTCAAGTCCAATAGATTCTGCTCTTATAGCTTTACTTGCAAATCTTGTACCTGGACGATATGAAGTAGTTGAATCAAATGGAGCACCAAATATAACTATATTTGCATCATTATATTCTTTATCACAGCAAATAAAAGTTTCAATATTCTTGTTCATTCTTAAAGCCTCCTAAATTTATATTGATAATAATAATATTAAATATTTTAAAATACGTCAAGCTTTTTAATATAAAAAAATAAATTTCAACTTTATATTATTATTTGAAAATTTTTATTTTTTATTATAAATTTCAACTTCATTCTTTAATTATATAGTTAATTAAAAACTTTTTTAGTCTGGTAATAGTACTAAAATATAATTTAAGACAAAATTTCTTAATTTTCGTATAAATATTAATGACAAATATAATGTATTATGTTAATATAAATTCTAATATAAATTATATTTTAATTTTATGATATTTTTACACAAGAATAAATTTTTTAAAATCAAATGAAAAGAGGATGATTTATTAATGAAAACCAAAACCAAACTAGATGACAGTTCAAGAGCTTTTATTTTTCTTCTATTACTTGCATTTGGATGCTTCTATGTCTCATACAAAGTTAATTTTGATTTTAGAGATGAATTAATGGGTGATTTACTAATATCTGCACCAAGTGATATAAATTATTTTAAATCAAATGAAGATTTATTACCACTTAGTAAAAAAGAAAGTGAAAATGTATCGGAGTTATTTTTTAATTATAATTTTAAATCTAAAATTAAAACTGTTATAAAAGGACCTTATTTACATACTAGATATATACATAATGAAGACTATTTAATATCTATTTATTTTGATGTTACTACAGATGAATATAAAATATGTAAATTACAAATTGAAAATGCAGAGCCAATAATATTAGAAACTATGTATATTAGTAATAACAAATTATCTAATCCATTTTACGACCCACTTAAAAACCAACTCTTTTTTTTGGAAGAAGAAAATGAAAAAACCAACTTATTTTATATTGATTTTAATGGAAATAAAGAACTACTAGTTGAAAATGCAGGTTTTTACAATGTTTATAAAGATGAAATTTTTGTAAATGTAAATGATAATATCCAATTATATAATTTAGAAACTAAGGATAGAATTCTTTTAAAAAGGAAATCTCATATATATGGAAGCTCGATAGATGGTAAATATTTAGGTTATACATCTAATAACAATAAAAATGCTGTTATAGTAGAAGACTTATCTACAAATACAACAGAAGAAAAATATATAGAAGATGCAACTATAATTAATATAACTCCTTCATTAGGAGGTAGGTTTGTATTTGTTGCTTTTCGTAAGAATAACTCTGATACTAAAACACGTTTAACTATTTATAATATTCAATCAATGCATAATTTTAAAAAATACACATTTTTCAGAGAATATAAATATAATTTCATTCCTGAATATGCCAGCTGGAAGCACAATTTTTTAGAATAGATTATTTAGATTTATCATATATAAAATTCCTTTTAAAAAATAGTTTTTAAAAGGAATTATTAAAATATAATTTATATTATTGTAAACAAACATTTTTTAAGTTTGTTTACTTTTTAATTTCTAGGCAGGAGGGATTTGAACCCCCGAATGCTGGAATCAGAATCCAGAGCCTTACCACTTGGCAACTGCCCATTAGATTACAAAAGGACAACTTTAGTTGTCCTTTCTTAATATTTAAGCACGAGACGGGATTCGAACCCGCGACCCTCGCCTTGGCAAGGCGATGCTCCACCACTGAGCCACTCGTGCATTACTAAAGTGCAGTCGAGGGGACTTGAACCCCTACCCAGAAACCCGGACTAGATCCTTAGTCTAGCGCGTATGCCAATTCCGCCACAACTGCTAATATTTAATTCTTAAAGATATTATCATATGTTTTATAGTTTGTCAATAGTTTTTTAAAATTCTCCTTAAGCAAAAACTTAAGGAGTTATTTTGTTTAGTCTTTTAAATTGTCAATAAAATTAATTATTTCTTTAACTACTGCCATTTCATTTGAACCTTCAACACGTACTGTAACTTGAGAACCATATAATAAATTTAATGATAATAAACTTAATATATCTTTTGGATTAACCAATTTACCATTGCTAATTAAAGTTATTTTACAATTTGAAAATTTTTTGAGAAAACTAATAAACATTGTAGCTGGGCGAGATTCAAGCCCTGTTGGACTTTTTATTGTTGTTGTTTGTTCTATCATGTTAATTACCTCCAAAATTAAATATATTAATTAAAACTTTTTAATCTTTAAACATAATTTATTTTAATACTTTAAAATAAAGAAATCAACTAACCTGTGCAATTCTATTAAAAAAGGTGCAGAACACTTCTTAACATTATTAAATATATAATACACCTTATGCAAAACTTAAATATATAAACCATATCTAAAAAATCTGTTATACTTTTTTAAAAAGTGTAACAGAAAATTGAAATCATGTGTAATAAATTATTTGACTTTTTGAATATAGTAAATAATAATATGAATAGAGATAAATTTTTTAAATACAAAATAGATAAAACGATATTGAACTACAAGTTTAAGAATTTTAATGTTAATAAAATAATTAAATTTAATAATAAAAAACAGTGACACTTTTTTTAAGTATCACTGAAATTAGATTTGAATAAAAATATATAATGTAATGTTATCTAATTCGTTTATTAAGTTTTTCATTTCCACGTTTAAAGTTACCTGTTACTTTTGCCATAATGAGTTGAGCTTCCTTATTATCTGCTCCTTCAATAGTTTCAATAAATTTATTAGCTTTATTATTACTTAGAGTGGTTACTTGTTTTCCATTCCAAAATATAAAGACTTTATTATCTTTGGAAATATGATAAGTAAAAACTTCTTCATCAAGTTTACCTCTCTTATCTACTACATTATTCATCAAATTTTCTCCTTAAATATAATTAAAAAATATGGAAGTATAATAATTATTTAGTATAAAAAGATTTTAATACTCTTTTTCTAATTAGTCTGTATAATATTATAATTAATCTCACAAAATAAAATGAAATTGATTTATTATTCAAACTCAACATAAATAATTAAGTGAAAATATATTATAGCACTTAAACTGTTTTTTTCATATTAATACAGTAAAATTCATAAGCTATTTTTGCAAAATTTTCATCTTCATTATCATAAAATAAATTATCTATTTCATTAAGTGAATTATAATCATCTTCTAAAAGATATTTTGTTAAATTCCAAAAAGATTTTATTCTTTAATCTTTTTGGAATTTTTCAAGAACATTCTTATATACTTCAAGAAATAAATTTAATAAAGGTATATTTCCTATACGTTGTAAACCACTCATAGCATAACAATAATTAGTAAAGTCCCAATTACAAAAAAATTGTATAAATGCATCATTATATATATCAACAAGCAATCTCAATTGAGCTACGATTTCTTGTTCATATTAATTTAATTGGTTCCAATCTCCATTTAATTCATATATAAATTTTTTACAAAACTCTTTTTAGTAATTATCAAATAAATCAACATAATCTTCCATATAAAACCTGTCTAACTTATACCAATAAACTTATTTATTAAGTATATTTTCGTTCCTGATATTGTTTTTGATATGATAACACTGTAGGTACATAATGTTGTGTTTCTGCAAATGGTGGTATACCATTATATTTTTGAACATTATTAGGACCTGCATTATATGCAGCAAGTGCTAAAGATATATTTCCATTAAATTCTTTTAACATATTACTTAAATATTTTGTTCCACCATCTATATTTTGTTCTATATTGTAAGAGTCTTTAACTCCAAGCGAAGCAGCAGTTTTTGGCATAAGTTGCATAAGCCCAACTGCACCAGCCCTAGAAACACAAGTAGGATTAAAGTTACTTTCCTGCTTTATAACTGCCATTATTAAACTACTATCTATTCCATATTTTTTTGAAGCATCTTCTACAGCATTTGTTATTCTAATTTTTGTATTTTCATCTGATTTATTAGAATATAAATCGTTTAATATACTTTGAATATATGAACTATTACTTGAAGCTGTAATATTTTTTGAAGCTAATTGGAATAATTTAGCATTTGTAAACTCTGGAATATTCTTTTTAATTAAATTTGAGTTTGAATCAGAACTAGAATTTATATTTGTAGTTTGTTTAGTTGCAGTTACATTTGATAATGATTCATTAAATGTTTTAGAACTTGTACGATTTGAACGCTGTGTAGTATATGGCATTGACACAGTAAAAGGTAGTTTAGATTGAATATTGGATACTATTTTACTATGTATGCTATCTGGTGAAATAAACATAATAAAACCTCCTAAAAATAAATTAAGCTTATTATAACTCATTTTATATTAAATTGCAATTATAGTTAACAAACTTTTTAAATTATAAATACATGTATATTTAGATAAAAATAACATAGTAAAAAATAATTAAAAGCAAATAATATTATTGGAGGTGCAAAAATGAAAAAAATATCATATATAATATATTTATTAATATTAATATTTGTTTTAGTAGGATGTTCTACAAGTAGTACAGATAATACTGATTCAACTACAAACGTTTCAAATAATACAGTTACAAGAAACCGTACTATCAACAATGTTGGAAATGGTGTAGGTAGAGCTGTTGAAGGTGTTGGAAATGGTGTAGGTAGAGTTGCTGAAGATGTTGGAAATGGTGTAGGTAGAGCTGTTGAAGGTGTTGGAAATGGCGTAGGTAGAGTTGTTGAGGATATCGGAAATGGTGTAGGTAGAGCTGTTGAAGGCGTTGGAAATGGCGTTAATAGAGCTATTAACAATGGTAATACTAACTACAATAATAATACTAACAGAGTAACTAATAATGGTACTACTAACTACAGTAATAATACTAATAGAGTAACTAATAATGGTATTACTAGCTACAATAATAATGCTAACAGGGCAGCTAATAATGCCACTACTAATTATAATAATAATGTTAATAGAGCCACTACTAAGTACAACAATGCTACTAGAAATTATAATAACAATTTAAATTCTACTGGTCATTATAATAATAATTATGATGGAAATTATACAAATAATAACAACTATAGATATGAAAGAAATTATATGAATAATGATAATTATGATTATAATAATAGAAACTATGTGGGTAATGATAATGTAAACAATAGAGATTATGTTGTCAATGAAAATAGTAGAGATTATGTTGTTAATGAAAATATTAATAATACTTTAGGTTATGTCCCTAATAATAACACTGCTATTAATAGAAATAATACTGTAAATCGTGCTACACAACCAACAGGTACTACAACTAAAGTAAATGATTTATCTAAAAGAGCTACTAAAATAGCTGAAGGATTAAATAATATACAATGCGTAGAAAAAGCGACTGTAATAATTACAGGGGACACAGCTTTAGTTGGTTTAAATTTATCAAATAATTTAACTAATGAACAAATAACAAATATAAAAAATGATGCCCAAAATCAAGCTTTAAAAATAGACAGTAATATTAAAAAAGTTGCTGTTACATCAAGTCCAGAATTAGTTGATAGAATAATTAATTTAGCTAATGATGTCGCAAATGGTAAACCAATTTCTGGTTTGGCTAATGAAATTGGAAGTTTAATAAGAAGAGTAGCTCCTAATCTTTAATTATAAAACCTTTTATATGAGTACATTAATATATGTATAAATATAAAGGGTTTATTTTTTTGTCAAAGAAAATATAATTAATTAAAAATTTGTTAATTAGTACGATTGAAAAAATGATATAAATAATATAAAATAATAGAGGTTATACTTAATAAAATCGAAAATTATACAAAAGTATATATGATTATATTCATCATTTCACTTTTGTTAATTTTCAAACTTATGTTATTCAATATAGTTAATAAATTTGAAAATTTATTGGCTATATTATTACATTCAGTAAAATTCAACAAGTAATTTTAATTTAAAATTAAGGAGGTGAATTTATGAATACTATTATAGCTTTAGGAGGAGGAAATGAAATTGGTGCAAGTTCATATTTTTTACAAGTAGAAGGAGTAAATATTTTATTAGATTGTGGTTTAAGGTTAAATACAGATAATATTTTTCCTGATTATTCCTGTATATTAAATAAATTTATAGAATCTTTTTGGGATTTAGATGGATTAATTTTATCTCATGCTCATTATGACCATATAGGGGCATTACCTTATATAATATCTAATACTAAAAAACTAAAAATTTTTTCAACACCTCAAACAAAACAACTTACTAAGTTACAATTATTAACTTTAAATAAACTGTATACTAATAATGAAATGGGAAAATTGCAGAAAGAAATACAAATTGATAGAGCTATAGAAATGATACAACCTATACCATATCGAAAAAAAATAAACTCAAACAAATTTGATTTGGTTTTTTATAATGCAGGACACATGGCTGGGGCTGCTATGAGTTATATTAAAATTAAAAATCATAATATATTATATACTGGTGATTTTAGTGATAAAAATTATCCAAGTGTTCCTGCTTATTGTTTAGATGAAAGTATTAAATTTGATACTGTAATTGTTTGTGGTACTCATGCGTATAATCCGCATAATACATATAAAAATGATTTTAATAAAATAATATCTGATATAAATAATGCTATGGTTTACAACAATAAAGTTTATGTCCATAGTCCTAACTTAACTAAAGGTATAGAAATTGCAAGTATGTTAGATATAGCTATAGAAAATTTTAATTTACCAAAATATAAGATATACCTTGATGATGATTTAGAGAAAATTGCAAATAGTTTTGAGGATATGAATTATATGGTATTTTCAAAGAATGTAAAATATTTATATAGTAAGCAATATAATAATTCATTAAAAGAAATTATAATTTCCAATAAAAAAACAAAAGAACCTGAATATGAAAATTATAAATATATAGATGCTAATAAATATACTTTACATATAAATTATAATGGTCTAAAAAAATTTATACTTAGTAAAAAACCTAAAAATGTTTTTGTAGTACATACTCAACCAAAAAATACTGAAAATCTTATAAAAGAACTTTCAAGAGATTTAAATTTCAATTGCAGTATAACTCTTTTAGAAAATAATAAAACTTATAATTTTAAGTAAACTTAGGAGGAATCCAATATGATAGAAAAAAATCAAAAACTAATGTTAAAACAATTATGTAAATATGAAAAAAGAAAAAAAGAAAAAAATGCGTTACTAAAAAACATATATATTGAAAATCAAATTTTTAAAGTAATTATTAAAAGTCCTGAATCAAATCCGGGTTATTATAGAGATGTACTTATTAAAGTTAATAATATAAATTATGAAACAATAATAAAAATTCTTAGATTTATGAAATTAAATAATGTTGAAGCTCGTTTAAACGCTTTAAATCAAATTGATAAATTAATTGAACTTATTAATAGAATTATTAAAGAAGATATAACAGCATTGGAGGAATATGAAAATTATATAGCTCTCCATTCAAATGATGATAAACGATATTCTCAAGCGATTTATAAAATGACTCTTCTAAAATATTTTGATGATGAAAAGAATACTTTATTTAAAGATAAGAAAGTAATTTTAGATTATATAAAAGGTTATGATTGTAATTATATAATAAAAGATGTTTTTTATAATATAGCAGGTAACTTAGGTAAAGTAAAACAAAATTTTATGAAAGAAATTATACAAGATGCTAGAAGTGAAATATATAATATAAATCCACAAACTATTATAGATAAAGATGCAAGAATAGAAGAATTAGAATTTAATATAAATAGCTTATGTAGTACTTTATCATATATAGAAAATAGTTTAGATAATATAAATGCAAATATTGAAGAAAAAGTAGCTGAATCTGAAAAACAAGTCATAAGTAATTTTTTTATACAATTTAATTCATCAAAATTTGGAAATATGTTAGATAAGATAATAGTTGTTGAAAAACAAATAGATACATTAAAAAAATCAGGTTTCAAAATTCCCAAAGAATTTAGTTCTATCCCTATAATAATTAAAAATTTTGCTAAATTTATAAAAGAATTTGGCATTGAACCAATAGAGCAAGCAGGCAAAATATTTGAAGCAATCTTTGAAGATATAGAATATATGACTTATAATGGTGAACCTTTTTTAAATAATGAAACAAAAAAATTAGAAATAGATTCACCAGGCTGGAAATACCAAGATATAATTATTTCAAAACCATCTGTAAAAGAAATTTTAGAATAACTAAAGGAGAAGATATATATGGATAATCTTTATTTTGCAATTGACCTTGGTACTACAAATTCTGCAATAGCATATTCAAATTTAACAAGAAATAATACTATTAAAAGTAAGGTTGTTGAAATTCCTAGACTTTCAGAAATGGGTGCAATGATATCATTGCAAACTTTACCATCTGTAGTTTATTATAAAATAGAAAGTAATAAAATGACTACTTTAGTTGGAGATTTTGCCAAAGCACAGTATGGTAAAAAGTATGGTTATGTTGCCAAATCAATTAAAAGTTCTATGGGAACTAATAATATAGGTGAGCTTAATAATGATATTATGGATAAAACACCTCAAGCTATAGCATCAAATATTTTAAAACATTTATTAAATAATGCACAAAAGAAATTAAGTTTAGATAATTTTCCTAGAGATGTAATTATAACTGTTCCTGCTTCCTTTGATACAGATATGTGTTTAGCTACATTAGAAGCTGCTGAATTAGCTGGCATAGATGTAAGAAATTCTGATGGAACATACAAAGATATATTATTATATGAACCAAAAGCAGTATTGTATGATTTTATAAATGCACAAATTAATGATGAAATACCAACATCCATAATAGATTTAACAGAACCTAAAAACATTTTAGTATATGATTTAGGTGGTGGTACTTTGGATGTATCTTTACATAAAGTATATTATGATGAAGAAAATAAAGAAATCCTTAAAGTTGATGATTTAGCTATATCAAGATATACTAAAATAGGTGGCGATGATATTGATGAATATATAGCTGAAAATATGTATAAACATTTTTTAGAACAAGCAGAGAATTTAAAAATAGATAATAGAGCAAAAAACCAGATAATGTATACTTTAAGAAAAAAAGCAGAAGAGTTTAAAATAGCAATTAGTAATGCATATGAATCCGCAACAAATGTTTCAAATGTATTATCTGATGAATATGATGAATATGTTTCGGAAATTAATATATACCAAAGTTACGATTTTGATATGTCTCCTACAAAGAGAGACTTAGAAAATTTTATAGCTCCTCTTATGGGTTGGAACCTTAAATATGATGATTATAAACGAATAGACAAGTTACAAGAGAAAGATATGAATAATATAATTTATCCCATATTAGATACTTTAGCAAAAACAAAACAACCAAATATAAATATAGATCACATAATATTAAATGGTGGAATGACAAAATTATATGTAATAAGAGATAGACTTTGTAAATTTTTTGGTAAAAAAGTATTAACATTAAATGACCCTGACTTATCTGTTGCAAAAGGAGCCTCTATATATCATTACTATTTACATAAATATAATATTGATTTAGATACTGTAAACACTAATAAAAATTCAGATACTAAAACAATTGATTTTGGAAAAAACATATTAAAAGATACTATAAATATAGCAACAAAGGGTGGATATGTAACCCCTCTTGCTGAGGCAGGTACACAAATACCCTTTGAAAAAGAAATTTCAGATAGTACATTTCTTTTTCAAAAAGATGGAGATAGCATAAGAATACCTATATATTTAGGTAGAGGTGAAACTACTAATTATCCAAACAGAAAATTAGCTGAGCGTATAATTAGATTTAAAAATAAATATCCATCTGGAACAAGGGTTGGTGTAAAAATTTGTGTAAACAATATGAATATAATAAATTTTAAAAGCTGGATAATCAATAATCCTAATGATATTGGAGAAATTGAAATTGATAATAGTAATTTAAATTACTGTGAAAGTAATTTCTCTGCTAAAAAAATTGAAACTTTGGTACCTTTAAATTTAAATGTATCCAGTGAACTTAACAATTTAAAATCTTTATGTTACAGACAAAGTAAATCAAAAAATTCTCCACAGGAAAGTAATATTGCAAAACAAATAGAGGCCCAAATAGCAAAAATAAAAAATTGTAAAAATAAACCAGATTTTGCTATTCCAATAAATCTTTTAATACAACAACAAAATTTAGATTCTATTTTTTATGGAAGATTATTAGTTTTAGCAAAATCATTATTAGGTGAATGGAATGAAAGAGATATGTCAGTGTTTGAAAATAATTGCTACACATTATTAAATACTATGTATTCAGATTTACAACCAATTACACAAAATAGAAGAATAGCTATTTCTGCATTATCAACTATTAAAAATCCCAAAAGAATTAATCTATTACTAAACATATTAGAAGATAAGAAACAAATTAATTTTCATAACGAAACAGTTGTTACATTAGCTAAATTAGGTAAATATCCTCAAGAGATATTAAACTTTTTTCTTAGTATAAGTCCTAATGATATGAATAGAAATCAAGGAGCTATTTGGAGCGTTGGTAAGGTTGCATCTAGGGAAAGAAACATTTGTGAAATAGATATATTGCCAAAAGTATTGGATAAATTAATATATACTTTAGAAGTTAATGAAAATGAACAAATTAAAGGACTTTGCATATATGCTATTGGTGAAATGTGCGATAGTAGACAAAAAATAATATGCCCTTTAAGTGACGAATTACAAAAAAGAGGACTACAAACTTTATATAATTTTAGAGATATAAATATATATACTACAAAATTTACAAAATATTTAAATAAAATAAATTTAGCCATTTCAATGATTAATGGTATTGAATTAAATGAAGACCAAGAAGCACAACTTTTAGAATGTAGAAAGAAAAACGATTAATATAGTAAGCCTCTCTAATTAGAAGTAGTAGAGAGGCTTAAAAACTGCACTATGGAAGAAAGAGCAATAAAATATAGTTTTGATATATCAAAACCTTAGGTAACTTTCAATCTTAAATATAAATCTTTTTATTAACAAGAAAATCTATTATCACATAAAATAAATATTGAAATATAATTTTAATTTTATGGAGGTAATTTTATATGGCTAATTTAGTTAAAGATTTACTAAACTTACAGTATAGTTCAGATTTCAATGTGCAAGGAACTAATGAAACAGTTGTAAATTTAATACTTGAGGATACTCAAAATTTTGATACTACTATTTATGGTAGTGTAAATGATGGAATAAATCCAATTTCTAATGCTACCGTTTCAGTATTAGATATTGATGGAAATCCTTATGCACATACTATTACAGATATAGATGGTTATTATAGCTTTGAAGGATTGACAATTGGAACTTATGGTATAAATGCCATTTGTAATGGTTATAAAACAAGTGAAGTACAATCAGTTTCTCTTACAGAAAGTTGTACTATAGAAATTAACTTTACATTATTAGCAGATTCCAATTTGGGAACTGTTACAGGCATTGTTACAACAGATAATCAAACACCTCTTGAAGGTGTAAAGCTTTCTCTTTTAGATTTTAATAAAGTTACAATTGCTGCAACTTATAGTATTGATGATGGAGAGTTTGTTATTTATGATATTCCAAATGGTGAATATACTCTTATTGCAACAAAGCAAGGTTATTGGCCATCTAATTCAATAAATATTACTATTGATAGTGGGAATATACTTAACATCTTTATAAATATGTTAATTGATGATCCGTTTAATGGTACAATTAATGGTATTATTACTAATGAACAAGGTCAGGGTGTTGAAGGATGTTTTGTTGGATTATATAAAGTTATACAAAATGGAAATATTACAGAAGAAAATCTTATTGCATATACAAAAACAAATTCACAAGGGAAATATTTATTTGGTAATGTATCTGAAGGAACATATGTTATAGGAGCAAAGATGAATTTATAATATATTTATTATACTAGTATAAAAAGCAATCAGTATTTTACTGATTGCTTTTTATAGTTTAACAATTATTATATATTAATATTACTATTTATAAAATATATTTTATAGAGTTTCATATTTATGAACAAAACAAATACCTAAAGCAGTAGGTCCTGTGTGACTTCCTATAGTAATACCAATATCAGTTAAAGGATATTTTATATTAATATTAAATTCATCTTTTAAATTCTGTTTTACTAATTCAGCATCTTCTAAACAATCTGAATGAATTAACATAAAGTTATAATCATCAAAATTTAAATTATTACCCATTTCACTTTTCATAAGTGTATATAATTCTTTTATTGCTTTTTTTCTACCTCTTACTTTTCCTACTGGTAATAACTCATCATTTCTTAAAATAATTAAAGGTTTAATATTAAAAATATTTCCCAAAAGTGAACTTACTTTACCAATACGCCCACCTTTTTGTAGGTATTCTAATGAATCAATTGTAAATACAATTCTTGAATTAACTTTTACTATTTCTATTTTTTTAATAAGTTCATCTATAGAAAATCCTGCCATTTGCATTCTACATGCTTCTAAAACTATAAGTCCTTGACCTCCAGTAGCTTGACGTGAATTTATAATTTCAATTCTGGAATTAGGGTATTCTTCTATAAGAATATTTCTAGCATTTACTGCACTTTGATATGAACCACTGAAGTTAGGTGTTAAACAAAAACATATTATATCTAAATTTTCATTAAGATAAGGTGTAAATTTATCAATATAGTCTTGAACAGATGGTAAAGATGTTTTGGGAAAAACATTTTCTGTTCTTAATGTTTTATAAAAATCACTTGTTTTTAATTCAATTCTTTCTTTATAATATTGATTTTGGTCAAACGAAACATAAAACGGTATAAGTTCCAAGTTATATTCTTGAAGTAGTTCTTCAGGAACATCACATGAACTATCTGATAAGATTTTATAATTTGACATGAATTGGCCTCCTGTATCTTTTAAAATAAATTTAAAACCACTAGTTAAAGTCTAGTGGTAATTATTCTTTATTCTAATGTGTAATAAAAATTATGTCAATCTTTATTACAAATTATTCTTATTTATATATTAAGCATTTTTTTCATATAAACTATTATAAAAGTCATCCACCATAGTTATATAATCATCTAATTTATCTATATCTTCATTTAGTACATCATATTTTATAGATACTATTTTATCAAATATAGAATGTTGTCTAAGCATAGACATAGGCATACCCATATCTATAAGTTCTTTTGATTTTTTATAAAGATAAAGGATTACTTCCATCATTTTCATTTGCTTTTTTAATGGTACATAAGTATCTGTTTTATGATAAGCATTTTGTTGTAAAAATCCAAGCCTTATAACACGTGCTATTTCCAGAGTTAATCTTTGACTATCAGGTAATACATCACTTCCTATAAGTTTAACGATTTCCATAAGAGAACTCTCTTCATTTAATATATTCACAATATGCATTCTATATTTACTAAACTCTGGATTTATATTAGTTTCATACCAAGGTTCTAAATCATCAAGATACTCACTATAACTTGTTGTCCAATTTATAGCAGGATAATGTCTTGCATATGCTAATGAACGGTCAAGTCCCCAAAAGCAACGTACAAAACGTTTTGTATTTTGAGTAACAGGTTCTGAAAAATCCCCACCTTGTGGTGATACTGCCCCGATTATTGTTACAGAGCCTTCTGTATTATTCATATTTTCAACAAAGCCAGCTCTTTCATAAAAACCAGATAATTTTGATGACAAATAAGCTGGAAAACCTTCTTCAGCAGGCATTTCTTCTAATCGACCAGATATTTCACGTAATGCTTCAGCCCAACGAGAAGTTGAATCTGCCATTATAGCAACATGATAACCCATATCACGATAATATTCAGCAAGTGTTATACCAGTATATATACTTGCTTCACGTGCAGCAACAGGCATATTTGAAGTATTGGCAATAAGAGCAGTTCTATTCATAAGGGATTTACCAGTTTTAGGGTCTACAAGTTTACTAAAGTCTTCTAAAACTTCTGTCATCTCATTTCCACGTTCTCCACAACCTATATATATTATAATATCAGCATCTGACCATTTAGCTAATTGATGTTGTGTCATTGTTTTACCAGTTCCAAAACTTCCCGGTATTGCTGCTGTTCCACCTTTAGCTATAGGAAATAAAGTATCTATTATTCTTTGACCTGTTATAAGTGGACGGTCTATAGGATACCTTTTTATATAAGGTCGAGGTACACGAATAGCCCATTCTTGTATCATAGTTAAATTAATTTTTTTACCTGCTTTGGTTTCTACTACTACAATGGTTTCTGATATAGAATAATCACCATCAGAAACTATTTCTGATACAATCCCACTAACTCCATGTGGAACCATAACCATATGTATAATAGATTCTGTTTCAGGAACTTCTGCTATTATAGTTCCAAAAGAAACACTATCACCTACTTTTACAACTATATGAGTATTCCACTTTTTATCCATGTCTAATGATATATTAATACCTCTTTTAATAAAGGCTCCTGATTTTTCTTCCATTGTTTTTAATGGGCGTTCTATACCATCAAATATATTTCCAATTATACCAGGTGCTAATGTAACAGAAATTGGGCTACCTGTTCCTTCAACTGGTTTGCCGGGTTTTAAACCAGTAGTGCTTTCATAACATTGTATAATTGTTTCTTTTGGATGTATTCCTATAACTTCTCCTATAAGCTTTTCTGTTCCTATTAAAACTTTTTCAGACATACAAAAATCTTTACTACCTCTTACTTTAATAACTGGTCCATTTATTCCATAAATTACACCAAAAGTTTTCATAAAATTATCCTTTCTTAATTATATTAGTGACTATACGTGCTATAATTTTAAAACAACAACATATTCAAAAAATTATTATATAATAAAGTTATGTAATAAGTCCATTTAATATTTTAGCTTGTTCTGAAAGTTTATTAGATATATATTTATTCTTTTCAGATATTATTTATAATGTAATTAATGTTTTAGCTTTTTTATTAATTATTTCTACATATTATATACAATTTTCAATTAATTCAGTAGCTTTTATACTTACTTTGATTTATTTAATTAAACCAAAAATCGTAATGATGTTCTGCTATTGATATTTCAATAGATGGATTAAATGAAATTGTATTAATTTTTGAGTAGTAATATACTAATTGGGTTTGAATTAGTTGCATTATTAGCATTATTTTCAACACCTTTTAATATTTTATGCATATTATCAAATAAATTTTTAATAGCATTAGTTTATTCAAAATATATATCTATATTATTTAAATATAAATTTATTTTTTTAAATATATTTATTTATGATAATATAAATTTTTCATTTTCATTTATTTATTAAAAGATTTATTTGTATTTAATAGTTGTTTATAAAACTACATCTTGATATAATGTTTCCCAATTAGTTGTTTATTATTATTTACTATATTAACACTTATTTTATCAATTGCAAATAAATAATTTCTAATTATAGTTTATTTTTAATGTTGGTTCGCACTTAATTTTAAGTGCGAACCAATATTGATTTTTAATTTTATTTTTTTTAATTTAGATTATTTTATTATTACTGTTATTTATAAAATTAATATTTGTATATAAAAGCTATAATTTGATTAAATTATATTAAATTTATAATTTTAACCATGAAAATTTTTAATGAATGCTTTTCAAATAAATATCTTTATGATATAATATAGCGAATATAGTCTAAAAAATTTTATTATAAAAATTGAAAGGGGATACAATTAATGTTAGTTAATATATACTATAGCTAATCTTAAAAATAACTATTAATTAAAGCTATAGAAATTTTAGGAGGAAAAAATATAATGAATTCTAAGGGAAAGAGTGCATTTTCTTTAATAATCCTATTTGTTATAACAATAGTATTAGGTGTTATCGCATTTTTTGGAATTGGAGAAGATAAAATATTAGGAATAGAAAGTATTAAACAAGGTCTTGATTTAAAAGGTGGTGCTTATGTAGTATTTGAAGCTTTAAAAGAAAATGGAGAACCTACAACTGCTGAGATGGATACAGCAATAGCATTAATTCAAGAACGTTTAGATAGAAAAGGTTACACAGAGGCAGAGGCAGCAAAAGAGGGTGATAAAAGAATACGTGTAGATATACCTGGAGTTGTAGATGCTGACCAAGCAATAAAAGAAATTGGACAAACAGCTCAATTAAAATTTACTACAGAAGAAGGCGAAGTAATTTTAACAGGGTTACAAGTAAAAGATGCTACAAAACAAGTTGGAAAAATATCTGAAAATTCACCTGTTCAGCCATATATATTACTTGAATTTGATGAAGAAGGAAGAAGAGCTTTTGCGACCGCTACAGCAAATAATGTTAATAAAAGAATACTTATTGTACTTGATGAAGATGTTATAAGTGCACCTTATGTTGATCAAGCTATAGATAGTGGAAATGCTATAATTTCAGGAGGGTATACACCACAAGGAGCAGAAGAAATGGCTGCTTTAATACGTGCTGGTGCATTACCTTTTAATCTTGAAGTAATAGATATGAATAATATTGGAGCAAGACTTGGAGCAGATGCTCTTTCAAGTAGTTTATTAGCAGGTAGTATTGGTATAGCTCTTGTGTTACTTTTTATGATTATCATTTATAGATTATCAGGTATTGCTGCCGATTGGGCATTAATAATTTATATTTGTTTAGACCTTATTGTATTAAGTTTATTAGAAGTAACTTTAACTCTACCAGGTATTGCAGGTATTGTACTTTCAATAGGTATGGCAGTAGATGCTAATGTAATTATATTTGAGCGAACAAAAGATGAAATCAAATCTGGAAAAAGTTTACGTGCTTCTGTTGATTCAGGTTATAAAAAAGCATTTTCAGCTATCATTGATGGTAATATTACAACTCTTATTGCAGCAGGAATTTTATTCTGGCTTGGTACAGGTCCTATAAAGGGATTTGCTCAAACACTAGCAATAGGTATTGTACTTTCAATGTTTACTGCATTAGTAATAACAAAGTTTATAGCACGAAACATTGTTAGTTTAGGAGCTAGAAATTTAAAACTTTATGGAATAAACGTTGGTAAGGAGGATAAACAATAATGATTGTTATTCAAAAAAGAAAACTTTGGTTTACAATTTCAATAATAATAATTTGTATTGGTTTATTATTCATGCCAATTAATGCTTTTATGGGTAATGGAGCATTAAATTATGATGTTGAATTTGTTGGTGGAACTCAATTACATGTAAATGTAGGTGAAGATTTTAATAACAATGATATAGCAGAAATTGTTAAGGAAATTACAGGTCAACCTTCACCTCAAGTACAACATATATTAGGAAAACAAGAAGTTAATATAAAAGTTAAAAAAATAGATGAAGAAACAAGAAATTTACTTATAGAAAAATTAAAAGAGAAATATCCTCAAACAGATATGTTAAAGTATGCAGATGTAAGTTCTACAATAAGTGGTGAGATGCAAACAAAAGCATTAGTAGCAGTAACAATTGCTTGTATTGCAATGCTTCTTTATATTACTATAAGATTTAAAGATTTAAAATCAGGATTAAGTGCTATAATTGCATTAATACATGATGTACTTATTGTTATTGGTATATATGCAATTTTTAGAATACCTATAAATAATTCATTTATAGCAGCAATACTTACAATTGTTGGTTATTCTATAAATAATACAATCGTTATATTTGATAGAATACGTGAAAACAGAACAGTTTATAAAAGAAATGATTTTGAATCACTTGTAGATAATAGTGTTAAACAAACTTTAAGTCGTTCAATAAATACTTCAATAACAACATTATTTACAATAGTAGCAATTTATATATTAGGCGTAGCATCAATTAAAGAATTTTCAATGCCTATTATAGTTGGTATAATAGCAGGAACTTATTCATCAATATTTATTTCTACATCTGTATGGTATGTTCTTAATACAAAAAAATCTAAAGTTAATAATTAAAAATAAAGCGAGTTTTAAACTCGCTTTTTATAACTTTTATAATTAATTTAAACGTTCAAAAATCAGTTACACTTTTTAAAAAAGTGTAACTCAAAATTTAAGGCCTATAAAATGCAAATAAATCTGATAAATCTAAAGATAAATTAATAAAAAATATCTAAAAAACTGTTACACTTTTTCAAAAAATGTAACAGGAAATTTAAGACCAAATTTAGATATAAAATAACATTGAATCAAAAGTTGACTTTGATATGCTTTCTAAAAATTTTAATATAGTTAAGAAGAAATATTTATAAATTTAAGAGGTGTTTTATGAATAAATGGATGTTAAAAAGAAACAAAGCAAATATAGAATTATTATCTAAAGTCAGTGGTGTTAAACCAATTGTAGCTAATATATTAGCAAATAGGGGCATTGTTAATCCAAAAGATATTGTAAATTTTATACACCCTTCAATTGAAAGTATGTATAATACTTTAGACATAGAAGATATGAAAAAAGCAATAGATTTTATTTCAAATAGTATAAATAGAGGAGATAAAATTGCTATATATGGTGATTATGATGCAGATGGTATAATGAGTACCATAATACTTTATAAAGGATTAAAATATTGTAATGCAGATGTTATATATTATATACCAGATAGAGAAACCGAAGGTTATGGTATAAATATGGACTCTGTATATAAATTACATACAATGGGTATAAACACAATATTTACTTGTGATAATGGAATTGCTGCTATAGATGAAATAGCAGAAGCTAAAAAATTAGGTATGAATGTAATTGTACTTGACCATCATGAAGTTAGATATAACGATAATAAGCAATTGTTACCAGAAGCAGATGCTATTATAGACCCTAAAAGAGATGATTGTAAATATCCTTTTAAAAATCTTTGTGCTGGTGGTTTAGCTTATAAATTTATTTGTGAATTTTATAATTCACTTGGGTTAGATAAAGAGTTATCGGAAAAATTTATTGTGTATGCAATGATAGCATCAGTTTGTGATATAGTTGACTTAGTAGATGAAAATAGAATAATAGTAAAACAGGGGTTAGAGTTAATTAAATATACACAAGATATAGGTTTAAAAACCTTAATTGAAGAAACTGGTTTGATTGATAAAAAGATAGGTGTTTATCATGTAGGATTTATATTGGGACCTTGTATAAATGCAACAGGAAGATTAGAACAAGCAACCACTGCAGTACAACTTTTTACAACTGAAGATGAAATAGAAGCAAAAGATTTAGCAAACAAATTAATAGAATTAAATAATTCAAGAAAACTTATGACTACAGAAGCAGTAAAAAAATCAATTGAATTTATAGAAAAAAGTAACTTAAATAAAAATAAAGTTCTAGTAATTTATAATGAGTTTATACATGAAAGTATTGCAGGAATTGTAGCAGGTAAAATTAAAGAAACTTATTATTTACCTACAATAGTATTAACTAAAGGCGAAAAGATGGCAAAAGGTTCAGCACGTTCTATTGAAGAATACAATATTTTTGATGAGCTTTGTAAATGTAGTGAATTGTTAGATAGATTTGGTGGACATAAAATGGCTGCTGGAATGTCACTTGAATATAAAAATATTGGTCTTTTAAGAGAGAAATTAAATACATTATGTACTTTAACAGAAGAAGATATTATCCCTAAAATAAGAATTGATGCACAACTTCCATTAGAAGATATAGATTTTGAACTTATAGAAGATATAGATAAATTAGCTCCATTTGGTAGAGGGAATGAAACTCCTTTGTTTGCACAAAAAAATATAAAAATATTAAGAGTAGATTTTATAGGGAAAGAAAAAAAGATTTTAAAATTTCAATGTGAAGTTTGTAATAATAGACCTATAACAGCTATTTCATTTGATGGATATAATAACTTTAAAGATATAATAATTAATGAATATGGAGAACAAACTTTTAATCTTATTACTTCTGGTAAACAAATTGAATTTAATTTGGATATGATTTATACTATAAATATTAATGAATTTAATGGAAACAAACAAATACAAATGCTTATTAAAGATTTTAGAATATCAAATTAAATAGAGTAAACCTTTTGATATTCACAATATTATTTAGGAGGATTGCTAATGGGCGAGCATTTTAAAACACTATCAGCTGTTATGCTTATCTTAGAAAAACAAATAGAGGGTAGGAAACAAATATTACTACAAAAACGGCAAAACACTGGTTATATGGATGGGATGTGGGATTGTGCGGCAAGTGGTCATGTTGAAGAAAATGAGTCTATGAAAATGGCAATGAAAAGAGAAGCACAAGAAGAATTAGGAATACAAATAAACATAGATGACATAAAATTTGCTTCTTTTTCTCATAAATATACTATTAGCACAGGTGTTATTTATTACAATGCCTATTTTTCAATAAGCAATTATGATGGGAAAATAACAATTGCAGAACCAGAGAAATGTTCAGATTTGAAATGGTTCTATATTGATGAATTACCTGAAGATTTAATCTGTGATAGGAAAATAGCTATACAAAATTACTGTAATAACATCCCATACAGTGAATATGGATGGGATGAATAAAATGAATTGTAAAATTAAAATTATTTATATTTTATAAGGAGGACAATATGAAAATATCAATATTTATGGGTAGTGCAAGAATAAATGGCAATACAGCTGAGTTATGTAAACCTTTTGTAAGTGAACTTAAATCACTAGGAGTAGAGGTTACCTATATTACTCTTGCAAATAAACGTATAAATCCATGTAAGTCATGCTACATGTGCCAGAATGTTACTGGTACTTATGGTTGTGTTCAAACAGATGATGATATGTTAGAAATAATTAATGAAATAATAAATTCAGATATTATTGTACTTGCAACACCAATTTATACATGGTATTGTGCAGCAGAGATGAAAGCCATGCTTGATAGACATTATGGGTTAAATAAATATTATGGAACAGGTACCGGTTCTCTTTGGGTTGGTAAAAGTGTTGCAATAATTGCGACGCATGGATATGAACGTGAATATGCAACAGAGCCGTTTGAGAATGGAATAAAAAGGCTTTGTGAACATTCAAAATTAAATTACTTAGGTATGTATTCTGTTCGTGATACAGACTATACAGAAGAAGATTATCTTGCAAGCTTCAAAACACCTGAAGCAATACAGGGAGCAAGAGCATTTGCACATAAGCTTTTTAATCATAAATAATGAGTATATTATAAATAAATTGTATTAAAATAAGTTAATAAGTATATTAAAAGATTATTTATTGAAAGACTATTAAAGACTGTAGTATTTTTATTATGGTCTTTTTATATTTATATCTTGAATTAAATTATATTTTAGTCTATACTAAGAAAATAAGATTTATAGAAAAATTTTCGTATATTTAATTAATGATTTAATTTTGTATTTTATGAAATTAAATAAAATTTGAAATTACATTGGAGGAATACAAATGGGAACATTAGGATTAGATGTAGAGAGAGGTTTATTTTTAGGTATTGATTTTGGAACTACTAACTCTGTAGTTAGTATTTTTGATTTTAAAGATGGAGAGGTACACACTATTCCAATAGATGGTAGTAATATTTTCCCTACAGCAATACAATTTGAAGCTGATATAGAACAACAAGGCAAATTATCACGCATATTTGGGGTACAAGCTAAAGAAGCAGCAATAATTTATCCTGAAAGTACAATTTTGTCAATAAAACGTTTTTTAGGAACAGATGAAAAAATAAAAGCAATTATTGATGAACAAGAATATGAATTTTCACCAGAACAAATTGCAGGTGAAATTATTGGTTATTTAAAAAGAAAAGCTGATGAATATGTTCAAGATGAATTAAATATGGCTGGTGAATTTTCAGGTTGTGTTATAACCGTTCCTGCTAACTCCACAGACAAACAAAAAAAGATGACAAAAGAAGCTGCTAAATTAGCTGGATTTGATGAAGAAAGTATTTATTTAAGATTAGAACCTGCTGCTGCTGCAATATCTTATGCTGTAAATGAACGCAAAGATAAAAAAGTTTTAGTATATGACTTTGGTGGTGGTACATTTGATGCTTGTATATTAAATATTGGTATAAATGAAGATAATGAACCTGATATATCAATAGTCAGCACATATGGTGATAATTATCTTGGTGGTAATGATGTTGACAAAATAATTATGGATATGATATATGAAGAGTTTAAAAAATTAACAGATGAAGAAATAAATTTATTTGATTTTGATACTGATGATGGTGTATCAAAACGCCAAAAGAAAACAGCTTTAGTTCGTATGCAACAAGTAGCTAATCAAGCAAAAGAAAGATTATCTTCATCAAAATCAACTAAAATTGTATTAGCTCCACTTATACAAGAACCAAAGATTGTAAATATTAATATGGAAATATCGAAAGAAGATTTTCTTAACCATAAAAGAGTAAATCAATTAAGTGATACATTAGATGTATTTGAAAAAATGGATGGTATTAGTGTTGAGGAAATAATTAATCGTACTATAGATTGTGTTGATAAATGTCTTAAAACAGGTGGTTTAAATGAAACAGATATAGATGAAATATTTTTAGTGGGTGGAAGTTCTTCTATACCTAGAGTAAGTGAAAAAATTAAAGAAAAATTTAATAAGGAACCATTTAAATCAAGAATAAGTCCTGCTTTAAGTATTTCACAAGGAGCTGCTTATTATTGTAATATGATTATGATGCCTACTTTAGCAGGACCTGTTGTACATGAAAAAACAGTACATCCATTAGGGCTTGAATTAGCAGGTAGACGTTTTATGCAAATAGTAGGTAGTGGAATTGATATTCCTAAAGAGGGATTAACAATAGAAGCATATGACCCACTTATGACTAATTTTGATAATGTAACTAGTATGGCAATAGTAGTTTACGAAAATACAATACCTGATGGAGAAAATAAATTTGTAAACCAAGAAGGTATGAAACGTTTAGCAGGTACAAGTTTAAAAGGAATTCCATCTGCACAAAAAGGACATGAAAAAGTTAAAGTAATATTTAATATAAGTCAAGACAATATGCTTAAAGTTACTGCACAAAGTATGAGTACAAGTGGAGTTACAACAGAGCTTTCCGTTGATGAACTGTATTAAGGGAGTTGAAAAATCTTGAGCAATGTTGTTAATTGGGTATTAACTGAAGAATGGAATAAAACTTTATCCTCAATAAAAGAATACTCTAACAAACTTATAGAAGATTGTATTTTTAGCATAAGAGTAAAACTTATGCTAAAAGTATTAAATGAAGTAAATAAAGAAAATAAATTATCAAAATATGATGAAAAAATATTTGAATATTTTCATCATCTTTTATGGCATTATTACCAAACTATAAGCTTATATAAAAAAAATAAAGATGCAATAAAAAATTTAAAAGCTAAAGAAATTATTGAAGGTATTTGTATTGTTTTATATGAACAATTAAACCAATTTGAAGAAAATCAACAACAAGAATATATACATTATGATAAAAACGATACAAGAAATATAAAAAATCCTATACGTATAGAAACAGAACAAATAATTAGTAGTATAAAACAATATGTATTAGAAAGTATTTCTGATATGCAAAAAGAATATGTAAAAACTCAAAATAAAATTTATAGTGATTATTTAACTGTAGAAATATTTAAAACAGAGAATCCTCATAGTTTTTATATAGAGGTTTTAGAAAAAATATATATCTCCATAATAAATAATACAGTTGATACATTGTATCAAATATATATAGATATAACAAAAGATAGTATTTTTAAATTAAATAATCTTCAATTCAGAAAAGCAGCTAACTTTTACTATGAATCAATAAAACAAGAGAAAGAAAATCTTGAAATAATAGTTAAAGTTCAAGTAAATGCTTTAGAAGATGAATTAAAGCATATAAATGTTGAGCCGTTTGAACAACAAAAAATACATGAAATACTTGATACACTAATAGAAGCATATCAATATTTAGGCAAAGAAATTGAAAATTTATCTTTATTCTTTAAACAAGCTGAAACAAAAGAAATTGAATTACTAAATAAAGATGAATTTACTAAATATATTGTTAATGAAGGTGCTAAAAAGTATATATCTGATTTAACAAATAAAAACTTTCCAGCAGATATTGAAACACTCAATACAAAAATATTTAGTTTAAAAAATGACTTTGAGCAAAAATTTATTAAATTCATAAATGAAATTATAGACTATAGAATTGTATGTTATAATGAAAATAATAATGCTGAAAATGAAACTAATACCTTTATTTTAGAAAAAACAACTATGATTTCAGAGTTTATAGACTGTTTTCTATATATAAAAGAATATTATGAATCACATTATGAACAATTACTTTCTACAGAATACAAAGAAATACTTAAAGGTATATATGAAACAATACAAATAAAATTAGAGAGCATTTATGAAAATAAAAATATATTTATTGAAAGTATAAAAGATACCTCTTTAACTGCTACTTTAACACAAGAAGATAAAGATATAATCCTTAATGATACTTTATCATATTGGTACAATCAATTAATAGTTACACATGAAGAATTATATAATTATATACAAGAACATGAACTATTATCAAAGTATTTATTTAATTTACAGAAACAATTCCAAAAACAAAAAGAAAATTTAAATAAAGAATATTTACAATTTTTAAAAGAACAACTTTTATTTGAACTAACTACATATGAAGAAATTTTAAATTATTCTGTATGTAGACTTAGAGAAAATAAAACAGATATAATAAAACACTTTGTAGAAACTATAGATGCCGTTTCTTTTAGATTAGAAGAACTTTTATCACGTTATAATATAATGACAATAAAACCTAATGCTTATGATAACTTTGATGGAAAAGAACATGAAGTTCTTATGGCTGAAAAACAAGAAGGCTTTTCTAAAGGACAAATAATTAAATTAGTAAATACAGGATATAAATATAATAATATTGTGTTAATACGTGCAAATGTAATAGCAAGTAAATAAAACCCCCTTAAGGGGGTTTTATATTTTAGATAAAACTAAAAGTGCATCTTGTTTTATTATTACTTCTCCATGTTCTAAAAAGAAACTTTTAGACAAATCAGAGGATTTTTGTTTTTTTCCATACTCACCAAGTATAGAATTTATGTATTCAGAATTTTCTTCTTCTAAAGTATCTACTATTAAGTAATATAAGTTTTTGTATTTAAACAAAGAACTATTATTTGAACAAATTAATCTTTTTGATAAATTAATTATTGTATCTAAAGATTTAAAACAATAAATACAAATACTTTCATTTTTATTAAATGAAATAGAAATATTTTTAGTTATTAAATTTTTATCAAAAGCTAGTTTTTCTAAAATATCTGTAACGTCCATATCTGACGCCTTAGTTATTATAAGAACAATACTATTTTCATTATAAGGTATTGCTTCTATTATAAATTTATTAGTATCTATATAAAAATCAAGAGTCTTACAGGCAATTTCCATCATATCTTTGAAAAAGCTTTGAGTTTTTTCAGAACGTGTTATAAACTCACTGATTTTAATATTGTGTTCTTCTAAATCTTCTTGACTAAGAAATATTTTAATTTTTTTATCGTTAATCTTTTCTATTTTCAATCTAACTTCATTCCCTTCGTAATATAAATTTATACATTAGTAAAGTTGAAATTTGTAAGAATAGACTTCGTACAAAGTTTTCAATTTTACGCCTCTCACTTATAATAAACAATTTAAAAAATTATTTACTATAGTTCACAATTAAATAATAATATACAAATTCAAATATGTAAAGAGGTGATTAATGTTATTAATAAAATTATTTTTTTATTTCCCGAAATATTCTTTTTTTATAAACATTTTTAGGTAAAAATTTTAAAAATTAAATTCACAATCAAAGTCGTGTCGCACTCATTTATTAGTGCGACACGACTTTAAATTAAAAAA
>CAZWZB010000031.1:0-36745 GCA_964638835.1 uncultured Eubacteriales bacterium | reverse complement strand
CAATAGAAGATATATCATTTCAAACAAATATATTAGCACTTAATGCATCAATAGAGGCTGCAAGAGTTGGAGAAGCAGGAGCTGGATTTTCAGTTGTTGCAGAAGAAGTTAGAGAACTTGCTAATAAATCAACAGAAGCTGTTGAGAATATTAGCTTATTAGTACAAGATACTATAAACTCTATAAATAATGGTATGAATATAACAAACTTAACAGCAAAATCACTCAGTAATGTAGTATCTATATCAAATGATTTTATATTATCAATAAGTGATATAGCAAATGCATCTAAAGAACAATTTGTATCTATTGAACAAATAGCCAATGAAATAGAAGGAATATCCACAGTAATAAAAGCAAATAATTTAACAGCACAAGAAAGTGCCAATTTGAGTGAAAAACTTCTTTTAGAAGCAAGTATACTTAAAGAAGCTGTTTCTAAATTTAATTTAAAAATTTAAAATTTATAAGTTATTTGTTGAATTTTAGTTTAATACATTGAAATTTTTAAGTAAGTAATTTCAAATTTTAAGATAATAGTTTGATTATAAGAGTATAAAATTTAAACATATTTATTATTAACAACGTATACTAATTACAAAGTAACATATAAAAATTATTTTATAGAGAGAAGGAAATTTTATAATTTTAGGAATTTTAACATCAGTGCTTTTTATACTAGTGTCATGTGTATATATTACTAACAAACTTCCCTCAAAAAAAATAAAGAAAATGTTTTTAGTAATACATAAACCTCTTGGATATGGTTTTATACTATTAGCCACCATTCATTTAATAGTTACAATTTCTTTATTTAATAAGCGTCCTGTTATCATTTATATACTTGGAATAGCAATGTTGGTAATTGCTATAATTTCAGTTGTAGTATTTAAATTCAAGCAAATAAAAGTGTTTAAATATGCTCTATTAATACATAAATTATGTGCTATATTAATTCTCATACTTTTAATTATACATATTTATTTTTGCTTTTCAAGTTTAAATGCTTATCAGAAAAGTGTTTCAGAAATTACATTTTCAGAAATTAATTTAGATGCTGTTTCAGATGGGGAATATATTGGAGAATGTAATGTTGGATATATTTATGCCAAAGTTAAAGTTATGGTTAATAATGGTGTTATAAGTAATATAACAATTCTTCAACATAGAAACGAGCGAGGTCAAGCAGGTGAATATGTTGTAGAAGAAATTTTATCTAAACAACTAATTAATGTTGATGCTATTTCAGGTGCTACTAACTCAAGTAAAGTCATAAAAAAAGCTGTAGAAAATGCTTTAAAACTAAAATAAAGAGAACTTCATTGTTCTCTTTATTTTATGACAAATATTATTATTAAAATTTAAAAATAGCTAGACAAAAAAAATCAAATATGATAAGGTGTATTTATTAGACATAGAGAGGAGTAATTAAATAAATGAGGAAATTTGATATTACAATTTTTATTTTTTCTATTATAGCTGCATTTATTGCATATTTTACAGGTGAATTAATATTCAAATCATTATATCAAAATATAGCAGATGAACTTCTTATAGGTTTATATTTTTCAATAGTAGGAGCAATAATAATTATATTAATATGTTTATGTGTATATAAATTAAGTAAATTAAAAGATGAAATACCTGCTAACAATATATTTCTAAAATCATTAGGGATTTTAACATCTATTACAGTTATATTATGCTTTATTTTAGGAGCAGGCTTTGAATTTTTATATAGTTTTAATCCTAATTCTAATAAAATTTCATCTAATTATATTGTTGCTATTGATAATTCTGGTAGTATGGAAACAAATGACCCTCATTATGAAAGATTTGATGCTTTAAATGAATTATTTTCTTCTATAAAGAGTAATCAAAAAATGGGAGTGTATGTATTTAATTCTGGAAGTGAAAATATAATTGAACTACAAAACATAGATAAATCAAATATGAATAAATACCAACAAATATTAAATCAATATAAAATCTCGGATGGTGGTACTGAATTAATGAAAACACTTAGAGAAATTATAAATTATATTGAAACTAATAATGTAAAAGGTGGAACTAGTGTTGTTGTAATATCTGATGGTGAATGTGATGTAGATTATAATTTATTAAATAATTTTCAACAAAAAAATATCCCTATACATACAATTGGAATTTCAAGTACTTTTAATTCATTAAATGATATATCAGCACATACAAACGGAATTTATTATGATATAGGTGATACTTATTTAATAAGAGAAACTTTTACTAAAATTTATAATTTGCAATCCGACCGTACTTTAATTACTGAAAGAACTGGAACTACTTCAGGAATGCTATTATATATTATTATGAGAATAATATTTATATTTATACTTATATTAATTATAAAAGTAATAGAATTGTTTATTATAGATATAAAATCATTACGTAAAAGTATTATGTTTCAATCTATTTTATTTAGTATTATTGCTTCTATATTAATGGAATTTATTTTACAAAATTCAAATATAAATGAAAGTTTAATTCGTTTCTTAATGATTTTATGTGCTAGTATTTTATTTGTAAGTTATTTATCTAAAATTAACTATACAAAAAATACTATACCACAAGAATTTAAGTTTAATCCTACAAGTACTTCAACTGAAATAGAACAAAAAAGAAATCGTTTAAAGTAAAATATATACTTGTAAAAGAATTAAAAGTATTGTAAAATAACATAATAATTATAATTGTTAATAAGGAGGCTTAAATATGCAAACAATTTTAAAAGTTGATGGAATGGCTTGTTCCCATTGTGAAAATACTATTAAAAAAGCGTTATTTTCACTTTCAGGTGTGACAAATGTTGAAATAAATCTTAGTGAAAAAACGGTTAAAGTTGAATATGATAATATTGAAATTGAAACAATTAAAAATGAAATAGAAGAACAAGGATATGATGTAATTTCTAAATAATATAAAAATAAGGAATGACTTAATTGTCATTCCTTATTTATTAAAACCATTTATAATAGTTCCACCACCAACTACATAATCACCATCATAAAATACAATTGCCTGTCCGGGTGTTATAGCTCTTTGTGGTTCATCAAATACACATTCTAATATTTTTTTATCTTTCATTCTTATAGTACAAGGTGCTGGAGTATGACTATAACGTATTTTAGCATTAAATTTCTTTTCGCCTTCTAAATTTTCAAACATCATAAAATTTAAATTATCTGCATATAATGCATTTTGAAATACATCTTTATTATCTCCTAAAACTACTTGATTTTTTTCAACATCAATAGCAACAACAAATATTGGTTTTCCAAGTGCAATACCTAAATTTTTTCTTTGTCCTATTGTATAATGAATTATACCTTTATGTCTACCTAAAATATTTCCGTTTATATCTACAAAATCACCTTGTTTAAATTCACATCCTGTAGTTTCTTCTATAAACTTAGCGTAATTATTATCTGGTATAAAACATATTTCTTGACTATCTGGTTTATCAGCAACTGGTAATCCTATTTTTTTAGCTATTTCTCTTATTTCATCTTTTGTATATTCTGAAACAGGCATAAGTGTATGTGCTAATTGTTGTTGAGTTAAGTTATATAAAGCATAAGTTTGGTCCTTTTGTTTTGTAGTTTTTAGTACATATCTATTAGTTTCAGAATGTTTTATTATTTTAGCATAATGACCTGTAGCAATATATTCAGCACCTATTTGTAATGCTTTATTTAAAAGAGCTTCCCATTTAACATATCTATTACAAGCTATACATGGGTTAGGTGTTCTAGCTTTTTGATATTCATTAACAAAATACTCTATAACATCTCTTTTAAACTCTTGTTTAAAATTCATAACATAATAAGGTATATCAAGTTGATTTGCAACACGTCTTGCATCATCTACAGCAGATAAACCACAACAACCAGCATTATTTTCTATTTGTTCATGTTCTTCATCTTGCCATATCTGCATTGTAACACCTATTATATCATAACCTTGCTCTTTTAAAAGGTATGCAGCAACTGAACTATCTACTCCCCCTGACATTGCTACTACTACTTTTTTCATTTTTATTCCTCCGGGATTTCTTCTTCTTCTGAATGTTCTTTTGGAGGTTCTAAACCTTCTATAATTAAATTATTTTTTTGTGCATAATCCCATAGTGCAGAATGTAAAGATTCTTCTGCTAGTAATGAACAATGAATTTTTACAGGAGGAAGACCATCCAATGCTTCAGCAACAGCTTTGTTTGTTATTTTAAGTGCTTCTTGAACAGTTTTACCTTTTACCATTTCAGTAGCCATACTGCTTGTTGCAACTGCTGCTCCACAACCAAAAGTTTTAAACTTTGCATCTTTTATAATATTATCTTCTATTTGAAGATAAACTTTCATTATGTCACCACATTTTGCGTTTCCTACTGTACCTACTCCACTTGCATTTTCAATTTCTCCTACATTTCTTGGATTCATAAAATGGTCCATTACTTTTTCACTATATAACATAAAGTTCATCCTTTCAATTTTTCAATGTAAATTTAATTTTTACTATTTGTTTTTATATTTTTCATATAATGGCGACATATCTCTTAATCTTTGAACCACTTTAGGCAATACTTCTAATAGCTTATCTACTTCTTCTTCAGTATTAGAAATACCTAATGTAATTCTTAATGAGCCATGTGCTTTTTCATGTGGTAAACCTATGGCTAATAGCACATGAGAAGGGTCAAGAGAACCGGAAGTACATGCTGAACCACTAGAAGCATAGATACCATTCATATCTAACATTAATAATATAGATTCTCCTTCTATAAATTCAAATGATATATTAACATTTCCCGGTAATCTATCTGTTTTATGTCCATTTAGTCTTGTAGAAGGTATTTTTTCTAATATACCATCTATAATTTTATCTCTTAAATAGATTAATTTTTTATTTGTTTCTTCCATTTCATTAATTGCTAATTCTACTGCACATCCAAGTCCAACTATTCCTGGAACATTTTCAGTTCCTGCTCGAAGTCCTCTTTCTTGTGCACCACCATGTATTAAGGATTTTAATTTTATTCCTTTACGTACATATAATGCACCAACTCCTTTTGGTCCATATAATTTATGTGCTGATAGTGATAACATATCTATATTCATTTCTTTTACATCTATTTTTATATGTCCTACTGCTTGAACAGCATCTGTATGGAAAATAATATTATGCTCCTTAGCAATATTACCTATTTCTTTTATTGGTTGTATTGTACCTATTTCATTGTTTGCAAACATAATAGTTATAAGTATTGTAGTTGGTTTTATTGCATTTTTTAAATCTTCCATTATTATTTTTCCATCATTGTCTACGGGTAAATAAGTGATTTCATAACCATTTCTTTCTAAATATTTGCATGTGTGCAGTACTGCATGATGTTCTATAGAACTTGTTATAATATGATTTCCTTTATCCCTATAACTTTCAGCAATACCTTTTATGGCCCAGTTATCGCTTTCAGAGCCTCCTGCTGTAAAAAATATTTCTTTTGAATCCGCTGAAATTGCATTTGCAACTTTTTCGCGAGCATTATCTATTAATTTTTTATTTATTCTTGCTATTTCATATATGCTTGATGGATTACCATAATTTTGTGTAAAGCATGGTAACATTTCATCTAAAACTTCTTTTCTTACTGCTGTTGTAGCAGCATGGTCAAAGTAAATACTCATAAATTACATCTCCCTACATCATTATTTTGTTTAACTTTTGAAATTAATTCTTCTAATGTAAAACTATCAATTGCTTTATTAATACCATCTTGTATTTTTTCCCATACAATACGACTTATACATATATCTTTATCATCACATTTTATACTATTATCTACACAAGCTACTGGTGCCATAGAACCTTCTAATGCTTTAAGTATTTCACCTAATGTAATATCTTTAGGGGCACGTGCTAAAGTATATCCTCCTTTAGCTCCCCTAACACTTACAACTAGCTTTGCTTTTTTTAAATGTGGAATTAATTGTTCTAAATAGGTTTCCGATATATTTTGTCTTTTAGCAATGCTTTTTAGGGTAATACTTTCACCATCATTATTCATAGCTAAATCTATCATAGCTCTAAGACCATATCTTCCTTTAGTTGAAATTTTCATTTTATCACACCTTAATTCTTACTATTTTAGTCGGGTTTGATGATACTAGAATATCATTTTATATTTTGATTGTCAACATTTTTTTCATTTTCTAATTCAATAAATTTATTTATTAGCAAATATACATGACTGCCTAAATTTTTTGGATAATTTTCATTTTTATCAATATGTAATATTTCTGCTCTTTTTACTGCAAGAGCTACTTTTTCACAAGTATAATCTTCTGGTTTAGGTTCCTTTTTACCATTACCACTCATTGTAATTTTAACATCACCCATTTGTTTTCTAAAATATATATTTTTAATATATGATTGGGTATCGGTTACAGCATATTTTTCATCTTCCGTTTTTATATCACAATGATGTAAATATAGCCAAAACTCAAAATAAGGATTACTTATTGCTAACTGATACCCTTTATTTTTACTTTCATTTATTACATATTCAAATTCTGTTATTTTATCAATACTAGTATGGTCATCAATATCAATAATCAACCAAAATTCATCTTCGATTTGAAAATCATATTTATTTTTATCTTTTTCTTTAAAATTGTCCATTCTATTCATTACATCTCTTGGTTGAGATTTATTTTGCTCATCTATTTGTTGTTGTGTGCGTTCATCTTTAGGAATATTATTAAAATCTTCTCTAACACTTATTATATTAATACGTTCTCCTATATTACTAAATATTTTTTCTTTTAATATCTTAAAATAAATCTCCTCTGTAACTACACCCTCACAAGATATAAAAATTAACTTTTTACTTCTAGGATTTTTTGTTCTTTTAGTTGATAGATTTCTATTTGTCACTATAGTTTACCTCCCATAGGTTAGGAACAGCTCCAAATCTGCCTAGCAAATAAGCTTTTATTACATCATAGTTTTTTTGTATATTATAGTCTGAAAGTGGTTTAATTTCTGTTTCTCCTAAATTGTTCTTTTCTAAAAACCAAATTTCATCTTGACGCATAATATCTAAATCTATTAAATTAACATCATGTGTACTAAAAATTAATTGATTTTCAGAAATTTCGGAAATGTTATTAAATGTTTTTATAAAATATTGTAATAATTTTGTATGCAAGCTACGGTCAATTTCATCTATAATATAAATGACATTATTTTTATAACAAGAAAACAATATAGGTAACAACTCTAATAATCTTTTTGTTCCATCAGATTCTTCTTCAATATCAAATTCTACTTCTTGATTATTAAGAATATGTTGAAATTTTAATACATACATTTTATTTTCTTCTTTTGAATAGAATACTTTCGAAGAGCTTTCTAAAATATCAATTTCAGACATTCTAGTTAGTTCTTTTATTTTATCTAATACTTTGTTAAAATAGATAGATTCTTCTGGAATTACATCAATATAATCTACTAATAATTTCATTGTACCTGTATCAAATTCAAATAACTTTTCAGATAAATAATTTTTAAAATCCTCATTTTGAAGTATACAAGATAACAAACCTTTAGGTTCAGTACTTGGGAATATTATTTGTATACTTGAAAACCATTTTATAATATCTTCAGCTTTTTTTATTTTATTATCAAATAATTTATATAAAAATAATTGATTTTTTTGTAAAGTTTCTTTTAATAAATTTGCTATTTCTATATCTGTATCTTTTGTTTTTAATAAATTTGTTATTTTAACATTATGTAATTCTCTTTCAAATATAATATCAAATCCATCTTCTACTAAAATCATAAGCCATTCTTCATGCACTTTTTCATTATCAACAGCAAAACCATAATTATATACTTCACCATTTATATAAAACATAAATTGAAATTTAGAAATATTACCAATATCATCAAAGTTTCCTTTAAATTGATTTATATTTATATTATCACCGCTTTTTTGATGATTAATAATATATTTAAGTCCAAAATTAATAGATTGAATAAAATTAGACTTGCCAGATGCATTTGCTCCAAAAAAAGCAGCTTTACGTAATATTGTCCATTTCCCTTGTTTTGTATTTATAGTTGTTAAATGTCGTTGGTCTTTTAAATCTTCAGATGGAAACATAGTAAATTCAATATCATGTCCTATTGATTTAAAATTACTTACTATATATTTTAAAAGCAAAATTATAACCTCCTTAAAAAATTATAAAGTGTTAAATACATTTTTATCAATTATTAATTATTTTAATCAATTAGTCAAGCTTTTTAATTAAAAAATATGTTTAATTTTTAATATTAAAACTAATATTAAAAATTAAACATAGTCATAATCTGACTTAATACGTACGTAAAAGCAAATTGTAATATTATATATAATGCACCTAAGTAACAAGCAATATTAATAAGCTCTAACATATATGAACGCTTTTCACTTATAAAATAACTTATTATACTTTGTAAGAATGCTATAATAAATAGTTCTCCTAATAGAGAAAGAAATTCATGCATAGGTATATCACCTCATATAACTATATTCTAATTATATATAGGATTATTACAATATACTCAACATACTAAAAAAAAATCTGTTGAGTATAAAATATACTTAGCAAAGCTGAAAATTTTATTAATTATAGGTTTATAAATTTCTATTTGATAAATTAAGATTAACCTCATCTTTATATAAATCAACAATAGAATTTTTTATAGCAAACACTGCCGCTTGAGTTCTATCATTAACATCTATTTTTTTAAATATATTGGAAATATGATTTTTAACTGTTTTTTCGCTAATTTGTAATTTTTGAGCTATTTCTTTATTTAAAAAACCTTTTGTTACGAACATCAAAACTTCTACTTCTCTTTTTGTTAGGTTATTTATATATTTTCTACTATTAAAAGTTTTATATGGATTATTTACTTTTTTTGCTAACTGTAAAGCCATACTTGATTGAATATAAGATTTATTATGTTTAACATTTCTTATGGCTTGTATTAATATATCAAAATCAGAATCTTTTAATATATAACCATGTGCTCCAGCTTCAATTGCTTCTAATAAATATTCAATTTCATTATGTATTGTTAAAATAATTATTTTTGTTATAGATTTTTTTTGTTTTAATGTTTTAGTTACTTCAATTCCATTAATATTTGGCATATTTATATCTATTAAAGCGACATTAGGTTTTAATTTTAATATTTCTTTAATGGCTGTATCACCATCTCCAGCTTGCCCAATTACTTCAATTTCATTACCTAATTCTAATAATTGTTTTAATCCTTGTCTTACCATTGAATGGTCATCTGCAATAAAAATTTTTATCTTATCCATAAAATCCATCTCCTTTATCTTATATATTAATGTGATGACTATACTTGTACGAATTTATACTTTCAATTCTAATTTATGCCGATTCTGACGCAACACATAGTACCATTATCAATTTTAGATTTTATAATAAAATCTCCACCTAGTAAGTTTATCCTTTCTCTCATGCCAGATATGCCATAACCTTCATTTGTATTAAAATATTTTTTTCTATCTTCTAAGTTGAAGCCTTTTCCATCATCTTTTATAAATAATTCTACATAATTGGTTGAAAAAACCAAAGTTACTTGTACATTAGTAGCATTAGCATGTTTAATTATATTATTTAAACTTTCTTGTGTGATTCTAAATAAAGCTATATCAACAATGTTTTGTAATTTTGTTACAGAACCTTTCACTTTAAATTCAATATGGAGGTTTGTTTCATCTGAAGTTTTTTTAATATGTCTTTCTAAAGTTGGAACTATACCTAAATCATCTAATGTCATAGGTCGTAAGTCATATATAATTCTTCTTATATCTTGCAGAGTTTCTCGTGTTAAATTTTTTAAATTATTTAGTTCAAATTTAGTTTTTTCGGCATCTACACAAATAAGTCTATTACATACTTCGGCTTTAATAATAATATTTGACATATTTTGTGCAATACCATCATGTATTTCTCGTGCTATTTTTTTCCTATCTTGTTCTTGAGATTCTAATACTTTTACTGCAAGTAAATGTTTTGTATTAATATCTTCTATTTGTGTAGATAAACTACTTAAATCTCCATTTAGGAAGTCCATTGCCACTCCAACATGACTAACTAAATTTTCTGCTTTTTCTAAAGTTTCCTTAGATAGTTTTAATCTTAATTCGCAATCATTTCTTATTTTATAAAGCATTTGTTCTCTCTCTTTTTCTATAGCTAATTCAAGTCTTAATTTATCTGTTTCTAAATAGGTTTCTTTCATTTTTTGTTCTGAATACTTATGATAATTTTTATTAATATTCATTAGCCTTGATTTGCTTTTCTTTAGATTGGTTTCATAAATTTGAATATTTTTAGAAACTTGCTCTAATTCATCTTTGGTTCGATTAAATTCGTTTTCTAAATTAATACATTCTTTTCTTGTATGTTCTACTATTTCATAAATTTTTTCTTTACCTGATGAAATATTTACTATAGTTTCTTTTAAAATTTTATCGAGTTTAGATAAATTGACATTACTCATAATAACTCCTACTTTAAAAATAATTTAAATTAACACTTCCATTTTAACATAAAATAATACATAATACATATATATATTAAAAATTTTTATTTACCTTATTTTTTAATGTAAATAAGTTAAAATTTATATTACCATAAAGTAAGATATTTATGCAATAAAATTTAAATATATAAAAAATAATACAAAGGGGATTTATATATGAAGAAAAGAAATTTAATCTTTAAAACTGTATTTTCTACAATTGCTATTCCATCAACTATAAATTTTATAATTTTTAAAAACGCAAAAAGCAAAGTGAATAAAACGGAAAAAGATGAACAATATTATAATTGGAGATATGGAAAAATATTTTATAATGTTAAAGGTGAAGGTATGCCTCTACTTTTAATACATGGTATAGGAATTGGAGCAGATTCTTTTGAATGGCATAAAAATATTGATATACTTGCTAAGTATTATAAAGTTTACACTTTAGATTTAATTGGGTTTGGAAAATCTAATAGACCCAATATAACTTATACTGCTTATATGTATTCTATACTTATAAAAGATTTTATATGTAATGTAATAAATGAACCAACAAATATTATAGCTAGTTCATTATCAGGAGCTTTTGTACTTAAAACTTATAATATGTATAAAGATTATTTTAAAAAAATAATGTTAATATGTCCTAGTGGTGTAGGTAATACAAATACCAAAAGTGAAAAAGATGATAAACTATTAAATTTACTTATAAACTCTCCAATAATAGGAACTTCTATATATAATTATATAACTTCTAAAAAAAGTTGTCAAAAATTTTTAAGTAAAGATGTTTTTTTTGATACTAACAATTTAACAGATGAAATAATTAATAATAGTTATTATTCATCTCATTATAAAGGTAGAAATTCAAAATATGTTATTTCTTCTTTTATGTCAAATTATATGAATGTAAATGTAGAAAATGTATTGTGTGATATAGAAATACCTATTTATATCATATGGGGTAAAAATGCTAAAGTAAATCCTATAAGTGACCTTGAAATAATAAAGAAGTTAAATCCAGATATACAATATGCTATATTTGACCAAGCTAAGCTTGTTCCTCATATTGAAAATTCAAGGGAGTTTAATAAAATATGTAAAGAATTTTTTTAATCCAAAATTTACGTAAATACTTGTCGAATTATATAAATGTATTGTATTCTATTCTAATTTGTGTTAAAATAAATAAAATATATAGTTAATAAAATAGAGGAATTTGTTATTTTTAATTAGAAGTATTAATGTAAGAGTTGTATACCTTATGCAATTTTTACATTAACTAAATATACATTAATTTAGAGGTGATTTTAGTGGATTTAATAAAAATTGTAAGGGATATAGTTGATTTTCCGCATGAAGGTATATTATTTAGAGATATAACACCAATTCTACACGACCCAGATGCATTAAAGGCTGCAATTGACCAAATGGCTGAAAAAATGAATAATATAGAATATGATATTATAGCAGGACCTGAATCAAGAGGTTTTATATTTGGTGTTCCTTTAGCATATAAACTTTCAAAAGGTTTTATACCTATACGTAAAAAAGGAAAGTTACCATCAAAAACTATAAGTAAAGAGTATTCATTAGAATATGGTACTGCTGTTATAGAAATGCATAAAGATGCTATATCAGAAGGTCAAAAAGTTTATATAGTTGATGACCTTTTAGCTACAGGAGGAACTGCTTATGCTATAGCTGAAATGATAGAAGAAGCTGGTGGAATAGTAGCAGGATTTATTTTCCTTATAGAACTTAGCGAATTAAATGGAAGAAAAATATTAGAAAAATATAATATAGAAACAATAATAAAATATTAAAAACCACCTATTAGGTGGTTTTATTACTAAATAAAACTATATTTTTAAAATTAAGAGGTGATATCAATGTTTAAAATAGTTTAATAGAAAAAATATTAGGAGGGAATATTTGTGATATATAGAGATTTATTATTAGAAGAATGTGAAAGGATTAATGAAATAGATGCTTTTACATATATTAATAAAGCATGGAGAGAAGTTAATGGTATTAGAAGTTTAGTAACAATTGATTATTATGATCCAAGCTGGCCTAGTGGTTATGAAATGCATTTAAATTCTTTAAAAGATACCATTACTTTGGATGGAAAAGTTATTGGTGTGTTTAATGAAAAAGGAATTTTAATTGCAATAGGCTCAATAAATTCTCAAATTTTTGGCATTAAATATAAATATGTTCTTTTAGATCAAATGTTTATAACCAAAGAAATGCGTAGAAAAGGTATTGGAAAACAACTTTTTATGTTATTAAGTGAACAAGGAAAAAACTTTGGAGCCGATAAATTATATATTTGTGCTGCTTCTTCAAAAGAAACTATAGACTTTTACCAAGCTATGGGTTGTAAAAATGCAGAAGAAATTAATATGGAATTATATTTATCTGATACTAATGATTATCAGCTTGAATATTCATTAAATTAACTCGTTGTGTTATTAAAACTCTTACAAAAGTTATTATTGTAAAATCTTTTATGCTTCAATATTTTTGTTCTATATTATCTTTTTTATTATTTGTTGATAATTTAGAATATTTGTTGAAGTTTTTTTACACAACGAATAATTTAAACTATATAATGGAGGAAATATAAACTAATTATTAATATCTCTTTTCTAATTAAATATAAAATTTTCTAATTCTTTTCTAAGTAATTTAAAATCACTTACGACAAAACTTGTAATATAATTATTTTTTATCATAATATGAAATTCATCTAATGTCACAAATTTAGCATCTGAAACTTCTTCTTCTTGAATTATAATTTCTTCTATTTTAATATCTTTTCTTATTATATAAATATCTGCAAAAGCATTAGGAATTTTATTTGTACCAACATAAAATAATTCTTCTTCTGTTACTTTTATACCTGTTTCCTCAAATAATTCTCTTACTGCTCCATGTTTACTTGTTTCTCCTGCTAATACTCCTCCTCCTGCTACTTCCCATAAATTTGCAAAATTTTCTTTACTAGGGTGTCGAAGTGTTAAAAGAATTTCATTTTTATTATTTACAACCCAAATACCAACTACAATATGATTTTCACCTAAAGAAAGTTTATCTGACCTATTACAAACTTTGTTAAGTGATTGTCTGTTATCATTAAATAAATCCCATTTTTCAGTATTAATTTTAATTTGTTTATTTACGTTTTCTATGATAAATTCACTTCCTAAAATAAATATTTTTATTACTATATAATTATAATAGTAGTTTGAAATAAAAATTTCAAGTTAAATTTTGATACTATATTTTTAAATATTTCATAAGTATAAAATTATTGTTAAAAGGGATTAAATAAAAATTATATACATATAATTCATAGTAAGCATAGAAATCCAGAATTTTATTAGAAAGAAGGTGTTGAAATGGAAGTTCAAAATATGGATATAAGTCAAATGTTGGAAATGGCTAATATGCTGGGAACTATGCTAAAGCCCACAGATGTAAATAACAAAGAAGAAATCAAAACTATAGAATATAAACCAATACCTTTTGATGAAGAACTTCAAACCGAAGATATGAAAATAATAAAAGCAGTAATTCCATATATGAATTTAACTCAACAAAAATTAGTTGGGATATTTATTAAGATTATGGAAATAAGAGCACTTCTCAACAAAACTGAAACTGAAGTGGTAAGTATACAAACCAATAATGAACAACTACATAAAGATATATTATTATCAGTTAAACCATATTGTTCACAAGACAAACAAAATGCAATTAATATGATAATAAGAATGTTAGAAATGAAAAACATATTAGTACAAATAGAAGATTTAAAAGGAGTGTTGTAAATGTTAAATAATGATATATTTAAAAATTTAGAGCCTGAAAGAATTAATATTATTAATGAATGTATCGAAGAAATGCAAGGAAAAAATGAAATGGAAGTTCTAGCTATAGTAACAAAAGCTCTTAAAAAATTTAATATGTCAGGCAAACCAATGTCTAATGATGAACGTAATATATTAATTTCTTCAATGAGAAGTAGCTTACCATCTGAACATCAAAAGAAATTTGATATGGTATTAGGTATGATGGGAATAAAATTATAATATAAATAACTATCATTACTAAATAGTATTAGAGTTGCATGATTATTATTTATGAAATTTTACTAATAAAATAAGTGTTCAATTTTTGTCCTTTTTCGTTAATGGTATAAAAAGTGCAATGATTTTGTTTATTAATGATATGGGTGTAAAAATCGCTTAATTTTTGTTGTTAATTTTCACTAAAAAATAAGATTAAAGGACTATATGCAAAACGCTAAAATATGATATAATGTATTCATAAAGGTTGTTAAACTAATTATAAAAAAATAACTTACACAAAGGAGGAAAAAATGATGTTGTGGTTAGAAAGGATTGACATTACAGCAGGATTTATATTTACTAGTATATTGTTTTTATCCTACTTAATTGTCAATAAAATGACAGAACATGATAAACAAGAGAAACTAAACGGAAGTTTCGATGCGGATTATTATATAAAGAATGGATTTAAAGATAAAAATGTTTTTAAAGCTTTCTGTAGATTATTTGGTGACCCTCATTTGAGATTTGATGGCAAGTATTTTGAAAAAGGTATGAAAATTGTTCTTTTTAATAATGTGGGTACTGCTACAAAAGGTGATTTAGTAGGGGTATATAATTCAGAAATAATCTGCCTTGCATCAAGAAGTAATTTAATTTTTGAGAAGGTTAGCAATGTTAAAGATATAGCACTTATAGATAGTGATATTACTGTTAATGAGGATATTTTTGATTATTTTGCAGCTTATGAAAGTGGTATGTTTGATACAGAAACCTAAAATACACTAAATACAAATACACTAATGATAAAAAACAATAAATAACTAAAGTAAAAATAACTGAAATTTATATAACTAAACTAGTAACTAAATTATAACTAAAATTTAAGCAAATGGGATACTAAATTAAATAAATACACATTGATAAAATATGGCTAATTATATTTATATTGTAAAAAAATATCTATAATTCAATTCCTTTAGTAATCATAATCACCATTTGGTGATTATGATTTTTCTATATCTATTTTTTCTGCTGAATACGGCTGTTTAAATATACTTAATGCTAATTGGTCAAATTTTGTTGTATTATCGCTAACATAAAATTTATATGTTGGTTTAGTTTCTAATAATCTTAAAGAATTTGTGTTGGATAATAATTTTTTTAATTCATATGCTGTTTCTGTAGCAGTATTAACAAGTGTTACTTTATCTCCAACAACTTTTTTTATACTATTTATAAGTAATGGGTAGTGTGTACATCCTAATACTAAAGTATCTATGTTTTCTTCTAATATATTTTTTAAGTACTTTTTTATTGTTAATTCTACTATTTCTCCATCTAACCAACCTTCTTCAACTAATGGTACAAATAAGGGGCAAGCTTGAGAATATACTTCTATATTTGAATTTAAATTTTGTATAATTCTTTTATATTCACCACTTATTATTGTTCTTTCTGTTCCAAGTATACCTATTTTATTATTCTTAGTAGTTTTTGCAGCAACCATAGCTCCTGGTTCAACAACACCTTTTATTGGTAAATGATTAAATTCTTCTATAACATCATTTAAACTATTAGAACTTGCAGTTCCACAAGCTATTATTACAGCTTTAACATCTTTACTTAATAAAAACCTTATTATTTGTTTTGAATATTTTGTGACAGTTTCTTTTGTTTTACTACCATATGGAACTCTAGCAGTATCACCAAAATAAATTATATCTTCGTTTGGTAATTGATTCATAACTTCTTTTACAACTGTAAGTCCCCCTATACCAGAGTCAAACATTCCAATAGGTCTATTATCCATTTATTAATTAATCCTCCAAATATAAGTTATCATTAGATTTTTCAAATGCTAGTTCTATTAATTTATTTATAAGTTCTGTTTTAGATATACCTTTTTGCTCCCATAACATAGGATACATACTTATAGATGTAAATCCAGGTAATGTATTAATTTCATTAAATACTATACGATTTGTATCTTTTTCTATAAAAAAATCAACTCTAGATAATCCTGTTCCATCAAGTGCTTTAAATATTTTTTTTGCTTTATATTGTATTTGTTCTATTATTTCAGAATCAATATTTGCTGGTATAATTGTTTTAGAGCTTTCGTCATTATATTTAGCATCATAATCATAAAATTCAGCATTTATAATGACTTCACCTATTGTGCTTGCTTCTATTAAATTATTTCCAAGAACTGCACATTCGACTTCTCTACCAATAATAGCTTTTTCAACAAGTATTTTTTTATCATATCCACCAGCTATTTTTAAACCATTTTTTAATTCTGAACTATTATGAGCTTTAGTTATACCCACAGAAGAACCGGCATTAGATGGTTTTATAAAACAAGGATATCCTAATCTTAATTCTATATCATTAATTATATTATCTATATTAGAAAGTTCATTACGATATACTTTTACATAATCTGCTTGAGCAATATCACCTTCTGATGCTACTATTAATTTAGTATATAATTTATCCATTGACACACTAGAAGATAATATACCACAACCTACATATGGTACACCAGCTAGTTCTAATAATCCTTGAATACTACCATCTTCACCATAAAGTCCATGTAATACAGGAAATACTACATCTATAGATATACTTTTTATTTTATCACCAACTATTTTAAGTAAAGCTTTTTGTGAAGCATCAGGACTTATTATAGCAGGTGTTGCATATTTTTCCCAATCACCATTTTTTATATTTTCAACTGGTCCATTATATAATAGCCATTGACCTTGTTTAGTAATACCTACGGGTAAAATATAATATTTTTCTGTATCCATATTATTTATAACTGTCGTAGCAGATATTCTCGAAATTTCATGTTCCGAAGATTGACCACCAAAGAGTACCACTACGGTTTTTTTATTATTCATAAACAATCCCTCTATTCTATATTTATTAATTCATAATAGTTTAACTAAATATCAAAAAAATTTCAAGTATTATATCAACAAACTTAAAAAAAGTCTATCTAGTATATAAGTAAAAATTTCATTTGTACTTATAATAGTTTTTAACTTTATTAAGTATGAAGTAATACATCATATTATGGTAGTTAATTTTATTTTAAGTATATTAAACTCATAAAATGTTTAATTGTATAATCAAAAATAACTATACTAAGTATAAAAAAGGATTTATAATATGAAGTGAAATAGACAAAATATATAACTAACATAGCAGACTATATTATTATATTCATTCAAAATAAAAAATGGTATATATTAAACTTTGTATTAATTATTTTATATTTCACATTTAGATAATCTTTTGAAATAAAAACTTTCACAAAAATTTAAAATAATATAAAATAAATAAAAAATTTAGTAATATAAAAATCAAATACTATGAAATATCTGATGAACTTTAATTGCATTTAAAATTATGTAATTAACATTACTTACCTTAAAATCTTTTATATAAATTAAGTTTAATTATATACAAATATACAAATGATATGATATAATATAATCACTAAAATTCACTATAATATAAAATAAAAATTTAGATTAAAAATCTAGGAGGAAAAGAAATGTCAATTATAGAAAGTCTAATTCAAGTGGAAGCTAATGGTTCTTTAAGTTTTGGTAATTATATGGCAGAAACTAAACAAAAGTTAAAAAACTTTGAAATTGATGGTAACTTATATAATATTAAAACATTTAAAGAAATAACAAAGCTTGAAAAAAATGATAACTTACTTTTTGAATCCGTTCCAGGAAGTGTAGTGACAAATTTAACAGTAAACAATAAATCTACTGAGTTTTACATAGAAGCATTAGAAGATATACAAGTTACATTAGAACTTGAAGTTGATAAAGAATATAAAATTTTTATAAATGATGTACAAGTTGGAAGAACAAAAACCAATTTATCAGGTAAATTATCAGTGGGAATAGATTTTGAAACAGAAAAAGGTAAAAAACATATATTAATAGAAAAAATATAGTAAACTTATTTAAAGATTATAAGTTAAGGTGTGAAATTGAAAACATTTATACCAGTTTTCAATTTCACACCTTATTTTATAACTTATCTCTAATACTTTGAAGAACTTTTTTTTCTATTCGTGATACTTGTACTTGTGAAATACCTATTGTTTTTGCTACCTGTGATTGTGTTTTATCATGGAAATATCTCATTATTATTATTTGTCTTTCTTTAGGGTTGAGTTGATTTATTATTTGCTTTAAAGCTATCATATCAACCATATTTTCATCACATACTTCACTTTGTTCAAGCTTATCTATAAGATATATAGGATTACCATCTCCTTGATGGATTGTACTATATAGAGATTCAACTTCCATACCAGCTTCCATTGCTAAAGCTAATTCTTCAACAGATACATTTATTGCTTTTGCTAGTTCGTTTATTGTTGGTTCACGACCATCTCTTTGTATAATTGCTTCTCTTGCATATTTTGCTTTTGTAGCCATTTCTTTTAACGGACGACTTACTTTTATCATTCCATCATCACGCATAAATCTTTTTATTTCTCCCATTATCATAGGTACTGCATAGGTTGAAAACTTTACATCATAATTTAAATCAAATTTTTCTATACATTTTAATAAACCTATAGACCCAATTTGAAATAAATCTTCTGCTTCATAACCTCTATTAGTAAATCGTTTTACTATGCTCCATATTAATCCCATATTTTCGTTTATAATACTTTCTTTTGCACTGTTATTTCCTTCTTGTGCTAACTTTATAAGCTCCAAAGTTCTATCCATTAATTTACACCTCTTTACAGTCAAGGACGTTCAAGGTATTTTTTCATTCTTATTGTACTGCCTTTTCCTATTTCTGATTGTATACTTACTTCATCCATAAATGTTTCTATAACAGTAAAACCCATTCCTGAACGTTCCATATTAGGTTTAGAAGTATAGAGTGGTTGTCTAGCTTGCTCAATATTTTCTATACCACAACCTTTATCAGTAATTTCTATATAAATACTATTTTCTTCTAACCCACAAAACAATTCTATCATACCATTTGTTCCATCATAGCCATGTATAATTGCATTTGTTACAGCTTCAGAAACAGCTGTTTTTATATCACTTATTTCCTCAACTAAGGGGTTTAATTGTGATACAAAAGCTGCTACTGTAATTCTTGCAAATGCTTCATTTTGTGATTTTGCAATAAATTTTAATTTCATTTCATTAACATATTGCATTATTATTTCCCCCTTATTGTAAACTTGATAATGCTTTCTCCATATCATCATATTTATTCATAATTTTATATAAACCAGACATTTGAAATATTTTATTTAATGAAGAATTAACAGAAACTAATAATAACTTCCCTCCCATTTGTGAAATAATTTTATATCTTCCTAATAACATTCCAATACCTGAACTGTCCATAAAATTAATTTCTGAAAAATCAAAAACAATATTTTTGGCATTACTTCTTGTAATTTCTTTATCTAATTTTTCTTTTATTTCTATTGATGTATGATGGTCTATTTCACCTATTATTTTAACTATAAGGTTTCTATTATTACAATTACATACAACATTCATTATTTATCCTCCTCATTTTATATATCAAATAATAGCAAATTAATTATAACTTATTTTATAGTAAATGTAAATAAATAGTAATATTAAATTTAAATATTAGATTAAAGTTGTGTCGCACTTTAAATAAAGTGCGACACAACTTTAATTTTCAAATTTACTTTTTATTATTAATTTTGATTTTAACTATTCCATTAATATTACTTAAATTCATAAATTTGAATTTATTTATATAGTTAATCAAATATACATTATTTCTCAATAAATAATAAGTATTATTTTTTTAATTTAAACATATAAAATATATAAGAATATTTTTGGAGGTGCTATAATGTGTGGCATAACTGGTTTTGTAGATTTTTCTAATAACTTATATGATAAAAGAATTGTTATAGAAAATATGACAGATAAACTTAAACTTAGAGGACCTGATGAATCAGGTATATATATATCAGATAATGCATTTCTTGGGCATAGAAGGCTTACAGTAATAGACCCTGCAGGTGGAAAACAACCAATGATAAAAAGATATGGGGAGGATAATTATATAATTGTTTACAATGGAGAACTATATAATACAGAAACTATTATGAATATACTCAAAGGAAAAGGTCATAACTTCAATTCTTATTCTGATACAGAAGTAGTTTTAACAGCTTATATTGAATGGGGTGAAGATTGTTTACATTATTTTAATGGTATATTTGCATTTGCCATATGGAGTGAGAGAGATAAAAGTTTATTTATGGCAAGAGACCATTTAGGTGTTAAACCTTTATTTTATTTCCGTAAAAATCAAGGCTTTATTTTTGGTTCAGAAATTAAAGCATTACTTGCAAATAAAGAAGTTGAACCTATTATTGATTCTGAGGGTATATGTGAAATATTTGGTTTAGGACCAGCACGAAGTCCGGGGAGTGGCGTTTTTAAAAATATATATGAAGTTAAACCGGGACATTTTATTTATTATTCACAAGATAAATTTTATGAAGAAGAATATTGGGATTTAAAAGATGTTCCACATAAAGAAGATTTAGAAACAACTAAAGAAACTGTAAAAAATATTTTAATTGACTCTATAAAAAGACAACTAATATCAGATGTACCTTTATGTACATTTTTATCTGGAGGGCTTGATTCTAGTATCATATCTGCAATAGCTGCACAAGAATTCAAAAAATTAGGTAAAAAATTACACACATATTCTTTAGAATATACAGACAATGATAAATACTTTAAATCTAGTGTTTTTCAGCCGGAAGCCGACCCTAAATGGACTGCTAGAATGGTTGATTCTATAAATTCAGAACACCATATAATATTTGTTAATACAGAAGAACTATTTGATTCTTTAAAAGATGCACTAATAGCTAATGATTTACCCGGAATGGCAGATGTTGATTCTTCTATGTTATTACTTTGTAAGGGTGTTGCTAAAGAACATACAGTAGCTCTCTCTGGTGAATGTGCTGATGAGGTTTTTGGTGGATATCCTTGGTTTTGGAGAGAAGAAGATATAGAATGTAATACATTCCCTTGGTCAAAAGCAATAAAAGAAAGAAAAGAAATATTGTCAAAAGATTTAAGTAAAATAGATTTAGAAAGCTATGTTCAAGATAAATATAATAAAACAATTAGTAAAGTACCAAGATTAGATAATGAAACTGAAAAAGACCATCGAATGAGAGAGCTTTATTATTTAAATCATAAATGGTTTATGCAAACATTATTAAATAGAAAAGATAGAATGAGTATGGCGAATGGACTTGAAGCAAGAGTTCCTTTCTCTGATAGATTACTTGTAGAATATGCTTATTCTATACCTTGGGATATGAAATTTTACAATAATCGTGAAAAAGGACTTTTAAGAGAAGCTGCTAAAAGCATATTACCACAAGACGTAATTGAAAGAAAGAAAAGTCCATTTCCTAAAACACATAACCCTGCTTATACAGAAGCAGTTCAAAAGTTAAGTGGTGAAATTTTAAATAATCCTAATTCTCCTATACTTCAATTAATTAATAAAGAAAAAATGGAGGAAATCGTTAGAACAGGGGGGTTGGCATTTACTAAACCTTGGTATGGTCAATTAATGACAGGTCCTCAATTATTAGCGTATTTGATACAAATTAATATGTGGTTAGAAATATACAAAGTTAAAATTGTTTTGAACAACTAAATAGTTTAACAATTAATACTTTTTATATTACTTTCAACTAAATTTTTGTAGTATATATTTTAGTTTATTTAGATTAATTATGCAAGAAACAATTACTAATTGTTCACTTTATATATGCTAATAAGAGTGATTAAAATAAAAATTATATTGACATATTATAAAATATATTTTATAATCACAGAAACAGAGCTAGAAAATACGAAATTTTTCATGCAGAAATCTTTGTATATGCAAAGATTTTTGTATAAAAATTTTGTAGCTTATATTACTAGATAATACTATTATGACTGGAAAATTTATTTTACTTGCAACTTATAGTCTATAATGGTATAATCTAAGAAATATTTTAAGAGTTGTTATTAATTAGGTGGTTTTCAAAATATATATTATAAAAATATGAGTAAAATACATACTTTAAACACATAATATTTATACGTATATCTATATAATTAACACTCTAATATTTCAATATTTAAAAATAATCTAGGGAGTGAAATTTTATGAAGAAAAAAATTATGTCTGTGTTATTAGCAGGCATTATGACACTAGGTATTACAGGTTGTGGCGGAGATACAAAGACTAATGAAACCACTACTAGTGCTAACAATAATCAAGAAACTACAACAAAAGCAAATGAAACAACAGGTACACAAACAAACACTGGGGAGCCAAAAGTTTTAAAAATGGATATACCTTCAGAGTTTCCTAATATGGACCCTCAAACATCAACAGATGCGGCTTCTTCAGAAATTACAAATGCAGTTTTAGAAGGATTAATCAGAGTTTATGAAGGTGAAATAATACCTGGTATGGCTGAAAAGTGGGAAATAAGTACTGATGGTTTAACTTATACTTTCCATCTTAGAGATGCAAATTGGAGCGATGGAGTTCCTGTTACAGCAAAAGATTTTGAGTATACAATAAAAAGACTTTTAAATCCAGACACAGGTGCACAATATGCATATCAAGGCTATTACATTAAAGGTGGAGAAGCTTTTAATACAGGAAGTGGTGCAGAAGCTGATTTAGGAGTTAAAGCTATTGATGATAAAACTCTTGAAATAGTTCTTGAAACACCAACAGCATATTTCCTTTCATTACTTAACTTTTCAACATATTTACCAGTAAGACAAGATATAGTTGAAAAATATGGTGATAAATTTGCAGCAGATGCAGATAAATTTGTATATAACGGACCATTTATAATGGAAAATTGGTTACATGATGAAGAACTTATTCTTGTTAAAAACGAAGAATATTGGGCCAAAGATAAAATTAATTTAACTGGTGCTGAATTTATAATAGTTCCTAATGCTAAAACAGCACTCTTTATGTATGAAGAAGGCGAATTAGATGTTATACAATTAAATAAAGATACTATGGCACCATTTGTTGCTGATGGTTCAGCAAAATACTATTATGATGGAGCTCTATGGTACTTAGAAATTAATGCAGTTCATGAAGACCCTGTTAAAAATAAATTATTTACTAATCAAAACTTCAAACAAGCTTTAGGATATGCTATTGATAGACGCTCATTTGTAGATGCTGTTTTAAAAAATGGTTCTGACCCAGCAGGTCGTTTTGTTCTTCCTTTAGTTGCAGGGCCTACAGAAGGTAAAACATTTGATGAAGAATATCCTTATAGTGTTTATCCTGAAAATGGTGATTTAAATAAAGCAAAAGAACTTTTAAATAAAGCTCTTTCTGAATTAAACATGACTATAGACCAAGTACCAGCTATTGAATACTTAACTGATGATACAGAAACAGCAAGATTAATTTCAGAGGCATTCCAAGCTATGGTAAAAGAAATTGGTATTACATTTGATATAAAACAAGTACCTTTTAAACAAAGATTAGAATTAATGTCTGCACAAAAATTTGATGTTGTTATGGCTGGTTGGGGACCTGATTATGATGACCCTATGACTTATATGGATTTATTTATAACTGATGGTGGTAATAATCATTCAAAATGGTCAAATGCTAGATATGATGAATTAATATTAGGTGCTAAAGCCGAAGTAAATGCTAAAAAAAGAGCAGATATGATGTTTGAAGCAGAAAAGATTTTACTTGAAGAAGCAGCAGTAGTTCCTATTTATAATAGAAGAATTGCATATTTACAACAATCTTATGTTTCTGAATTCCCAAGAAACTTTTATGGAGCTGTTAGAGATTTCATATATGCTGATATAGATTTAAATTCAAAGAAATAAATTCTTAGAAAATAATATTATAGGGGCAGACCAATGCGTCTGTTCCTATTTTTCTTATACTAACTCTCCTTAAAGTTTAACTTTAAGGAGTTATAATTAATTATAAAGGAGGAATTTTATGGGAATGATAAAATATATTTTAGGTAGATTAGTAATATCATTAATTGCTATATGGTTATTAGTAACAGTTACTTTCTTCCTAGTTAAACTTATACCTGGTGATCCTTTAAGTGACCCTAAACTTACACCACAAATTAGAGCAAATTTAGAGCGTTATTATGGACTTGATAAGCCAGTATCACAACAATATTTTATATATATAAAAAACCTTTTAAAAGGTGATATGGGTTATTCTTTTACTTATAAAAATAGAACAGTTAATGAAATAATTGCACAAGCATTTCCTAAATCAGCTCAATTAGGTATAATGGCATTAATTACAGCATTAATTATTGGTTTAATATTGGGCATAACAGCAGCTTTAAATCACAATGGATTTTTAGATTATTTTTCTATATTTATTTCAGTTATAGGTGTTTCGGTACCAAGTTTTATTGCAGGTGCATTACTACAATATTTCCTTGCAGCAAAATTAAAATGGTTTCCGGTAGCACAATGGAAAGGTCCAGCTTATTGGGTTCTTCCAACAATATCTTTAGCACTTGGAACAATAGCTTCCATTTCAAGACTTATGCGTTCTAATATGTTAGAAGTAGTAGGGCAGGATTATATTAAAACTGCCAAAGCAAAAGGTTTATCTCCATTTAAAATAACAACTGGTCATCAAATAAGAAACGCAATTCTTCCTGTAGTAACCATATTAGGCCCTTTAGCAGCAGTACTTTTAACTGGTACTTTTGTTGTTGAATCTATATTTGCAGTGCCGGGTCTTGGTAAGTATTATGTTCAAAGCATTCAAATGTTAGATTATACAATGGTACTTGGGCTTACTCTTTTTTATGGTTCATTTTTAATTATTCTTAACTTTATCATAGATATTGTTTATGGACTAGTTGACCCAAGAATTCGTATTGGTAAATAAGGGGGATTTGTATGGAAAATATAGATAAAAGCAAGTTTGAGCATATTGGTATTAATGCTGAAAGAAGTAATATTGTTGTAAGACCTAGTATGACTTATTGGCAAGATGCTTTTAGAAGATTTAAAAACAACAAAGTAGCTTTAATTTCAGCTTTAATAATATTATTAATAATTATAATGTCATTTATAGGACCAATGATGACAAAATATACATTTGATACTAATAATTTAGCTCTTGTAGATCAACCTCCAAATGCTGACCATTGGTTTGGTACAGATGAACTTGGTCGTGATTTGTGGGCTAGATTTTGGAGAGGTACTAAAATATCACTTTCTATTGGACTTGTTGCTGCTATACTTGATAGTATATTAGGTGTACTTATTGGAGGAGTAGCTGGTTATTATGGTGGAAAGCTTGATATGTTTATTATGCGATTTATAGATATACTTAATGCTATACCAAATATGATATTCATAATGTTAATTATGGTTGCTTTCGGTTCGGGTGTATTACCTATAATTATTTCGTTTGCTATCACTGGTTGGATTGGTATGGCAAGACTTGTAAGAGGTCAAATACTTCAATTAAAACAGCAAGAATTCGTTTTGGCAGCTAAAACTTTAGGTGCAAGTTCAGGAAGAATATTATTTCAACATTTAATACCAAACACATTAGGTATTATAATAGTAAATTTAACAATGAGAATACCAAGTGCTATCTTCACAGAAGCATTTTTAAGTTTTATTGGTCTTGGTGTTAAACCACCAGAGTCAAGTTGGGGACAATTAGCAGCACGTGGAGTTTCATCAATTTTAACAAGTCCATATCAATTACTTATACCATCAGCATTTATTTGTATTACAATGCTTGCATTTAATCTTATGGGTGATGGTGTTAGAGATGCCCTAGACCCTAGAATGAGAAAATAAGAGAGGTGGAAATATGAATAGTGGAGAGAAGTTATTAGAAGTTAAAGACCTTTATGTATCATTTGATACTTATGCGGGAGAAGTACATGCTGTTCGTGGTGTAACATTTAATGTTAATAAAGGTGAAGTTGTTGCAATAGTTGGTGAGTCTGGTTGTGGTAAATCCGTTACATCTCAAACTATTATGCGAATTATTCCATCACCTCTGGGAAGAATTAAAAGCGGTCAAATACTTTTTGATGGAGTAGATATATCAAAACTTTCAGATAAACAGATGGAAAAGTATAGAGGTTCACAAATGGGTATGATATTCCAAGACCCAATGACTTCTTTAAATCCAACAATGAAAGTTGGAAATCAAATAGCAGAAGGTTTAGTTAAACATCAAAAACTTAGATTTAAAGAAGCTATGCAAAAAGCTGTGGAAATGTTAAAACTTGTTGGAATACCCAACCCTGAAAAAAGAGCTACTCAATATCCACATGAATTAAGTGGTGGTATGCGACAAAGGGTAGTAATTGCCATAGCATTAGCATGTCAACCTAAACTACTTATAGCAGATGAGCCAACTACAGCTCTTGATGTTACAATTCAAGCACAAATATTAGAACTTATGGGTGAGTTAAAAGATAAATTAGGAACTGCTATAATATTAATAACTCATGATTTAGGTGTAGTTGCAGGAATGGCAGAAAAAATTGTAGTTATGTATGCAGGTAAAATTATAGAAGCTGGTACAGTGGATGAAATATTTAATCAACCACTACATCCTTATACATGGGGATTATTAAAATCTGTACCAAGAATAGATGCGGAACAAAAAGAAGAATTAGTACCTATAGTTGGTACACCACCAGATTTATTTGCACCTCCTATTGGTTGTGCATTTACAGATAGATGTCCATATGCTATGAAAGTTTGTAAAGAAATACCTCCGGATTTATGGACAACTGAAACAGGGCATACAACATTATGTTGGTTACAACATGAGAATGCTCCCGAAATAGAAAGACCTTTTGGAACAGGAGGTTTAAAAGTATGTCACAAGATAAAAGATTAATAGAAGTAAAGAATTTAAAAAAGTATTTTAATGTAGGAAATAATGCTGTTTTAAAAGCTGTTGATAATATAACTTTCTTTATAAGAGAAGGAGAAACATTAGGTTTAGTTGGTGAGTCTGGTTGTGGTAAATCCACAGCTGGAAGAACAATTATAAAACTATATGAACCAACAAGTGGAAATATTATATTTGATGGTAAAGATATTTCAAAATTAAGAACAAAAGAAAGTAAAGAATATACAAAAAAAGCTCAAATGATATTCCAAGACCCATATGCATCATTAAATCCAAGAATGACAGTTGGAGATATAATAGGCGAAGGTATAGATATACACAAACTTTATAGTGGTAAAGATAGAACAGATAAAATTTATGAAATGCTTTCTACTGTAGGTTTAAATCAAGAACATGCAAGTCGTTTTCCACATGAATTTTCAGGAGGACAAAGGCAAAGGATAGGAATAGCTAGAGCATTAGCAATTGAACCAAAATTTATAGTTTGTGATGAACCCATATCAGCATTAGATGTTTCTATTCAAGCACAAGTTATAAATCTTCTTATGAAATTACAACGTGAAAGAAAATTAACATATTTGTTTATAGCACATGATTTAAGTATGGTTAAGCATATATCAGATAGAGTTGCAGTTATGTATTTAGGTAGTATGGTTGAGCTTGCAAAAAGTGCAGAGTTATATTCAAAACCATTACATCCATATACACAAGCTCTTATGTCTGCCATTCCAATTGCTGACCCAGAAATAGAAAAGAAACGTGAAAGAATTATATTACAAGGTGATGTACCAAGTCCAATAAATCCACCTTCAGGATGTAAATTCAGAACAAGATGTAGATATGCAAAAGAAATATGCTCACAAAAAACACCAGAGTTAAAAGAAATAGATACAGACCATTTTGTAGCTTGTCATTTTGCAGGAGAAATATAAATGTAGAGACGACCTTTGGTCGTCTTTTTGCTTAAAAATAATTTAAATTAAGAGGAGATTTTATTTATGAAACCACTGGACAACATACAAAGCTGGATTGATAAAATGAATAATAAAGACACATTAAATGTTTTATCACAAGATGAGCAAATTATATGGAACAACTTAAATGACAATTTGCGAATTGAGTATTTAAAATCACTTTTAGAAAAACCTATTGAATTTACATTACCAGTATCTATATATGCATGGTATTTCCGAAACAAATGGGGTGAAGCATTAAAAACAGTATTAAATAAACAAATGCTTAATCTACTTGAAATTGGTTCAGGAAGTACTGATATGCTTCCACAAATAATGTCAAGATTATTTAATCACTCAAAAACAAAATATACAACTATTAATATGAATAAAGAATTAACTTCTATTTTCCGTAATGCAACAAATAAATTACCTATACAAATTGATATTATTGAAGATGCTGGTCAAAAGATTGAAGATTATTTTAGTGGTAATGAATTAGATGTAGTTGTTTTTGAGCATAGTGTAAATGATATTATTCAAGCAATGTTAGCAGAACGAAATGGAATTGATACAATAGATAGTGATTGGTTTGATGTTTTACCACAGATGATTGAAATAGTTAATAAAGAATATGTTAGTGGTTCACTAGAATCAAGTGTAAAAAATGAGCTTTTGGAACTAATAAAATCGTGTTTAAAAGTACTTAAAAAAGATGGTTATATAATAATTAATCATTTTCAATATCAATATGATTTAAATTTAGGAATGAATCCTGAATTATGGGAAAATTTATTGCCAATTGTGCGTTCATGGATAAATGATAGTTCTATAGGATTGGAAGTGTATTTTGATGAATTTGAACCACAATGGTGGATGTTTATAAAAAAGATATAAGTTAAAATATATAGTCAATTATTTTAGAAAATAAAAATAATTGACTATATCAAAATATTAAGTGTATGTAATAAAGAAATATTATAAAACAGTTTGTATAGCAAAAGTCAGCAAAACTCCGGGCAATCCCAAAAGTGCAGATATAGCCAATGTAAAAATATTTATACCCACATTTATACTAATACCAATAAGTACAAAGAATTCATTTAATAAATATATAGTAACTACTCCTATTAATCCATTAAATATAAATTTTAATATTTTCTTTATTACATTTGAAAAAATTATAAATGACGATATAATTATACATGCTATTAACATAAAATTTATTGTATTATTAGAGTTCATAAAATCACTCCAATCTTTAATGTATTGTTTATTTTATGTTTGTTCATATACAATTATGATGATAGCTCTAAACCATTAGCTTGTAATCCTCTAGCCTTAACTTTTTGTATTAAATATTCATATTTCATTTGTAATGCTTTTAATTCATATATATAACAATCTATTAGTGCAGTATCTGTAGCATATTCAAAATTCATATATACTAACTCTAAGTTTTGTTTAACTTTTTCCAAACTAATTAATAAATCTTTATCTTCTTCAGATATTGCTTTTTTGTTTATGCCTAATTTAAATAAATTCTTCCTTACTTTTTGTTGAATAACTGCTTCTACTTTCATAATCCAGCCCCTTATAATTATTTTAATAAAATAATGATGTTAAATATTAGTAGGTTAATATTTCCATTATTTTTATTAATATAGTTATAGTCATTTTTTGCCTCTTTTATTCAGACTTTTATATTATAAATTTATATAAAAAAAGATATAGTCATCAAACTAAAAAAGTTTGGTGACTATATCTTTTTTAAGCTTTAAAGCCTCTATTTTTATCTTGTGTCATTGATTCATTGAGAGTTCCCCTGCCATATGTTAAACCTGCATATACTTGTTGGGCATTTTGAATAACTTTTTCTGTTTCTTCTTTAGGAACTAATTTTTCTGTTTCAACTAGTCCTTCATAAAGAGAAGTAAGTATTTTTTTTGCTTCATGAAGTGGTTCTGGTTTCTTTTGAAAATAACTTTGTATAAATAATTTATTAACAAAAAGATAAAGACTTAAATAGTCATATTCTAAAGTAGTACTAAGTTCTAAATCATATGATAATTCCATTAATAACTTTCTGCATCTTTCCATAGTGTTTTCAAAGTCACTTATATTTTTTTCTTTTAATTGATTTTCTGCTGTATCGATTGCTTCAAATATTAGTTCATAAATAATTAATACTAATTGAGCCGGAGTTGCATTTACTATTCTAGCACTCCAATTTATCTTTTCGTTTTTAACCATGTAAGTCAATCCTTTCACATAAAATCTTATTAAGTCCATTTAGTTAATATATCGTCATTTTTTTTATATTACTTTATCTTATTTGCTTTTTTAAATTTAGAATAAATTGTAAAATTTTAATACCATTAAATAAAAAATCTTATCCTTTATCTAATATTTTGTGGATGATTGTGAATGTTATATGCTATACGCTTTATGTTTTTGTATATGTTATTTGAAAGACAGATTTTTATTTGATTTATAGCAGTTATTAGTTCATTAATAAGATTCATTCTAAAATCATCTATATTATTAATCTCATTATATTTTTCTAATAAATTTATAATAGATTGTCCTTCATATGAATCACTTTTAGATAGTTTGTTTATATATTCAGTAAAATCAATTTTCTTTATTAAATAATCAAGTGTATATTCTATATCATTAACAATTTTCCAAACTTCATTTTTTATTATTTTCACTGGTAAATATCTTAACCACATTATTTTTTCATACATTAATAAAGTAATAGGAACAATTGACAAGTTATTTTCATCTTGCAATAAATAAGCTTCTATCACAAATGCAAAAACTTTTAAATTTGATTCAAAAAGTTTATTTATCTCATCTTGAAAAAATTGCTTATAATTAGCTAACACTTTTTGTTGAAAAATTTGACTATTAAAAAGTTGGTGGTTATTTTCAAAAGATTCGTATAAACATACTCTTGCTAATATAGGTGGATTATTAACTGTATATGTATGTATTTCAAGGAAATCAAAAAATTTTATTGACTGAAAAGTTTCAGAATACTGCAAAAAGATTATTCCACTATTACTATTTTTCAAATTTATAAATTGATTTTCACTAATTATTACATCATATAACAAAAATATCACTCCTAACTCTTATTATAAAACTGTTAACTAAATAATGTTTCTTCATTAATAAACAAAATATTATATTGTTTTATTAATAACTTTCTAACGGTTCATAAATAATAATATCTATATTATTAGAAAGTTCTTTTAATTTTTGTTCAATTAAAATTTTAACTTCATTCCAATCTAATCCACCATTACCACTACCTAAAGCGGGAATAGCAATAGATTTAATTTCTAATTCAGAAATTATTTTTAGTAATTCGTTTAATCCTTGTTCAATATATTCTATCTTTGATTTAGCTCGCCATTTATTTTTGGTAGGAAAATTTATTATTATTTTCTCATTTTCTTTAAAATAATGTAAAGTACCTATTTTTAGTACGCCAGAATTACAAGCTTCTTTATAATCTTTATAGTTTTCAGGAAATTTTACTTTAAACTCATAAGCAATACCTTTACCCATATAACCTTCACAATTTACAGCATTAACTAAACATTCAGCATCAGACTTTAATAAGTCTCCCATAATATATTTAATCATTATATCACCTTAATTTTAAAAAGGGCAGTTGTTAAACCAACTTACCCTATTACTTTAATACCATTCATATATTTTTGAAGTATTTCTGGTATAATTATTTTACCGTTTTCATCTTGGAAATTTTCTAATATAGCAGCAGTTGTTCTACCTACAGCCAAACCACTACCATTTAATGTATGAACATATTGAGCTTTATCTTTTATATTATCTTTATAACGAATATTTGCTCTACGTGCTTGGAAAGATTCAAAATTACTACAGCTTGAAATTTCAACATAACGATTATAACTAGGCATCCAAACTTCTATATCATATGTCATAGCTGAGCAAAAACCTAAATCACCACTACAAAGTCTTACAACTCTATAAGGTAAACCTAATAATTGTAATACTTCTTCTGCATCATGTGTAAGAGCTTCCAATTCTTCATATGAATTTTCAGGTCTAGCGAATTTAACTAATTCTACTTTATTAAATTGATGTTGACGTATAAGCCCTCTAGTATCTCTACCAGCAGAACCTGCTTCTGCTCTAAAACAAGCAGTATATGCACAATATTTTAATGTTAAATCTGCTCCATTTAATATTTGTTCTTTATGCATATTTGTAACAGGAACTTCTGCTGTTGGTACAAGAAAATAATCTGTATTGGCAACTTTGAAAGCATCTTCTTCAAACTTTGGTAGTTGACCTGTGCCATACATACTATTTCTATTTACCATAAAAGGAGGTAATATTTCTGTATAACCATGTTTATCTACATGTAAGTCTAACATAAAGTTTATAATTGCTCTCTCAAGTCTTGCTCCTAATCCCTTATATACAGTAAACCTTGCACCTGTAATTTTACCTGCTGTAGTAGGGTCAATAATGTCTAATTCACTTCCTAGATCCCAATGAGGCTTTGGTTCAAAATTAAATTTAGGAATTTCACCCCATTTTCTTATTTCTATATTATCAGCATCACTTTCACCAACAGGAACTAAATCACAAGGTGTATTGGGTATATTAAGTAAAAATTCTTCTAATTTATTATCATATACTGATACTTCAGCATCAAGAACTTTAATTTGTTCTGCCAATTCTTTCATTTCTTCTAATAAATTTGTTGTATCTTTTCCTTCTTTCTTTAAGATTGGAACTTGTTTAGAAGTTGTATTTTGTTTATTTTTTAATTCTTCAGTTTTTTGTAAAAGTTCACGTCTTTTTGTGTCTAATTCTAAAAACTCATCTAAATTATAATCTTTATTTCTTTTTGCCAATGCATTTTTAACTTGTTCAAAATTATTTCTTACGACTTTGATATCTAACATTTTTACACATCCTTATTTATTGTATATAGTAAAATTTATATTATCATATATTATTTTAGATTACAATATAAATTTTACCGATTACAATGTATTTGCATAAAGAATTACTAATATTAAGTAAAAAATGATAATTTAATCTTTAATATCTATATTAATATTTATCAATAATAGGAGGCGACCTTCGGTCGCCCCCTATAAAAATTATCTAAAGATATAATTAAAATATTATAAATAAAAAGCAATAATCTCGATAACTATCTAAATGTTTCTTTCTTATAAAATTTCCCTTTTAAAAATATAAGAAGAACAAAAAGGAATGAAACAGTTTGTGCTATTGTTATTCTTATTACTTGTAGTTCGTCTACTCCTGAATTTGTAGAAATATGTAGTATATTTATAATTGTATTATTTAAAAAGTGGTCTGCCATTGGTAACCATAAAGAGCCTGATATTTTTGTAAGTAAACAGAATTTTGCTCCTGTAATGCCTGTTGTAACAACAAGCATAAGCATCATCATAAATGTTCCAGGTAAACTTCTTTCGCCATCTAAAAAACTACGTAATGGTGCAGCTATATGCCAAACCCCAAATAATAATGATGAGATAATCACAGCAATTAAAAATGAATGTTTCTTTTCTGCAAGTTTCAAAAACAATCCTCTAAAAATACCTTCCTCCATAACAACATTAATAATATTACCAACAATACAAATAATAAAGAATAATAAACTTGTTTGGTTTCCAAGGTTGCCATCAATAGAATAGCTTGACACATAAAGTTGTAACGATGGAGAATTATTTGATGTGAATTGTATAAAAAATTCAACACCATATGCCAATAAATAAACGGAAGAACCAAGAAGTAATCCATATAATGTATTTTTAAGAATATTCTTTGATTGGAAACCGATTTCACTTGAACGTATAGATAAATATTTTAATACTATAAAAAGAATAGCAATTCCAATAAGTTTGTGTATAAAAGCTTCACCAAAAATACTTTGGTCTGTTCTAATAAACATATATTCAATTCCACGGAAAATAAAGCATATAAAATAAATTGATAGTATAGTTTTAAGTGTTGATTGTGTGTTTTCTTTTTTCATTGAATTAAGCTCCTAACTTTAATAATTTGATTGCTCCTTACGGAGTTTTAATTGTTGATTTATAAATTTCACATCATTTCTAATACGAAATATGTCAATTAAGCTACCGATAAAATACACTGTAATTCCCATAAGCACAAGTATCCAAATTGGAGTACTGCTATACCATCCAAATAAAAATCCTGCAATTATAAGAACTATAAGTACATATCCTATTTCTAAAAGTATTTCAATAATAAAATATTTACTTTCAAACCGCTTTAACACAGTAAGCCCAAGATGTATTATAATATTGGCAGCAAATCCTTGATAGACACTGTAAATATAAAGAAACCTAGCATTATATAAAGTTCCTATTATAGAAAGTAAAATCAAAGACATTCCTGTTGTTGCTAAACAATTTTTAATCCCATTCTTCATTTTTTTATCACCTTTCTTTTAATTTTTCTCGAATCAACGGAATAAATTTCCTTGTAACGTTGATATGTTCCCCATTTGATAAAGTAGCTTCCATTCGACTATTCATCAAAGGGCGGATACTTTCAAGTAAGTTGATGTTCATAATACAAGATTTATTAACTTGAATAAATCCAACATCTGAAAGTTTGTCATAGAGTTGATATAATCGAAGTTCTGAACGATATACTAATTTTTCACAGTAAACAAAAGTTCGTTTATCAACACTTTCTATGTAGAAAATATCAGAAGCATTTACCAATATTTCATTATTTTCATCATTGCATTTTACTGTTTTGTCAACAGATTTTATGAGCATTTCAAGGCGTTTTACAGTTTGATTCATTTGGGAATATTTAATAAGAACTTCAATATCCCTTTGACTTAAATTTTCTTCTAATTTTATATTCATTCTTATTTACCTCAATTATATTAAACTATTTTTTGTTTGACAATAGGTATACAACTAACATACAAATAAACACTACTAACATACAATTTATACTTATTAAAGTTGACTATGGTTGTTGTTTTTGACATTTTTTAATATAAATCTTCATCAACAACCTGAAATAATATAATCGTCAAAATACTCTTTATTTATTAATCCACTATTACATTAACAAAAATTCAAACTTATTTTTGCGTATAGATTTTCCCTAAATTTTGTGGTATTGTGTGTTATAAAGAAGAAAAGAAGATAATAAAAACATAGACAATTACTTCAACATTATAGAAAAGAAAAAGAGTGTTTATCTATAAATAGTTATATACAAAAATTTTCAATATCTGTATAGGGATGATTTATGGTCGCCTATATAAGTTCTAATATTATTATATATTAATTTCATGTTCCAATTTTTACACTTATTGCATAGTATATATTAGTATTTCAAGTTTCATTGTTAATTTCGTTCACAGCATAGTTAATAGGCTCTTTTAGATGTATTATTTCTCGTGCGAATTAACCCTAACTACCCTACCCTGTATGCAATAACATCAAATTACAAATATCTTGATATACTATCAAAGTTATGTTTTAAATTTTTTGTTTCAAGTTATTAGTAATGATTGCTTCTACTAAGGCATTGATAAAGTCAACAAATTCTAGATAATGTTGAAGTTATCAGTAAAATAATAATTGTGGAGATTTAATGCATGCACCACAATTATTATGTTAAAGATATTCGATGTAAATATCCATTTATAAGAATTCTTTACTTAGAGAATAGGTTATTATTGTTATTATTTATACTAAAGAAAAAAGAACATGAACTACAATTTAAAAGCTCCGGAGTTTAAATTTAAAATTCTAAAAATTTATAATAAATAAAATTATACATAATCAAATATCTTCACTACTTAAAACTATTGTTTACTTATAAAAGTTATATAGAAAAATTATAAAATACATAATAACATAAAAATGAACAATCAAGGTAACTCCTATTTGAGAGTAGGGGCGACCTGCGGTCGCCCGTTCTATTTTATATCATTATACTTCTTGTAAA
>CAZWZB010000030.1:37045-38484 GCA_964638835.1 uncultured Eubacteriales bacterium | reverse complement strand
TATAGATAAATATTTTCAAATTTTATTACAACTTTTTAAAGTTATATATAATCCATATAATTTAAAAATTATTTATAATTTTAATATTAGTAAAATTAAATAAAATATATAAAATTTTTGTTAAGTGTTGTTTTATGAGGTACTAAAAATTCATTGACACTGCAAAATAATTGTGTTAAAATCTTGTGCTATAGAAATATATTTAGGTGTTGATTTCACAAGTGAGGTTTAACACTTATTTTTTTAGGAGGAATTTAATAATGAAAAGAAAAATAATAGCATCAATACTTGTAGCTATTATGGGAATTGCATCTTTATCAGCATGTGATAAAGCTAAATCTGATAATATCAAATTAGGTTTAATAGGACCTCTTACAGGTGGAGCTTCAATTTATGGTAATGCAGTTAAGAATGGTATTGACCTTGCAATAAGTGAGTTAAATGCTAATGGGGGAATATTAAACAAACAAATTTCACTTGAAGCTGTTGATGATAAAAATGATATTGCTGAAGCAGTTACAGCATACAACAATCTTATGAGCAAAAAAATAGATGCTCTTATAGGAACCGTAACATCAAAACCGGGCTTAGCTGTTGCTGAACTTGCTGCTAATGATAAAACCCCTATGCTTACCCCAACTGGTACAGCAGAAAAAATAACTACTACAGGAGATAATATTTTTAGAGTATGTTTTACTGACCCAATTCAAGGTAAAACAATGGCAACCTTTGCAGCGAAAAATCTTGGTGCAAAAAACGTTGCTATTATGTATAATACATCTGATGATTATTCACAAGGGGTTGCAGATAATTTTTCTCAAACTATTGCTTCATTAGGTGGTACTGTTGTTGCTAATGAAGGTTATGGAAATGATGATAAAGATTTTAGAGCACAGCTTACAAAAATTCAAGCACTAAATCCTGATGTATTATTTTTACCTGATTATTATAATACAATTGCTTTAATTACAACTCAAGCAAGAGAAGTAGGTTTTAATAATCCTATTCTTGGGGCTGATGGTTGGGATGGTGTTTTAGAAGTATTAGATGAATCAAATAAAAAAGTTGTTGATAATTGTTATTTTTCAAATCACTATTCTATTGATGACCCAGAAAAAGTTATTGTTGATTTTATAAGCAACTATAAATCAAAATATAATGAAGTTCCTAACGCATTTGCTGCTTTAGCATATGATGCTACTTATATTATGGCTAATGCTATTAAAGAAGCTGGTTCTACTGATAAAGATGCTATTAATAATGCTTTAAAATCAATTAAATATAATGGTGTAACTGGTAGCATTACATTTAATGCAAATGGTGACCCAATTAAAAGTGTTTCAATATTAAGATTACAAGATGGAAAAACATCATTAGATTCTAAAATTACTGTTGAATAGAATACTAACTCCTTAAACTTAGTTTAAGGAGTTAATTTA
>CAZWZB010000030.1:0-36945 GCA_964638835.1 uncultured Eubacteriales bacterium | reverse complement strand
AATTACTGTTGAATAGAATACTAACTCCTTAAACTTAGTTTAAGGAGTTAATTTAGCTTATAGTCATTAGCTAAATATAAATAAATTTCTTTTAATTAGATGGAGATGATTAATTATGAATGAATTAACTGTATTTATCAAACAATTGATTAATGGAATACAGGTTGGCAGTATTTATGCTCTTGTAGCGCTTGGTTATACAATGGTTTATGGAATTGTTAAGTTAATCAATTTTGCACATGGGGATTTTATAATGGTTGGTGCTTATATGTCACTATTTTCTATTCCTGTGTTAACAAGTTTAGGGCTACCCCCTTGGCTTTGTGTTATATTTGCTATTTTAATATGTTCTTTGCTTGGAATTATTACAGAAAGAGTTGCTTATAAACCACTTAGAGGGTCTGCCTCTTTATCTGTTCTTATTACAGCTATTGCTGTAAGTCTTTTTTTACAAAATTTATTTTTAGTATTCTTTACTTCCTCATCAAGACCTTTTCCTGCTATATTGAACGTAAGCAATTTACAAATTAGTAATATACAAATTAATGGAACTACTTTATTAACAATTTTTATATCTATTATTGTTATGATTTGTCTTCAAATTTTTGTTAAGAAAACTAAGATGGGAAAAGCAATGAGAGCCGTTTCTGAAAATGGTAAAGCATCAATTTTAATGGGTATAAATATAAATAGAACTATATCTATTACATTTGCAATAGGCTCCGGTTTGGCAGCAATAGCATCTGTAATGTATTGTACTATGTACCCTATGGTTGACCCTTATATAGGTTCTATGTTAGGTTTAAAAGCATTTATAGCAGCTGTTTTAGGTGGAATTGGTAGTATACCTGGAGCTATGCTTGGAGGTTTTGTAATAGGAATTATTGAAAGTATGACTAAAGCGTATATATCTTCTCAATTAGCAGATGCAGTTGTTTTTGGTGTATTAATTATTGTATTACTTGTAAAACCAACTGGTATATTAGGGAAAAATATTGGCGAAAAAGTTTAAAATGAAATGATGTATTTAGTGACAACTTATATTCGGTATGATATACTTATTTTGAGGTGAATATATATGTCGGAATATATAAAGATAGCATTAGATGCAATGGGAGGAGATAATGCTCCATCTGAAATAGTAAAGGGTGCAATTTTGGCACTTGAAAAATTTAATATAAAACTTATACTTGTTGGGCAGAATGATAAAATAAATGAAGAATTAAAAAAATATTCATATGATAAAAATAGAATTGAAATAATAAATGCTTCTGAAATAATTGAAAATGATGAAGTTCCAACAGTTGCTATAAAACAAAAAAAGGATTCTAGTATGGTAGTAGGTTTAAATCTTGTAAAAAAAGGTGATGCACAAGCTTTTATATCAGCAGGTTGTACAGGAGCATTACTTACAGGAGCAACTATTATAGTTGGTCGATTAAAAGGAATAGAGCGACCAGCATTAGCTACATTAATACCAACCAAAGTTGGATTTTCATTAATAATAGATTGTGGTGCCAATGTAGATAGCAAACCTAATTATTTAGTTCAATTTGCTCAAATGGGTTCTATTTATGTAGAAAACATATTAAATAAAAAATCACCTAAAGTTGGACTTGTTAATATAGGAGAAGAAAAAGAAAAAGGTAATACTTTAGTAAAAGAAGCTTATTCATTACTTGAAAATGCAAAAGTTAATTTTATAGGAAATGTTGAAGCTAGGGATATTCCTATGGGCAAAGCTGATGTTATAGTATGTGATGCTTTTGTTGGTAATGTAATATTAAAATATACAGAAGGATTTGCTAAAGTACTTTTTGGTATAATAAAAAATGAAATAACGCAAGGTTTTGTTTCAAAAATAGGTGCATTACTCATAAAACCTTCACTTAAAAGAATGAAAAAGAAATTAGATTATACAGAATATGGTGGAGCTCCTTTATTAGGACTTAAAGGTATAGTTATAAAAACTCATGGAAGTGCAGATGCTAATGCTATAAAAAATACAATAAAACAATGTGTTAATTTAATAGAAACAAAAGTAATTGAAAAAACGTCGGAAAAGGTTAGTAATTAATGCTTGACGTTTTGCTTTGTATGTACTATTATTTAATTGTTAAAATTAATTTGAAAAGAGGTGAATAACTGCTTAATAAATTTATAAAACTTATTTAAACTTTTAAGTTTGTATTAATATTATATTATTTCAAATAATATGTAATAGTCAACTTTAATAAAAACAATAAATATAAGAGCTATTATATAAGCATTATAAATATAAATGGCTACATAAATACATTTTAACTAACATTTTGTTAAGTTTAAAGCCAATAAAAATGTGATTTGAATTATATAATTCTTAAATATTTAGATATTTATATAATTTTTTAAGTAGTTTAATATGGAATTAGAAAAAGTTAAACAAATTATTGCTGAACAACTTAATATTTCTGAATCAAGTATTGATGAAAGCACATCATTTGTTGATGATTTGGGTGCAGATTCTTTAGATGTTTTCCAAATAATTATGGCACTTGAAGAAGAATTTGAAATGGAAATTTCTAATGAAGAAGCTGAAAAGCTAGTTACTGTTGGAGATGCAGTAAACTATATAAAAAATAATTTAGCAACTGAATAAAATAAAAATATAAGTCCCTGATTGGGACTTATATTTTTGAAGATGTTTGCATAAGAATGCTTCAAAAATAATTGTAGAGGCGACCTACGGTCGTCCGTGTTTTTTCGGACGTGCGTAGCACGCCCCTATTTTTTACATTAAATTATAAAAATATCATTCTTTAATTAACACTCTCATATTCTTAATAACTTTTTATATGTTATATCTATAATAAATGCACCTATGGGAGCAGTAATTAAAATTGATAAAACAGCCACTGTTAAAGCAATATTTCCACAAGAAAGACCCATAGAGAGAGGAATAGAACCAATTCCTGCTTGGACAGTTGCTTTGGGCATATATGCAATCATACAAAATAATTTTTCTTTAAAATTTAATTTAGTTTTTATCATACAAACAAAAACCCCTAACATTCTAAAAATTAGAATTCCAAATATAAGTATAATTGATAATATTCCTGCTGACATAACATATTCAATGTTAACAACTGTGCCAACAAGTACAAACAATAAAATTTCTGCTGCTATCCATAATTTTGAAAATTTATTAGATAAACGTTGTGCCAAATCCTTTCTATTTTTTTGCAACATTACACCAATACTCATTATAGAAAGTAAACCTGAAAATCCAATTGTATGTTCAAAAGTAACAAGTAAAAAAGAAATGCTCAAAATAATTATTACCTTTATACTGTCACGAATATTAAATTTCTTAAAAAATATTGATAAAGCTAAACCAAATAAAACTCCAATAATAATACCTAGTATAATAGATATTGGTATTGTAATAAAGTTCATTATAGAAATTGTTTCTCCATTAGCTAAGTTAGTAAAAGCACTAAATAAAACTATTACAAAAACATCATCTACAGATGCACTTGCCATTATTAATTGAGGAATATTTTTATTAGTCCCATAATTAGTTTCTATTAATTTTAACATTCTAGGAACAATAACGGCAGGTGACACAGCAGCAACAACTGTACCTACAATCATAGCATCAAGTAATGATATATTAAATAATTTTGGGGCAATAATTAACATACCAACAATTTCAAAGCAAGCAGGAATAAAACACATAAGAAAAGCTGGTCTGCCAACTTTTATTAAATCTTTAATATTAATTGCAAGACCAGCTCTTGTTAAAATAATAATAAGTGCAATTTGTCTTAAATCTGGTGAAATTAATAAAATATTTGAATTTAAAAGGTTTAACATAGATGGACCTAAAACAATACCAGTAATAAGAAATCCAATTAAATTTGGTAGTTTTAATCTTTGAAATATAGTACCCATTAGCAATCCACAAAGAAAAATTAATGCCAAGCTAAATAACAAAAAAATCTCTCCTTAACAATTTTTAAATTTAATATAAATCATTATATAACTACACTATAAAAATTGTCAAACAAGTTTAATATCTAAAAACGTAAAGTTAAAAATAAATATTTATAAATATGGAGGTTTTTATGCTAGAAAGAATGAAAGAACTTATAGAATTATTAAATAACGCATCTAATTCATATTACAATAGTGGACATGGAATTATGTCAGATTATGAATATGATAAATTATATGATGAATTAGTTGAATTAGAGAATAAACTTGGTATAAAACTTGCAAATACTCCTACAGAAAAAGTTGGATTTACAGTTTTAAACAATTTAACAAAAGTTAAACATGAAACTAAAATGTTATCATTAGATAAAACAAAAGATATTGAAAAATTAAAAAATTTTATTGAAGACCAACCAACACTACTATCATGGAAACTTGATGGACTTACAATAGTATTACATTATAATAATGGTGAACTTAATTTAGCTGTTACAAGAGGAAATGGAGAAATAGGAGAAGACATAACCCATAATGCTAAAGTATTCAAAAATATCCCATTAAAAATAAACTTTACAGGTGAACTTATTTTAAGGGGAGAAGCGATAATAAGTTATACGGACTTTAAAAAAATAAATGAGCAAATAAATATCGATGAACAATATAAAAATCCTAGAAATTTATGTAGTGGAACAGTTAGACAACTAAACAATGAAATAGTTTCTAATAGAAATGTTATGTTTTATGCATTTACACTTGTTAATTCAGATAAAGAGTTTGAATTAAAATCACAACAATTAGGATGGTTAAAAGAATTGGGTTTTGATATTGTAGAATATAAAAAAGTGAGTCAAGATAATATTTATGATATTGTAAAATATTTTGAACAGAATATAAAAGTTAATGATTTTGCATCAGATGGACTTGTACTTACTTATGATAATATTTTATATAGTGAATCATTAGGAACAACTTCAAAATTTCCAAAAGATTCAATTGCTTTTAAATGGGCTGATGAAACAGCAGAAACAACATTAATTAATATTCATTGGAACACTTCAAGAACAGGAAGAATAAATCCAATAGCTATATTTGAACCAGTTGAATTAGAAGGAACAACTGTAAATAAAGCAAGCGTTCATAATTTAAGCATAATAGAAGATTTAAAATTAGGTATAGGAGATATAATAAAAGTATATAAAGCTAATATGATAATACCTCAAATATCCGAAAATTTAACTTGTTCTGGTAATATACAAATACCAGATAAATGTCCTGAATGTGGAGAAGAAACAGAAATCCGTAAACTTAATGAAGGTAAAACATTATATTGTAATAATCCTAATTGTAAAGCTCAACTTATAAGAGCATTAGAGCATTTTACAAATAGAGATGCTATGAATATAGAAGGTTTGTCAGAAGCAACATTAGAAAAATTTGTAGCAAACGAATTTATAAAAGACTATACAGATATATTTACACTATCGCAATACGAAGAACAAATAAAAAATCTTGAAGGTTTTGGAGAAAGAGCATATCAAAAATTAATAACTGCTATAGAAAAATCAAAAACAGTTAAATTACCTAATTTTATTTATGCATTAGGTATAAATAATGTTGGTTTAAGTAATGCTAAATTATTATGTAAAAATTATAATTATGATTATAATCAAATTATAAATGCTACAGAAGAAGAGTTAATAAACATAGAAGGTTTTGGTAAAATAATAGCACATGAAGTATATAAATATTTTCATAATGATAAAAATATTGAGTTATTAAATAAAGTACTAAATTATTTGAATATAGAAATAGTTGAAAAAGAAGAAACCAATCTTTGTCTTGATGGTAAAATTTTTGTTATAACAGGTGATTTAACTCATTTTAATAATCGAAAAGAACTTCAAAATAAAATTGAAAGTTTAGGGGGAAAAGTTACAAGCAGTGTAACAAGTAAAACAAATTATTTAATAAATAATGATAATACATCTTCATCAAGTAAAAATAAAAAAGCAAAAGAACTTAATGTTGAAATAATAACAGAAGAAGAATTCTTAAGTTTGATTGATAATTTTATTATTCAATAAATCTCTTACTATAGGGAATGGATTTATCCATTCCCTATAAAGTTTTAGAAAAAGTCTAATATAGTAATATTATTTTTTATTATACAAACTCAAAAAACATTTGATTTTTTTCATATGTTTTAACTATAATTATTTTTAAAACCTTATCTAATTTTGTAACCTTTAATATTAATAAAGTGTTTTTTTATATACTTTTGTGCTTAAGTTATAAGCTTATTATAAAAATAAATCAAATCTTGTATTTATTATTTTAATATATTATAATGATAAAATAATAAATATGTCAGGGGTGAATTTATATTAGCTTAAGGATAAATAATAAGTGTAAATTGTAATTAAAATAATAAGAAAGAAGGTAAACTTGTGGATTTCCTTGAGAAAATTTTTAAATTAAAAGAACACAAAACAACAATAAAAACAGAAGTAGTAGCAGGTATTACTACATTTATGACAATGGCTTATATTTTAGCTGTAAATCCTAATATTCTATCCGCTGCTATGGGCGATGAAAATAAAGGTGCTATATTTACTGCAACAGCTCTTGCTGCTGTAATTGGTACTTTATGTATGGCACTATTTTCTAACTATCCATTTGCTTTAGCACCAGGTATGGGACTTAATGCATATTTTGCATACACAGTAGTACTTGGTATGGGCTATAGTTGGCAAACAGCATTAACAGCAGTATTTTTTGAAGGTATTGTTTTTCTTTTATTATCATTTTTCAATGTACGTGAAGCAATATTTGATGCTATACCAAAAAATTTAAAATATGCAGTTAGTGCAGGTATAGGATTATTCATCACATTTATTGGTATGCAAAACTCAAATATTGTTATTTCTGATATTGCTACAAAAGTTAAATTTTTTAATCTAAATGCCCTGCAACAAATGAATCCCGCATACTCTTTTCAAAACGTTGGTATAACAGTTATATTAACATTTATAGGTCTATTTATAACAGCAATTTTAATGATAAAAAATATAAAAGGTAATATATTATGGGGTATACTTATTACATACATATTAGGTATTGTGTGTGAATTAACTGGCTTGTATGTTCCTAATTTTGAAATAGGTATGTTTTCATTAATACCTAACTTTTCAAATGGAATTAATATTCCAAGTTTATCTCCTATAGCTTTTAAACTAGATTTTTCAAATATTTTATCATTTGAATTTGTAGTAGTAGTATTTGCATTTTTATTTGTAGATATATTTGATACTTTAGGAACTCTTATAGGTGTTTCTTCAAAAGCTAATATGCTTGACAAAAATGGCAAATTACCAAAAATAAAAGGTGCATTACTTTCTGATGCTATTGCAACTACTGTTGGTGCAGTACTCGGAACTTCAACAACAACAACATATGTTGAAAGTGCTGCTGGTGTTGCTGATGGAGGACGCACAGGTTTAACAGCAGTCATAACAGCATTATTATTCTTATTATCATTATTATTATCTCCAATATTTCTTGCTATACCAGCGTTTGCAACTGCTCCTGCTTTAATTATAGTAGGATTTTATATGATAGCTTCTATTTTAAAAATTAATTTTGATGATGTTAGTGAAGGTATCCCAGCATTTATTATATTAGCAGCAATGCCTTTTACTTATAGTATTTCAGAAGGTATTGCATTAGGAGTTATTACATTTGTAATAATTAATGCATTTACAGGTAAATTAAAGAAAATAAATTTTATGATGTGGATACTTGCTATTTTATTTATAGCAAAGTATATATTTATGTAAGTCAAATAAATAAAAACCACCACTTAGTTTGGTGGTTTTTATTTATTCATTTTATTTTTTACTAACTATTAATTTAACATAACACTTCTTATATTAAATTATATGTTTATAAATAAATTATTAAATAACAAAGGCATATATTCATCATATTCTTTTTAAATCATTCTTATATAACACTCTCAATTTTTAAATTTTCATTAAGACTTCTCGAAGAAGTCTCTGTCATTTTTGGGTATGTTCGCTATATTTTACCCTTGAATTTACTAGCTTTTGGCTTGTTTTGTAGGCCTTGAATTTTTGTTCTGACTTCTAAAAGAAGTCTCAATACTTTTTAGGTATGTTCGCTATATTTTGCCCTTGAATTTACTAGGTTTCGGCTTGTTTTGTAGGCCTTGAATTTTTGTTCTGACTTCTAAAAGAAGTCTTAATGATTTTTAAAAAACTTTTAACTTTGAAGAGTGTTAATTAAAGAATGATAATATTATAATTTAATGTAAAAAAAGAAACAGATAAATCTGTTCCCTACAATCAATTTATCATATTCTTTTTAAATCATTCTTATATAACCACTCTCATAAATTTAAATAGATTTATATACTATACTTTATTATAAGTAATTCAACAGCAATTTTATCTGACATCTGCCCAGTTTTTATAGATATCTCTGTATTTAAACAATCTTCTAAAGCTTCTTTTAATTTTTCTTTAGAAAAGTTAGTAATTTGAGTTAATAATTTTTTAACAAAAATGTATTTTTGATTCATATGAATTGCTACTTCATTAATACTAGAAAATTGCTCTGATAAGTACTTAGCTTGTATAAGCAATCTAAATTGTCTTGTTATCATTAATAATATTTTTATTGGTGCTTCTTTAGCCATAATCATATCATTATATATTTCTAAAGCAGTTTCAATTTTTTTATTACCCATTGCATCAGTCATATCAAATACTTTAACTTCTAATGATTTTACACATACAGAATTTATATCTTCTCTAGTAATTATTGTATCTGTTGTATATGATATTAATTTTTGAACTTCTTTATAAAGAAACTCCATATCTGTACTAATATTTTTTAACATATAAAAAGCCGTTTTTCTTGGAAGTTCTTTATTATGTTTTTTTAAAATATTTTGTAACCAAATAGCAATTTCATCTTCACTAGGAGCTTTAAACTCTACTGTATAACCTCCGACTTTATCTAATTCTTTATATAGTTTATTTTTTTTATCGATAGAATCTTCTATAAATACTATACATGTAGTATCAGGGATTGACTTAATATAACTTATCATTTTTATAGCATCATTTTTTCTGATAGTTTCAAAAAGATTAGAATATTTTATGATTATAAGCCTTTTGTCTGACATAAAAGGTAGTGTAGTTGATGTATTTATTATAGTGTCAATATCTACTTTACCTTCAAATACATTAATATTCATTAAATCTAATCCTTCAGGTACAACTGTTTCTTTTAATTTGTTTTCATAATATTTTCTTAAATAAGTTTCATCTCCAAAACAAATATAAAATTTATTAAAAGTTTTATTTTTTATATCTTCTTTTAATTTTTTCATTGTAATTGCCTTTCTTTCATAGTTGAAATTTTTAAATTATTGTTATTAACTTTTATTATAATGGCTCCTTCTTCTGCTGTATTGTAAACTTTTATATTCATAGCTTCATATCTATTTACTACTTCTTTATGTGGGTGTCCATATGAATTATTCCTACCTGAACTTATAATTGCCACTTTAGGTTTTATATTATCTAATAAATCTTGAGTTGAGCTTGTTTTAGAACCGTGATGTGGTACTTTTAAAATATCAGCTTCTAAATTAGTATCTTTAATTAAGATTGTTTCAGCTTCTTTTTCTATATCTCCTGTAAATGCAAATTTAAAATTGTCATATTTGATATACAAAACTAAAGAATTATTATTAATATTATCGCTATAATTATTTTTAGAAGGATATAAACATTCAATTATTAAATCATCATCTAAATTAATTATATCATCTTTAGACATTTTTAATATTGGTATAGAATATTGTTCTGCTTTTTTATTTAAGGCTATATAAAATTCATTATGTGTATTAGCGTCAGCTATTACTATTTGATTAATTTTTATATGTCCTATTAATTCTATTATTCCAAGTATATGGTCACCATCAGGATGACTTACAAATATACAATCTAATTTATTAATACCTTTATATTTTAAATAAGGTAATACTATTTGACTTCCTGTATTAGGTTCATCTATTTCTTTTCTTATATTCCCTCCTCCATCTATAAGTACATTTTTATTTTTTGTATGTATAACTATGCTGTCACCTTGATTAACATCGAGATATATTATTTCTAAATCTTTAGGTTTAAGAATAAAAAAAATAATTGTTAAAGTAAAAACTCCAATTATTAAAATAACATATTTTTTTAATATAACTTGCTTTGATTTAATATTATAACAATAATAAGCTATAATTAAAAGTACAGAATAATACATACATATTAAAATAACAGGTATTTGTCCTGTTGTTAATTGAGAAAATGGAATATTGGAACCTAATAAACATACTTTTTCATAGAAAATTAATATATAATAAATTATACCACATAAAAATTGACCTAATGGAAAAAAAATTAAACCTAATATACCAGCCAGTAAACCAAATATTACTAGTATGGTTACAAAGGGAAGTACAAATATATTTATTAAAATTCCTATTAATGAAACTGTATTAAAATGATAAGCTACAATAGGATATGTAGCTAATGATGCTGATAAAGTACCTCCTAAATATTTGCGTATTGATTTAGGAATAAAATATAATTTCTCTAAAACAGGTGTTAAAGTAATTATTCCTATAACAGCAGAAAACGATAATTGAAATCCCACATCATATAAATATAATGGTTGATATATTAATAAAAATAAAGCTGATGTTGCTATAGATGTAAATATATCTGCTTCTTTATAAATTATATTTCCAACTAAAACTATTCCTATCATTGTAACAGCTCGAACAGTAGACACACTATTACCAGTAAATATACAATATAAAATTAAAACTATTAATATTATTATAGAACTTATTCTTTTATTAATATTATTTAATATCAACCATAAAACACCAGATAATATTGTGATATGTAATCCTGATATTGCTAATATGTGAGATATTCCTGCTTCTCTGTATAATTCTTTAATAGAAGTATCTAAATTTTTTTTATCTCCTAACACCATAGCTTTTAATATAGATGCTTCCTTTTTAGGTAACATATTATCATATACATAACTTAGTCTATCATATAATTTAAAACTATTTAGTGTTTTATCAACTTGTATAAGTTTAGCAAACATTTTATAATCTATTTTTCTAGTTTGCATATAAAGTTTTTCATTAAAACCACTTGGATTACGTTTAAAATCAAAGCATTGTAAATTACCTTCTAATAATATTATTTGATTATATTTAACTTCTGTATCTAATTCCAAAATTGCTTGTACTTTTATAGTTTTGTTTATTTGTAAATTTTCTGTAATTATAGAATTAGCTTTTAATACTATTTTTTGTCTACCTGTAGTTGTATAATCTATATCTTTTACTATACCATATATTTTTATATTCTGCTCTGTTTTAGCTAAGTTTTCAATATAATTATCTTTTGGTTTAATATTAACAAGTAATAATATAAATCCTACTAAACTAAATATGGGGAAAATAAAAATTCCTTTCCATTTATATTTTTTATATAAAAAGAAAGAAAATAACAATATTAACATGAAAAAAAGAACAATAATAGTTCTATTAACTATATACTGCCCTATAATTATACCTAAAATATAAAATAATGTTGCAATTAACAAAGGTCTTTTCATAAGTTATTCCTTTCAATTGGATTTATATGCACCATACAATGTTTAACTTTAGGAAATTGTTTTTCAATAGTATTATGAACTTTTTCGGCAATTAAATGAGCTTCATTAAGCGTTTGTTCACCATTAGCACATATTTCTATATCTACATAAATTTTTGAACCAAATAATCTTGTTTTTATATCATCTAAACCTAAAACACCTTCTTGTTTTAAAATTTCCTCTTTCATTTGTTCAACTATACTTTCATCACAAGAGTTATCAGTTAACTTATTCATGGAATCCATAAAAATATCAATAGATGCTTTAACAATAAATATACAAATTATTACACTAGCAATAGGGTCTGATATTGGAAAACCCATTCTTGCTCCAAGTATACCAATAAAACTTCCTACAGAAGATAATGCATCTGAACGATGATGCCAAGCATCTGCCATTAATGAACCTGAATTTATTTTTTTTGCTGCATTTCTTGTATACCAGTACATCCCTTCTTTAACAATAATAGATACTATAGCAGCAACTAGAGCAATAATCCCTGGTACTTCTAAGTTCTCGTAATTACCTTCAGTGATTTTTTGAACACCAGAAAGACCAATACCAATACCTGTTACACATAAAATAATTGCCAATATAATAGATGCTACACACTCTAATCGTTCATGTCCATATTGATGTTTATCATCAGATTCTTTACTAGAAATTTGAAACCCAATAATAACAACAAATGTACTAAATACATCTGAAGCGGAATGAACAGCATCTGATATCATAGCTCCTGATTTTGCAATAATTCCTGCAAAAAGTTTAAATATAGAAAGCAATAAATTAACAATAATACTATTAATAGATACTTTCATTGCAATTTTTTTATCCATTTATATCCTCCTAAATTTATATTATTTATAACTAAGAACACTCTTAGATTTGAGTGTTCTTATTATAAATATATTTTATTATAATGATTTGCTTATTATTGAAAAATATTAATTTCTTACTATAATTATTCATTATAATATTCTGACCTTTCAAAAGGTTTGCTAAAATCGATATGTCCTTTAAATTCTTGTTGCGTTTCACCTGCTATTAAAAATTGAACTTTTTTAATTTCACTAATTTCTGTAAGTGACATTACTATAGATTCTATTGTTATAAATTCACTTGTTGAACCACCACTATGTTTATCAACAAATTCTCTACTTAAATCTAAATAACAAATTCCATCTTTTATTTTAATATCTCTTATTTTAGTTTCAGGTGGAATAGTAGATAATAATTCAGAATTTTTTGGTCCCGCTATAAGTTGTTCCATAATAATTTTGGCTTTAATTTGATTTTGTTGTAAGGGAATTTCTATTTCTCTTTCTTCTATAATGAGTTCTGTTACATCAATATTAGAAAAATACAATTTTATAGTTTGAATTTGAAATAAATCTGGTGATACAATTTCATCACCTATAACAATATCTTCCCTACTTATTGGTCCAACTTCCTCACCATCAGCTTTAAGCAAATTTGAGCCTTCTATTAATATTCTTACATTAGATATAAAATCAAGGTCTGTTAAAGTAAATACTAATGCTGCACGACAAAACAAAGAATCTGTGGGCTTTAATTCGTTATATTCTTTTGATAAATTAACATTAGCTGTACTACCTTTAAGTTCTACACCCAATATACTTATGTTATTTGGTATACTTTTTTTATATGTTTGGTTTTTAGGACCAGAAATTAATGCTTGTAGTGTATTACTTGTTATATCTTGTTTTGAATTTCTGCCTTTTGAAATAATCCTCTCTTCTTCTTTTAATGTAGAATTGTTATCTTTATCTTTAATAAAATATAATTTAACTTTCATCGTATCTTGTGTAATAGTATTCCCTATATTTTCATTATTTAATTTAACATTATAAACTACAGCACCTATTGTAATAGCGACTACAAAAATTATTGAAAATATTATAAGTTTCCTATATTTTTTTAAATTCATATATACACCTCCAAATATTCTACATTAATAAAGTAATTCTACTCTATATAAATTACAAATTTAATAAGAATTTATTAATAATTAATTTGAACTTTGTTTTAATGGTATTCTTACAGAAAATACACTACCTTTACCTTCGCAACTTGTTAGTTTAATACTACCATTATGCAAAAGAATTGTACTATGTGTTATAGCTAACCCAAGACCTGTACCCCCTGTTTCTCTATCTCTTGTTTTATCAACTCTATAAAATCTGTCAAAAACTTTTGATTGGTCTTCTTCTGATATACCTATTCCCGTATCTTGAACCGCTATAAATACATTTTGATGGTCTGAAGTTACAACAACAATAACATGACCATCATTAGGAGTATATTTAATAGCATTATCTACTAGGTTAGATAATGCTAAACTTAATTTCATTTCATCTGCATCAGCAATTATATCTTTTGATTTTTCATAAGTTATAGTTATATCCTTTTTATTTGCTAAAGGTCGTAATCTTTTTACTATACCTTCCATGCATTTATTTATGTTAACAGGTTTAAATACAATAGCTGTTTGTTTTCTATCTAATTTAACAAGTTGTAATAAATCATTTATTATAGCAGTCATTCTATCAACTTCTGAATTTATATCATGAAGGAACTCTCTATACATTTCTTCAGGTAAACTTTCTTGTAGAAGTAGAGATTCACTTAATACTTTAATAGAACTAAGAGGTGTTTTAAGTTCATGTGAAACATTTGAAACAAATTCTTGCCTTGTTGTTTCAACTTTTTCTAGTTTTTCCGCCATATTATTGAATGATACCGATAATTGATATAATTCATTATGACCTTTTACTTCTATTCTTTGATTTAAATGTCCATCTGACATTTTTTGAATAACTTTTAATATCCCTTTGATAGGTTCAATAATTATACCTGATATAAAAAATACAAATACTCCTAATATAATTATAATTAATATTGTTAAAAGCATAAGTTGATTTTTAATATCACTTAAAGATTCATAAATATCAGAAATAGAGGCAGATATAAATACTGCTCCTATTTTTTCATTTGATGTTTTATTTAATACAGGCACTGCTACATACATAATATAATTATTTTGTACTGTAGCAATTTCTTCACCTTCTAATGCTTTTGTAACTTCTTTTATTAAAAATGTTTTGTTTATATCATTTGAATTATTGACAGCCTTACTAGAATCGTTTACAACCACACCATTTTTATCTATGATTAAAATACGAGAACCTTTGGCTTCTCTGCTTGCTTCTTGAATTTTCATATCAAACATAGCATGATTACTATTATCAATAAGATAATTTCCATCTGAAGTAGTACCTGCAGTTATATTTGCCTGCCATTTTAATTCTCTTTCACGCTCATCTATATAACGTTTTTCAAGAGTATTATATACTGTACTAGAATAAAACATAAGAGGGATAAAACTTATAAGAATATATGATACTAATAAAGTTGTTCTTAAACTATAGTACCATTTAATCCCATTTAGTTTTTTCTTATTTATTTCTACATTATTTTTGATAGAGGTTTTCTCAGTCTTTAAAATGATAACCTACTCCCCACTTAGTAGATATATATTTAGGGTCACTAGGTTTTTTTTCTATTTTCTCCCTTAATCTTCTAACATGTACATCTACTGTTCTAGCATCTCCTGGATATTCATAACCCCATATAGTATCTAATAAATTTTCTCTACTGTAAACTTTACCGGGATTTTTCAAAAATAATTCTAATAAATCAAATTCTTTTGCTGTTAAATTTACTTCTTTACCTTCTATAAATACTCGCCTACTATCAAATTCTATTTCTAAATCTTTTACTTTAAGTCTATTCTTTTTAGCTTCTTTTTTTGCAGTAATACTACTTCTTCTAAGAATAGCTTTTATTCTAGCTTTAAGTTCAAGTATATTAAATGGTTTTGTAATATAATCATCAGCTCCATATTCTAACCCCATTATTTTATCCATATCTTCACCTTTTGCAGTAACCATAATAATAGGTACTTGTGAAAATTCTCTTATATGTTGACATACAGAAAGTCCATCCATTTTAGGTAACATAACATCTAATACTATTAAATCATATGAATTATTTTTAGCTAAGTTTAGAGCCTCCTCTCCGTCATATGCTACTGTTATTTCCATACCATCTTGTTCTAAACTAAATTTGATTCCTTTTACAATTAACTTTTCATCATCTACTATTAATATACGATATGTCATATCTCTCCTACTTTCCTATAATTATTTTATCCTTTATTTTTTCAAAAGTCTTTTCACCTATCCTTGTCACATTTTTTAATTCTTCAATATTTTTAAATTCACCATTTTGAGTTCTGTATTCTATTATATACTCTGCAATAGTTTCACCTATTCCGGGTAATATTTGCAACTCAATTTTGGTTGCTTTATTAATATCTACAAATTCAGTATTAATTATATTAGTGCTATTACTATTTTCTTCTGAAAATTCAATTTTGTCAACCTCTTCACCCATTTTAGGTATATAAATTTTTTGTCCATCTGAAATAATACTAGCTAAATTAATATTATTAAGGTCAGCTTCTTCATTTGCACCTCCTACTAATTCTAAAGCATCTATTATTCTACTACCTTTTTTTAAAGTAACCACTTGTACAGTATTTACAGCACCACATATGTAAACTTTTATTTCTTCCTCTATTTCTTCTTTTTCAATTTCAATATTTTCTGATAAAATGGAACTTTCATAAATATTTTTACTTTCTATAACAACTTTATCACTATAGATTAAATTTTCTTTTTTATAATTATAAGTATATAATAGCCCAAAAACTATAACACAAACAGAAATTAATAATATAATAACTTTATTTTTTTTTGCCATAATAAAATCTCCTTTTATTTTAAATTACATTAAAACCATTATTTATATATTATATAACATTATTTTAATTTTTTCTAGTATTTAATTTAAAATAGTTTATATAAGTTATTTGATAATATCAACAAAGTAATTAGAAATAATAATTATAGTCAATAAAATTTCAATTAATATTATGTCGCACTTTATTTAAAGTGCGACATAATATTAATTGAAAAAAATAAAAACAATATTTTATTTGATTTTTCTAAATTATATATTTATAATCAATATTTTCAATATTTTATTTTTAATATACTACTAATATTAAAAAGATTTTATTAAATATTATTTATTTTTGATTTTTGGTTATAATAAAGCAATAAATATTTGTGACATATTAAGTAAAGGAATGAATATTATGTTAAAAAAGCTATTGTATCTATTGTTAGTTTTATATATTTCTAACATAAATTTTTGTAATGCTTATGCGGAAGAAATATTAGATATTTCCGCTAAATCAGCTATTTTAATGGATTTAACAACAGGTGAAATTTTATATGCTAAAAATGAAAATACTTCAATGTATCCTGCAAGCATTACAAAAATACTTACTACACTTATTGCACTTGAATATAATAAACCTAATGAGATAATAACTTTTTCTAAAGACGCTATTTTTGGAATAGATCGTTCTAGTAGTCATTTAGCTATGGATGTTTCAGAACAAATTACTATAGAGGACGCTTTATATGGTATTATGCTTATGTCTGCAAACGAAGTATCTGCTGGAATAGCAGAACATATATCAGGTTCTATAGAAGATTTTTCAATACTTATGAACGAAAGAGCAATTAAAGCAGGTGCATTAAATAGTAACTTTAAAAACCCACATGGACTTCATGATAAAGAACATTATACTACAGGTTTAGATATGGCGATAATTTCAAGAGAAGCATATAAATTACCCAAGTTTCGTGAAATTATAAGTACATTAACATATCAAATACCACCTACAAATAAACAAAAAGAAATCCGTTATCTAGCAAATCAACATCAAATGTTTAAAAATACAATTTATAAATATGAAGGTTGTACAGGAGGGAAGACAGGTTTTACAAACGAAGCTCAATCAACATTAGTAACTTTTGCTGAGCGTGATGGATTACAACTTGTATGTGTTGTATTAGGAGAATCAGGTAATATTAAATATACCGATACAAAAAAATTATTTGATTATGGATTTTCTAATTTTAAACTAGAAACTTTATATGCATTTGAATATCCTAATTCATTACCAGTATATAATGATGATAATAATATTCTAGGTTATACAGATGTTTATGTTGAAGAAAAAAATATTAATACGATTATTCCCAAAAATATTGATAATTCGCAAATAGTGCAGGTTGCTAATATACCAAATCAATTAACATCACCTATTGATTCAGATACTATAATTGGAACATTAGATTTTTATTATAATGAAAAACTTATTTATACTACAAACTTAAAAAATAAAAAAAATTTTAAATACCTTCCAGTTGTTAAAGTTATTAAGAAAAAAACAATAAATAATACATTTGAAATTAAAGAAAATAAATATAAGGAAGATTTTAAATTTATAATTGCTTTAATATTAATACCATTAGTATTAATGTTTTTTATATTTCTTTGTATAAAATCATATAAAAAAAAACAAAGGCGTAAACGTTGGTATGCAACACGAAGATTCTGAATAAAATAATATAAATAAACTGTATCTAAGTTTAAAAATTTAATTATTTTATTACTCTCTTTTCACACTAGTAAATTTTAAGCCTGTTACAAGTACAAAATATATTTACACAATTAGTTATATAATTTATAATGGTAATAATATATAATTGTAATTATAGATTATATAACTGAACTTTTCTGTAATTAAATATTTAATATAAACTTAATATAAATTATAGATTTTTTTTATAAAGTGAGTTATAATTATTAATGTAATATTATATATTAAAAGGGAGAAAACTATGGAGAATATAAAATTGAAGACAACTACACAATCAAAACAAACTTCAAATCCACAGGTAACAAAACAAAAATTAAGAAAAAAGAAAAAGAATTCAAAAATAAAACAAGCAAATATCTTTTTGGCAAGTTTAGTTACAGTTTTACTCTTAGCAGTTATTGGGGGCTTTTATTATAATTATACCATAAATAAAAAAATGAGTGAAGTTGTTAATATAGATACTATTTACAATAATATATATATAAACAATATTGATATTAGAGGTACAACTATAGAAGAAGCAAAAAACATACTTAATAATACTCTATTACAACCATTACATAATAAAAAACTAGTTTTTATTTATGAAAATAAAAATTGGGAAATTTCTTATAGTGAACTTCAAGCGGGATATAATATAAATGATATTGTAAATCAAGCATATAATATTGGTCGCACAGGAAGTCTTAAAGAAAGATATGATATAGTTACAGAATTACAAGAAAAGCCAATAAATTTAAGTTTAGAGTATAATTTTAATAAAACAATTTTAGAAGACTTTATTAAAAAAATAGCATTAGAAATAAATGTTGAAATGAAAAATTCTGAATTTAAAAGAGAAAATGGTGCTTTTACTGGTACTACTGAACAAATTGGTAAAACACTTGATACTCAAGATGCAATAGATAGAGCAGTAGCTTGTATTAGTGAACAAAGAGAAGAAACAATTGAACTTGCTGTAGAAAACATATTGCCTAAATACACAAAAGAGTATTATAATAAGATGAATAATGTTATAGGTACTTTTAGTACAATTGTATCTAATCCTTCACCAGGAGGAGTTGCAAATATCAAATTAGCATCAAGTAAAATAAATGACCTATTACTTTATCCCGGAGAAGTATTTTCATCACTTCATTGCTTGGGACCTATTACCAGTGTAAGTGGCTATATAGAAGCACCAATTTTCGTAGATGGTAAACTTGATAATGGTATAGGAGGTGGAGTTTGCCAAGTATCTACTACATTATATAATGCTGTAATGTTTGCAGAACTAGAAATAGTTGCTCGTCAAAATCACTCAAGACCTGTAACCTATGTTGATAAAGGTAGAGATGCAACGTTAGCAGGAGATTATATTGATTTTAAATTTAAAAATACTACAGAATATCCAATATATATCGAAAGTTATGTAGAAGGTAATATACTTTTTGTTAACATTTACGGCGATGAAATTCATTCACCAGGTAGAACTTTAAAATTTGAATCTTCAGTTGTTGAAATAATAAAACCTCCAGCAGAAAAAATAGTAGAAGACTCTACTTTACCAGCTGGCACAAGAGTTGTTGTTTCATCAGCAAAAACAGGTGAAAAAGTTTATGTATATAAAAGTATATATGAAAATGGCAATCTTTTAAATAGAACACATATAAGCACAAGTACATATAGAGCAACTCAAGCAGAAGTTAAAGTTGGAACTAAAAAGGCAAATTAACATCAATTTAAAAAACTAAAAAGTAATTTTCATTAATTTACTATAGGACAGATTTAAAATCTGTCCTTATCAATATAAAAGAATGGAGTAATATTTATGAAAGAACAATTATTAGAATTGATTGAAAAAGATGGTAGACGTTCTACAAAAGAATTAGCACTTATGCTAGATACAGATGAAGAAAATATTATAAATGAGATAAAAAAACTAGAAGAAGAAAAAGTAATATGTGGATATCAAACGCTTATTAATTGGGAAAAAACTGAAAGAGAAACTGTTACAGCTCTTATAGAAGTTAAAGTAACACCTCAAAGAGGGCAAGGTTTTGATAGTATAGCTGAAAGAATATATAAATTTAAAGAAGTTAAAGCAGTATATCTTATGTCAGGAGCATTTGATTTTACAGTTATAGTTGAAGGTAAAACAATGAAAGATGTAGCTATGTTTGTATCAAATAAATTAGCACCATTAGAATCAGTATTAAGTACAGGAACTTGTTTTGTATTAAAAAAATATAAAGATTATGGTATAGTACTTGAAGATAAAAAGGTAGATGAAAGGATGATAGTTTCACCATGATTAAGTCATTAATAGCAGATAAAGTAAGAAATATGCCTCCCTCTGGTATTAGGAGATTTTTTGATATAGCCAATGAAATGAAAGGGGCAATTTCTTTAGGGGTTGGTGAGCCAGACTTTGAAACACCTTGGCATATAAGGGAAGAAGGTATTTATTCACTTGAAAAAGGAAAAACTATTTATACAGCTAATTCAGGTCTTGTAGAACTTAGACAAGAAATCTCTAATTACTTAAATCGAAGATTTAATTTAAAATATGATAGTAAAAATCAAGTATTAGTTACAGTTGGAGCAAGTGAAGGTATTGACCTTGCTATGAGAGCAGTAATAAATTATGGGGATGAAGTATTAATACCTGAACCAAGTTATGTATCATATAAACCATGCGTAATTATGGCAGGTGGTGTACCTGTTGTAATTACTACAAAAGCAGAGAATCAATTTAGACTTACAAAAGAAGAACTAGAACAACATATAACAGAAAAAACAAAAGCTATAATTCTTCCTTACCCAAATAACCCTACAGGTGCTATAATGGAAAAAGAAGATTTAGAGGCAATAGCAACAGTACTTAGGGATAAAAACATTTTAATAGTTTCTGATGAAATATACAGCGAACTTACATACAAAGATACACATATATCTATTGCCACATTAGAGGGTATGTATGAAAAAACAGTTGTACTTAATGGATTTTCAAAAGCTTATGCTATGACTGGTTGGCGACTTGGATATGCTTGTGGACCAGAAGAAATTATACAAGCAATGACTAAAATTCATCAATATGCGATTATGTGCGCACCAACTACAAGTCAATATGCTGCTATAGAAGCATTAAAAAATGGTGATGATGATGTTTCTGATATGGTTAAATCTTATAACTTAAGAAGAAAGTTATTAGTAAAAAGTTTTAGAGATATGGGATTAGATTGTTTTGAACCATTAGGTGCTTTTTATGTATTTCCATCCATTCAGAAAACTGGATTAACAACAGAAGAATTTGTAGTTAAATTACTTAATGAAGAAAAAGTTGCTGTTGTTCCTGGGAATGCATTTGGAGAATGTGGAGAAGGTTTTATACGTTGTTCTTATGCTTATTCAATTGATAATTTGAATGAAGCATTAAAAAGAATTAAGAGTTTTGTATCAAAGTATATAGTAAATTAAAAAATGAGTAAGTTCAACTTACTCATTTTTTTAATAAGTTTTTGATAAAATGATTTTATTTATCTATTGTATTGTTTACAAAATGATGTATAATATAAATATCAAATATAGTTGATGAGGTTGAAAAATTGTTATTAATCTTGTAAGTTTTAACTTCATTAAGTATAAATTAAACTTTATGGAGGTCTTTTATGAATATAAAAAAAATTTGGACTAGTAATATAGTTCTAATTTTTTCATTAATTTTATGTATTAATGTTAAAGCAGATATAAATTATGAAGTAAATAAAGAAAATGATGTAAAAATACATAATAAAGTCAATGAAATAAATAATGAATTTATTATTTCAGAAATAGTATATCCAATTGTTGAATTTTCTGAAAATAAAGAAGTTGAAAATATTATTAATAATTCAATACAAGAATATATAAATGATATTGAACTTTATATTAATGAGTTACAGGAAATGGCTATAGAAGATAAAGAACTTAGAGAAGAAACATTTTCAACATATTATTGTGATAATGAGTACTTTGTAACTTATAATAAAAATAACTTATTATCAATATTAATGTTTCACTCGTCATATGCTGGTGGAGCACATGGAATATATTTGTATGAAAGTTTTGTATTTGATTTAACAACAGGTAAAAAACTTTTACTTGGTGATTTGTTTCAAAATAATTTTAAAGAGCAAACATTAAAAACTGTAAGTAATATTATATCAGATGGTTTTAACAGTAGAGATAATCTTATATTTGAATTTGATAGTATAGATGAAAATGCTAAATATTTTTTAACCGATACAGCTATAAAAATATATTTTGACCTTTATGAATATACACCATATTCAGCAGGGATACCTTTATTTAATATTGATTATTCTATGGTAAAAGAAAATTTGGTATATAACAATTTATATAATGAAAACCAAAGATATAACAGTTTAGATACAATAATTATGTTTAATGATGATTATCAAACATCTAGTGTTATTTCTATTCTTAATAATTTAAATTTAAATATTAATGATAATTCAAATGTATCAATGTTTTATATAGCTGCTAAATTTATAGATAATTCTTATGATAGATATTATTTAACTTCTAATGAGCTTGAAACATTTGTATATCATGTCTTTGGAAAACAATTAAATATATATGAAACTTTAGAAAACTATGATATTGATTTATATATTCCATATAATTTAGAATTAAAAAACAACGTTTTTTATTATAAAAACTATAATTCTAATATAATTTATAATTTTAATATATTAGAGGAGATAGAAAAAGAAGATGGAATTATAGAAATTTATGGAATAATTACTGAAAAACCTAATAGCAATAATGAAGAAAATGAAAATTATTTTACTAAAATCTATGGATTTGAATTAAAATATCAACAAAATGATAGTAGTGTATTAGGATATAATATATTGAGTTATAATAAAAAAATTATTGATTATAAAAAATTAATTTTAGATGAAATAAAAAATATTTTTATAATAAGTGAATCTTAAAAAGGTCTTTTGAATAAAAACAAAAAATCACAGTAAATATACTGTGATTTTTTGTTTTTTGCTTAAACTTTGTGAAAAATACTTTATGGATTACTTTAGTAAATTTCGCCAATCTAAATCTCCTCTATCAAGAGCAAGAATTAAAATTTCTGCTGTAGCAAGATTAGTAGCTATTGGAATATTGTGTACATCACATAAACGTATTATACTATTTATATCTGGTTCATGTACTTTAGACGCTAAAGGGTCTCTAAGAAATACAACCATATCTATTTGATTATGAGCTATTTGAGCTCCTAATTGTTGTTCTCCTCCTAAAGCACCAGCTAAATACTTGTGTACATTTAAATTTGCTGCTTCTTCTACTAATCTTCCTGTAGTTCCTGTTGCAAAAAGTTCATGCTTACAAAAAATATATCTATAAGCGATTGCAAAATTTTCCATAAGCTTTTTCTTGTTGTCATGAGCAATCAATGCTATATTCATTTCCATTCCCCCTAAAAAAGTGTTTTTACTCTTTTCATTCCTACATTAATTACTAAACCTATTGAGATCATGTTAGTCCATAATGAACTGCCCCCATAACTTATAAATGGTAAAGGCATGCCTGTATTAAACATAGCACCTGTTGTTATTAATACATGCATAACGGTTTGAAATAAAATCATACCTGCTACACCCGATGCAATAAGCCTACCATAAAAATCATCAGCTTTTGCAGCTATAATTATACATTTTATAACTACCAAAAACAAGAGAGATACAACAACAATACAACCCACAAAACCAAATTCCTCTCCTATTACAGAAAATATAAAATCGGTATGAGAAAATGGTAAATAACTTAATTGGTTTTGTGTTCCCTTATAAAGACCTTTACCATATAATTGACCAGAACCTATAGCACCTATAGACTTCATAGTTTGGTAGTAAGTATCTGGATCTTTTTCAGGGTATAATATTGCTAGAATACGCTTTACTTGATAGTTATTTAATATATTAGCATTTAACAAAAATGAACTATCTTGTTGAATATCCCAAAATAAAAATATAATTGCTATTATGCCTAATAAGCCTGCTACAAATATATACTTATAATTTATTTTAGCAACAAATAATTGAATAAGCAATATGGCAACTATAACTAAACTTGCGGACAAAGATGGTTGCTTTTGTATAAGTAAAGTAGGAATTAAAGCTAGTATTATTATAAAAATAAGCACAAAAATGTTATTAATTCTCTGCTTATTTTTGTCTAATAATTTAGCCATAAATATAATCATTATAATTTTAGCAAATTCCGAAGGTTGTAAACTAAAAAAACCAAGATTTATCCATCGTGTACTACCATTAGTTGTTTTACCAATTTTAAATACTAATATTAATAATAATAAATTTATAATATATAAAAATATATAAAACTTGCCAATAAAATTATAATCTATTATAACAGCCATAATCATAAGAAGCAATCCTACTAAAAAAAATAAACGTTGTTTATCTGGTTCAACTGCTTCTGTACCCAAATTAATTTGTAATGCACTTCCAATAGCTACTATACCTATAGTAACCAAAATTATTATTAATATAACAAATGTAAAATCAAATGTCTTTAAATATCTTTTTGTAAACATAATTACTCCTTTCAATATCAAATTTATAAGTCGTTAAGTTTAAAACTGTTTAAAAGTATATGGATTATGTTACTATCCATTTTGGAACCGTTGTAAGTTTTATACCTAACTTATAATTAATTAACAACTTCTAAATTTATTAAATCATAATATATATTATAAATGTATCATATATTTCAAAAAATAGCTTTTAATAAATAACATACACTATTTTTACAAAATAATACTTACAATACAAAAGAAGCAGGGATATCCCTGCTTATTCTGTTGAGTTAATTTTTTTCATATTCTTAATTGGTATGTTGGCATATAATACAGGTAAAACGGATTCTGTTTCTTCAGATCTTGTATTAGTTATTTCTATTTCTAATTCACTTTCATCTATTTCCATATAATTAGAAATAACTTTTATTATATCTGTTTTAATCATTTCAAGAATTTGAGTTGAACAATTAGTCCTGTCATGCACTAGAACAAGTTTTAATCTATCTTTAGCAATATCCTTTGATTGAGATTTATTGCTAAAAAAATTTACTATATCCATAGTAGCCCTCCCATATTTCTTAATTTCTTATATGAAGCATCTTTTTTAATTTACTTGTAAATTTTTCATCTACTTGTAAATTCATTATTTCTATTTCTAATTCTTTTTCATCTATCTTCATATAACTGGAAATAACTTTTACTATATCTTTCTTAATCATTTCAAGAACTTGAACTGAGCAATTATTTCTATCATTTACTAAAACAAATTTGAGACGGTCTTTAGCGATGTTTTTGGATTGATGTTTATTAAAAAAATTAACTATATCCATAATTTTAGTAACCTGGTTTTAAAACTATATAGTTATAAACAATAGTTGGTGTTATTACAGGTTAGATATAAATTTTTATAAATCTTTTAGTAAGGTTTTGTACTTTTAAAAATTATAAATTTTACTCAGCTCTTAATATTTTATTTCACCAATATGGTATTTATATTAAAGTTAAGTTATATTTTCCTGCTTATTGTTTATAAACCAGGCTTACACCTACCTTTCTTTTTATATTTTTATTAAATATCTGTTTGATTACTAATAAAATCTTATGTATTAACATTTTAATCTAAGCTCCTATATGAAGTAATTTTTTTAATCTACTCATAAAACTTGCATCACCCTGCAAGTTCATCAATGGTATATCATCTCCCAAGATTCTTCTTGTAATATTTCTAAATGCCTGTCCTGCTTTAGAATCTATATCTACAACACATGGTTCTCCTTTATTTGTGGATATTACAATACTTTCATCATCAGGTACTATTCCAAGTACATCAATAGCAAGTATTTCCAATACATCTTCTAAATTCATCATATCTCCACGTTTAACCATATCCATTCTAATTCTATTAAGTACAAGTAATGGATTTCTAAGTTCATTTGCTTCTAAAAGACCTATTATTCTATCTGCATCTCTAACAGCAGATACTTCAGGTGTAGTTATAACAATTGCTCTATCCGCTCCAGCAATAGCATTTTTAAAACCTCTTTCTATTCCGGCAGGACAATCTATAATAATATAATCAAAATCTTCTTTAAGATTATCACATAATTTTTGCATTTGCTCAGGGCTTACAGCATCTTTATCTCGAGTTTGAGCTGCTGGTAGTAAAAATAAGCCATCATACCTTTTATCTTTAATCAAAGCTTGTTTTAATCTGCAATTTCCTTCAACAACATCTATAAGATCATAGACTATTCTATTTTCTAATCCCATTACAACATCCAAATTTCTTAATCCTATATCAGCATCTACTAATGCTACTTTGTTACCATTTAGAGCAAGTCCTGTTCCTATGTTGGCTGAAGTTGTGGTTTTGCCCACTCCACCTTTTCCAGAAGTAATAACTATAACTTCACTCATTTCAATATATCCCCCTAGCTTCTGTATATAAACTCAAATATTTATAAATACCAATTTATATAGCTTAAATTTTATTTTTCTTTAAGTACACTTTTATTCTAACAAATTATGTTTGAAAATGCACTAATTTTTCTTAGCAAATTTTATTATTTTTCTTGTTTTTGCTACAATTCATGCCCATTCACATTTAAAAAACTTTTTTTAAGTCTTTTGAATGTATAGATTTAATACATATTTTATTGTCTTTTACAATAGCATATTCTGATGACTTACTTTTAATTTTATGTTGCGGTAAACATGCTATTAAATTTGCTATTCTAAGTTGTATTGGTAATAATTTAGATGCTGTAACAATTACATCTGTTCTTCCTTTAAATCCAGCATGGACTAACCCCTTTAATGCACCTGTAATTATTATATTTCCATCTGCAACAATCTCCCCACCAGGATTAACATCACCTATGATAACAATATTGCCTGCAAAACGTATTAGTTGTCCTGAACGTACAGCACCAAAATGATATTTGGTAGGAATAATGTCTATATCTATATTATTGGTATTTTCTTTATAAGTATCTAGAAATTCATTGTAAATATAAGTAATATTGAGATTTGACTCTGAAATAATAATATCAATACATTCTTTTTCTTGTTCATCTGAAAGATGTCTACCTTTAAATGTAATAGCAGCTTTAGATTTATCAAAGAACTTTTGTGCATGGCTAACTTTTATCTTTAGTTGTTCCTTTAAAGTTTCAAAATTAACATCTTTATCTAATAAAATAATAATGCCATTTCTTCCACCTTTAAATATAACATAATTATCATTGTCCATAAATAATCTCCTTACATACTTAACATATTATCCATAGTTTTAATTTCTGATTTGTAATCAAGTCCCATATAAAAGGAAATGACTTTTTTTAATACTTCTGCAGCAGGATAAGTAGTAATATCTCCAAAAGGAATCATAACAGCAACTGATATTTGAGGTTCATCAAAAGGAGCAAAAGCAACAACCCATGTATGTGAATCCCTGGTTTTAGCTTCTTGTGCAGTACCTGTTTTAGCAGCTACTTCTATTGGATAATCTTTAAATTTTGACTTAAGAGTTCCTTTTGAACCTTTTGTAACAGCATACATACCTTCATAAACAGTTTTAAAATTATTTTCATTTAATTCTATAAATTCTTCAACTACAGGTTGTTTATTTAAATAAATACTATTATCTACATTTTTTATTTTATCAACTAATTGCATTTGATATCTTGTTCCACCATTAGCAAGCGTAGCAACATATTTTGCCATATTAGCTACAGTATAACTATTATATGATTGTCCAATGGAAGCTCTTATTGTATCTCCATCTGTCCATCTTGTTTGACTACTTGTTACTTCAGGATTTACATTTTCTATAGCAATTTTTTTATATTCTGGTGAAGCCATTCTTGGTTGAGCCTCTCCAATTTCAACCCCTGTAAAAGAATTTAAACCGAAAAGTGTCATATATTTATTTAAAGTTTCTATACTATCAAGTCTATTACCCATACTAGCATTTCCCATTCGGTAAACAACTTCATTGAAGAAATAATTGCATGATACTTCTAATGCCTGAACAACATTAATAGAATTATGTGAACCAGGATGTATCCAACATCTTAATCCAGGATTTCCTGCTTTTTCAAATATACTTAAATCTGTAATAATACTTTTCGAATTTATAACGTTTTCTTCTAAACCAGCTATAGCTGTAATCATTTTAAATGTGGAACCTGGTGCTTTTGATTGCATTAATGGACGGTTTATAAGAGGACTTGTTGGGTCATCTTGTTGTTTTTTATAATATTCATAGTTAAAGTGATTAACAAACTCATTATTATCATAAGTTGGGTAAGTAACCATAGCTAGTACTTCACCTGTGTGTATATCTGAAACAACAACTGAACCAGAACATGGGTCAAGTGCCGCATCTTGTGGTGTTATTTCATCATTCATAATTTTATCTTTTATAACATCTAATGGAGTAATTGTACCATTAGTAACTTTTTTTATGAAATCTTCATCACCTGTTATCATTCCTTGTTCATGCATAATTAGTATCATTTGCTTTGATGAAATTTCCCCTAATTGAATTCCATCTATTAATATTTGTTTAGCATATTCAAAATCTTCTTCTGTTCTAAATTCGTAATAGTTTTCATTATTTAATAACAAATTTTTAGCTATAGATTGATAAGTGTTTTCTTCACTATTTAATATATCTTTTATAGAAATTCTATTTGCATTTACTATAGAGCTAAAAAAATCTTTTAATGGAATAAAAGTATTTTTTGTTCCTTTTGGATCTAGCTTTAATAATAAAGCATTTTTTAATTCTTCAATCATAGCAGTAGTAGTTGCTTCTTGTAAATCTCTATCTATTGTTAAATAAATTTTTTTGCCTGGTTCAGGTTCTTTTTGAGTATCTATTGTATTTATTTTTCTACCATTTGGGTCAACCTCAACAAATTCTTTACCAGCTATACCGTTAAGTTCAATTTCAAAACTTTTTTCTAATCCTGTCTTTCCTACAATATCATTAGATGAATATACTTTAGAATCTTCAATAATTTCTTCATCAGTAGTTACTTTTTGAATTTGTGTATTTCCAGCTTCATCCGTCACATATATATATTTTTTATATTCATAAAATTCACTAATATCCATAGCTCTTGTATATCCTAAAATATGTGAAAAAAGACCTTTTTCAGGGTAAATTCTTAAAGCTTCTGTTTCTATATATACACTTGGATATTCATCGTTCTTTTCTTCAAGCAAAGCTACTGTTTTTTCTGAAACATCTAAAGCAATAGTAATTGGTTGATATTGAAAATATCTTTTTAAATATATAGCATATCTTAAAGATATCAATTTCCTAGAATCTTCGTCATTCAATTTTGGATCAATTTTAAATAATTCTTTTAAATATTCTATCATTTGTTCTGCTGTAATACTAGACAAAATTTTATTTTTTTCTTCAGTAGATATTTTTGATTTAATTCCTTTAGTATATATTTGATTTTTCCAAGCCAGTTCTCTATCAATATTGTTAAATGTAAAAGTATAAGGTCTTGTAGTAGAGATAGGTAATTCATTAATTATAGGATTTATATTATCACCATTAGCCTCTATTTGTCTAATTAAATTCATATACATTTGGTTTTTATATTTATCATCTATTTTTACACTATTGTCTACTTTTACTGAATATGCAACATTATTAATGGCTAATGGTCTACCATATTTATCATATATAGTTCCTCTTGGAGCAGGTATTGAAATACTTCTTAATATACTTGCTTTCAAATCTCTTTGATGTTTTTCTCCTTCAACTATTTGAAGTTCAAAAAGTTTTAATACCAAAAAATAAAACAATCCAATAATAACTATAAATATAATAAACAGTCTACTTGTAATAAATTTAATAAAATTTTTCCATAATTCTTTCATTAAGAACCTCCAAATCCTTTATTATCCTTTAAAAAATTTTCTTTGTTGGTTTTTCGTGTTCTTCAATTTTACTATTAATAAAGTACAACATTTTATAAATAAATAAAGATATAAACGAAGTATAGACTACTTCTGGAAGTATTATATTATTCAAAATATACGAAAAATCTGTTTTTCCCCTAATTAAAAATCCAAATACATATATTATACATTCATAACTTAAAACACTAATAAAACATAGACACAATTCTAAAATATAGTTGTCACTAAAAAAATCCTTTGTTACTTTTCCACAAAAATATCCAATATATAAACCTAATAATGCGTGTGTTCCTATGTTTGTGCCAAAAAATATATCTTGTAATAAACCTGATGCAAATCCTATTAAAGAGCCTTCAAAACTTCCTCTCATTATAGAAAATGAAACTATAATTATTATAGCAGTATTAGGTTTAATTCCTATTATTTTAATATACTCAAAATATGTAGATTGGAGTATTGTATTTATAATTAATATAATACTTATAATTATACAACGCAAAATTATTCCTCCACATCATCAAAATAATTTTCTTTCCCATTTATTATTAAAACAGTTTCTATATGCTTAAAATCTACAACTGGTTCTATTAATGCATACTTAGTAAGACCATCAGGTTTTAATTTAATTTCTTTTATATGCCCTATAGTAATACCAGATGGATATGTTTCACTTAAGTGAGATGTAACAATTTCATCCCCTACTATAATTTCAGCTTCGATATCAATAAAATCCATTCTACATAAACCAGAATCACCTTTTACAATACCTAAATCATTCGTTCTAAGATTTTTAGCAGAGACAGAACTCCTATCATCTATAATAGCCATTACTTTAGAGTATTTTAAGCTTGTTTCAGTAATTCTTCCAACTAACCCCCATTGTGTTAACACCACCATGTTTGAACTAATTTCATCTTTTCTTCCTTTATCGATTGTGAAGATTTCATACCAATTACTAGTTTCTTTACCTATTACTTCAGCAGCCATCTTAAATTGTTGAGAATATTCATCTTTTAATTTTAATAATTCAGAGTATTTTATATTATCAGCTTCATATAACTTTAAACGATTTATTTCTGTTTCTAATTCTTCAACTTTTAAAGTTAATTCTTTATTTTCATTTATTAAATTATTAACATTCTGGAAAAACAAAAGTTTATCTTCTACAAATTTGCTAAATTTATTTAGGTATTTTTGTATAGGAACAACTATATAACCTAATGTATCTCCTACAATAGTTGCCTTTACATTCGCCGAATTTTCTGTATAATAACTAGTTATAATAATAGTAATAAGCATTACAAAAGTTATAATAAATAAAACCTTTTTTTTATGTTTTCTTACAAGTTTTAATTTCAATGTGATCGCTCCTTATCACATTTTTAATTTTTTTGATGAAATTAGTACATTTTTTAAAGTATCTATATGTTCCAAAACCATACCAGTTCCTAATGCAACACAATTTAACGGTTCATTAGCAATGTGAACTGGCATTTCAGTTTCTTTAGTAATAAGTCTATCCAAACCCGTTAATAAAGCTCCTCCACCTGTTAAAGTTATACCACATTCAATTATATCAGAAGCAAGTTCAGGAGGAGTTTTTTCTAATGCAAATTTTATAGCATCTATAATAGAAGTAATAGGTTCTTTAATAGCTTCTCTAACTTGCTCAGATGTTATTTCTATAGTTTTTGGTAAACCACTTATTAAATCTCTGCCTTTTACTTCTAATGTTTTCTCACTTTCTTGAGGAAAAGCAGAAGCTATTTTTATTTTAATTTCTTCAGCAGTTCTATCACCTATCATAAGATTATATTCCTTTTTAACATATGATACTATATGAGAGTCAAATTCATCTCCTGCAACTCTTAATGATTTGCTATTTACTATGCCTCCCAAGGATATAACAGCAACTTCACTTGTACCCCCACCTATATCTACAACCATATTACCAGTTGGTTCTTCTACAGGAAGTCCTGCACCTATAGATGCTGCCATTGGCTCTTCTATAAGATATGCATCCTTTTCATGTGCTCCAGCACTTATTGTAGCTTCAACTACTGCTCTTTTTTCAACTTCTGTAACTCCAGATGGCACACAAACTACTATTCTAGGTTTTGATACAAAAAATGCTTTTTTATATGCTTTTTCAATAAAATATTTAAGCATTAATCTTGTAGTTTCAAAATCTGCTATAACCCCATCTTTCATTGGACGAATAGCGATAATATTACCTGGTGTACGACCTATCATTTGCTTTGCTTCATCACCAACAGCAAGCACTTGCTTTGTAGATGTATTAACTGCTACAACAGAGGGTTCATTAACTACTATCCCTTTATTTCTAACAAATACCAATGTATTTGCAGTTCCTAAATCAATTCCTATATCCTTTGTAAACATTTAATTTATATTCCCCTTTCTAAAAAATATAAAATCAACTTTAAATTAAAATTGAATTTTTACCACATATAAATCTAATGGTTAAATTAAACTATATAGTAAGTATTTACTATTTTTATATCAAATATAATAAATATGCTAAAATATTATAGTTAATATATTAAAAAAATTTGTTAACTATAAACAAGACAGTAAAATTAAAATTTGTATATAAAAGTATGTATAAGTTGTGTTTAATACTTTTATACAATTTTCAACTTTACTAAGTATATATAATAACTCTTTTTAAATTATTTTTCAACATAAAAAAACTATGATTTCTTAATTTATCATAGTTTTTTATATTAAACCCTTTTCTTTTAAACTTATATACTTACAATCTCCAATTATTATGTGATCTAATAAATTTATACCAAGAAGTTTACTTGCTTCTATTAAGCGTTCTGTAATTTGTATATCTTCATTACTTGGAGTTGGATTGCCACTAGGGTGATTGTGTAAAACTATAATACTTGCAGCACCACATTTTAAAGCATCACTAAAAACTTCTCTAGGATGAACTATTGTTGAATTTGTAGTACCAATACTAATATCTCTGTTACCTAAAATATTGTTTTTTGTATCAAGACAAACAACTTTAAAATGCTCCTGTTTAAAATAACGCATTTCCTCCATATATACTTGAGCAATTGATTTTGGAGATGTTATTTGAAATTCTTTTATAGCCTGTTGTTTAGAAATTCTTTTTGAAAATTCTAATATAGCCATTATTTGTATAGCTTTAATATCACCTATACCATCAATTTGTTTAAATTGCTGAATAGATAAATTATAAAGACCAGTTAGCCCTGTTTCATATTTGTTTAAATTTAAAATTCTTTGTGCTACTTCTATTGCTCTTAATTTAGAAGTTCCTGTTTTTATAATTATTGCTAAAAGTTCAGCATCAGATAAAGAGGTTGGGCCATGAACTAACAATTTTTCATAAGGTCTTTCTGAAATTGGTAAATCTTTCATTTTTAAATGATTATTTTTATTGTGCATAATATTCACCAACTTATGCCTATATTTTTAAGTAATATATATAATTTAGTAAGTGGAAGTCCTACTACTGTATTATAATCACCATTTATCTTTTCTATGAGTACTATTCCTTTACCTTGTATACCATAACTTCCAGCTTTATCTATATACTCTTTAGTATTAATATACTCTAAAATTTCTTTATCATTTAGTTTTCGCATATATACATCTGTACTATCAAATAATGTGTATTCTTGATTATATCCATTTTCATGTTTTACTATAACTCCAACCCCTGTATAAACTGTATGTTTATTATTTTGTAATTTTTTTAAAGTTTTAATTGCTTCGGATTCATTTTTTGGTTTTCCTAATAATTCATCATTAAAAAAAACCATAGTATCAGCACCTATAATTACTGCTGGTTGATTTATAGTATCGGAAATTTTTTTTGCTTTTCTATATGCTAAAGTTTTTACATTTTCACAAGGTGAACAATTTAAACAAACATCTTCATTAATATTACTTTCAATTACTTCAAATTTAATACCTATTTGTTTAAGCAAAGTTTGTCTTCTTTCCGAAGTTGATGCTAAAATTATTTTTTTCATAAAAATCCTTTCTTTAAAAAATAATAATTTATAATTTTATGTAAATAAATATTGCTAAAGCCATCCCCATAATTCCAGATATACTAAATTTCATTGTAAAACCAAAATTGATAGTTATTATGTTGAAGTCTAATAATAATGGTTCTGATAAACCAAATGTTTGACCATATCTAAGCCATTCCATATTAGGTGATTGACCTAAATATTCTCCTATAAAACCTCCAACTACAATACCTGCTAAAATTATTAAACATAATAACCATACATTTTTACCTTCTGTTTCACTCACAATTAACACCTTCCTTTCCTTGTACGAAATTATAGTAATAAAATCTATTTATAAATCAAACCTCTATCTTTTAAAGTAGTGGTTTGTTAATATGAATAGTAAACTTGAAAATTGTACAAATATTGCTTGTAGAAAAGTTTCAGGTTTATATTCAAACGATTATGCAAAGGAAACTTATTAATTCAAATTTTTAGTATTATAACATGGTATAAAATAATTATCAATAATTTTTTTGATGAAATAACAATAAATATACAAATATTTGACAAGAATAATAAATAATTTAGCCTCCCTTATTTTTTCTAATTCAAATTTATTCTTTAATCAAATTGAGAAATATTATTATTAATATTTTAATTCTTATTTTTTCGCCATTGTAATAATTCATTAACTAATTTTTGGCTTTATTACAATGATTGAAGTTATATATACCGTTAATTTTTTTTACACTATTTTTTAAATAATTTCTGCTTTTTTGTAGATGTTATTAATTTATCCTTAGATTTACTATATTCTTTTACATTATCAAGAGCCAAAATCTCTTTACACTTGCGTTGCAAGTGTAAAGGAAAATTGAATTCTTATATTTTAGGAAATGATAGTTAAATTTTATATTTCTATATCTAAATTATTTATTTAACACTCTCAAAATTAAAATCAATTTAATTTTTATATGCTGACAGCAGAACAACATATATGATAAAATTTATTAGACAAAATGGAGAAAGGATAGTTTAATATGGCAGTTTCTAATGAAATAAAACAATTAGAACAATTAAGAATAAAATTTAATAACATGAATATTCAACAAAAAAGACAATTTATAAATTCATTAAAAACAGAAGTACAAAAAACAAATTCAAGTGAAAAAATAAATTTTTTTAATGAATGTATTCAAAAATATAATTCAGAATTTCACAATAGTTCGCAAACTGCTATTCAAATGAATTTTGTTCCTATACAAACAAATAACTCTAAATGTATTGTTAGGTTTAGTTTTGTCAAATAATAATGATATACCTAAAGTTATTTCTGAAAATAATGAAGTAAATTTAAAAAATAATATAGATGACTTCTTTAATACTCTTATAAATACATTAAATGCTCCAAATTCTCTAGAAGTATATGAAATCAGGTCGATTGGCATTGGCATGGGATGTTATGTTATTGATTGTGGTGCAAGAAACAAATTAGGAGGAATGGTAAGAAAGAAATTTTACATTGATACTTATAATGAAAGTGTTAATGAAGATGATATGCTTTGGAAAATTGGCAATAAAGTTTATCCATGAAAAGTTATATGAAAAATTATTTAAGGAGAATTTAACTGGTAAAAAAATATCTTTAAGTCCTAATTTCTACACATTGATTTACTATTGAGAAAATGAAAAATAGGAAATTTCTATTTCTGATTGCAAAGTAACAGAAATAAAAATAGCTATAAACTCTTATGGAGCAGATACAAAATCTGAAACTAAAAGTATTCTGTTTGGTTTTGATTGTCCCAATATAAATAACTAGAAAATGAAAAATATTAAATAATTTAAATAAAATATATTCACAAACTATAGAAGTGTTTAACTATATCTTGTAAGACCTTGTCGTAAAGAAAATAACATCTATCTAGTTAAAGATACGGTGTTATTTTTACAATAGAAGTTTATTTTTATAAAATCTTAGTTTTAAATTCTATGAATAAATTTCTTGTGTAATTTTGTAACAAAAATTAGATAAATCATTTGGTTGTAATAGAAATATTTTTGTTTTCTAAATTCTTTTTTGTTCTTGTAAGATACACTTTTAATCATTTTAAATTTTCTGTATTTTTCTATTCTATCGCAACTTAAGTCTGCTTTTGAAACTTTTTTTACTATATATAATATCTACAACTTTACAATCATAGAATTTGGTTAAGTTTCTACTTTAATAAGTCTATTTTGAATAAAGAATAATTTATTTTGAATTATTCTTTATTTTAAATTATAAAAATAAAAAATCATTAAAAAAGTTATTGACAATTATAATAGATTGCGTTATACTATCAAAACTAACATAAAAAGTACAATATTTTTTACTTATATACTATTAAATTTAAAAAATTAAAAAAAAGTTGTTGACAAGTAAAATAAAATATGTTAAAATAACTTTTGTCGCTTCAGTAGACATAAGAACAAGTTGAACTTTGAAAACAAAATAATTAAAACCAAACCCAAGTGTTTTTTAAAAC
>CAZWZB010000029.1:29170-39015 GCA_964638835.1 uncultured Eubacteriales bacterium | reverse complement strand
AGAAAATTACTTTGTAATTTTCTTGTTATGAGTACCAATTTAAGATTTACAAATTGGTACGAATATAACTATAAATATTAAGCTTACATTAGGTAGAAAATTACTTTGTAATTTTCTTGTTATTAGTGCCAATTTAAGATTTACAAATTGGTACGAATATAATTAGAAAGTGTTAAATAAATAATTTAAATTTAGATATAGAAATGTAGGTTTTGAATAAAAATAATTTTGAAATTTCATTAAGACTTCTTTTAGAAGTCAGAACAAAAATTCAAGGCCTACAAAACAAGCCTAAACCCAATAAATATAGGGGTAAATTGACGTCGAACATGCCTAATTTCACAGAGACTTCTAAAAGAAGTCTTAACAAAAATTGAATAGTTATTTAATATAAATAATTACTGTCTTGTATTTTCAATTATTTTATTAGCACTCTCTATAATTATAATAGTAAGATTACATTAGGTAGAAAATTATAAAGTAATAATTAACATAAGAAAGGAATCATTTAAATATGAGTTTAAGCACATTAGTAAAAAATTTGCAAAATATTATGAGAAATGATGCAGGTATTAATGGAGATGCACAACGGATTGAGCAAATGGTCTGGATTTTATTTCTTAAAATATATGATTCAAAGGAAGAGGATTGGAAACTAAATAGGGAAAACTATAGTTTTGTAATACCAGAAGAATTTAGATGGAGTAATTGGGCTGTTAATAGGAATTTAACAGGAGAAGACTTATTGAACTTTGTTAATGATGAATTATTTCCTTATTTAAAATCTATTAAAATCAATGAGAGTACACCAATATATAAAATAATTGTTAAAAATGTTTTTGAAGATACTTATAATTATATGAAAGATGGAATATTACTTAGAGAGGTTATAAATGAAATTGATGGAATAGACTTTACACAATATACAGAAAGACATGCATTTAATGAAATATATGAAACTATTTTAAAAGATTTACAAAGTCAACGTTCAAGTGGTGAATTTTATACCCCACGTGCATTAACTGATTTTATGGTTAAAATATTAAAGCCGAAATTAACCGAAAAAATAGCCGATTTTGCTTGTGGCACAGGTGGATTTTTAACATCTGCTTTAAATTATCTTGAATCACAGATTAAAACTACTGAAGATAAGAAAAAATATAACAATACTGTATTTGGAATTGAAAAAAAAGCATTACCTTACCTTTTATGTATAACAAATATGTTACTTCATGATATTGATGAACCTAATATATTTCATAATAATTCACTTAATAAGAATGTTGAAGAATATAAAGAAATGGATTGTTTTGATATTATTTTAATGAATCCTCCTTATGGTGGTAATGAAAAAGAAGATATAAAAATAAATTTCCCACCCGAACTTAGTAGTAGTGAAACATCAGACCTTTTTATAGTACTTATATTATATAGATTAAAACAAAATGGTAGGGTTGGTATTATATTGCCAGATAGTTTTTTATTTGGTACAGATAGTATAAAAATTTCTATTAAAGAAAAGTTAATGAGAGAATATAATTTACATACAATAATTCGCCTACCACATAGTGTTTTTGCTCCTTATACTTCTATTAGTACAAATATTTTATTCTTTGATAAAACAGGAACTACAAAAGAAACTTGGTTTTATCGTATGGATATGCCACAAGGTTATAAAAATTTTTCAAAGACCAAGCCTATTAAACTTGAACATTTTAATAATGTTTTAGAATGGTATGAAAATCCTGTTGAGATTGTTGAAAATGGAGTTAATAAAGCAAAAAATTGTACTATTGAAGAAATAAAATCAAGAAATTATAATTTAGATGTTTGTGGTTTTGAACATGAAGAAGAAGAAATTTTAGAACCTATTGAATTAATTAATAAATACAATACTAGAAAAAAAGAATTAAATTCACAAATAGAAGAAGTATTATCACAAATATTAAATTTGTTGGAGACTACATAATGAAAGCACAAAATTTAAAAAATGCTATATTTGAATTAGCAATACACGGAAAACTTGTAGAACAAAATAAAAATGATGAATCAGCAAACATATTGATAGAAAAATTAAAACTAGAAAAAGATGAACTTATAAAAAATAGAAGTATAAAAAAAGAAAAACCATTAGCTAAAATAGATGATAAAGAAAAACCTTTTAATATTCCTGATAATTGGCAATGGATTCGATTAGGCGAGATAGGTTTGACAAATGTTGGTCTTACATATAGCCCATCTGAAATATCATCAAAAGGAATACCCGTTTTAAGGTCAACCAATATTAAAGAGGGTAAAATAAATTATAATAATTTAATTAAAGTTAACAAAGAAATAAATGATAAATTATTAGTTAAAAAAAATGATATTTTAATCTGTGTAAGGAATGGTAGCAAAAATTTAATTAGTAAATCAGCATTAATTGAAGAAGATGGAATGACATTTGGTGTGTTTATGGCTATCTATAGAAGTCAATGTAATAAATATATTCATAAATTTATAAATTCTCCGTTATTTTATAAACAATTGAACAAATCAAATACAACTACTATCAATCAAATAACACAAGATACGTTAAAAAATATTATTTGTCCACTTCCACCACTTTTAGAACAACAATGTATAGTAAACAAGCTTGAGCAATTGATGATACTTATTGACAAATATAATGTTTATCAACAAGAACTTTCATTAATCCAATCTAAATTCCCACAAGATTTAAAAAATTCTATATTAAACTTTGCAATACAAGGTAAACTTATAAAACAAAATAAAGAAGATGAACCAGTAAGCTTATTATTACAAAAAATAAGAGAGGAAAAACAAAAACTTATAAAAGAAAAGAAATTAAGAAAAGAAGAACAACTACCTAAAGTAAAAGAGGATGAAAAACTTTTTAATGTACCTAATAATTGGGAATGGGTTAGAATTGGAGATGTTATAAATTTATTCACTGGAAATAGCATTAATAAAAATGATAAATTAAAAAAATATAGTAATTTATTAGAAGGTTATAATTATATTTCAACAAAAGATATTGAATTTAATAATATTAATTATAATAATGGTATTAAAATTCCATTTAACACATCTATGAAAATTGGAAAGGCAAATAGTTCTATTTTATGCATAGAAGGAGGTAGTGCAGGAAAAAAAGTTGGATTTTTAACTCAAGATATTTGTTTTTGTAATAAACTCTGTGTATTTGAACCCATATTATTAAATCCCAAATACTTATTTTATTATTTACAATCACCTATCTTTATTCATAATTTTCAGCATAACAAAACAGGAATAGTTGGAGGAGTGTCTATAAGTAATTTAAAACTTATGCCGATGCCATTACCTCCACTTTCAGAGCAACAAAACATAGTAGATAAATTAGAAATACTTATGAAATTACAGAATAAATTATTAGATATTAAATAACAAATGTAATGTAAAAAGATTTAAATTATTTTGCAAAAAATAAACCATTATGTTATAATACTATTATAAAAAATGTTGTATTACTAAATGGAGGTAAAGTATGTCTAAAAATAATACTAAAAAAAAATATAATATAATTATCATAGTAATGTTAATGATTATAATTGGAGTATCTATAATTTTAAAAAATAAGGTATATGATACTAATATTAAACAAACTATGGTTGATATACCAAGAGTAAGTGCTCAATTATATTCATCTTCAAATGGTAGCAAACATGTTTTATTTGCAGATTTATCTCTTGATATCTCAAAACAAAATAAAGAAGAAGTAAATGTTGAGCAGATTCAATATACTATACAAGAAATACTTAAAGATGTTGATTATGATATAATAAAAAAACAAGAAAGTTTATCATATATTAGAGAATTATTAAAAGAAGAATTATCACAAAAATATACTAGCATAACAATAAATAATGTATATGCTAATAATTTAGTAACAGATTTTAAAATTGAGGAATTAAAAACTTCCAACAAAAAATAATATATTTTAATTAAATAAATAACCATTAATTTAGATAATGGTTATTTTTATTGTAAATGATAGTTATTTCAAAATATTAATTTAATTATAGTGTTTTTTACTTTGGAAACAATTATTTTATAATTTATTGAATATTTCATTTCTATTATTACTAGTTCTTTAATATAATCTAATAAATTGTTTGAAGAAAAATTAGTTATTTTTCGTATAATAATATAATTAATAAACTTTTAAATTTACTATTGATTTTATTAAGAATTAGTTTAAAATAAAGGAGATGTTTCTATGGAAAATATGCAATATGTTTGCCCTAAATGTCAATGTACTTCTTTTGAGCATGACCAATTTCAAGCTACAGGAGGAAACTTTGCAAAAATATTTGACGTTCAAAATAAAAAATTTGTTACTATAAGTTGTTCCAAATGTGGATATACTGAAATTTACAAAGCTCAAACTAGTACAGGGTGGAATATTTTAGATTTCCTAACGCATTAAAAACTTACCATACAAAAATATAATATATTAAGGAGAATTTTATGTTTGTTATTACTGCTAAATGTGTTGTAAAACCTGAAAAAAGAAAAGAATTTATAGAATGTGCAAAAGAACTTATTTTAAAAAGTAATCAAGAAATTGGATGTGTATATTATGATTTGCATACACAAGATACAAATGAGAATTTATTAACATTTGTTGAGTTATGGAAAGACAAAGAAGCTATTGAATTACATAATAATAGTGAACACTTTTTAAATATTGTTCCTAAATTAGGTGAGTTCCAAGAAAAAGATATAGAAGTATCAATTTATGAAGGTATTAATAATATAAGTATTTAAACAAAAAAATGTAATAAAACTAGGATAATTTATAACCTAATTTTATTACATTTTTACTTTTAAATTTATTTATTTCTCTATCATCATGTGTAACAATTATAAGTGTTTTACCAATAGTATTTGCAATAATATATTCAATAACATTGCTTTTAGTAGTATCATCTAAACCTTTTAATGGTTCATCCATAATAATTATATCTCCTCCATATATTACTGCTCTCACTATTGCAACACGTCTTTTCATACCTCCACTTAATTTAGATACTGGTTTATAAATACTTTCTGAAAGTCCAACTGTTATAAGATGGTTTTTAATTTGTTCATCTGTAATATTTTTATTACATACAAGTCGAATATTTTTAATTGGAGTTATATTTTCACATAATCTATCTTCTTGAAATACTACTGAAAATTTTTTATTTTCAATTCCAATAATTTCACCACTATCATAATCAGTAATTCCAAGTAATATATTAATCAATGTGGTTTTACCACAACCCGAAGTTCCTACTATACAATTAATTTCATAAGATTTAAATAAAATATTTACATTATTTAAAATTATATTATCACCGAACTTTTTGACTAAATGTAATATTTCTATATCCATAATTTAATTCCTTTCTATATTGGTTTTAAATTTTTTTATTAAATTCAATATAATTTTTTCAAATATAACGCTTATAGTAATAACTACTATAGTCCATGCAAAAAGTTCATTTGTATTTAAAAATATTTTTGATTGATAAAGTTGTTCTCCTATTGAACCTTTAGGTAATCCAATTACCTCTGCTGCTATTCCCGATTTCCAACACAACCCAATTGAAATTGAACAAGCAGATATAAAAAAAGGCATTACTTGAGGAATATATATATAAATAAATTTTTTAAATGGATTTACTTTAAAAACATATGACATTTCTAAAAGCTTACTATCAGTATTAAAAAGTCCTTCTAAAATATTAGTATATATTATAGGAATTACTATTAAAAAAGATATAATTATAGATAAATTTTTAGAACTAAACCATATTAAAATAAGTATTACAAATGAAGCTACAGGAATAGCTTTTATAACATTAATTATTGGATTTAATAGTTCTTTTATTAAAATAAACTTATATGATAAGCTTGCAAAGATACTTCCTAAAAGTACACCAATAGAAAATCCTAATAAAATTCTTGAAAATGAAAATAGGATAGTTTTCCAAAAAAATTTTGTAGGTACAATTTTTAAAAGTGTTTTCATAACAGAAAGAGGAGAAACTAAAAGTATCTCCTCTGAAATAATTATTGCTGTGATTTGCCATAGTAACAACCAAAATAATATTACTATAAACTTTATAAAAAATTTATTTTTTATAATAGAATGTATCATCAGGTAAAGTCCCCCCTACAGACTTTGGATTTTGATTAAATAATACTTGCAGATATCCTTTTACTTTTTGTTTCATTTCTTCGCCAGAAATAAAAGTAATATTACATTTAGGTATTGCAACTTTAGCTACATTTGCTGGTATAATATCATATTTTTCAACTAATACTGCACCTTGTTCTATATTTGAATTTATATAGTCTGTAGATGATTTATATTCTTCTAAAAATTTATCAAAAGCTTCTTTATTATTTTCTAAAAATTCATTTCGTACTATAACTACACCTGTAATCATGCTACTTTTATTCTCATTAGATACATTATCCCATTCTTTAGTTAAGTCTAATACTACTTTTAAATTTTCGTTTTTGCTTTGAGCAGTTGTAACAAAAGGTTGTTGAAGAACTGCTATTGTAGAAGCTGTACTACTTACATTCATAATAGTAACTATTTCTGTAGGTTCTGATTTAAATTCTATATTTACATCATTTTCAGGGTCTATGCCATTAGAAGATAATATATAATTTAATGCAAATTCAGGAACTGCCCCTTTACCTGTTGATAAAATTGTTTTGCCTTTTAAATCTTGTATTGTTTTAATTTCTTCTACATCAGAAGTATTTAAAGTTTGAACTACATATAAAACGCCTAATGTATTTATTGCGGCAACTGATACTTTACCTTCTGTATTGTTATATAAAACAGATGAAAGATTTGCTGGAACAGCAGCGATATCAAGTTCACCTTTAGCTACACTAGCTACAATTTCATCTATTGCAACTACAATAGAAAAATTATAATTATTTGCTGTATCTCCTCTTTCAGAGTCGTCCATTAGCTTTACCATACCCATAGCGGTAGGACCTTTTAATGCTGCAATATTTATATTAACTTTTTCTGTTGATACTTGCGTTTCAGTTGTTGTATCTTCTGTTGTTACTTCATTTGTAGTTATTGTTTCATTATCTTTTTTATTAGAAGAACAACCAACTAATATAAAAATAGATAATGTAATTATAATTGTTATTGATAATATCTTTTTCAAAAAATTATCCTCCTATTAATATTAATTAAGCATTAGGAATTGTAACATTTTAGAATTAAATTGTCAATAGTTAAGAGTTTATCAAAACATTTATATAATTAACTTTTAGAATTGGTAAAAAAATAATTTTGTTATTATTTTTTTTAATTTAAAGTCGTGTCGCACTTAATTTTAAGTGCGACACGACTTTGATTTGATTTTTTTATTATCATATTTAATTATTTTGTTAATATTATTTCCTTTTCAATTTATTGAAAAATAAATTTGACCTACTAGAATTGTTAAGTTATAATTATGAAAAAAATAAGGAGTGAATATATGAATAAAAAAAATTTAAAAGTATTATTAAGTTCAATTAGTGTAGTTATAATTTTAGTATTAGCATTTGTATTTGGTGGAATGGATTTAGTTAATGAACTTTTTAACCAAGACGAATACATATATGAAGATTATATTATTGATAATAGTGAAAATGGTAATATCATTATCAATGATATGTTAAAAATACACTATATTGATGTTGGGCAAGGTGATAGTATACTTTTACAAAATGAAGACAAAACAATACTTATAGATGGTGGTACTAGAGCAAGTAAAGATAAATTACTTAATTACTTAACTGAAAATGGCATCGAAACTTTAAATTATGTAATAGCAACTCACCCACATGAAGACCATATTGGTAGTTTAGATGATGCAATAAATAATTTCAATGTAGAGCATGTGCTTATGCCTAAAAAAAGTGCTAGCACTAAAGTATTTAGTGATTTAGTAGAAGCAATAAAAAATAAAGGCTTAAAAGCAGAACAATTAGAAGTGGGAACAGAAATAAATTTAGCAGATATGAAAATAACAATACTAGCTCCTGTTAAAGATGACTATAAAGAAACAAACGATGTATCTGTAGGTATAAAAGTTGATTATAAAGATAATAGTTTTATATTTACTGGTGATGTAGAAGAAGTAGCAGAAAAAGATATAATAGATACAGGTTTAAATCTTAAAGCAAATGTATTTAAAGCAAATCATCACGCTAGTACCACAAGTAATTCAAAAGAATTTATAGAAAAGGTTAATCCAACTTATGCTATTATACAAGTTGGTGAAGGAAATAGTTATGGTCATCCACACACTGAAATATTAGAATTATTTCAACAAAATAATATTACTGTATATAGAACCGATAGAAACGGAAATATAGTTTTAACAACTGATGGAAAAACAATTGATTTTGAAGTTGAAAAAGGTTCTAAAACTGGTTATACTGATACTAACAAAGAAACTAATATAGAATAAGTTTAGGTGATAATATGAAAGTTATAGTTGATAGAATAGAAGAAAATTTTGCAGTATGTGAAATGGAAGAAGGAACAATGTTAAATATAATAATAGATATATTACCTCAAAATATAACCGATGGAACAGTATTAAATATAGATGGTGAAGTTATTACTATTGATGAAGAAGAAACTGAAAAATTAAAAAAAGCAGCACAAAAGCTGCTAGAAGATTTATTTTAATATCTTTTATTATTGCGTTTGTTAATACCAGCTTGACGTTCAGTAGATTGTTTATTCCATTCTTTTAATTTATCCTCAAATGTTGTCATAGGGTCAACTGTAGATTGTAAACGATTATCCTGATGGTTATGGTTATTTGTACGGTTATTATTGTCTGAAGAAATACGTTTATTCCCATTATTTCGGCGTTGGTTAAAATTTTGTTGTGGTGGTAACGCTTCTCTAATAGATAAAGAGATTTTTCCACTTTCTTTATCTATACTCATAACTTTTACTTTAACTTTGTCGCCTTCTTTTAAGTGGTCATTAATATTTTGGACAAAACCATTTGCAATTTGAGAAATATGAACTAAACCTTGTGATGAATTTTCCAATTCAATTATAGCACCAAAAGGCTTAAGTTTCAAAATCTTTCCCTCTACAATATTTCCTACTTCAAAATTACTCATGAAAACACTCCTATAATTTGTTTTTAATTTATTATACCATAAGTTATAAAAAAAACAAATAGAAATTTTAATAAATATTGTATTGTATTTATAGTCAAAAACCACCAAAATTTTTATGAAATTAATATAACAATGTAAATTTAAACACTATATTCGTATATTTTTGGGTAATAAAGCCACCAAGATTTTAATGGTGGCTTTACTTTTTAATTCTTTTTGTTTTCAGTTCAAAATTTATATCATTCCAAATTCTAACTTTAGATTTTCAAATCTTGTTTTTTCGTGTTCCATAACTTCAAATAAAGGATTGTATAAACAATGTTGTAAAACGTCTGCATCAATCAAAACTTCATCCAATGATGAATGTTTTTCTTTCTTATTACTATGATTATAAATAGCACTGCAAATTTTGTTTATCTCATCTTCAGTAAATACCTCCAAGGATTTTAAAATTTCTTTTGCTAAAATAGAACCCTTATGAGCATGGTCTTTGGTATCCATACTTGAATATGAATAAATATCATGTAGCATACCTGCGATTGTTGCTAATTCATAATTTTCTTTTCTTTTTATAGCTATCATTGCACAGGCTTGTGAAACACCATATAAATGCAGATATCCACATCGTCTTTCTGTTGTGTCAC
>CAZWZB010000029.1:11771-29070 GCA_964638835.1 uncultured Eubacteriales bacterium | reverse complement strand
GCTTGTGAAACACCATATAAATGCAGATATCCACATCGTCTTTCTGTTGTGTCACTCATATTCAAAAGTACATTGTCAACATATTCTCTAACTTTTTCAATCCTATTCATACATAAAACCCCCTAATATTATATAAATAATATCATTTTTTGAAATTGAATCTCGATTACAGAACAAATAAAGACTAAATAATGTCTAGCCACCTATCATTTATACCGTAATCGCCATTAACATCAAAAACATGCATTTCGATTATTTCACCAGTTTGACAACTTACAGCAAAAAAATTACCTGTTACTTCATGACTAAAAATTCCATCATGAAATACTTTTTCATATATCCTAAATATGTAATATTCTCCACTTGGAGATAAATATTTATATTCTAAACACCAAGGATTTGAAATTTTATCATTTATCCAAAACCCATATTCATATCCATAAAACGTATTTGAATCGATAAAATTAAAATAAGCAAGTTCTTCACTATTATATAATTTATTAAAAAAAGACTCTATGGTTTCTTCTTTTGTCAAAAGTGCTTTTGCACTACGGTCATAAATCCATTCATAATCAGCAATAAGCTTCCATTCAAGTTCTATGTTTGGTGTGGGGTTTATTTCTTCAAGTGGTTCATATCCATAATTACCATATTTGCGTATTAACATACAATATTCTTCTTCAGTAATATCAATCATTTCACCATTAACTTCTTTAGCACGAAAGTGACTCCATTCATCACCACTTTTATTATCTCCAAGAGTAAATAGCGTATCCAATACCATTAATGAGCCAAACTTATTGATAGTATAAAAAAATTCTGCAGCGTAACCCATTCTTCCCCATGAATTACTAATTACTATATTGTTATCAATGCCTACATTTAAAAGAATTGTATACCTATCTTCAACTTGAAGAATTGATACAGGTTTTCCGTTTTGTATAGAATAAATTCCAGTAATATATTTATTAGCTCCAATAATTAGTTCATATGTACCATCATTATTTATATCATAAAACGAATAATACAAATCGTAATTGTTATTCCACCCTGTATTATATGAGATTCCATTATCTTGAACAAGTAAAGAATCACCTATTATATTTTCGTCAAAGGATGTAAATTCACTCTGTTCATAATCTCTATATGCATAAATAATAGGTGCAAATAATCTTTCATCACTGCTTTTTTGTGAAATCTCATTTAGTCCTCTGTATATATTACAAGATGTTAAAAGAAACAAGGTATTAATTAATATAAAAAAGTGAATAGTATATTTTTTCAATTATTTTCCTCCTAAATAAAAGTATTGTTTTGTTTATCTATATTTATAATATTTATTTTAATTTTATTACTTTCGTTGTAAATAGTCATTAATAAGCACTACACTTACTAATTATGCAAATTTATAATAGCATATATTAGTACAAAATGTCTATATATTTTTAATGATACTCCAGTATATAGTTTTAAACTTCATTTATTATAAATGTGAATTTTCTATGAATTTTTTGTAGATGTACTAGAATTTTTAAAATAATGTGTTATAATGAATAAAGTTATTTTAAGAATAGTACAAACTTAAAAATTTGTACTATTTTAGTTAAAAACTCTGGAGGTGTAAAGATTGAGTGATAAAGAAGATGCTCAACAAAAATCAAGAAGACAGTTAAGAGCTGAAGAAAAAGTAAATGCTGTACAAAGAGAAAAAAATAAAAAAATTATAACTGTTATAAGTGTATTAGTAGTAGTTGTAATTGTGGGACTAGTTGCTTTATTTCAATATAAAAAAGATGATGATATAAGGGAAACTATTAATCTGGCTAAATCCGGAGATTTAAAAGGTCAATATGATTTAGCTATGATATATCTTGAAGATGAAACTAGATTAGATGAAAAAAAAGCTTTCAAATTTATGAAAAAATCTGCTGATGGAGGATATGCAGAAGCTCAATATCAATTATCATATATGTACAGTTATGGTGTTGGAGTAACTAAAAATGAAGATGAATCTTTAAAATATTTAGATTTATCAGCTGAATCAGGATATGCAGAAGCTCAATATATGGTAGGCTACTATTATTACTTTGGCTATTTACATGAACAAGATTCAGACAAAGCAATTGAATGGTTAGAAAAAGCAGCTAATCAAGATATGTTAGACGCTCAATACGCATTAGGTGTAATATATAAAGATTTAGAAACCCCAAATAATGAAAAAGCGGTTGAATGGTTAGAAAAGGCAGCAGAAAAAGAATTAGCCGAAGCTCAATATCAACTTAGCAATATGTATTTCCAAGGTATTGGAACTAATGTAGATGAGAAAAAAGGTATTGAATATTTACAAAAAGCAGTAGACCAAAATTTATCAATTGCACAATATGAATTAGCTTTATTGTATAAAGACGGCAAATTTGTTGAAAAAGATGTACAAAAAACAGTTGAATTACTACAAAAAGCATCAGACCAAAATTTACCTCAAGCACAATATGAGTTAGCTTTATTATATGAACAAGGTGAGGGAGTTGAAGCCAACGAAGAAAAAGCAAATGAATTAATGCAAAAGGCAGCAGACCAACATTATTCTTTAGCAGAAGAGTATTTAGGACTTTCACATTCTCATTAGAAAATAATAAAGGCGACCTTTGGTCGCCTTTATTTAATTAATGGCTCTCTTTAGAAACTATCAATCGAAAATTCCTTGACACTTTATAAAAAGTGTCAAAGAAAATTGAAGGCCTATATAATGCCAATAAACATGATAAATTCAAGGATAAATTAATAAAAATCTCTAAAGAACCTTGACACTTTATAAAAAGTGTCAAGGAAGATTGAAATCATATATTAATAAGTTTTGCAATAGATTTAATATAAAAATTAAAAATATAGAAAAATAAATTTAAAGGAGAGTTTTAAAATGGCTATTAGACAAATTAGATTTGATGGAGATGAAATACTTAGAAAAAAATCAAAGGAGGTTGAAAAAATATCTCCTATGACTAAAATTTTATTAGATGATATGGCTGAAACAATGTATCAAGCAGAAGGAGTTGGTTTGGCTGCACCGCAAGTGGGAATACTTAGAAGAATAGCAGTAATAGATGTTCATGATGATAATGGACTTATTGAATTAATTAATCCTGTGATACTTGAAAGAAGTGGAGAGCAAACAAATAAAGAAGGCTGTTTAAGTATACCCGGCAGAAGAGGAATAGTTAAACGACCACTAAAAGTTAAAGTAAAAGCATTAAATCGTAGAGGAGAAGAATTTGAATTAGAAGCTGAAGGATTTTTAGCCATTGCATTATGTCATGAAATCGACCATTTAGATGGAACTTTATATACAGATATAATGATAGAAGAAGTAAATAACGATGATGATGAAACTGAAGAATAAAAATTGATAGGAGATTAATTATGAAAGTTATTTTTATGGGAACACCTGAATTTGCTGTTCCTACATTAAAAAAGCTCATTGAAAAACATATGGTATCATTAATAGTTACCCAACCTGATAAACCTAATGCTAGAGGGAATAAAGTAACTTATTCAAAAGTAAAAGAAGTTGCTATAGAACATAACATAGAAATATTACAACCTATTAAAATAAGAGAGCAACAATATATAGAACAATTAAAGAAGTATGAATGTGATATTTGTATTGTTGTAGCATTTGGGCAGATACTTCCTAAAGAAATTTTAAATATGTTTAAATATGGTTGTATTAATGTGCATGGTTCATTATTACCAAAGTATAGAGGGGCGGCTCCTATACAATGGTCTATAATTAATGGTGAAACTAAAACTGGTATAACTACTATGTTTATGGATGTTGGAGTTGATACTGGTGATATGCTTTTAAAATCAGAACTTATTATAGATGATTCTGATACTTATGGCTCTTTATATGAAAAATTATCAATATTAGGAGCAGATTTACTTATTGAAACATTAGAAAAAATAGAAAATGGTACATTAATCGCTACAAAACAAAATGATGATGAATCAACTCATGCACCTATGATAACTAAAGAAATGCGACATATAGATTATACTAAATCCTCAACTGATATAGTAAATTTAATAAGAGGCTTAAATCCTACACCTAGTGCAGTTAGTTTTTATAATGAAGAACCATTAAAAATTTTAAAAGCAGAAGTTATAAACAATAATTATAATAATGCTAAGTTTGGTGAAATTGTAGACATTATAAAAAATAAAGGATTTGTAGTTAAAACTTCAGACGGAGCTGTATTAATATTAGAAGTACAGCCACAAGGAAGAAAAAAAATGCTTTCAGCTGATTATATGAGAGGGCATTCATTAACTATAGGAAATATATTGACCTAAGGTAATATTTTGATGTATAATAGGCATATTAAAAATTAACATCTTAATTTATGTATATATCTGAAAAATAATAATAAGAATATTACAATAAGGAGATGATTATATGTTTTACTTTGATTGGACTTATTTGGTATTAGTTTTACCCGCAGCAATATTAGCAATATATGCACAAAGTAAAGTTAGCTCTACTTTTAATAAATTTTCATCTGTTACAAATAGAAACGGTTATACAGGTGCAAAAGTAGCACAAATGTTACTTGATATAGCAGGAATAAATGATGTATCCGTTGAACAAGTAGCCGGAAATCTTACTGACCATTATGACCCACAACATAAAGTATTAAGGTTATCACAATCAGTTTATGGAAGTACTTCAATATCAGCACTTGGAGTAGCAGCACATGAAACAGGCCACGCTGTCCAACATAATAGAGGTTATTTATTTTTAAATTTAAGAAATGCTATATTTCCAATAGTAAGTTTTAGTTCAAAACTTGCAATGCCACTTATAGCAATAGGATTTTTATTATCATTATTTATGCAAAGTTATACAATAATATATATTGGAATTATTTTATTTTCAGCTGTAGTTATATTTCAACTTATAACATTACCTGTTGAATTTAATGCATCAAGTCAAGCAATAAAAATGCTTGAAGAAAATAATATACTATCATCAAATGAAATAGTACCAGCAAAAAAAGTTTTAAATGCAGCAGCTCTTACCTATGTTGCATCAGCAGCCGTTGCAATTACTACTTTACTAAGATATATAATAATACTAAATCGTAGAAGAGATTAACACGGCGGGCATTGCCCGTCTATTTTATTTTACCAAGTAAAACTTATACTAAGTATTCCAAATTTCAGTAATTATATTAGGAAGGAAAAGTCATGTACAATACAAGAGATATTGCAACAAATATTATATTAGATATTACAGAAAAAGAAGCTTTTAATAATATTACATTAAGAAAAGTTTTAAATCAATATCCAAATATGAAAATAGAAGACAAAGGTTTTATAACGGAAATTGTAAATGGAACTTTAAGAAATATTTATTATATAGATTATATTATAGAGCAGTTTTCAATAGTTAAAATAAAGAAAATGAAACCTGTAATATTAAATATATTGAGGATTACTGTATATCAAATAAAATTTATGGATAAAGTACCAGATTCGGCAAGTTGTAATGAAGCTGTAAAATTAACAAAGAAAAGAGGTTATAATAATTTATCAGCTTTTGTAAATGGAGTCCTTAGAAATATAGTAAGAAATAAAGACAATGTAAAATTACCAGATGATTATTTATCTATATTATACTCCCATCCTCAATGGATTATAGATAAATGGCTAAAAGAATATGATTATAAATTTGTAGAAGATATGTGTATAAAAAATAACACATCTCCTAATGTAACAATCTGCACAAACACCCTTAAAATAACTTCTGAAAATCTTAAAAATTTATTATTAGAACAAAATGTTAATGTTAAAGATGGAAAATATATAAAAGAAGCATTATATCTAACTAAAACCTCTGATATATCTAGTTTAAATGGTTATAATGAGGGTTATTTTCATGTCCAAGATGAAAGTTCTATGCTTGCTGTAGATATATTATCCCCTAAAAGTAATGAATTTATTATAGATGTTTGTGGTGCACCAGGTGGTAAAAGTTTAATGTGTGCAGAAAAAATGAATAATAAGGGTATAATATTAACTAGAGATATATACAACCATAAACTAGACCTTATAAAAAATTCAGCACAACGATTAGGAATAGATATTATAAAAACTCAAAATATAGATGCAACTATTTTAGATAAAGATAGTATAAACAAAGCAGATAAAGTTTTAATAGATGCTCCTTGTTCTGGATTAGGTTTACTAAGAAAAAAACCAGATTTAAAATTAAAAAAGAAAATAGATGATGTAGAAATATTGATAAATTTACAAAAAAAAATATTGACAGTTTGCTCGGAATATGTAAAACTTAATGGAACGTTAGTTTATAGTACATGCACTATTTCTAAAGAAGAAAATTTAGATAATATTAATTGGTTTGTTAATAATTTTCCTTTTGAATTAGAAGATATAACAGATTTACTACCAAATAATATATGTTCTACTGCTAAGGATGGATATGTACAGTTATACCCTAATATACATGATACTGACGGTTTTTTTATAGCACGAATGAGAAGAAAGGTGTAGATTAATATGTTAGATATAAAATCTATGAATTTAGAAACGCTTGAATTATTAATGGATAATATTGGTGAAAGAACTTTTAGAGCAAAACAACTTTTTAAATGGATTCATCTTAAACAAGCACAAAATTTTGATGAAATGACTAATTTACCAAGAACTCTTAGAAGTTCTTTAAATGAAATGGCAGTAATTAATAAATTAAGTATAATAAAAGAATTAAAATCTAAAGTTGATAGCACTACTAAATACCTTTTTAGTTTATATGATAATAATGTAATAGAAAGTGTATTGATGAAACATAGTTATGGTAATACACTATGTATATCATCACAAGTTGGTTGTAAAATGGGTTGTAGTTTCTGTGCATCATGTATAAATGGGTTTACTAGAAATTTATCAGCAAGCGAAATGTTAGACCAAGTATACGCAATAAAATCAAAAGAGAATATATCAAATATAGTGGTTATGGGTGGAGGGGAACCATTTGATAACTATAGAAATTTAGTACAATTTATAAAAACCATTAATTCTCCTATGGGTATAAATATAGGGCAAAGACATATAACAGTATCTACTTGTGGATTAGTTGAAGAAATATGTGATTTTGCAAATGAAAAATTTCAAGTTACATTAGCTATATCACTTCATGCACCTAATGATAAAATAAGGAGAGAAATAATGCCTATAGCAAAACGACATAGTTTAAATGAATTATTTCATGCTTGTAGATATTATACCTCTATTACAAATAAAAGAGTAACTTTTGAATATGCTCTTATAGATGGTGTTAATGATAGTGAAGAAAATGCTGAGGAAATTGCTAAAGAACTTAGATTTTTATTATGCCATGTAAATTTAATACCTTTTAATGAAGTTAAAGAAAAAAAATATAAAAGAAGTTCTCAAGAAAAAATAAATAAATTTGCAAAAATACTTGAAAAATATAAAGTAGAAACTACTATAAGAAGAAGTTTTGGAGAAGATATTCAAGGTGCTTGTGGTCAACTTAGAAAAAGGCATATAGCTGGTTTAAAAAATTAGAGTTTCTGTAATAAAAAATTATAATTATTAAAAATAATATGAAAGAAAGGTGTTGTTAATTTGAATTCAGTCGGAAGATGTGAAAAAGGTATGTGTCGTACTACTAATGAAGATGCTATTTTCATATTCAATACACCCTATGGCTGTTTGCCTAATTTATTTATTGTAGCTGATGGTATGGGTGGACATAAAGCAGGAGAAATTGCAAGTAATTCAGCTATAAACTTTTTTTGTGAATATGTTCATGAAAATCGTATGAAAATTTTAATTGAGAATTATGATTATTTAGATATTATAAAGAAAGGTATATTATATGCTAATAATAAAGTATATGAAAAGTCTAAAGAAAATGATAACTTAACAGGAATGGGAACCACTTTTATAGTAGCAAGTATTCATAATAACAAATTGTTTGTTGGTAATGTTGGAGATTCACGTTTATATGTTATTCGTAATGGAGAAATTATTCAAATTACAATTGACCATACTCTTGTAATGGAAATGCTTAAATCCGGTGATTTAACAGAAGAAGAATTATTTAATCATCCAAATAAAAATATTATAACTAGAGCCGTTGGAACCCAATCAGAAGTGAATATAGACACATTTGAAATACAAATTTACTCTAATGATATTATTATGATGTGTTCAGATGGTTTAAATAATATGCTCAAAGACAATGAAGTAGTTGAAATAATTTATAAAAATAATAATATTGATGATGCAATACAGACCTTAATTAATTGTGCTAATGAAAAAGGTGGACTTGATAATATATCAATAATACTTATTAATGATTGTTACAAGGGGGTAAACTAAATGTTAAGGATAGGAACTATTCTTGGAAATAGATATGAGATTCTTGAAAAAATCGGAGCAGGAGGAATGTCTGTAGTTTACAGAGCCAGAGATACCAAATTAGAGCGTTCTGTAACAGTTAAAGTTCTTAGAGATGAATTTGCTGCCGATGATGATTTTATTTCAAGATTTAAAATAGAAGCTCAAGCTGCTGCTAGTTTATCTCACCCTAACATAGTTAATGTATATGATGTTGGAACTGAATTTGATACTTACTATATAGTTATGGAGTATATTAATGGTTGCACATTAAAAGAAATAATAACAAAAGAAGCACCTTTTGATAATAAAAAAGCTTTAAATTATGCTTTAAAAATAGCATATGCTCTCCAACATGCCCATAAAAATCATATAGTTCATAGAGATATAAAACCCCAAAATATATTGGTAACACAAGATGAAGAACTAAAGGTTACAGACTTTGGAATAGCACATGCTGCAACTTCATCAACTGTAATTATGACAACTTCTGCTATAGGTTCAGTTCATTATTTTTCTCCTGAACAAGCAAGGGGAGGGTATGTTGATGAAAAAAGCGATTTATATTCACTTGGAATAGTAATGTATGAAATGGTAACAAGAAAACTTCCTTTTGAAGGAGATAGTTCTGTATCAATAGCATTAAAACATATAAACGACGATTTACCAGCAATTTCACAATTTAATGTAAATATATCTAAAAGCTTAGAAAGAATTATTGAAAAAGCAACAGAAAAAAGAGTCGACCAAAGATATGCTGATACAGATAGTATGATTTTAGATATGAAAAAAGCATTAAATGACCCAAGTGGTGAATTTATAGAAAAAAATGATTTGATATTATCTACTACACAAAAATTAACCGAAAGTGACTTAATAGCTATTCGTAAAGAAACTAGACGAGAAGAAATAGAACTAGAAAGCATCAAAGAAACAAAAGAAAAAAATTCAACTGAAATAGAAACAATTGAAGAACCAAAAGAAAAAACAGAAGATATAAAAGATATAAAAGAAAAAAAAGAAAAAGATTTTGAAGAAGATAAATTAGATAAGTCTGAAGAAATAAAATTAATAATAAGTGCTGTTGTAGCAGCGTTTGCAATAATAGCTATTATATTTACAATTACTTATGTAAATTTAGGAAAGAAATCTTTAATAAAAAATCCGAATGGCTCTGAAATAACTATAGTAGAAGTACCTGATTTAGGAAATATAACTTTATCAGAAGCGTCCGATTTATTAGTTAAAAGTCAATTAAGAGTAAAAATAGGCGAAAGTGTAGAAAGTAATATTGAGGCTGGCAGAATTGTAAGTCAAACGCCAGCCGCAGGCTCTAAAGTTCCAAAAGATACAGAAATAACAATATCTATAAGTTTAGGTATTCAAACATATGAAGTCCCTAGTTTAGTTAACATTTCAAAAACTGAAGCAGAAGAAATAGTATATAATCAAAAAAAATTTACTATAAGAATTCAATATGAATATAACAATACAGTAAAATTAGGAGATGTAATAAGTCAACAACCTAAAGCAGGTGAAAAAGCTAAACTTGGAGATGAGATTTTAATTATAGTAAGTAGAGGAATACCCGCAAAAGTTGTAAAGGTTCCTAATATAGTAGGATTATCTGAACAAAATGCAATAAACAAACTTGAACAAAGTGAACTTACAGCAGGAAATATAACTTATTCCCCTAGTGATGATTTTGAAAAGGGATTGGTAATAAAACAACTTATATCTGCGGGAACAGAAGTTGGTATAAATAGTTCTGTAGGATTTGTAATTAGTACTGGTAAAATTGAAACAACAACTACACCTACTACAACCGAAACAACAACAGAAGCTACAACTACAATAGAAGCTACAACAGAAACAACAACAGAAGAAGCAACTACTGCTGTATCTGCAACTATATCAACTACTACTCCAACTACTATAGCAACAACACCTACAACATCACAAACAGTTAAATCAAAAATTATATCAATAAAAACACCAGCTGTAGATGATGGGGTTGAGATGGTTACAGTTAAAATATTAGACCTTAATAATCTTTCAAAGCCATTATACTTAGAAGAAAAGGATATTTCTCAATTTCCACTTAATGTTACAATACAAGGTACAGGCGAAACATTACTGCAAGTATATATAAGTTATAATGGAAAAAACAATTTACAATCAGAACTAAGAATTAATTTTGATGAATGAGGTATAGAATGATAGAAGGATTAATTACTAAAGGAATAGCAGGTTTTTACTATGTATCAACAAATAAAGGACTTTTTGAATGTAAGGCAAGAGGGAAATTTAGAAATGATAAAATCTCACCTATAGTTGGAGATAAAGTAATAATTCAAATAACAGATGAAACTCAATTTACAGGCAATATAGATAAAATATTACCACGTGATAATGAACTTATACGTCCTAAAGTTGCTAATATAAGCCAAGCAGTAATTGTATTTTCAGCAAATAAACCTGAACCTAATATAGATTTACTTGATAGATTTATTTTAATTATAGAACAACAAAATATAGATATTGTCATATGTATAAATAAAATAGATATTGATTCAGAAGGAACATTAAATAAAATTCAAAGGATATATAAAAATTCAGGATATAAAATTATAGGTAGTAGTGTTAAATTAGAATATGGATTAGAAGAAATTAAAGAGCAATTAAAAAATAAAATTACAGTATTTGCAGGTCCATCAGGAGTAGGCAAATCAAGTTTATTAAATAAGTTAGAGCCTAAATTAAAACTACAAACAGGAGAAATTAGTACTAAAATAGAAAGAGGAAAACATACAACAAGACATGCCGAACTTATAGAATTTGAATGTGGAAGTTATATTGTAGACTCACCCGGATTTACTTCCATTGCAATTAATAATATAGAAGAGGAAAAACTACAATATTATTTTAAAGAATTTACTCCTTTTATTGGAAAATGTAAATTTAATGGATGTAGTCATACTCATGAACCTAATTGTGCTGTTATAGAACAGATTCACAATAACATATCTAAAGAAAGATATGAACGTTATAAAATCATATATAATGAATTAAGACAACAAAGGAGAACTAAATATGATTAAATTAGCACCATCTATATTATCAGCAGATTTTTCAATGCTAGGAAATGAGCTTAGAGCAATAGAAAATGCAGGAGCACATTACACACATATAGATGTTATGGACGGACATTTTGTACCTAATATAACTATAGGAGCACCTGTTATAGAATGTTTACGTAACAAATCAAATCTTATATTTGATGTTCATCTTATGGTAACACAACCTGAAAGATACATACAAACTTTTTATAAAGCAGGAGCAGATATAATAAATATCCATGTAGAAGCAACCCAACATTTAAATGTAGCTATTCAAGCAATAAAAGAAATGGGAATTAAAGCGGCTGTAACTTTAAATCCTTCAACTGGTTTAACATCTCTTGAATATATATTAGATGAGTTAGATATAGTACTTATTATGTCAGTTAATCCTGGTTTTGGAGGTCAAAAGTTTATCAATACTACTCTAAAAAAAATAGAACGCTTAGCAAATATAATACAAAAGAAAAATCTTAAAATAGATATTGAAGTAGATGGAGGAATAACACTTGAGAATGTAAAAGATGTTATAAATTCTGGAGCTAATATAATAGTTGCTGGTTCATCAATTTATAATAATAATAACACAGAAGAAAATGTAAGAAAATTTTTAGAAATTTTCAAGGAGTTTAGAAGTTAGAAGTTAAGTTTAAAAACTTTGATTTTATAAATTTAAGTTGTTATTATAAATCAAAACCACCAGATAATCTGGTGGTTTTGATTTAATTTTTTATAATAAAATTTTTATCTAATAATATAAACTGCTTTTTAATACCATCTGTTAAATATATACTTTTATTTTTTGTTATAAATATTGCTTCTGTATCATCAATATTATTTATAAATTCTTTACCTTCATCAACACCCATTAAGAAAGCAATAGTTGATAATGCATCAGCATCTATCGATTGATTTGTTATTATAGAAACACTAGTCAATTCATTATTACAAGGATAACCAGTTAAAGGGTCAATTATATGATGATATTTTATTCCATCTTCTTCAAAATATTTTTCATAATCTCCTGAAGAAACTATTGTTTTATCTTCAACTTGAATTACACCTAAATATTCACCTCTAGTTAAATTAGGATTTTGAATACCTATTGTAAATAATTTATTATTAGGTTGAGAACCAATAGTTATTATATTCCCTCCCACATTTATAACTGCACTAGTTATTCCACCATTAATAAGTATTCTTTTTATTTCATCAGCAGCATAACCTTTTGCAATTCCCCCTAAATCTACAATCATATCAGAATTTAAAAGTTTTGCCGTTTTATTTCTATCAACAAGCTCAAGCATATTATAGTCAACAAGTTTAATTTTTTCATCAATTAAATTTTGTGTTGGCTTCCTTTGTTTTTCTGTGCCTATATTCCATAGTTTTGATAATGCACCTATTGTTATATCAAACTTTCCTTTTGAAATCTCAGAATAGTATTTTCCTTTTGATAATACATAGAAAGTATCATCACTAAGTTTAACAGAATTTTTACCTGAAAATTTATTTAATGATAAAATTTCACCTGTAATATCACTATTAATAGTCATCTTTGCTTCAATTTCTTTAACTCGTTCAAATGCTTTTTGATTTAATTCAGGTAAAGCTTTATCATAAGTTGTTATTTCTATAAGTGTACCTAATAAAATATTATTTTCCGTTAAAGGGAGTTGTATTTCTGTATTTTTTAGATTTATATTATTACAACTTGTAATTAGCATTAAAATTAAAATATTGATTACTACCCTTTTCATATTATTCTGTACGTATAGCAGATAATGCACTCAGTTTCATTGCACGTCTTGCCGGAAAATATCCTGAAACTATACCAACAAGAGCTGAAAAAGCAAGTGATGATAAACATAACCATAATGGAATAGAAGAAATTTTACTATCTCCATACCTAACCATATTTAACAATTGTGAACCTGTAGAATTAATTATTTTTGATATTATTAAACTTATGCTTACTCCAAATAAACCACCTATAAAACCTATAAGTGCTGCTTCTATAAGGAATAATCTTTTTATATCTTTTAAAGCAGCTCCAATTACTTTCATTACACCTATTTCTCTAGTACGTTCATATATAGACATAACCATAGTATTTGTAATTCCTATAGCAGCAATTAAAAGTGATACTCCTCCTATAGCTCCAAGTAAAGCTTGAATACTTTTAGAAGATTCTTGCATTGCTTTTAACTGGTCAGTTAAACTATATGTTTGAAAACCCATTCCTTTAATTATATCTTGAACTTTTTCAACCTGTTCCATAGTTTTACATTTTACAAGTATTGAATTATATTCTGTTTGTGTTTGTTGGCTGGAATTAGTGCCACCACCATAATTATCTCTTTCAAATTTAGCTCTTTCTTTCATTAATTTTTGTACTTGTGATATTGGCATTATTGATTCATAAGAACCAAAACCGTTAGACATCTCTAATGTACCAACAACATTTATTTTATATGCTTTAGCAGGTTTTTTAATGCCACTTGATTTATTTTTACCATTCTCACCATAACCATAATCACAAGATACTTCTATCTTATCATTTAAGAAATCTATATTTGATGGAGTACTCCAACGAGTTCTCCAATTTAATTTAGGGTTATAAAACATATATGGGTCTGTTAATACATAACCACTAAAAACAACTGCTAATTCATCATTTTGTTCTAATAAACGCCCTTGATCTAATTTATAACCGAATGCTTCCATTGTACTTGGGTCAATACCTCGGATACTTAAATTAGATACATATTTTCCATTTTGAGCCATAAATCTTAAAGATGTAGATACAACTGGTGTTACAGCTTCTACTCCTTCTAAATTTTTAAATTTATTTACTGATTTATCATCTAATTTTGTTTCATCTTTACCTTTAGAGCTTGATGTGGAACCTCCTATTGAAATCATTCCACCTTTCCCATAATATTGTTCACCTGAAGAATTAACAGTAATTACTTTAAGGTCACCCATTTGACCTAATTGTGCTTCAAAACTTTCAGTTAGACCAATACCTAATGAAACCATAACTATGATAGCAGCAGTTCCTATTATTACACCTAATACAGTTAAAAAAGTACGTAACTTACGTTTCCAAAGATTTCTGATAGCCATAGTTATTAAATCTAAACTATTCATCTAAATCAAAACCTTTCTTCTTCTTTTTGCGAATTATAAATACAACAACACCTGCTATAATAATAACAATAACAGCAACACTTACCCATAGGATAGGAGATTTAAAATTTATTCCTTTTTTTTCTGGCTCTGCAAACTTACCATTAGAGTCCATTCCCATACCATCTGGATTAAACGCTTCCATTATCATTCTTTCATTTATTGCTAAATCAATGTCTGTTACACGTTCAACACGTTCGCCATTAGGTTCATCATATGAGATAATTAATTTACCATATTGTTTTCCTGGCGTATTAGGTATTATAATTCCTTCATAATATTCAGATTGACCAGATTCAAGATTACCAAAATAACTATCGCTATCTTGTGTATCAAAGTCACCAGTCATTTTTATTCTTAAATTACTCATTGTAACTTTACCTGTATTATAAAAGTTGAAATTAATAAATATAGGTTCTCCTACATTTCCTTGACTTGGTATAAATATATCACTTGTTTCTAATTTTGTAGGTTGTTTAACGCTTATCCCTATATTTTCAGTTGCTGCTGGTAAAGCTCCTGTTTCATCTTCATAATCAAAATTTACTATTAAATTATAAGTTTTAGGTTCAGCATCTGGCATTGCAAATAAACGAACTTTTGTATCAACTGTTCCTTGTGGTGATATTTTATTAACATAAAATGTATTACTGCTATCAACAGGTATAAATACATTACCTGTTTTACTTTCTGCTGAAACAGTAAAGAATATTTTTATATTACTTACTGTTTTTGTAGGATGTGTGTTTGTAAAAGACATATGTAAATCAAATTCTTCTCCTGCTTTTACCATTATAGGGTCACAAGAATATTTACTTATTATTATTTTAGGAATACTTTTAGGTTTATCTTTTTCATCTTCTTCATCAGGATTATTTATATTTACCCCTGTATATTGGGTGTATGTTGTAACTTTGTTTTCGCTACCTTCTTCATATTCTATTTTAAATGATATAGGATAATTCTGACTTTTAGCATTTTTAGTTGCAGCAAATGTAAAAGTAAACTTTTTCTCTTCATTAGGAGATAATAGATTTATAAATTGTGTGGTAGTAGATTTAGGTACTATAGCTCCATCTGCACCATACTCGGCAATGATTTTAACATTTTTAGCATTAGCTATACCAGTATTAATTACATCTAAATTTAATGAAAAAGTTTGACCTACACCAAATGTATTTTCTGGCACTGTTAAATTTCGTATTTGTACAAATGATGCTTGATTTGTTTTATCATCTAGTTCAGGGTTATGTATGTTTACACCTGTATACTGAGTATGTGTAATAAGTTTATCTTCTTCTAAACTAGTATCTTCATATTCTAATTTAAAAGATATAGGATAATTTTGACTTTTAGCTGTTTTAGTTGCAGTAAATGTAAAAGTAAATCTTTTTTCTTCACCAGAAGTTAAAGTATTTAAGAATTGAACTGCTGGAGATTTAGGAATTATAGCTCCATCTGTACCATATTCAGCAGTTATTTTAATATTTTTAGCTTCTCCATCTCCAGTATTAATTACATCTAAATTTAAAGAAAAAGCTTCTCCTACTTTGAATGTATTTTCTGGTGCTATTAAATCTTTTATTTGTACAAATGATGTTTGATTAATTTGTTCTTTGGTATTAACAACATTTATAAAATACTTCTGTTCATTAGTATAATCTTTGCCTGTATTATCTTTATATGTTATTTTAAATGTTAAAGGGTAACTACCAGATTTAATTTTTTTAGAAGTTTGTATAGTAAAATTTATATTATCTTTAGAATTGGCATCTAATGAATTAAAATATAAAGAATTTGTACCATTTGTAATAGTTAATGTTTCTGTAGATAATCCATCTACTACAACTTGAATGTCATAAGCCCCTTGTTGTCCTAAATTTTGTAGTGTAGATGATAAAGTCACAGTTGAATCTTCAGTAATATTATTATTATCTACTTTAAAGTTTAACATAGAAACTCTTGGGAAAGTAGAACCAACAGATGCTGAATTATCTACCTTAACATATATTGTATCTTTACCTGTAAAAGCCTTTTTAGCATCATTTGAAAAGGAATAATCTAAATTTATAGAATATGTTTTAGAATCAACTGATGGACTAACATCTAATTCTAATTCAACAAGTTTTGTACTACCTGCATTAATAGAACTTACAACATTTGTCTCTTTAAGAAACTTTAATGTAAAAGGCATAGCAGAGGCATCACCTAAACTTGCTTGAATAAGTACATTTCTAGCAGTAACTGAACTTATATTTTTTATTTCAAGTGATAAGGTTACTTTTCTTCCCCCAATTACTGTAAATGTAGGAGTTGATATAAGTTTCAAATTTGGGGTAGCATTATTTAATGCTTCTTGTTCTTTATCTTTATTTTCTAATTGTTGTTGTAAATTTTGTATACTTTTTATATACTCTTGTTGTTGTTGTAAAAGGTCTTTTATTAAATTATCTTTTGAATTATCTGTTTCAGTAGCATACACAGAAGCAGGTAAAATATTAAATGTTAATAAGCAACATACTAGCAAAATAAATAAAGGTTTT
>CAZWZB010000029.1:0-11671 GCA_964638835.1 uncultured Eubacteriales bacterium | reverse complement strand
AGGTAAAATATTAAATGTTAATAAGCAACATACTAGCAAAATAAATAAAGGTTTTAATTGTTTAATTTTCATCTTTCTTTTCTCCTTCCAATAATGCTAAACCACATTCAATTTTATTTTGATTTATTTCGATTTTTTCTATATTACCATCTCGAACATAAACAACACGGTCTGCATATTGTGATATTTCTAAATCATGAGTTACTATTATAAGAGTTTGTTTATTTTTTCTTACTATACCTGTTATAAGGTCCATCATTTCATATGTAGTTCTTGTATCAAGGTTACCAGTTGGTTCATCAGCAAAAACAACTTTAGGCTTATTTACAAATGCACGTGCAATACTAACACGTTGTTGCTGACCCCCACTCATCTCAGAAGGTTTATGTTTAGCTCTTTTTTCTAAACCAACAGCTTTTAACATTTCTTTAGCAGCTTTATTTCTTATTGAACGTTTTATTCCGTTAAATATAAGGGGTAATGTTACATTCTCAAGGGCAGTTAATGTCGGTAGTAAGTTGTAAGATTGAAAAACAAAACCTATATTTAATTGTCTAAATTTAGCTAATTGTTTTTCATTCATTTTCTCAATATGTTGGTTCTTAAAAATGATAGTTCCTTTTGTTGGTTTTTCTAATCCTGCAATCATATTAAGAAGTGTTGATTTACCTGAACCAGATGTTCCAAGTAAACAGCATATTTCTCCTTCACCTATAGTTAAAGAAATATCATTTAAAGCTATTATTTTTTCATCTCCCATACGATATACTTTTCTTACATTCTTAAGTTCTATTATATTTTCCAAAGGCATTCCTCCTTGCTACAATAAATATTTATATTTAGTAAAATTTAAACTATATTCAAGTAAGAATAAATTCTTATTTAAATATAATCCTCTAATATAATCAACAAACTTTTTAAAAGTTTATTAACTATATTAGACGTATTAAAAATGAATATTGTTCCAAAATTATAAAAAAACTTATTCATTATAACAATAACAATATAAATTAATACTATTACAAAAATATTAATTAAATAAAAATGAAACATAATTGTAATATTCAGATATTACCTGTATACATCAAAGTATTAATAAGCTATAATTAATTATACATGTATCTAGTATCAAAATGAGGGTGGAGATTTGAATATGCGAGAGTACAAGAAAGTTGAAATTTTAGTTGATAAAGTTGATAAAGTATTTTGTAATATGTGTGGCAAACCAATTTTAATTGATAAAAATGGTAACTTAGAAGATTATATTCATATCGAAAAAAAATGGGGATATAATTCAGATATGGATGGTGAAAAACATACTATTGATTTATGTCAAGAATGTTACAAAAGTTTAATTTCGCAATTTATTTTAAAAGTTAATTGAATAATAAATATATATAAATAAAGACTGTCAATAATTATTATTAACAGTCTTTATTTAATTAAATCAAAATGTTAATTAAAGAATAATTAAAGTTACTCAAATATAGTTTTTATAATAAAATTAATAACACATATATTTATGCAAATGTGCAAAGCACACCCCACACTCATTCTTGAATTATTCTATAATAAACACTCACAAAATTAATAACAATATTTATTAATTTTGTGAAATTGTTTGCCCTTCTCCACCATAAAGTTTTAAAGTATCTTCAAGTTCTACTTTAAGCACTGTTGTTTGATTATGACAATCTTTTTCAGTAATTTGTATCCATATAGTACCCGGTATACCACTCCAAGGAGCTCCACCAGTAATATTATGTGTTAATTCTTTACCAGAATGCAAAGCTGTAATTTTTTTAATTGGTGTGCAAATTCCTTTTAAGCATACATCTTCAACTGGCTTATCATATACAAATAAATAAAGAGTTTTTTTATCTTTAGAAAGAGTACTACCACCTAAAAAGAAATTATAGTCTATACCTTTTGTAGTTGTAAATACAGCTTCTTCATGTGTTGTAATCCAATCACCTAAATCAAGTAAAATTTTTTCTTGACGTGGGTCTATTGTTCCATCTTCCATAGGTCCTATATCTAATAACATATTACCACCCATTGTTATACAATCACAAAACATACGTATAACTTGACGTGATGTTTTATAATCATTATCCATTTCTCTATATCCCCAGGAATCATTTATAGTAGTACAGAATTCCCAAGGTCCTTCAGGTGGTGTAATAGGAATACCTTGTTCAGGTGTTTTATAATCTCCATAACCTTGCATACGTGAATTAAGTACAACATTAGGATTTAAACTATGTAAAAATTCTCTAAACTCTGGCATTTTCCACTGCTTAGCACTACGTTCCCAATCCCCATCAAACCAAAGTAAATCAACAGTTCCATAGTTAGTCATTAATTCAGTTAGCTGATTTCTATTATGTTGTAAAAACTTTTCCCAACGTTCAGGTTTTTCAATACCATCTACAGGAGATGAAAAAACTTTTTCATGAATATAATCACCAGGGGTAGAGCCTTCTTGATAAATAGATGGATAATCAGGATGTGACCAGTCAATAAGTGAAAAGTATATACCAACTTTCATATCTTGTTCACGTATTGCTTCTGTATATTCTTTTATTATATCCCTTTTAGCTGGTGTTTTTTTAATAACATTTAAATCGCTATATTTTGTATCCCACAATGAAACCCCATCATGATGTTTTGATGTAAGAACTACATATTTAGCACGAGCTTTTTTAAATAACTCTGCCCATTTTTTTGCATCAAAATTTTTAGCAGTAAAGCCATTAAGTTGGTTCATGTATTCTTCATGTGAAATACGACCATTAAAAAATGACCATGATTCTGCAACACTATCTACAGCATAAATACCATAATGAATGAAAATACCTAATTTCGCTTCTGTAAACCATTGCTGTATCATAAGTTAATTCCTCCTTTAAATTTTATTCCAGTAGGGCGACCTGTGGTCGCCCGAAAAAAATCTTTATATTTCCCTAAGTAACATATCTGCTATGCCTACATTATAACCCGCTGAACTAAATTTAACTTTAAGTTCTTTATTTACTACTATAACAAGTGGTAATTTTTTATCTAAAATTTCGCAACTATCATAAACATTGTTTATGTCTGAAGTATCAGTGCTTAATACAATTTCAATATTATTAATTTCATTTAAAGTTAATTTTAATGTACTATTATTGATAGCTTCTTTAGTTCTTACAATAAATATTACTTTATTTAATAAAGTTTTAAATACTTCTTTCTTTGCTAACATTTCATTTAATAGATGTTCAGTAGGCTCTTTACCTTCTTCAAGCCATGCAACAATACTATTATTTTCTGATAATATTTCTGAAAGTTGTTTTTTATCATCTTTAAATGTTTTTATCTCTAAATTTTTAATATCTTTTAAATTAGTTGGTTGAGTTAAGTTTTCTCTTAATTCAATTGTTATTTCAGTAGTTTTATTAACTTCTAATTTAACATTATATACTTTTGCTAAAATATCACCATTTGTTTGACGATTTGAAGTAACGATTCTATAATAACCAACTGGTAGGTTAAATTTAATAGTTTTATCTTCACTTTTTTCATGCTCTAAATAAAGATTTTGATATACACCATCTTTAAGCTTTGAAATAGATAAGTTTTTGTGATATTCAAATTCTGTAGAGTTTGAGCTATTTAAAATTAAAGTACCCATGTCTTCTGGTTCTTGCAATTTATTTTCAACATTAATCCAATCATTTTTATAATATTGAGGTGATAAATCCATAGGATTTAATCTTGCAGGAATACCAAAAGTTCTACATATAGTTACAAATAAAATTTTCATTGAAATTTCACTTCCAAGTTTAAGCTCTAATAATCCTTTTGGAGATGCTGAAAGTGTTGAATAATCAATGTTACCATAGTTTTTAATGTTGTTTTTTATATATTCAAATATTTTTATTGGTTGTTTTTTAAATTGTTCAATTTGTTCTGAATTAAAATAATTTGATATAAATTCTCTATAATCTGTAATCATTTCATTACTTACACGTGGGCGTAATATATAATTCATAAAAATATCTTCATCATATGAATCTTTATATTTTAAAGCACTCTTTAAATGATTAGTCAAAATTTCACTTGTAATATCTGAATAATCTTTACTTCTTAAAGATTTTAGAATTAAAACTTTATATTTAAGTTCCATGCTTATATCTTTAATAAATTTTATTATTTCTTCATAATTACCATTAGAATTAATTAAAAAATTAGAAATCTCTTCTTTATATTCATAGTTTGACACAAATTCATTTGCCTTGTCTTGATTAAAAAATGTACTTTCATATTCTTTACGTATTTTTAATCCCGATTTAACTTTTTTGTCATGGTTTTTAAGTGTTTCTTCTGAAATATCTATTTCATCTAATGGTTTTTGAATAGGAGGACATATATCTAAATCAAAACTCTTTTCATCAAATGATATAGCTTCAGAAATATTAAAAGTTATAGAATTTGTTTTCCTCAAGTCAACCTTTTCATATAAAAATTTATTATCTTTACTTATAAAAACAAATAAGTCTCCAAAACCTGTAGTTAAATTACATTTACCATTTTTATCTGTTCTTAAATTAGCAATTGGGAAAAATTCAGCATAGTTAATTATTTCAAATCTTACTATAACATCTTCAATAGGTTTATTATTATCAACAACAGTTACTGTTAGGTTTGTAGTTTCAGTATAATTATGTAAAACATTTATTTCAGTAAGTTTAGGAGTTTTAAAAGTAATTATGTCATCAGTAACCATTGTAGAGAAAACACGACTATGTATTAACATAGCTCTTTGAGCTGATGAATTAAACCAACCTTTATTCATAACAGCTTCTGGTTCACAAGCTCCAGTAAAGTACCATTTCCCATCAATCCAAACTTCAATCCAAGCATGATTATCATCACAATGCGACCAACGAGGGGTATAACATTGTCGTGCAGGAAGTCCAACGCTTCTAAGGGCAGCAACACATAATGTAGATTCTTCACCACAACGTCCAAAAGCATTTTTTAAAACAGTTAAAGGAGAAGCAGTTCTACCATCAGTACTTTTATAAGTAGCTTTTTCAAAACACCAGTAATTCACTTCTAAAACAGCATCCTGCATATTTTTATCTTTAATTCTTGGATATAATTCATTAAAAAATTGTTCTCTATAGTCAACTATATTTTCATTGTTAATACGATAGGATAATACATAATTAAAAAATAATTCTCCATTTATTTTATCTCCCCAAGGAACTAAATCTTTAGCTTTCAAAGTATCTTTTATAATTTTTAAAAATAATTCAGGATTATAAGTTGCAACATCGCTTATAGGCATAAAAGCATAATAAAATTTTAAACATATTGTTTCTATTTCTGAACAAGATTTAAATAAATCTGTTAGTTGTTCTTTTAGTTTTAGTTTGTCTTCAATTGCTAATTGAAATTCTTTTTCTATTTTATTGATTTCTTCTTTTGAAAACAAAACAGCACACCCTTTCGTTATTTAACATTATGTAATTAAAAGTATAAAATATTTAACCTTTATAAATTAAACATTTTATTTATTATAAAGTAATCTAAACAATTTATACAAAAAATTATATTGATATTACTTAATATATATACTATTATAACATATAAATTTATAATTGCAATAGAATTTATTAAAATAATTTAACATTTAAATTTAACATATTACTTATATTTTTTTAAGTATATTTTAGATAGTACAATTTTATTACTAACATAATAGATTTCTTATAAAACACTATATGAATCCGTTCTCTGCAAAATATTATCAATGTTATAAGTAAATTTAAATCAAAAATATATACGTTTTAAAAAAATTTGCATTTTGGTAAATATTATACCTTAACTATATAATCTTCAATGAAAAAGAATATCAAAAATTCGAGAGTGTTAATTAAAGAATGATAATATTATAATTTAATTTAAAAATTATATTTTTTTTAAATCATTCTTATATAACCGCTCTCATTTTTTAAATTTTTGTTAAGACTTCTTTGAGAAGTCTTAACGATTTTTAGGTATGTTCGCTATATTTTACTCTTGAATTTACTAGGTTTCAGCTTGTTTGGTAGGCCTTGAATTTTTGTTCTGACTTCTAAAAGAAGTCTTAATGATTTTTTAAAAATTTTTAAATTTGGAGAGTGTTAATTAAAGAATGTAAATCATTCTTGTTTGAAATTATTTATTTAACTCTCCCAAACAATCTAATAGGTATAATCTAGTACTTAATTGATAATCATATATTAATGTAAATATTTTTAGGGATAGAGTCCCCTATAAGTTGATGTGTAAAGTTGAAAATAATAAGGAGTGTTAATTGTGATTTTACCAATAACAAATAAATATAATTATTATGAAATAAGGCTTGAGAGTATTGGGGGATTAGGTGCTAATTTAAGTGGTAAAATTTTGGGTGAGTTAGGTGCATTATATTTAGATTTAAATAGTGCTTGTTTTGCAAGTTATGGTTCTGAAAAAAGAGGTTCACCTGTTAAGTCTTATATTCGTTGGTGTTCAAATGAACAAGAATTACGTATAAACAGCCCTGTAGAAAAACCTCATTTGCTTGGATTATTTCATGAAGGATTAGTAGGTAAATCGGGTATTATGGCTGGAGTAGATGAAAATACAGCTGTTGTTGTTAATACAGATAATTCTCCTGAATATATGAGAGATAAATTAAAAATGTATGCTGGTACGCTATATTGTGTAGATGCCCTAAAGCTTGCAATGGAATGTAAAACACGTGTTAATATGATAATGTTAGGTGCTCTTTGTAAGGCATCTGGTTTTATACCTCTTGAAGCTTTAGAAGAAGCAGTTTCACAAACAATTGGTAGAAAGTATCCTAAAGCATTAGAAGGTAATTTAAAGGGTATTCGTAGAGGTTATGAAGAAGTTGTAAGTATAGAAGTTAAAAAAGATAACAAATATCAATATGAAGAATATAAAGAAATAAAATACGATTGGGGTTATGATAATGCTCCAATAGGTGGTATTAATCCTAACTTTGGTAGTATGGTTAGTAATGACTTAACAGCTAGTAGAGAAGGTTATATACCAGTATTTAATTTAGAAAAATGTATACATTGTGGTCTGTGTGATAGTACCTGCCCTGACTTTGTATATCAATTTGTAAAAGGTGAGTATAAAAATAAAGAAACAATGGTTAACTTAGGACCTGACTATCACCATTGTAAAGGTTGCTTGCGTTGTGTTGAAGTGTGTCCAACTGATGCTATTACTGATGGATTAGAAAGAGAAATAGATACTTCAAAAACTCATGTAAGAAATCAAGATTTAATAGTGGACAAATTACAATTTGAAGATGTTGGACCTAATTCTATTATGCGTTCAGAAAGTTTTACTACAAATGAATATTTAGGAACACATACAAAGGAGGAAAATTAAATGTTAGAACAAAAAATAATGTTTGATAGTGGTAATGAATTAGCTGCATATGCTGCTAAACAAATTAATTATCACCTTATGGGTTATTATCCTATAACACCATCTACACAAATAGCTGAACAATTAGATTTGTTAAAAGCAGAGGGCGAACATGATATAGTTATGATACCTGCAGATGGTGAACATGGTGCTGCTGGAATTTGTTTTGGTGCTTCTGCTGGTGGAGGTAGAGTATTTAATGCAACTTCCGCAAATGGACTTTTATATGCATTAGAACAATTACCAGTACAATCCGGAACAAGATTACCAATGGTTTTAAATGTTGCATGTAGAACAGTATCAGGACCTTTATCAATAAAAGGTGACCATAGTGATATTATGTACACTCTTAATTCTGGTTGGATAATACTTTTTGCTAAAACTCCACAAGCTGTTTATGATATGAATATATGTGCTTTAAAAATAGCTGAAAAAGTAAAACTTCCTGTTATAGTAGCTTTTGATGGATTTTTTACAAGTCATCAAAAAAATAAAGTTTATGTTTTTTCACATGATAGCGATGTACAAAACTTTTTAGGAGAATATAAAGCAGAATATACCCTATTAGACAGTAAAAACCCTGTTACAATAGGCTCATATATGAACGAACCAGACCTTATAAATAATAAATATCAATTATACTTGGCAATGAAAAGTTCAAAAGACATTATAAATTCTGTGCTTGAAGAATATAAAAATATTTCTGGTAGAAGTTATAATGTTGTAGAAGGATATAAAAATGAAGATGCAGATGTAATTTTATTTATATTAGGTTCAAGTTACGATACAGCAAGAACAGCAGTTGACACATTACGTTCACAAAACAAAAAAGTTGGAGTTATAACATCTAATGTGTTAAGACCTTGGTATAGTGAAGAAATATATGAACTTTGCAAAGGTGCTAAAGTAATAATAGTAGCAGATAGACAGGATAGTTATGGTGCTGATGGTGGAAATATGACATTAGAACTTAAAGCAACATTACAAAGTCATAAATCAAACATAGAAGTATTAAGCAGAGTGTATGGTTTAAGTGGTAGAGATTTTTATGTTGAAGACGCTATTTCTATGTTAGAAGATGCCCTTTCAGAAGTAGAAGGCAAATCACAAAATAAATTTGACTATTACGGTCAATACAAAGGTAAAGAAGGTTACACACCAACACAGTATTTTGAACCTATAACCGAACAACAATCTACACCAAATATAATTAATAAAAATTATGATGAACAAAATAATAAATTTGATATCAAAGGTGCAACTGTAAAAAATGCTTTAAATATACCTAAACGTATGTCTTCAGGTCATGGAGCTTGCCCGGGTTGTGGTATTCCTGTTAACTTAAATTTATTATTAAAAGGTATAGAAGGAAATGTTGTATTACTATTTCATACAGGTTGTGGAATGGTAGTTAGTACTCCTTATCCTAAAACAGCTTTTAAAGTTTCATATATACACAACCTATTCCAAAATGGAGCTCCTACAATGTCAGGTGTACTTGAAGTATTTTATGAAAAACAAAGACGTGGTGAAATACCAAAAGATGAGGAATTTACTTTTGTAATGGTTAGTGGTGATGGTGGTATGGATATTGGACTTGGTCCATCACTTGGTACAGCAATGAGAAATCATAAAATGATTATAATGGAATATGACAATGGTGGTTATATGAATACTGGTTATCAACAATCATATGCAACACCACTTGGAGCAAAAAGTTCAACATCGAATGTAGGAAAAGCTCAAAGAGGAAAGACGTTTTTACACAAGGACACTCCACAACTTTTTGTTGCAACTAACATTCCATATGTTGCAACAGTTGCTGAATCACAACCAAATGATTTTATTAAAAAAGCTAGCAAAGCTCAATCTTACGCAAATAAATATGGACTGGCATTTATAAAAGCATTATCTGCTTGCCCTCTTAATTGGGGAGATAACCCACGACATGAAAGACAGGTTATTGAAATGGCTGTTGATTGTTGTTACCACCCACTATATGAAGTTGAAAACGGAATAACAACTATAAACTACAATCCAGAAGATAAAGATAAAAAAATTCAAGTGATTGAATGGTTAAAAATGATGGGAAGAACAAAACATTTATTACAAAAAGATAATGAAGATATTGTTGAAGAAATGCAACAAGAAATAGACCGTAGATGGAATAGATTAAAAGCTAGACACGATAGTCCATTATTATAAATATTCTCATAATTTATTTGGTCATGTATTAAATTAAATGAAAACGAAATGAGTAGGTACGACCACAGGTCATACCTACTCATTTCGTTTTGTTAGTTTGGTTTTGAATTTTCACATCTTTACCCAATGTACGTGAAAACCAATCAAGTGCTTCTATTTCTTCTTTGCGACGTTCTTCATCAGTCATTTTTAAATGCCTGGCAGAATTTTCATCTCTGATTTTTCTAATTTCTAACATAACTATGCTTATTTTCATCAAATTACTCCTCTTCTAAAATCATAGTTGGAGAGATTATGCTAATTTCTCTGTAATTGTTTATTGCATTTATAATTTTAACTTTGTTTATGGTCTTAAAATTTACGAGATGTTTAAAATTCCATGAAACAATAATATCACAATTATTAACAACAGCAAATGCAATATGTATACAATCATCAAAGCTTTTTTGTGTAAGAACTTCATTTTTTATGTATTCCAAAGCAAGTTCCTTAACTTCATCGGTTTGCATAAGTGTTTCAAAATGAATTTCTTTAAGTTTTTCCATCATCATATTTCTTTTCGGCTCTGAATATTTATGTAGTTCTTCTACTGTTGTTGATGAAATACAAACATTGTATTTTAAATGAGATAAATTTTTCCAAAATTTGTTTATATCCTCCATCTTGTCAGTGACATCTTCCGCAAAAAGATAACTTATAACTGATGTGTCAAGATAGATTTTTAATTTTTTCATTTTTAATCCCTCCATAATATATAAATATTTTTAATTTAAATAAAATTATATTTTATATTAGGAATATTTTAAATTATAATAATAGATAAATTTAAAACTATATTTTGTTTATTTATTATAAAATTAAAGCATTATTAAATATATTTCGGATTGTTGATAATAACTTTCCTTTTTATGTATAGTAATAATTATAAACATATTTAAATTATTTATGCAATATTAGGGTGTCTAAATAGTTTGCCAAGAATAACACATGAAGGAGTTAATATGATAATTAGTATACAAAAAATTAGAGCTAATATAAAAATTTTAAAACAAAAGTTTAAATTAACAGAGATAGAGGGATTTTATTAATGCTGTTTTACTTGTTATTATTAAGTTTAATGCTATCAAATATATCTCCTGAAATTGTTGCAAATACCTTATTCCCTGCTATATAATTATCTAAACTTCTTAAATTTTCTGTTATAAAATTTATTCTTAAATATTCATTTATATTCAACATTCCTTTATTCTTAGTCATAAATTTGCTCATATCAAAATCATAATTAGTACAATCTTTTAATTCTGAAGAATATTATTCCTATCAAATACTTCTAATTGAAGTTTAATTCTTGTAGCCATATTTAAAGATTTTTCGCCATTGTAATAATTGATTAATTCATTTTTGGCTTTATTTATAGTAATTTAGGTTACACATAGATTTAATTTTCATTTACACTATTTTTTTTAGAAGGTCACAATCTTTATATAAATTATTAATCTATACTTGAATTTATCATATTCCTTTACATTATCGAAAGTCAAAATCTCTTTACACTTTCATTGCAAGTGTAAAGAGATTTTGAAGACTTAATTTTGAGTGTATATAAAATAATTAATTTTAAATTAAAAGAGTAGTAAAAAATATTTACTACTTTAATTGATTTTTTTACTGTTGCTTATTATAATAAGAGTGGGATGTATTAACAAAGTAATTTGTAAATAGAATAACTAAAAAGGAGGTAAAAAATGAAAAAATTGTGCTGCTATTAGGAATTTTATTTATTTTTATTTTGAAAGTAGGGTTAGTAACTACATTTGCAGATATTGGAGATGAGTTTGAAGTTAATGGTATTAAATACAAAATAACAAGCGAAAACCTTAATGAAGTTGAAGTTATTGAAAATTCAGTAAAACCAACAGGAGATATAGTAATACCGGCAAATGTTAATTCATATACTGTTACGGGTATTGGTGATTGGGCATTT
>CAZWZB010000028.1:0-41785 GCA_964638835.1 uncultured Eubacteriales bacterium | reverse complement strand
ATCTCCTAATTTCTTTTCTTCCCACTCCTCCTCAAACTCTTTAAATCGCAACTTAGGTAATTTCTCCATCATTCTACCCCCTAAAGCCCAAGTTCTTTTAAATAAACTTCAAGTTCCTTATCTATTTCTAATATTTCCATATCTATTCTTTCAAGATTTTCTTTTACTGAATTAAGGTCGATTTCTTCTTCATCTTCAAAAGTATCTACATAACGAGGGATATTAAGGTTGTAGTCGTTTTCTTCTATTTCCTTTATTGTTGCAACATATGAAAACTTATCTATACTACTTCTATTTTTATATGTTTCGATTATCTTGTCTATATTACTATCAGTAAGTAAATTTTGGTTTTTACCTTTTTCAAATTCATTTGATGCATCTATAAATAACACATCATTTGCATTTGTTCTACACTTTTTAAATACCAATATACAAGTTGGAATACTTGTTCCAAAAAATAAGTTAGCAGGTAAACCAATAATAGCATCTAAATAATTCTTTTCTTTTATTAAATATTTTCTTATTTTACCTTCACTAGCTCCTCTAAATAATACACCATGTGGTAATACAACAGCCATTGTACCTTTATCTTCTAAATGGAAAATCATATGTTGGATAAATGCATAATCTGCTTTTGATTTTGGGGCTAATGCTCCATATGCTGAAAAACGTTCATTATCTAAAAATTTATCATCACAACTCCAATTAGCAGAGTAAGGAGGGTTTGCTACAATTGCATCAAATTTCATACCGTCAAAATGAGGTTTTTCAAGTGTATCATCATTTTTAATATTAAAATTTTGATATGGTATATCATGAAGTAACATATTCATTCTTGCTAAGTTGTAAGTTGTTGATGTTAATTCCTGTCCATAAAAGTTACGTACATTAGCTTCTTTTTTTACTCTAAGTAATAAAGAGCCACTTCCACAACAAGGGTCATAAACTGCTTTAATATCTTTTTTATCAATTGTAACAATTCTAGCAAGTATTTTTGATACTTGTTGCGGTGTATAAAATTCACCTGCTTTTTTACCCGCATTAGCAGCAAATGAACCTATTAAATATTCATAAGCATCACCAAGCACATCTATTTCACTATCTTCATGAGAAAAATCTATATTGGAAATTTCTTTAATTACTTCAGCCATTAATTTAGAACGACTATGTACATCTTTACCAAGTTTTGCAGAAGTTAAATCCATATCTTCAAAAAGATTGTCGAAATCTTCTCTACTTTCAGCACCTAATGTTGAATCTGTAATACTTCCTATAGCTTTATCAAGTTTTTCAATATCAAAATTTTGTTCTTCAATATTTTTAACCATATTTGAAAATAAATATTGTGGTTCTATAATATAACCAAGTTGACTAACAATTTCTTCATATAAGTTTTTTCTATAGTCTTCATTTTCCCAAGCATCTAAAAAAGTTATATTATCATACTCCAAAAGGTTATTTGCTCTCTTTTCAATTTTTTCTGACAAATATCTATAAAATATAATACCTAAAATATAATTTTTAAAATCATAAGCTTCCATATTACCACGTAATGTATTAGCTATATTCCATAAACTTGTATGTAGATTAGCCTGCTGTTCTTTTTGAATCTCATTAACTGACATTTTAGTAACTCCTTTTGTTTTAAATTGTACTAATATTATATATAATCTTTTATTTATTTTCAATAAAAAAGCATTATTCTTATAATATATTAAAATTTATATTTACAAATCTGAAACTTATGATATAATTAGTTTGTAATCAACCACAAATTGGTTATCCTTATTTTTAGTTTTAATAACGTCTATCTTAAAAGGTCTAGGATATGACGTTATTTTTTATTATACTAAAAAGAGTTTAATCATTATTAGGTTGATATTTTGTAGCCATTTCTTCTATAAAATTTTTTAACTTTTCAATATCATTCTTTTTCTGAAAGAAAGGTTTTTTAATTTGTTCATTTATTCTATTATATCTTATAGTTTTGGAATATTCATATTCTTCTATTTCCTCTTTTACAAAGAATGGGTCTATTTGAATATCTTTAGCGAAAATATCTATCTCTTTTTCTTTTTGTTCATTTTCAAACTGGATATATGCATCATCAATTGAACTATTATTATTTAATTGTGGCATTACTTTATTTAAAAACTCTTTTAATAGTTCAATTTTTAAACGTAGCTCTTGGTTATCTGCTCTTTCGAGTTCTTTTATAATATGCTCAATATCTTTTTTCTTTTTGTCTTTATTATCTAAATCAATGTTACGAATTAAATTCATAATATAATCTACATTGATTTTATCTGTATGCATAATTTCTATACTAAAATCTATATCACTTAGAATTGAATATTTTTGATTTTCATAACGTTTTATATTATCATGAATAAGTAAATATTTACTTCTAAAGTCTGCATATTTTTGTTCGCTTATCCCTAAATTTTCTTTTGTGAATTCAAATTCAATGAAAGTTTGCAAACTCATTAAAGTTTTTGATAGTTCTCTAAATGCTAGTATAAATTCTTTTTGTGTTTCTTCACTTTTAATATTATCTACATCTTCAGGTTCTTTTACTATATTAAATAAAGTTTCAAGTTGTTGTTTAAATATTTCTAAATAATATTCATAATTTTTCATAAGTACAATATCTAAACTTTGAGTTTGGGAAAATAATTTTATTGCTTCATCTGTATTATTTTTTAAATTTCTATAACAAACAATATTTCCATATGGTTTAGTTGATTTTTCAACTCTGTTTGTTCTTGAATAAGCTTGTAAAAGGTTGTGGTATTCTAAATTTTTATCTACATATAAAGTATTTAATGTTTTACTATCAAATCCCGTTAAAAACATATTTACTACAATTAAAATATCAATTTGTGCTGTTTTAACCTTTTTCGATACATCAGAAAAATAATTATTAAAAGTATCTGTAGAATAGTTTGTATCAAACATTGTATTGTAGTCTTCAATTATTTTTTCTAAACTATCACGTGAATGTTCTTCTTTACATTCCATATCTTCATTTGACGAAAAACTATATATACTCGTTATTTTAAATTCATGATTTAATTTTTTAAATTGATTATAGTATTTTATAAGCATTGGTATACTTTGAACTGTAAAAATAGCAGTATATTTTCTATTTCTTGTTTTTGCATTATGATTATCTAAAATATGTTTAGCTATCATTTCTATACGATTATTATCTAACCATACTTCTTCTGTATCTATTCCTAATACTTTTGTTTTGTCACTTTCATCTATACTTATATCAAATGTTTGAATATATTCAACTGAAAAACCAAGTACATTATTATCAGCAATAGCATCTTTAATTAAATATGTATGTAAGCATTTTTCAAACAAATCAGTTGTAACTCTATTATCTTGACTTTTATTTTGTAAAAAACGAGGTGTTCCTGTAAATCCAAAATATTGTGCTTTATTAAAATGTTTGTTTATAGCTTTATGCATATTACCAAATTGGGAACGATGACATTCATCTATTATAAAAATTACTTTCTCATCTTTATATTTATCTAATACATAAGAATAATTATTTATTGCTTTAGACATTTTCTGTATAGTTGTAACAATTAATGATTTATTTATGTCTTGGATTTGTTTAACTAAAGTTTGTGTATTACTTGTAGTATCTACACTATCAGGTTCAAATTTATTAAATTCTCTTATTGTTTGGCTATCTAAATCTTTACGGTCTACTAAAAAAAATACTTTCTTTATATTTGAATTTTTTGCAAGGATTTGACTTGTCTTAAATGAAGTTAAGGTTTTACCACTGCCAGTAGTATGCCATATATAACCATTGTTATTAGTTTCAGTTGCACGATTTATTAAAGCTTCTACTGCATATATTTGATATGGTCGCATTACCATTAATATTTTATCTGTTTCATTAATAACCATATATCTTGCAATAGTTTTAGATATTTGACATTTATCTAAAAATGTTAATGTAAATTCAGCAAGGGTTGTAATTTTTTTGTTCTTTTCATCACTCCAAAAGAATGTAAAACTATACATAAGTTCAGTGTCTGTATTTGAAAAGTATTTTGTATCAACGCCATTAGATATTATAAATATTTGAATATATCTATATAAGCCTTGATAACTATGTCTTCTATATCTTTCAATTTGATTAAATGCTTCTTTTAAATCAAGTCCACGCCTTTTAAGTTCTATTTGTACAAGTGGAAGCCCATTAATAAGTATTGTAACATCATATCTATTAATATATTTTCCAACAATTGTTGTTTGGCGAGTTACTTGGAATATATTTTTACACCAATGTTCAGTATTAAAAAATTCTAAGTAAACTTGTGTATTATCATCACGTTCTAAAATAAATTTATCACGTAAAATTTTAGCACTAGTAAATATACTTTTATTATTTACATGATTTAATATACGTTCAAATTCTTTATCTGAAAAAGGAGTATTCGACATTTTATCTTCATTATATATGTATAATTGCTTTCTAAAATTTTCTATAAGTTCATTTTGATTATTTATTGCAACTTCTTCATATCCATTTCCTACAAGGTCAACAACTAACTTTTGTTCAAGTTGTGCTTCACTTTGCATATTATCACTCCTTAATAATTTTGAAATTAAATTTATTATATATTACCTAAATTTTAAATTCAATCAACATTATATATATAAAAAAAATAGGTTGCCTTTTATCCTATTTCAGATATCAAATATATTTGAGATGAATTAATATGATAGTTGATACTAATAATTTAGTTCCAATGATTGAAGCGAATCAAAATTTTTCTAATGAAATTAAGATTGTAAAAGAAGTTAGAGAAAATAAAATTTCTGATACAGCAGATTTAATTATAAAAGAAAATATAGAAGCTTTTAAGGAGCTTGCTAAATGATTTTACTAACAATTGATAAGATTTAAGATTTATAAATTGTTTAGAGAATTGTAATTAAAGAATAATAATACTGAAGGGGCGACCCTGCGTGGTCGCCCCTTCTTCTAAATAAATTTAAAATTTTTTCCTAAGAGTGTTTTACTTATTTTGAACATTTAATATATTCTAAAAAAGCTTGTATAGGTTTTTTATCAAGCAAACTAATTTCCTTTGGGATGTCATCTAAATCAAACCATTTTAGTGCAACCGTTTCATTTGTTTCCGCCAACAACTCACCTGAAAAATTTTGGCAAATATAAATTACAGTTACTACATATACTTCATCACCATTCGGATATGTATATAGCATATCTTCTCCTGAAAAAACATTAAATAATTCAAGAGTATTTGCAATTAACCCAGTTTCTTCTTGTAATTCTCGTTTTGCTGCATCTTCAACAGTTTCGCCAATTTCTACACAACCACCATGAAGCCCCCAATATAAAGTATCTCTACGATTTTGCAATAATATTTTCCCATTTTTATATATAATAACACCTGTTCCTGCTATCAATAATCTATCATGACCTATCTTCTTACGAATATTTGCAATATAATCTATCATTAAAATTCCTCCTATTATTTAGCATTTAGTATAATTACTTTAGAAGTTTTTTCAATTCATCAAATATTTTTGGACTAGATATAAGTACACTATTCGCATTTATACATTCGAGAATGGAAGAATTACTTACATTTTTATAATGACCGACCATAGCACCTGCTTCTTTCGCAATTAATTTAGCAGCAGCTACATCCCATGCATGTACCTCCTCTTCATAGTAACCCTGCATTCTACCACATGCTACCCAACAAATATCTAAGGCAGCAGAACCAAGTCTTCGCAAATCCCGTATATGAGGCAGGATTCGTCCTAAACGAGTTATTGTTTCTTGTATATTATCCTTTTTAGGTGGAAACCCAGTTGCAATAACACAAGTTTTTAGTTCAGTTACATCTTTAATTAATATTCTATTATTGTTTAAAAAAGCTCCTGTATTTTCTGAGGCATAAAACAGTTCATCAAGAAAAGGATTGTAAACAACACCATGTCGTACCTTATAATCAACAGCATATGCAATTGAAATGGCAACTTGATAATGACCATTTGCATATCCAACAGTACCATCTATGGGGTCAACAATCCATGTAGGGTTTTGTAAAGTGTGATTTTTGTACTCATCTTCTTCAGAAAATATATCATGATTATGAAAGCATTTATGGATTTCCTCTTTAATCATATCATTTAATATTAAATCTGCTGTTGTAACAAGTTCATACCCATCTTTCAATGATTCTCTATAGTTGTTTGTTTCTCGTAACTCTTTTATCTTCATTCCTGCAAGTTTAGATATTCTAATTGCTTCTTTCAATATTTCATCCAAAAAAAATCAACCTCCTATTATTATATAAGATGTGTATTATTCCTAAAGCACAAATTATATTATTTTACTAAATTATAGCATGACTAAATATAAAATTCAATGTTAATCGTAAAAATCCAATTTTAAAAATAAATATTTTATATTTATGGGCTATTAAAAAGAGAGTGGTAATTAAAGAATGTCATTATTTAATTATATATCTATTAATTATATACTTGTATTTTTTTCTATATGTTTTATAATGAAATAGTAAAGTATATTACTTTTAAAATTAATTAAACAATAAACAAAGGAGGAAATAAAATGCAATTTAATTTTTATATGCCAACAAATATTCTTTTTGGTAGTGGTTCTTTAAATCAATTATCTTCTTTAGCTCTGCCGGGCAAAAAAGCTATTATTATAACAGGAGGAACATCTACTACAAAGTTAGGATATGTTAGTCGTGTACAAAATTTATTAAAAGAAAATGGAGTAGAAAGTGTGGTTTATGATAAAGTTAAACCAAATCCTACTAAAACAAATGTTGATGAAGGAGCTAAACTTTGTAAACAAGAACAATGTGATTTTGTTATTGGTCTTGGTGGCGGTTCATCAATTGATGCATCAAAATCCATTGCTATAATGGCTACAAATCCGGGTGACTATTGGGATTATATTGGCTCTGGTTCCGGAAAAGGTAATGCCATTCCTAATAATCCACTACCAATTGTAGCTATAACAACAACTGCTGGTACAGGTACAGAGGCTGACCCATGGACAGTTATTACAAAAGAAGACACCAACGAAAAAATTGGTTTTGGATATGCAAAAACTTTCCCTATCATTTCTATTGTTGACCCTGATTTGATGATGACAGTACCATCACATCTTACAGCATACCAAGGGTTTGATGCTTTGTTCCATGCTACTGAAGGTTATATTGCTAAAATTGCAACTCCTATGAGTGATTTATTTGCCTTAAAGTCTATTGAACTTATTGGAGCTAATTTGCCTAAATCTGTATCTAATGGTATGGATAAAGAAGCAAGAGCTTGTGTTGCATTAGCAAATACACTTTCTGGATTTGTAGAATCTACTTCTAGTTGTACTTCTGAACATTCAATTGAACATGCTCTTTCAGCTTTCCATACAGAACTTCCACATGGAGCAGGTCTTATTATGGTTTCTGTTGAATACTATAAAATGTTTTTAGATGCATGTCCTGATAGATTAATAACTATGGCTAAAGCTTTAGGTAATCAGTCTGCTAGCAAACCATCTGATTTTGTAGATGCTCTTTATAATTTACAAAAAGCTTGTAATGTTCATGAATTAAAAATGAGTGATTATAATATTGATGTTAATAATTTAGAAAAATATGCTGAAAATGCATTCCATACTATGGGAGGACTTTTCCAATTTGATAGACGAACTCTTTCAATAGAAGATGTTGTAGGAATTTTACGTCGCTCTTATAAATAGTACTTTTGAGAGTACTTATAATATTATTAGGATTAATTAAAAAAATATAAGGGATAGCATTTTTGCTGTCTCTTATATTTTTTTATTTAATGTTGGTTAGTTTTAATTTTAAATTATAAAATAAATAATATGCTATTTGTCTAATGGTTTCATTGTTGGGAACAATAATACATCTCTTATAGATACTGAATTAGTAAGTAACATAACTAATCTATCAATACCAATACCTAACCCACCAGTAGGAGGCATACCATAAGATAGAGCATTAAGGAAATCTTCATCTATCATATTAGCTTCGTCATCGCCTTCTGCTCTAAGTTTTTCTTGATATTCAAATCGCTCTCTTTGGTCAATTGGGTCATTAAGCTCTGAATAAGCATTTGCATGTTCTCTACCCATTACAAATAATTCAAATCTTTCAGTATATTCTGGATTGTTTGGTTTTTTCTTTGTAAGTGGTGATATTTCAATTGGATGATCCATAAGGAATGTAGGTTGTACTAAATGATGTTCACAATATTCTTCAAAAAATAAATTAAGTATATCACCTTTTTTATGGCGTTCTTCAAATTTAATATTATGTTCTTTAGCAATTTTTCTTGCATCTTCTAAAGACTTAATTTCATCAAAATCTACATTAGCATATTTTTTAACTGCATCAACCATAGTAATTTTTTCAAAAGGTTTTGCTAAATCTATTTCTATGCCTTGATAATTAATAGTAGTAGTACCTAAAATTTCTTTAGCTAAATATTTTATTAAACTTTCTGTAAGCTCCATCATTCCATAATAATCTGTATATGCTTGATAAAGTTCAAGCATTGTAAATTCAGGATTGTGCTTTATAGAAATACCCTCATTACGAAAAACACGGCTCATCTCATAAACTCTTTCAAAACCACCAACTATAAGTCTTTTGAGTGGTAATTCTAAAGATATACGTAAATGCATATCCAAATCTAATGCATTATGGTGGGTATTAAATGGTTTTGCAGCAGCTCCACCAGGTATTGTTTGTAATATAGGTGTTTCTACTTCTATAAAATTTCTATTGCCTAAAAATGTACGTATACCAGCTATTATTCTTGAACGATTAATAAAAGTTTCCTTTACTTCAGGGTTTACAATTAAATCTAAATATCTTTGTCTATATCTTATTTCCTGGTCTTTAAGTCCATGATATTTTTCAGGAAGTACTTGTAAACTTTTTGAAAGTAGTGTGAGTTCATGTACTTTTATTGAAATTTCTCCCTTTTCAGTTCTAAATACAACACCAGAAACACCTATTATATCAGAAACATCTATCATTTTTTTAAATTCAGCATATGGTTCTTCTGAAATTATATCTTTTCTAATATATAATTGTATTTTTCCATATCTATCATGTATATCACAGAAACCTGCTTTACCCATAACACGTTTTGTCATTAAACGACCTGCTATTTTAACTTCTTTCCCCTCAAAACTTTCAAAGTTATCAATTATTTCTTTACTATTATTTGTAACATCATATTTTACGATTTTAAAAGGGTCTTTATTATTTGATTGTAATTCTGAAAGCTTATCTTTTTTTATTTTAATAAGTTCGTTTATATCTTCACGTGTTAATTCTTGCTGGTTCTCTTGCATAATTCTTCCTCCAATTCATTTTGTTGCTTTAGTAAAAAATATCTAATACTTTATATTTGATAGGTTGGGTATTTGCTTGAACAAATACTTCTACTACATCACCTTTTTTATGTCCTATTAAAGCACTTCCTACAGGTGATTCATTTGAGATTTTACCATTAACAGGGTCTGCTTCTGTAAACCCAACTATAAAATATGTTACCTCTTCATCAAATTCTATATCCAATAATTTTACTTTACATCCTAAACTTATTACTTCTGTATTGATATTATCTTCATCAATACGTTCTACATTTTTAAACATCTTCTCTAATTTTATTATTCGAGCTTCTATTTCACCTTGTTCTTCTTTAGCAGCATCGTATTCAGCGTTTTCAGAAAGGTCACCTTGTCCTCTTGCTTCTTTAATTTTTTCTGCTACCTCTTTACGTCTGTTTACTTTTAAATCTTGTAGTTCATCTTCGAGTTCCTTAATCTTTTCATATGTCAAAAATATCTTTTTCTCTGACATCCATAACACTCCTTTAGTTAAAATTTTCAACTTCATACTTCCACTTATAGTCAATAAACCCGAAAGGTTCGTTAATTATAAATAAAAAAACTCTAAATTAGAGTTCTAATCGAGTATATGTTTTAGATAAAATTTCTAAATTCGCATAAACCAATTCTTAGCAAATGGCACCTTTCGTATATAACTTTCGCTAAATTATATCAGATTATATACTACTGCTTCAATATTGTCAAGACTTGTAGTTATTAATAATGTTTCCATGTTGGCAAAAGCTACAATGCCAAAACAATAATTTTATTCTTAAAAAAATAAATAATTTATATAAAGTTTCGATTATATTATATGTATTATTTCCATCATTATTATCTAAAATTAATATTTCTAAATATTTTATGTCTTTTTGGGGTAACTTTTAAAAACTTTTTATACCGCATTTTAACTATACAAATTTATTAATACTCATCATCTACATATCTCTTTAAATTATATGTATGAATTTTAAATTTATGATTTATTTAATAATAAATATTCTAATTCTTCAATACTTTTTATTTCATTAAGTTTAGCTCTTAATTCAGCTGAGTTAGAAATCCCCTTTGTATACCAACTTATATGCTTTCTCATTTCTCTTATACCAATATACTCTCCTTTAAAATCGATAAGCATCTTGGCATGACGTATTGCAAGTTTAATCTTTTCTTCTAATGTTGGTTCTGGTAAAACTATTCCTGTTTCTAAATAATGAATTATCCTTTTAAATATCCAAGGATTACCTTGTGCTCCTCTCCCAATCATTATAGCATCACAATTAGTATATTCAATCATTTGTTTAGCTTTTTCAGGTGTTGTTATATCTCCATTACCAATGACAGGTATATTAACAACTTGTTTTATTTCTTTAATTATTTCTAAATCAGCTTGCCCACTATAGTACTGTTCTCTTGTTCTTCCATGTACTGCTATTGCCATTGCTCCATTTGCTTCAATTATTTTAGCTATTTCTACAGCATTTATGTTTTTATTATCAAACCCTTTTCGTATCTTTACAGTAATAGGTTTATTTGTTGCAGAAGAAACTGCCTTTACTATATCACCAACTTTTTTTGGTTCTTTCATTAAAGCAGAACCTTCACCATTTTTTACTATTTTAGGAGCAGGGCAACCCATATTTATATCAATAATATCCACATAATTTTCAATTCTTTTTGTCATGTTAGCTAAAATTTGAGCATCTGAACCAAATAATTGAATAGCAGTTGGTCTTTCATTATCATCTATTTCTAACATACTTTTTGTATTTTCATTATTATAATAAAGACCTTTTGCACTGACCATTTCACTATAAACTAAAGCACAACCTTGTTCTTTGCATAACAAACGAAATGGTAAATCTGTAACACCTGCCATAGGAGCTAAAAAAACATTATTTTTTAATTTTAAATTTCCTATCCTCATAAATTCTCCTCATGAATTTGAAACTAATAAAATATTTGTACTATTCTTGAAAAAAAATAACATTCATAACAAAAATAATTTTCTTTGAAAATTATTTTTGTTATATTATAAACTAAATATAATCTTTAAGCAATTATTAATATGAACAAATAAAATAAAAAAAAGTAGTAGAATTATATATTTTCATGTTATAATTAGCATTATAATTTAGGAGGAATGTATAATAATGAAAGTATTATTAATAGATGGTCAAGGTGGTAAAATAGGAAAAAGTGTTGTTGAAAAAATTAAAATTTTACAACTTGATTGTGAAATATATGCTATTGGAACAAATAGTATAGCAACATCAACTATGTTAAAAGCTGGTGCTGATTATGGTGCTACAGGTGAGAATCCTGTTATTGTGAATTGTAAAGATGCCAATATAATTGTTGGTCCAATAGGTATTGTTATTGCAAATTCATTAATGGGTGAAATTACTCCTAAAATGGCTATATCTGTTGGAAAAAGTAAAGCTTATAAAATATTATTACCAATAAATAAATGTAATAATTATATTGTTGGTGTTCAAGAAGTAAGTTCTTCTGAAATAATAGATTTTGCTGTAAATCATATAAAACAATTTATTTATAAAAATAAATCGAATAATGCTTTATAGAAGCAAATTTTAAGCAGAATATAATATTTTTTTATTATAAAATATTATTTCAAATAAATTTATTATATGATATAATGTAAGCTAACGAAGTGATTTAAATCACAAAATTGGTTGTAAAAATACAATAAATAGTTATGGAGAAAAATTTATGAATAAAATTTTAAAAAGTATAGACAATAAATTATTTATATTATGTATATCTATTACTATAATGATTTTTGTACATACAACAAAAACACCTATAACTGAAAATAATATAGAATTATCCCCATCAATTGCTTTTATTTATTCTTTAGATAATCGTATTATGTGGATATTTGCAGAAAGCGTTGTTATATTTTTAATATTATCAGTTATATTTTTTACATTATACAAACTTAACAATAAAAATAAAAAAAATACAACTGAATTACAGAACAATTTAAAACAACACTTAAATAAATTAGAGCGTTTAAATAAAGAATTAATAGAAACAAAAGAAGAATTAAATCAACAACAAGAGTTTTTGCGTTTAAATGAGGAAAAACTTATAAAAATTGAAGAAAAATATAGTCTAGTATTTGAAACTGCTATGATAAGTATATTTGAATGGGATATAAATGAAAATATAATTATTATTTCACGATGGTTTAAAGATATATTAGGACTTAAAAATAATGTAATAACTACTAAAGAGTTTTTAGAATTAATGCAAGAAGCTGATAAAGAAAGACACATAAGTTATTTATATGAATATATTGAGAGAAAAAAAGAATTCTTTAATATAAAAGAAAAATATAAGTTAAAAGATAATAGTTTTGAATGGTTTGAAATTAATGCTAAAGGTGTTTTTTCAGATGATGGATTAATGATAAAATTATGTGGAGTCATAAAAAATGTAAATAAACAAGAGCTTAGTAACGAAAACATGGAAAAGTTAGCATATACTGACTACCTAACTGAACTTCCAAATAAAATAGCTATTGATAAAATATTTACCCAAATATTAAATAGTAAGAATTATAATAAATTATATGTTTTTTTACTAGATATTGATGATTTGGGAATAGTAAATAATGAATTTGGTACAATAGTTGGTGATGAGGTATTAAAAATTGTATCAAATAGAATAAAATCATTACTTCATGAAAATAGTTATCTAGCTAGATTAAGTGGTGATAAATTTTTAATATTAGAACTTAATTTAGAAAGTATTGATAATGCACATAAAAAAGCTTTATCTATTATAAAAGAGTTTGAAGAACCATTTATAGTAAATGATAATACTTACTATATAACAGCAAGCATTGGTATTTCCATTGCTCCAGATGATGGTTTAGATGTTGATTTCTTAATAAAAAACGCTACAGAAGCAATGTACAAAGCTAAAAATTCAGGTAAAAATACATATAGATTTTATACTCAAAATTTGAATAAAGAAATATTAAAAAAAATAAATATGATTAATGATATAAAATTAGGAGTAGAAAGAGATGAATTCTTTTTAGTATATCAGCCACAATATAATATTAATACAAACAAAATTATAGGGTTTGAAAGTTTTATAAGATGGAAACAAAAAAGTAAAGGAGTTATATATCCTATAGATTTTATGTCTATAGCTGAAGAAAGTGGACTTATAGTATCAATTGGACAAAAAGTATTAATAAAAGCGTGTAAACAAGCAAGAGATTGGAAAGATAATGGATTTAATAATATAATAATTTCTGTTAATATTTCAACACGACAATTTAACGACAAAAATTTTTGTAATTTGTTAAAAGATATACATAACTTAGAAATAGTAAAAAGTGAACAAATTAATTTTGAAATAAATGAAGATATAATTCTACACGATACAACACAAGCTATAAACGCTATAAACAAAATAAAAGAATTAGGTTTTAGTTTTAGCATACATAAAGCAGGAAATAATTTAATGTCAATCATTACCATAAAAGATTTACCAATAAGTTCAATAAAGCTTGAAAAAAATTTTATTATTGAACAATTAAGAACAGAAGAAGGAAAAGAGTTAATGAAAGCTTCAATTAAATTAGCTCATTCCAAAAAATTCAAAATTATACCTGAACGTATAGAAAGTGAAGAAGAAGTTGAATTTTTTAAATCTAATAACTGTGATATTTTACAAGGTAATTATTTTTCTAAACCTCTTACAGATACTCAAGCTGATAAATTATTAGCAAAGCAATTTTTTATATAAAATTAAATTTTTAGAGGATTATAGCATAAAATAAAGTCTTTTTTTTGTTTGATAAATATTTTTAACCTAGATTATTTTAAAAAATGAAAAAGTAACTATAATTTAAGTTTATATAACTTTTGTATAAATTAATGAACAATTTATACAGAAGTTATATTTTTCTTGCTACTATTTAGAATAAATGATATAATAAAAAAACTTAACGAAAATCTTAATAAGTGTTGATTAAACGCGATGTATGTATAAAAATATACTAAAATCTTAATAATAAAAACAAAAGAAGGGAGTAATATAAATGAGTGAAAATTTTAATAAATTAAAGCCATACTTAGATAAAAATATGGCTTTTACTGCTGCATTAGTTTTATTTAGTTGGGACAATGAAACATTAGCTCCTAAATTAGCAGATGAAAATACTTCTAAAGCAATTGGAGTTTTGTCTGATGAATATTTTAAATCATTAATAAATGATAATGTTAAAAACCTATTGAAAGAATTGGAAAACGATAATTCTTTAAATGATATTGAAAAATCAATTGTTAATGAACTTAAAAAACAATATAAAAAACTTGAAGTAATACCTTCCGATGAATATAAAGCATATAGCGAATTAATTTCAAGGTCAAATCGTATTTGGGCTGCTGCTCGAGAAAATAATAAATTTGAAGATTTCTCTGAAACATTAGAACAAATTATATTATATAAAAGGAAGTTTGCAAAATATAGAGCTAAAGAAAATGGATATAATGAACTTCTTGATGATTACGAAGAGGGATTTTCCATGGAGATTTTAGACGAATTCTTTGGTAAATTAAAAAAAGAAATTGTACCATTACTTGAAAAAGTAGTAGCTAAAAATGATACTATAGATAAAAGTTATAATGAATTAAGTTATGATGTTAAAAAACAAGCTGAATTTTCAAAATGGCTTGCTGAATATTTATGTTTTGACTTTGACAAAGGAGTTTTACGAGAAAGTGCTCATCCATTTACAACAAGTGTTCATAATAAAGATGTAAGAATTACAACTCATTATTATGAAAATAATTTGGAAAGTGCTATTTTTTCAACAATACATGAAGTAGGTCATGCATTATATGAAATGGGTATTGACAATAAACTAACTCAGACATTAGCAGGCAATCCTACAAGTGGTATGCATGAATCTCAATCGAGATTTTTTGAAAATATATTAGGTCGTAGCGAAGAATTTTGGAAACCTATATATTATAAATTACAAGAGCTTTATCCAGAGCAGTTAAAAAACATACCTTTAGAACATTTTATAAAAGGAATTAATAAAGCGGTACCTGGTTTAATAAGAATAGAAGCTGACGAATTAACATATTGTCTTCATATAATGGTTAGATATGAAGTTGAAAAGTTATTATTCTATGATAAAATAGAAGTTGAAGACTTACCTAAAATATGGAATGAAAAATATGAAGAATATTTAGGAGTAACATCTCCTAATGATGCTAAAGGTGTATTACAAGATATACATTGGGCTTGTGGTGATTTTGGATACTTTCCATCATATGCAATAGGTAATGCAATTTCTGCACAGATGTTTTATCATATGAAATCTGTAATGCCTATTGACAAATATTTATTAGAAGGAAATATAAAACCTATAGTAGAATATCTTAATGAGCATGTTCATAAGTACGCTAATACTAAAACTACAAATGAAATTTTAGTTAATATGATGGGTGAAGAATTTAATCCTGATTACTATATTAAATATTTAAAAGAAAAATATTCTAAAATATATGAATTGGAGAATATATAATGAAAGTAATGTGTGAAGCAAAAGTGCTTAGTAATAAAAATATAGCTCCTAATATTTTTGACATGTTAATATTAACTCCTGAAATAGTTCAATATGCAAAAGTAGGACAATTTATAAACTTATATTCAAAAAGAGGCGAAACAATTTTACCTCGCCCTATAAGTATAGCTTCTATAGATTCAATAAACGGAAATATTCGATTAATATATGCTGTAATTGGCAAAGGTACAGATGAATTTTCAAAGTTAAATAAAGATGATACGCTAAGGGTAGTAGGACCTCTTGGTAGAGGTTTTGAAATAGATGAAACTATAACTGAACATATAATAATAGCTGGCGGAATTGGAACCCCTCCAATGATTGAATTATGTAAAAATTTAAAAGGAAATATAAAAGCTTATTTAGGATTTAGAAGTAATCCTATACTTATTGATGAATTTAAAAATTTAGGTGTTGAAGTTCACATTGCAACAGATGATGGAAGTATAGGTTTTAAAGGTAACAATATAGCTCTTATAAGAAAAGATAATCCAAAGCCTCAAATGATGTATGCTTGTGGTCCTAAAGTAATGTTAAAAGCTGCTGCTTTATTTGCCCAAGAAAAACAAATACCACTTCAAGTATCTATGGAAGAACGTATGGGTTGTGGTATTGGTGCATGTGTTGGTTGTGTTTGTAAAACTAAAGCAAGAAATTCTGATGACTTTGAACATACAAAAGTATGCTTAAACGGTCCTGTTTTTTGGAGTAATGAGGTGATTTGGGATGATTAATTTAAATGTTAATATAGCAGGTGTACAATTTAAAAATCCTGTAACTGTTGCATCTGGTACTTTTGGTTCAGGTAGAGAGTTTAGAGAATTTATTGATTTAAGCGAACTCGGAGCTGTAACAATAAAGGGTGTTTCAGATAAACCATGGAAAGGTAATAATTCTCCTCGTATAGCTGAAACATATGGAGGTATGTTAAATAGTATTGGTTTACAAAATCCTGGTGTTGAATTTATTAAAAAATTTGAAATACCATTTTTAAAACAATATAATACTAAAATAATAGTAAATGTATGTGGTCATACAATTTCTGAATATTGTAATGTTGTAGAAAGTTTAAGTGATGAAGAAATTGATTTATTAGAGTTAAATATATCATGTCCTAATGTGAGTGAAGGTGGCATTACTTTTGGTACCAATCCTAAAATGGTAGAACAAGTAGTAAGTGAAGTTAAAAAACATTGTAAACAACCTTTAATAGTTAAATTAAGTCCAAATGTAACAGATATAACTGAAATCGCAAAAGCCGCTGTAGCTTCTGGAGCAGATGCTCTTTCACTTATAAATACTTTAATAGGTATGAAAATAGATATTCATAGAAGAAAACCAATCTTAAATAATAAAATTGGTGGACTTTCTGGACCTGCGATAAAACCAGTAGCAGTACGTATGGTTTATCAAGTTGCAAATGCTGTTTCTGTTCCTATAATTGGAATAGGTGGTATAACAAGTGGAGAAGATGCTATAGAATTTATATTAGCAGGTGCAACTATGGTTTCCGTTGGAACAGCAAATTTTAATAACCCATGTGCTACAATTGATGTTTTAAATGGAATAAAAGAATATATGAATATATACAATATAGATGATATAAATACACTTAGAGGAAGTTTAAATTAAATATAAAAGCTTAGCTAATACTCATAATACTCAATAAGTAAAAGCTAAGCTTTTTATTATAAAATTATATTTTCTATATTAAATCCACTAATTTTTACAGATAATTTATCTTTTCTTTCTTCTCTCGCTATTATATCTATACTTTCATTTGGAAGTATGTATAAACAATTCTTTGAAAAATATAAATAACTATTATCTAAATCATTATCTTCTAACTTAACAAAAATAGCAGTAGTTTTACCAGTATTTCTAATATTTATTTTATCCTCTTGTTTAGTAACTTTAAGCGTTGTATTTTCTACATGTAATAAAGGTGAAAGAGTATTTGTTTTTGTAAATAAGTATCTATTTTCAGAAATTATATTTTTATTCTTATTTTCAGCATATAAAACTAAGAAAAAGATATCATCTGTTATTATATCACATAAACAATTTATTTTACCTGCTAAAGTTGCTATTTCATTAGAAGAAGTTACTTCTAATTCTTTTGATACAAAAACTTTTCCTGAAACACCAACAAGTTCGGCTTTAATATTTACTTTTACTTCATCTCCAGAATATTGATAAAAAATTTCTGCTTCAAATTCTTTTTCATTATATACAGTTTGAGATTTAAATTTAGCTGAAATATTACTTTTTTCATAAGCTTTAGCTACAGCATAATAAGCAGGTTTTGGATTTGCATAATAATCTACACTACTTGTACATGTATTATTAGGATATGGCTCATTAAATTGCCATGGAAATGTTCCACTATTATTCATAGCTCTTCTTCTATTAGATTCTACAGCATAGCGAAGTCCTTCAAATTGAATAAATTGGCTTGCTTTTATTATTGTTTCAATATCTTTAATTTCATTATTAAAACATTCTTGTATTAAAGGATAGTTATTCCACCAAGAGCCTCTATGAAAATAATATTCATTATCACGACTTGGAGGCCATAAATTAGTTTCATTCATTGATTTTAATAATGTATTATAATTTGTCATTCCCTCTACACCAAATTCACTTGATAATAGAGATGTACCTTGATTATATAAAGTATAATGTTTGATTAATCCTTGATGTTCCCAAGGTCCATGCACATCATGTAAACCCATTGGGTCATTTTTTATATTTTCTAAATTATTATTAAATACTCGTCCACTTGGTGAAGATGGTAAAAAATATCTAGTATCTAATTCAATTACTATATCATTTAATATTTTAATTACAGGTTCAGTATCTTTTATTATTAAATCAATTCCACTTTGTAATTCATTACCACCACACCATATAACTAAAGATGGATGGTTTTTCTTTCTTGGTACAATTTGTTTTGCTTCTTTGGCCATAAGTTTTAAAAATTCAGGTGCTTCTGATGGTTTATTTTCAATTCCTGAACTGGATTGTATAAACTCTTGCCATACCATAATACCATATTCATCACAAAGATTATAAAAATCTTCACGTTCTATAAGTCCACCACCCCACACACGCAAAATATTAACATTAGCTTCTCTTGCTAATGTAAGTAATCTTTTTAATTTTTCTTCACGTTTTACACCATAAAGAACATCTATAGGAACCCAATTCCAACCTTTCATATAAATTATTTTTCCATTAACACAAACTGTATATGGCTTTGCTTGTTCTTCTGCTCCATCATTTTTTAAAAACTTAACATTTCTTATACCAAATATTATTTCTTTTTCATCAGATAATTGATTTGAATTTTCCAATACTTTAACATTTAATTTATAAAGTGCTTGCTCACCATACCCATTTGGAAACCATAGTTTAGGATTTTCAATTTTTATATTGCAGTTAATTATATTATCTCCTTGTATAAGTTCTTCTTCTATATATATTATTTGTTGTATATTATTTATCTCTGCTGTAAGTTGTAAATTTGCTTTTTGTTGCAAATTAGAGTTTAATTCTAATTTAATACTTACATCACCATCTAAATTATTTGCATCAACTGTTATTTGATTTATTTTTATAGAATTAGAAGCTTCAATATGAACATCATCCCAGATACCTATATGTATCATTCTAGGACAGAAATCCCACCAATAAGTCATTCTACTTTTATGTGTAGTTACATATCTTGTTTTACTTACCTGTGGTTGTTCATCAGGTGCTTTATTAAGTACAACGGATAGTACATTTTCTTCATCAAATGATATAATATTTGTTATATCAAATGATATTGGAGTAAACATACTATTATGTTCACCAAGAAACTTATCATTTAAATAAAATAATGCACTATAATCTACACCTTCAAAAGTAAGAGTTAAAGTTTTGTCTTTAAATTCTTTTGGAATATTAAAAGTTTTTTTATAAATCCAAGTTCTTTCTGGTATCCACTCAATAAGTAAACTGTTTTTTTCATAATATGGGTCTGGAATTTCTTTAAGCATCCATAAATCATAAGTAACACTAGATGGAACGCTACCTTTTTTCCACCATCTTATATCATTAGTTTTTCTTTTTTCAGAATTTCTCCAAATCCAATCTTCTCCTAAAAATTCTTTGAAGCCCCAATCGTTCCCATTTAAATAATATTTGTTCATAAATTACCTCTCTTAATTGTTTATATTTAAAGGACAGCATTTTGCTGTCCTTTATCATTATAATAAATTCTTTTATTTTCGTAAATAATTCATTATATCATTATAAATCTCTAAACCATATTTATAACCCTTCATATATAAAGATTTTAATTTGGTTATATTTTTTTCTGTACGTGATATTGTTACTGGTTCTTGAGGACGTATAACAAATATTTTTCTTTCTTCTTCTAGTTTGTCAATATAGTCCATAGTTTCATTATATATTTTATTTTTTATTATTAATGCTTTAGCTAGATTAGGATAAATATAATATGTTTTTCTTATTAAAGAATCTGTTTGATTAGAAATTTTCTTTCTATATCCTTTATGTCTTGTAAGTATTAATATATTTTTAGTATTTCCTTCTTGTAATGCTCTATATATTGGTACTGCATCAGAAATTCCACCATCTAAACATGGTATATTATTTACATGAATTATTGGTGCTAAATATGGCATACTACAAGATGCTCTACAAGCTAAAAGCATATCGCTACAATTATATTTATCAAAATATTCTGCTACTCCTGTATTACAATTAGTAGCTACTGCTACAAGCTTTTGTTTAGAATTATTAAATGTATCAAAATCAAAAGGTTCTAATTTTTTAGCTATATCATTAAATATAAAGTCAAAACCAAATACACTTTTGTATTTTATATAGTTTTTAAAACTTAAATATCTATCATCATTCACATAATTAATATTTATACGAGCGTTTCTACCCTTTTGTTTTGAAATATAGGATAATGCGTTTGTGGTTCCAGCTGATACTGCAAACACATCTGAAAGGTATAAATTTTTGTCCATAAATACATCTAAAACTCCTGCTGTAAATACTCCTCTAAGTGCTCCACCTTCTAACACAAGTCCTGCTTTTATCATTTAATATCCTTCCTTTAATTATATTATGTTAATTCTAATGTTACCTTTGAACCATGCAATCCATGTTGTGCTGGTGTTACGATAAGTTTTACCGATATACGGTTTTTTAATTCCTCAACATGTGATATAATTCCTATATTCATATGTTCAGAATGTAATTTTTCTAATGAATTTATTACTGTATCTAAAAGAGCAGTATCTAAACTGCCAAACCCCTCATCTAAAAAGAAAAATTCAAGAGGTGCTTCATTTCTTAATTGTATTTGAGATGATAAAGCTAAAGATAAAGAAAGTGAAGTTACAAAAAGTTCTCCCCCTGAAAGAGTATCAGGTTTTCTTTTAATTCCTCCTGAAAAGTTATCTTTCATAATAAATTCATTATTTTCATCCATTTCTATAGAATATCTATCTTTTGTTATTTTCTTTAAATATTTTGATGCTTCTTTTGTTATATATTTCATTTGTTGTCTTGAAACAAACTTAACAAAATTTTTACCTCTTATCACATCCCAAAGTTGTTCAATTAAATCTTGTTTATGTTCAACTTTAGTTTTCTGTTCTTTTAAAGTTAATAAATCTTTTAAATTCTGTTCCATAGTTTTTATTTTTTCTATAGCAATAGCTATATTTTGATTTGTTTTTTCTAATTCATCTGTAACTTTTAGTAATTCGTTTTTTATATTTTCTAAGCGTTCTTGCTCTATGCTTCTACCTGCTAATTTCTTTTCTAATCTTTCAAAGTTATTCTTAATATCTTTTGAATTTTCTTCATAGTTATTTATAGCTTGTAATATGTTTTGTTGAATGTGCTTTTCTAAAAATACTTCTTTAACTTGATTTACATTATTAAAATTATTTTGGAGTAAACTACTTTGTAAATCACTATGTTGAGCATTTTTTAATTCAATTAAAGTTTCTTGGTGTTTTATTGTACTTATATATTTATTATCATAATCTTGTTTTTCTAGTTGTTTATTTTCTAACTCATTAAATAAATTCTTTTCTAAAGTATATATTTCGTTAATACGTTCATTTACTTTTAAAAGGTATTCTTCAGGATTATTATTTTCTGATAAAGTTTTTACATCTAAAGTATAATTACCTATTATATTTTTCTTTTCTTTGCCTACTTCACATACTCTACTTATTTCTTTTTCAACATCCCTTAATTTATCTATTAAGCTATTCTTTTGTATTTCATTAGTATTTATAATTTCTCTTAATTGTTTTTCTTGACATTCAAATTTTTTATATTCTTTTTCATTTGAAAGTATTTTTTCTCTTTTTTGTTTAAAGTCAGAAATATTTAATAAATTTCTATATTGGGTTAATATTTTAAAAATTTCTTTTTGTTTATCAACATAAAATTCCTTTTCTGACTGATATTCTTCTTTATTTTTTGTATTACTATTATATTGTTCTAATATACGTGTTTTTTCTAACTCTAGTTTAGTTTTTAATTCGTTTTTTTGCTTGTGAATTAATTCCAATGATTTTTTTTCTTCATTAAACATATCTAGTTTTTGTTTTAAATCTTTAAATTCTTGTTCTAAGTTGTTTACACAATTTAATAATTTATTTGAAGTTTGAGAGTTTATTTCATTATTAAGAATTAGTAATTCTGAATTTAATTTTTCTTTTTCATTTTTTGTAATTTTTATATTTGTTGCTAATTCATTTAAGTTTATTTGTAAATCTGAATATCTAGTTTGAACTTCTTTAATTTTTTTGTTCAAATTAGAATATATTTCATCTTCAATTTTTTTTGCTGGATTTGGGTGTTCCAATGAACCACAAACAGGGCAAGGTTTATTTTTTTCTAACATTTCAGCTAAAATGGATGATTTGTTAATTATTTCAAATGATTTTAACTGCTCTTGTAAAGCTTCTTGTTCTAACAAATATTCATTTAATTCTTTAGTTTTGCTTTCAAACTCTTGGGTGTGATTATTATTTAATTTATCCAAATTTTGTTGGACTTCCTGTTTTTTTAATTCTTTTTGTTTTAATTCATTATATTTTATTTTTTCATTGTTATATTTATTCTGTAATTCTAATAATATATTTGGGTTATTATAATTGCTTTGATTTGAATTACTTAATTTTTCATCTACTTCAGATAGTTCATCTAATACAATATTTAATTTATTATCTATATTTAATAAATTTTCTTTATTCTGCTCTATTAAATTATTAAAGTAATTTATTTTTTCAGTAAGTTTATTTACTTGTAATTCTATATTGGTGTAATCATTTTGGTGCTGATATCCTTTTTCTATTTTTTCTTTAAGTTCAGATTCTATTTGTAATGTTTCTTTGTTTTTTAATATAATTTCTAAATTTAATTTATTCTGCTCTATATTATTTTTATATTTTTCTTCATCCAACTTTAAATTATCTTGAGATTGTTTTAATTCTTTATATTGATTTTGTAAATTCTCTTTTTCTTGCTGTATAGGTTTAATCTTTTCTAATATATTTAAAGCTTGTTTTAAATTTTCTTCTTTCTTTAATAAAGTGTCATATTCTTCATCCTTTATTTGTTTTATTTTATTGTATTCTAATTTTTTATTTTCTAAATCTTTTAATGCATTATCACATTGTGATTTTTGTAATTTTAATTCATCATTTAAACTAATTAATTTGTTTTCTGTAGTTTCCAATGATATTATATAAGGATAAACAATATCAGCTCTCTGAGCTAAATCTAACTTTTGCTTTTCTAATTTAATTTTTTGTTTATCTTTTACAAGTTCTAAATGCTTTTGTTCATAAAAATATTTTTCTTGCTGTAAATTCCATAGTTCTTTAGCAATTTCATTTTCTTTTTTCAAATTTTCTTTTTGTTCTTTTAATTTACCCAACTCTTTTAATAATAATTGATGATTATTTTTTTCAGTTTGCAAAAGTTCTTCTGACAAATCACCATACATATTTACTTTTGTATTTAATTCTTTTAACTTTGTATCTATTTCTGTTCTTTCTATTTTTATTTTATTTTCAAGATTTATACCATAGTCTTCTAAATTAAGTATTCTTTCAAGCATTTCACCTCTTAATTTAGGTTGCAAAGTTAAAAATTCACTAAACTTTCCTTGTGGTAAAACTACAGTACGTTTAAAATCTTCAGATTTTAAACCAATAAGTTCTTCAGATTTTCTACTTACTTCATTTGCACCATCAGCTAGAATTTCTAAATTTTCTTTTTGATATAGCCTAGCAAGTCTACATTTATAACCACCATCTTTATTCTTTTTAAAATTCCTCTCTATTATATATATTTCTTTATTTAGTTCAAATTCAAAATACAAATTAGCAATATCTAAATCAGAATTTATAAAATCCCCGCTATTTCTAGGAATATTACCATATAATGATAATATAATTGCATCCAATATAGTAGATTTTCCACTTCCTGTAGCTCCAAATATACCAAATAAGCCTCTTTGCATAAGTTTATCAAATTCAATTATTTCTTGCTGTTGAAAACTATTTAAACCATATATTTTAAGAAGTCTTGGCTTCATTTTCATTCACCTCCTCCAATGTTATTTGTATAAATAAATCTAATAATTCTTGGGATGGTTCAACTTTATTTTTTTCTATGTATGCTTCTTTAAATAAATCTTGTATAAGTTTAAGTTTGATATCTATTTCTTCGGATTCTTCTTCTTTTTCTTCTATTTCATTTATAATTGCATGTATAAAAACTATATCTTTTTTTAATGTTCTCATCTCTCTTATTTCTGATGTAAGTATAGTTCTATCTGTATGAATATTAAGATAAACCCAAACTTCTCTATCTTTGTTTTCTTCACATTTTTTTAAAGCTTCTTCTACATTTAAACAATCCCAAACTTCTATAGGTTTATAATTTTTTAGAGGTATTTTTTTTATTTGAGCTTCTGTATTAGGTTTTACATCTACAATATAAATTCCTTTATTATGAGTGATTTCATTTTTACTATATTGTATTGGTGAACCTGAATAATAAGCTTTAACATTAGTACCACCAACTTTTTGCGATTTATGTAAATGTCCTAATGCTACATATTGAGCTTTTTCAGGCAATACTTTTGGTTCAATAATTAAACTACCTCCTAATTGTATAGGACGTTCTGAATCGCTAATTTCCCCACCTAACATAAAAAAATGTCCAGTAACTATATTTATTGTATCATCTCTATATTTAGTGGATAACTTATTAAAAATTTCACCCATTTTATCAGAATAATTTTTTTGCATTGCTGTTTCATCTAAATCTTTACTTATAAGTTCATTAAGTCGCTTTTCACTTGGATAAGGTAATGTTATTATTACTGATTTTTCATTATTAACTTCAATTTCTATATATCCCTCATCAGCAGATAATATTTTATAATTATTATAATTACCAACCTGTGCTATACTTTTTGGCGTACCAAGTATTATTATTGATTGTTCATAAGCTAATGGGTTTATAGCTGTTAATCTTTCTGGGCTATCGTGATTACCAGCTATAATTAATATAGGTCGTTTACCATTTATGGATAATCTTTTTGTTGCACTATAAAAAAGTTTTTCTGCTATACTTGGTGGATTACTTACATCATATATATCACCTGAAACTATTATCATATCAACATTATTATCATTAGCTATAAATTCAAGCTCATCTATAAATTGTTCTTGTTCTTCTAATCGACTGTATCCTTCTAAGGTTTTTCCTAAATGCCAATCGGATGTGTGGAGTATTCTCAAACCAATTCCTCCTACTAAATTTTAAGTTTTTGATTTACTTTATCAAAGAACTTTTGATATTCAATAACAACTCTTTCATGCATTCCTTCACCTATTTTTTCTACTTCATCATAAGCTACAATATAAAACACAAGTTTTCTACCCTCAATAATTTTTAATTCGCTTTCTACTTTAACTTTCATATTAACAGGAGTACCTGCTATATGATTTACATCTATTCTTGTGCCTACTGTATCATAACCAACAGGTAAAAAACCTAAAACAGAGTTCATTGCAGTATTTTCCATCCATGCTATCATCATAGGAGTTGACAATACATCTAAATTACCTGAGCCAACTGTAAGAGCTGTATCTTTAAAATTTACAATATAATCCTCAATTTTTTTAATTCCCACTTTTAAATTCAATTCCATATTTAAATTCTCCTTTTAATTTTTTTATTTTTAATTGTAATTCATTTTTCCTTGAGACTTTTTTTAAAAGTCTCAAGTTTTTTTGAAGTTATTAATTCGAATTTATTTGTATTTTACTGCGTTAGTTGGCATTTTATAGGACTTAAATTTTTGTTGAGACTTTTTTAAAAATCTTAAGATTTTTTAACGAGTTATTAAAAGTTTAAGGGTGTGTAAAATGGGAACCACAAACAAATTAAATAAACTCTTTTTTATAACAAAAATAAGTTCCTAATTTAAAAAAGTAGCTTCATTTCATATTTATAGTTTTCATTTTTTAAATTTTCGTATGCTCTTAAATATTGCGAATAGGATGCTCCGCCAAAAGAAATTGTCATGTGAAAAATATAATCATTATCATGTTCAGCAGTATATTCTCCAAATCGTTCATTTAATTCTTTAAAGAATCTTTTTAAATTTCATTTAGTTCACAATTTTTTTCAGCTATAAGCGATAATACTCCTCAATCTTGGTCATTAAAACTAATATGATAAACTTGTAGTTCATTAAATTTAACTAAATAGGTTTTAATGTTCTTACAAATTCATTAAAATATTGTTCTATTGATTTTAAATCGTGAACTTTAAATGGTTGTTTTAATGATAAATGATGTGGAAGTCTACAGGCTTCAAATCCTAATTCACTTATTTTATGTGCTTCAAGCATTATTTTTCTTGCATAGTTTTCAGTTTCATTATTTTCAATAAACGCAAAAGTTGATTTCATAAAATACCTCTAATTATTTTTATATAAGTTCCATTTCCATTCCGTCATATGCAACAATAAAATCATATTTTTTTACACCTTCAACAAGTTCTTCATGTATTGAACCACAATTGTGACTAAAGTGAGAGATTATACACTTTGTAGTAGGTTTTAAATTTCCTTGTGCTTCTAATTTTTCTTTAACTGTTAAAATATTTGGTATTCCCATATGTGTATATGTGCAGTTTTCTAAACCAGTAGTACAATCAAAACTTATATAGTCAAATTGAATTTTACTTTCTTTAAGGAAATCAAAAGTTTTATCTTTAAAAACACCTGTATCATGTGCATATAAAAATGTTATATTATCTTTTTCAAGTACATAAAGTAAAGTTTTTTCAGGATTAGTATGGTTTGCAAGTAGTGGAGTTACATTATAATAAGAGATTTTTACGGTTTCAAATTCATTTAATTTTTTATATCTTAAATAATCTATATCATTATAAGTTTTAGATTGAAAACTTAAAAATAAATTTAACATATCTCCTACTTTTTCATTACCATATAAATTAACAAATTGTTGTCCTTCATTAATATAACAAAAACAACCTGGCTCTCTCATCAATAGTTCAGAAACATCAAAATGGTCTGAATGAGTGTGTGTAATTAAAATATCCTTTATTCTTGATAAATCTATATTGTGGTTTAAACTATGCATGTATATATCAGGAGGGCAATCTATTAATAATTGGTCATCTATTACTATTCCCGAACGCCCTCTTATATCTTTACCTTTATTTTGCCTTGCTTTTGTACATACTTGGCATTGGCAAAATATACCTGGAATTCCCTCTGCTGCTGCTGTTCCCATATATTTAATTTTCATAAAAAATCCTCCTGTATTAATTTTTTATAGTGTTAAGTAAAAAAATTATTATAAAATGTAGAGAGACACTCTTTGCTAAAAAAGTTTAACAAATATATGGACGTGCAAAATACACCCTACAATCATTTTTAAATCATTCTATAATAAACACTCTTTAATTTCTATTACTCATAAAACAAGTTCCTACTTGCTCACCATTTAATATATTATAAATCAAAGTAGGGTCTTCCCCTGATGCTATAACCATATCTATACCTTTATTGTTAACTAACTTTGCTGCTGAAATTTTAGTTTCCATTCCTCCTGTTCCAAATTCACTATTAGAACCCTCACCCATATTTTCTATAGCTTCTGTAATATGTTTTACATTATGAATTATTTTAGCATCTTTATTTGTTTTGGGATTACAATTATATAAACCATCTATATCAGACAATAATATTAGTAAATCTGCATCAACAAGTATAGAAACATATGCTGATAATGTATCATTATCTTTAAATTCTAAATCCCCCAATTCAATTGTCGAAACTGTGTCATTTTCATTTACTATAGGTATAACACCCATATTAAGTAAACTTTCAAAAGTATTAAGAGCATTTTCACGTTTTATTTCATTTTCAAAAATATCACGTGTTAGTAATATTTGAGCAACATTTTGATTGTATTCCATAAAAAATTTTTGATATATTTGCATTAATACAGCTTGCCCTACAGCAGCAGTTGCTTGTTTACCTCTTGTATCTCTTGGACGTTCTACAAGTCCAAGTCTTTCAGTTCCTACTGCAATAGCTCCTGATGATACTAATATTACTTCCTTACCTTCATTTTTAAGGTCACACAATACTCTTACTAACTTTTCCATTTTTCTTAAATTTAATCGTCCGTTGTTATAAGTTAAAGTAGTTGTACCAACTTTTACAACAATTCTATTATGTTTTGTTAAAACTAATCTATCATTCATTTTATTATAAACTTCCTTTTTAATTATAAACTTGATTTTTAAATATCATAGCTTTAGCTAATTTGTTACTTACATCTTTTCCTTTTATTATTTCTACAATTTTAAGTGCAAACAACATAGAAGTACCTGCACCTTGCGATGTAATTATATTTCCATCTACAACAACAGCTTCATCTATTACAGTAGCTCCATTTAATTTATCTATGAAAGTTGGATAACTAGTTGCTTTTTTATTTGCTAAAATTCCATACTTACCCAATATAGATGGAGCAGCACAAATTGCCATTATTAAGTCATTTTTTTCATTTACATTTAAAATTAAATCTTTTAATTTTGAATGATTACTTAAATTATTAGTTCCTTGTAATCCACCAGGTAATATTATTCCTAAAATATTACTATAATCTAAGTTTTCAAAAATATCATCGGCTTTTATATATATATCATGTCCTCCTTTAACTAATAAATCTTTACTTATTGATATTGTAGTTATGTTTATTTCTGCTCTTCTTAAAATATCAATTACTGTAATTGCTTCTATTTCTTCAAAACCATCTGCTAAAAATAAATATAACATTTGAATTTCTCCTTATAAAAGTTTTTATCATATATAATTTACCATAAAACAAACCGTTTTGCATTATTTTTTTTCATTTTATTAAAATAAATTTAATTTATAATGGTTCACATTTTAATATACAGACTTTTATATTAATATGTCGTAATTTTTGTTATAGTTAATGTTAATTGAAATGAACTAATATTCAATTTCACTAAGTATAAATAATCATTCATAAAGGAGATATTATAATGGAAAAGAGAAATTTGAAAATAGCGATGTTGAAAATATTGTTGATATCAAAAAAGCAGTTGAATATATAAAAGCTAATTATTAAAATCAAAAATATATAAGAAAAAAAATTTAAAATCATAAGTTTAAGACATTTTATAATTAAACTTACTTACTAGTTTTTATTACAAAACCAGAAATACTGTTTTAATCATAATACTTACAAGCAGATGTATACCTCAAGTATAGCTTGAAATTTTTATTTTACAAAAAAATAGTAGTTACAGAATATAAATTCTGTAACTACTAAATTTAGCTTATACTTATATTAGTATAATAATTAGTCTTCTTTTACTGTTAAAGCAGTTAATGTAGCACTTGTTATAGTAACACCTGCTGCTACAGTTATTGAAGAAGAAGGAGCTAACTCAACTGAATAGGTATAGAACCCTTTTTCAACATCAGAGTCGAAATATTGGAATGTAAATGAATCACTTTCAAGTAATGCTGCTGTTCTTGAAAAATTATAAGATGAACCAATAGGAACAGGAGTTCCGCCATTATAACTTCTAAGAAGTTGGAAATTTAAACTAACAACAGCACCTAATGGTAATGTTATAATGCTAGTAAATGTTAATAATGTATCTGCATCACCTAAGTCATTGTCAACTGATGTTGAAACAATTGGAATTGGGTTAGTAAGAGGAATCGTTGTAACTGGTAATGGACCAGCAGAACCAGTATTAGAATTTAAAAGTACTTCTCTATTTTTGCAATAACATCTAACTTTTTCTTTACAATAATTTTTACAATTACAATGTTCACGATCTCTATCATATTCGCGCTCATAGTCACGATTATCGCGACCATATTCACGACTATCACGAGAATATTGAATATATTCTCTGTCATCATCGTCTTCTTCAAAATATTTATTTTCGTAGTCGTTTCTAGCCATATTGCACCTCCTTTCATTTATTTTATAATTAATTTTTAATTTTTTCTTTAGTTATAATATATTGTATGTCTAAGTTCAAAAACATGTTACAAAGTTTAGATAATTATTTTAATATATTTCTTATTTTTTTATAAAAGTTAGATTTTTTTACTTATAGGAACAATATAATGTATAACTATCTAAGAATTATTGTTTCAAATGCCTTTTTTGTAATATTTATTAATTTTCTTTAGCAACTTCATTCTATTTCAATTACTATAATATGCAAGATTTTTATTATTTCTACTAATAATATAATATATTAATATAAAATAATATATTTAATTTTTAAATATATTATTAAAATGATAACTTGTTTATATAATTTATCATTTTATTTAGAATATATGAACATTCTATTTTAATATAGTAAAATAGGAAAAACAACATTAATTTATTTATGCTAAAATAAAATTAGCAAGCAACAGAGGAGTGATATCATGGAATATGAAGTAATGATTCAATCTGTTCTGGACATTATCGATAGTAGAATCAAAGAAAACATCAAAGTAAATGAGTTGGCACATGAAGTGAAATATTCTATGTATCACTTCTGCTGTATATTCATGGCATTAACTGAGACATCAGTTATGAACTATGTAACACGACGTACGCTTGAGTATGCAATATATGATTTATCACAAGGGAACAGAATCATAGATGTTGCAATAAATTATGGGTTCCAAACACATGTTGTATTTACTAAAATTTTTAAAAAACACTTTAAATATCCATCATCATTACATCAATTGCATACAACAACAAAACTACTCAAGAGGTGAACAATAGAAAGTATAAAATTAAAATATGGAGGAATGAATATGAACCTTTATATTATTGAAATGACACCATTTATAGTAGCTGGAAGAACAAATTGACAAAAATTATTAAATGTGAAATGTACTGCAGATATCCCTGCTTTTGATTTTAATTCGATATCTGAAATTGATGTTCTACTTAATAATACTGATGAATTATTCCCAAATTCAAAATACTGTGAAATAGAAATGTGTTATGATGTTGATGCTAGTACTGGTGAATTTATTTATTTTGCTGATCGAGGTGTTATGCTCCTGATAATATAAAAAATATACTACCAGATATGGTTAGCTTTTAAATTAAAGGACTTTATGCTATATTTTCTTGACAGAATGGTTGCCTAATTCTGAGTTTGAATATGACGAAACTCGTAAAGATTTTGAATACTATGATTATAGAGACCATGGATACTATTTTAATGGAAAAAAGCAAATAGATAAATGGATATTTGTATACCAATCTGTCAACGTGAAGAAGCAAAACACAAGAGTCAAGAAAAGAGTGTAGGTTTTTGGAAGAAGAAATGAAATTAATAGGAAAACTTAAAAAAACTCCTTAAACTTTTTTAAGTTTAAGGAGTTTTTTTATAACCTTACAAGCTCTGCTATACTTACAGCTATATTATCAAGTATATCGTAGAATTTGTCTTTCAAATCGTAATATTTACCATTTGGTTTTGTAAGAGGGTCATAAGCATCAATACTAGCTTTATCTTTTCTTGCTACAACATAAGTTGTTATATTATTTGCTTGTAGTAAATTACTTATATCATTTACACTTTTACCGGTAATTGTAGGAACATGAGGAGGAGCATCAGTTATTAATATAAATATAGTTTTAGTTCCTAATTCTAACTTTGAACTTCTAACTAACTCAACCCCAGTTTCTACTGCTTCAAGAGAAGATTCTGGTATATCACCACCATATGTTCTAGGAATATTTTTAACTTGTCGTTGAAATTTTGATATATCATCTGTAAAATTATATATACTTGGATTTTCTTTTTCCCCTAAATCTCCAAATCCAATAAGTCCAAGTTGATAACCTGTACCTTTTGAACTTAATATGTTAGAAAATTCTATAGCTCTATCTTTTACACCGTTTATATAAGTATCCATACTACCAGTAGTATCTATTATAAATACTATATTAGTTTTTTGAATTCCTTTACTTACAGATTTTACTGGTAATGGTAATTCTTTTGTTCTATCAAATGTAGCTTTTTCAATGTTTCCTGTTGCCATATCTTTTACTAAAACTTCAAATAAGTTATTTTCGTCAATTGCATAAGTTATTTCAAGTTGCGTAGCTCCTCTAAGCCCTTCCATAATAACACTACCAACATATTTTTTATGGTCTTCATTATTCTGCTCCCACTGATATACATCAACTTGAACATTATTTGCCATACTTGCAAAATTACTATCTGTTATTTTACAAGGAATAGGACTGCCCATAGGAACAATTGGTATCATACGTTTTTCCATAGTATTTATATCAATAACAGCTTCTGTACCAAAAATCATGCGAGTTATTTGTCCAACTTTAACACCGCTATTAGGTAAGTGTATAAGATAATTATAAATTGATGCTCCCATAGCAACACTTTTAGCAGGGTCAGTTGCTCTGTAAGGTTCTTTTATATAACCTGCAACCATTCTTTTAACCATTGGTATAAGCGTGGAACCTCCTACTAAAATTACTTTTGATATTTCATCTGCTTCTCTATTTGCTCTTTTTAAAGCCTCAGCTATAATATCTCTACTTCTATCAACATATTTTCTTATCATAGCTTCAAAATCTTCACGTGTAATCTCTAATGAAAGATTTTTTGGTATACCATCTTTTATTAAAAGTGGATGTATTCTCACTACTGCTTTATTTGTTCCAGAAAGTTTTTTCTTAGTTTGTTCCGCTTCAGATTTAAGTTTTTGTAATACTCTTTTTTGTTCTGATGTTTCAAGAGTTTCTATATCTATTCCTGTTTGCTCCATGAATTTTTCTTTAAACCATAATATAAGTTCAAAATCAAAATCATCACCACCAAGATTCATATCTCCTACATCTGATAATTCTTGAAATATTTCTTGTCCATTACTATCTTTTGATACTTTTAAAACACAAGCATCAAAAGTTCCTCCACCCAAATCATATACTAAAAGTGTTTGTGCATAACCTTGTCTATATCCATACTCTATAGCAGCGGCTAAAGGCTCTGATAATAAATACACATTTTTAAATCCTGCCAACTCACCCGCTTTTTTTGTTGCAAATATTTGTCTATCATTAAAATAAGCAGGGTGAGTTATAACTACTTCTGAAAACTTTTCTCCTGATTGTGCTTCTGCAGAAAACTTTAATTTTTTTAATATTTCTGCACTTATTTCTTCAGGAAGTTTTTGTGTACTCCCAACATTTATCTTATCACTACTTCCCATAAATCTCTTTATAGATATAACAGTATTTTCAGGATATATAATTGCTCCTGATTTAGCTTCACTCCCGACTATTATTTCATCATCTGTATAACTTACAACCGAAGGAAGTATTTCATCTACCCCATCTACTTTTACTATTTCGGTATTATCTGTTTTATCATTATATATAATTGCTACTGAGTTAGTAGTTCCAAGGTCTATACCCAAATAACTCATATAATCATCCTTCCATTAGAAATTTAGTTTTATTCTTAGTATAGACTAAAAGATAATTTAATTCAAGTGATACAAAAAATTTAGTACATTCTATGTATGAACATTCCATTTTATATAATATTCAAATAATTGAATAATTTAATATTTTTAAATTAAGGTAAATAGCTCACATTTCAACTGTTTAGGTCAACTTGATAAAAATAAAAGTAAAGAATTATTATCCAAAAATAATTAGAAAAAATGAAAGTGCTTATTATAGAATGATTTAAAGAAGGTTATCTCTAATATTTTATAATAATTTATACCTTTATTTATAACATTATTATTCTTTACTCAACACTCTTGAAATTTAGTATAAATAAAAAAAAGATATAAATTTATTGTAATCAATTTACATCTTTTTTATTAGCAAGTTTTTACTAAATTAAAAACTATTTAATTATATAATAATTTGATTTTAAATATTTTTTCATTTTTAGGTTTTTTCACATTCAGGATATTTCAAGCCTTTTGATTTTCCAATTTCGTGATTAGCTACTGTGCCTAATAGACTTTGCTTTGTTTGACTACTAAAAATTCCTCCAAGTACATGAGTAGTAGTTGCTGTAGTTTCTTTTCTTGTTCTGTTTTCATCACATAACCACAATTCAAACATTTCATAGACATGATTTTTCTCCCTTAAAATTATCTTTTATACTTTACACACGATTATACTTATATCGTCACTTTCATAATTTTGAGCATTTTCACTATCTCTAAATTGTTCTAAAACATCATTAACTATTTGTTCTATTGGCATACTTTTTACTGAAACCAATAAATCCTTTAATTTACTAACAAATTCTTCATTAGTATCTTTATATAATGAATCTCCTAATCCATCTGTATGAAAAAAAATAATATCTCCATTTGTAAAAGAGATGGTTTTAGTATTATAATTAGTATTTTCCATCATTCCTATTGGTAATCCATGAATATCTATTTCATATGCTAAATCATTTTTAGCTGAAACAAATATTGGTAAAGTATGCCCCGCATTTGAACATAAAATCTTTTTACTTGTAGTATCAATAAGTGCATAGAAAACACAAGAATAAACATCAATAATTTTATTTGTAAATATATTGCAGAATTCTGTATTCATTTTGTTTAAAACTTCGGATGGAATGTGAGTAATAGAAATAATATTTCTAAACATCATCTTTAACATAGCTGTTAATAATGCTGCTGATATTCCGTGGCCAGAAACGTCTCCAATAATTACCGCAATATTAGAATTATCAATTTTAACCATATCATACATATCACCACCAATATCCAATGCAGGCAAATATTTACTTATAAAGTTAACATTGTTAAATATAAAATTATTTTGTTCGATAAGAGAACGTTGAACTTGCATAGCCATATTTAATTGAAAGTTTAATATATCATTTTTTTCCTGTAATTCTGAAAATTGTTGTTTTAGTTGGTCACTTAAATGTTTAATCCTAAGTAATGATTTAACTTTTGACATTAATAATGTTTTATCAAATGATTTTGATATAAAATCATCAGCTCCAACTTCAAGCGAACGTGTACGAGTATCGTTTGAATCTAAAGCTGAAATAATCAATATAGATATGTATTTTGTATCATTATCATTTTTTAGTATTTTGCACACCTCAAAGCCTGTCATTTGAGGCATTAAAAGGTCAAGTAATATTAAGTCGGGTTTAAATATTCTAGCTTTTCTTATTGCAGCTGGACCATTAGTTGCAGATATTACATCATAACCACCCTTTGTAAGGTATCGGCTTATTAAATCGATGTTTTGTTCCATATCATCAACTACCAATATTTTATCCATTATGCCTTCACCCTTTTGTAAAATTTTATTTGATTACCTCTTGAATTGAATAAGAGTTTATCAGTTAAACAAGATACTAATTTTATACCTCTACCACTTTCGTTAAAGATATTATAATCAGTTGTAACGGATGAACATTCATTAAGCAAATTCTTATAATCAAAACCCTGTCCTTCATCTTGTATACTTGAGAAGACAACATTAGAAGGTAAAATTTCTACGGAAAGTGTTACTTGTTTATTACAGTCTTTATTATTACCATGAATTACAGCATTAAATAAAAGTTCACTATAGATAAGTTTAAGATCATAATGATCTTCTAACGATATAGAAGGTAGCTTTTTTGATAAAAACCCCATAAGCTCTTGTATAACACTTCCTACAGTATAAACTTCACTTGTAAACGTTTTGGTAAATTTTGAATTTTCCATTGATATCACCTCTATATAACTATGATTACCATTTGATTCATATGAATAAAAATCATAAATTTTAATAAGAGAGATAAAATTATCTCTCTATTTAAAATCCCCCAATATGTCAAGATATTAAATACATTCTCAATACATAACTATTTATATATAGTTAATAGAATTAGATTAATGTAAATTTTTTGCCATAGATATTTTCGTTTGTAATGAATTATTATCTGAAACAAATATCTTGTCCATTAGTGCTTCAATCATCATTATACCAAGTGTATCATCATCATAAATGTTTTCACTTTCTGATGGTTTTTCAGAAGTTAAATTTATTTCTAATGTGTTATCTATAAGTCTAAATTGTATTTGAAACATTTTTGAATTAGAATGTAAATTTCTTTTAATAAGATATGTGCATGCTTCTGAAACAGCGGCTTTAATATCCTCTATTTCTTCAATATTAAATCCCATACGATTTGCTATGGAAGATGCTGTTAATCTAGCAGCAGAAACATACGCAGGATTTATAGGTAAACCAAGTTCAATACAATCCTCCCCTATAGGAATATTATTAGAATTACTCATTCCCATCACCTTCTATTATAAATACTTTATTTAAATCTGTTATTTTAAATACTTTTGCAACATTTGGCTTTAATTTTGATAAATGAATATCACCATTATATTGTTTAACCTTTTTTAGTATTGATACAAGTGCTCCTAATCCAGTACTATCAATGTATTCAAGTTTATCACAAGATACAAAAATATTAGCAGGAGTTTTTTGTATTAATTCTGAAAGAGTATCTTTTAATTTAGTAGAATTATATATATCCACTTCTCCTTCAATAGAAATATCCCAACGTTTTTTCATGTTATTAAAATTAGAATTTAGTGCAAAATCCATGTCAAAATTCCTCCTTAAAAATTATTGAAGTAAAACTTAAAACAAGTTATTTTAAGTTTTACTTTTATATTACTTTAATAAAGCTCCATCTTTTAAGATTAAAATAATCATATATTAATGAAGATGTAAAGTCAAAAATTTTATAAAGTTTACATATTTTATTTTCAACCTTACTAAGTGTAAATACTTATGGTTATTATACCATAGTTATACAATAAGATAAACATTATTTAGTTATAAAAAATAAATTATTTAATTGTATAATATTAACAATAATCTGAATATATATTTAGTTTTATTAAGCAACTTTTAAAATATAACTCCTTAATTAGTATTTAAGGAGTTATATTTAATGTAAAAATTAAATTATTTAACTTAGTTAAATTTATATTATATTTAGTATATACAATTTATATATAAATTTATTATTGTTGTGCATTAGCAAATTTTGTATATTTACCTAACCATGTTAAGTCAACAGTTCCTGTAGGTCCATTTCTTTGTTTTGCTATAATTACTTCTGCTATTCCTTTTTTTTCAGTGTCAGGATTGTAATATTCATCTCTATATAAAAATGCTACTACATCAGCATCTTGTTCTATTGCTCCGGACTCTCTTAAATCAGAAAGCATTGGTCTATGGTCTGACCTTGTTTCACATGCACGGCTTAATTGTGATAATGCTATTACAGGAGCTTTCATTTCTCTAGCAAGTGCTTTTAATGAGCGTGATATCTCAGAAATTTCTTGTTGTCTATTTTCACCTTTAGAATTATTCCCGCTCATAAGCTGTAAATAGTCAATAACTATAAGTTCAAGTCCTTTTTCTAATTTAAGTCTTCTACATTTAGCACGTATTTCATTTACAGATATCCCCGGGGTATCATCTATATAAATAGGTGCTGAAGATAATGGTGCCATAGCTTTAGCTATATTTAACCAATCATTGTCTTCTAATTCGCCTGTTCTTAGCTTTTGTGAATCAATATGAGTTTGTGCTGAAAGCATGCGATTTACAAGTTGTTCTTTTGACATTTCAAGACTAAATATAGCTGTTTTTATATTATTCTTCACAGCAGCATTTTGAACAATATTAAGTGCAAAGGCTGTTTTACCCATAGATGGTCTAGCAGCAATAAGTATAAGGTCAGATGGTTGTAATCCTGCCATTTTTAAATCTAAATCCACAAAACCTGTAGGAACTCCTGTTGTTTTTCCTTTGTTATTGTATAATTCTTCAATTTTTTCAAATGTTTTAGGAAGAATATCTTTAATATGAGAAAATTCTTCTGTGTGTCGATTTTGCATTATATCAAAAATACTTTTCTCTGCAAAATCTATAATAAATTCTATCGTTTCATTTCCTTCAAAACTTAAAGCAGATATTTGTTGAGAAGTTTTAATTAATTTACGTAATAGAGATTTTTCTTCTACTATTTTAGTATACTTGTGTATATGTGCTGAAGTTGGAACACTATTTGCTAGTTCAGAAATATATCTTATTCCACCAACTTGCTGTGTAAAACCTTTTTCATCGAGTTTACTTTTAAGTGTAATTAAATCTACAGGGTCACCTTTTGAAAATAATTCAACTATGCTATTATATATTATTTGGTGATCAAGTCTATAAAAATCTTCTTTCTTAAGTATTTCTGTAGCACATATTATGGCATCTTTATCTATAATCATAGAACCTAATACAGATTGTTCTGCTTCTATATCATGAGGTGGTATACGTGTTATATATGAATTTCCATTTAAAACTTCATCCATTTTAATATTCATTCCTTAAATAAAGTTTTATTAAATTATAATTTTTAAAATTATACTTCTAATATTTGTACATTTACATCTACTGATACTTTAGGATGAATCTTCACTGTTATTGAATGAGTACCTATATTTTTTATAGTATCTTTTAATACTATTTTCTTTTTATCTATTTTTAGATTATATTGTTTTTCAAATTCTATAGAAATTTCTTTATTAGTTACTGAGCCAAACAATTTACCATTATCACCTATTTTAACAGGTATTTTTAAAGTAGTTTGTTTAATTTGTTCTCCTAATTCTTGAGCTGCTTTAAATTCTAACTCTTTTTTATGTTCTTCTGACTTTTCTTTTAATTTTAGTTCATTTATATTTGATTTCGTAGCTAGTATAGCGAGTTTTTTTGGTAAAAGAAAATTTGTACCATATCCATCACTAATTTCTACTAATTGTCCTTTTTTACCTACATTTTTTACATCTTGAGTAAGTATAACTTGCATTATTATGCCTCCTTAAAATAATTTAGTATTGTTGTTTTTATTTTTTCTTTGGTTTTATTAATATCTATATTATTTATTTGTGCTCCTGATGCTGTTTGATGCCCACCACCCCCCAATTGTTCCATTATAACTTGAACATTTATAGTGCCTAGTGAACGAGCACTTATACTAACTCCATTGCCTCTTTGACATAGTACGAATGATGCATCAACTCCAGATATATTAAGTAATTCATCTGCTGCTTGAGCTGAAATTAAAGAAGGGTTTTCTATATCAGAAGGACAAATAGCTATAGCTATGTTATCTTTAAATATTTCAGCTTCTTTTACCGTTGTTACTCTTGCTATATATGAGACCATGTCATTTTGGAAAAGAGTATGAACTCTTATACTATCAGCACCATGTCTTTTTAAAAAAGCTGCAGCTTCAAATGTTCTAGCACCAGTTTTTACAGAAAAATTTTTAGTATCAACTGTGATACCACCTAAAAGAGCATCTGCTTCTTGTGGCTTTAAATTTATTTTTTCATTAATATATTGTAATATTTCAGTTATAAGCTCACTGGTAGAAGATGCATAAGGTTCTATATAACTTAATACAGGGTTTTGAATATATTCTGTGCTTTTTCTATGATGGTCAAATATAACAATTTTTTTACTTTTACTTAAAATAGGAGGATATTCAACATAATTTGTTTTATGAACATCTACTATAACAATTAAAGTTTTATCATCAACAATTTCATCTGCTATTTGATTGTTTATAAATACTGAAGTTTTATATTCATCCAATTCGATAAGTCTTTTATATAATTCCTTAATATTTGTACTTATTTCATTTATTATTATATTTGCACTTTTACCCGTGGACTGGCATATTTTAAATACACCTATAGCAGCACCTAAACAATCTATATCAGGATTTCTATGTCCCATTATTATAACACGTTCTGACTCTTGTATCAATTCTTTAAGTGCATATGCTTTAACTCTTGCTCTAACTTTGATTGTTTTTTCTATTTCTTTAGAATTACCACCATAAAAAGTATATTTATCTACATTCTTAATTATTACTTGGTCTCCTCCTCTACCAAGTGCTAAATCTATAGCCATACGTGCATATTCCATTGATTGTAATAAATTATCACCTGACAAACCAATTCCCATACTAATTGTAACAGGCATTTTATTCCCCATATTTATTCCTTTTATTTGCTCTAATATTTCAAAACGACTTGATTGCACTTTTTCAAACTCTTCATATGAGAAAATCATTATATATTTATCTTTTTCAAAACTTTTTATAATACCACCTACAGAAGATGCAAAATCATTAAGTGTTCTATTTATAAAAGCAATTAAAAGAGGTCTTTTAGCTTCTTCTGTGTCTGAAAGCACCTCTTCATAATTATCAATAAATACAAGTGAAATTATAGTTTTTTCTTTTTTTATTAGTGAATTAAGTAAAACATTTTCTGTATTATTTAATAGATATAATATATATTTAAAGTCAATTTCTTGTTCATTTGTTTGTATTGGTACTTTTTTTACATATATTTTATAATATTGTTCATTGATTATAGTATTAAAAATATCATCATTAATATTGATATCAATTATTATATCAGATATATGTTTATCTAATAAGGTCATATCTAAAAAGAGTTGTTCAAACTGTGCATTATATCTTTCTATGTTTTTATGAGAATTTAGAATTACAAAAGGTAAAGGAAAATAATCATAAACACTTTTAATATCTATATTTTCGTTTAAAAATATTTCTTTTACATATTCAGATACTGCCTTTTTTGAGTCATTACTTTCACCAATTTCTAACACACTTAAAAGTAAAATAATTGATATTATAAATATACCAAATTCTAAATTGTAAAATGTTATTAATATTGAAAATATAAACATTATACTTAAATATATTCGTGAACGATAAAAAATAAAGTTATATTTGAATTTTTTTTTCATGGATATTTAGTGGCTCGGAGACTTGTGAATTTAGTCATGAGAGGAGAGCCTTTCTCCTTTCTGTTAACATACTTTTTCTTTTTTCTAACAATTTAAGTTTTTTGCAATTAATACTTCCTTTATTTACTTTATTACCATCTAAAT